>NZ_SOCE01000001.1:4205202-4816102 GCF_004365175.1 Kribbella voronezhensis | reverse complement strand
AGCAGCACGAGCTCGGTCGCTCCTTCAGGAGCAGCCAGCAGATCGATCCACGGCTCGGCGTCGGTCATGCCCGCTCGGCAGCAGTGCCGTTGGAGACCGCGCCGTACAGGCTGGCCGGCGATTGCTGAATGACGAGGAAGCGACTCGGATCAGCGAGATCCTTGAAGCCGTACGAGCGATACAACTCGTGGGCGTCGGCCGTGGCGAGCATGGTACGGCGCAGACCTTGCAGCTCCGGGTGATCGAGCAGGGTCTCCACGACGAAGCGGCCGAGGCCCTGACCCTGGTGGGACGGAAGCACGAAAACGTCGGCGATCCAGGCGAAAGTCGCGCGATCGGTCGTCGCCCGTGCGAAGGCGACCTGGGCTCCGTCCGGTGCGTAAACGCCGACGACGACCGAATTGGCGATCGCCCGCGCCACTGTCTCGCGGGGAACGCCTGGCGACCAGTACGCCGTACGCAGGAACCCGTGCACCACGTCGAGATCGACCCGCGAGGCATCGTCGTCGGCCACAAAACCGGCTGGGTGTTCGCGGATCATCAGTTGAGAACCGTCGTGATCGGCATGGACGAGTCGGCCGGCAGGTCCAGCGGGGACGGGGCCTTGCCGGCGCGGACGAGCTCCGATCCGAGGGCGGCGACCATCGCACCGTTGTCGGTACACAGCCCCGGCCGCGGCACCCGTACGGCGATGCCTGCTTCGGCGCAACGCTCTTCGGCCATCGCCCGCAGTCGCGAGTTCGCCGCGACGCCGCCGCCGATCAGCAGGTGCTCGTAGCCACGGTCCTTGCAGGCATCGATCGCCTTGCGGGTCAGCACATCGCAGACCGCTTCCTGGAAGGCGGCCGCCACGTGGTTCACCGGCACGTCCTCACCATCACGCCGCTTCGCCTCCACCCAGCGGGCGACCGCGGTCTTCAAGCCGGAGAAGGAGAAGTCGAACCGGTGCCGCTCCAGGTCGCGCTGACTGGTCAGCCCCCGCGGGAACTTCACGTACAGCCGGTCGCCGCCGTCCCGCGCCGCTTTGTCGATATATGGACCTCCGGGGAACGGCAGGCCGAGCACCCGTGCGACCTTGTCGAACGCCTCCCCCGCGGCGTCGTCGATGGTCGAGCCCATCGGCAGTACGCCGTCGGTGATGTCCTCGACGGCGAGCAGCGACGAGTGGCCGCCGGAGACGAGCATCGCCACGCAGCCCTTCGGGAGATCGCCGTGCTCCAAGGTGTCGACGGCAACGTGCGCGGCAAGGTGATTCACGCCGTACAAGGGCTTTTCGAGTGACAGCGCGAGTCCCTTGGCCGCAGCGACGCCGACCAGCAGGGCGCCGGCCAGACCAGGGCCGCTCGTCACCGCGACAGCGTCGACGTCGGTCGGTTTGATGCCCGCCGTCTCACAGGCCCGGCGGATCGTCGGCACCATCGCCTCGAGGTGGGCGCGGCTGGCGACCTCTGGTACGACGCCGCCGAAGCGGGCGTGCTCCTCGACACTGGAGGCGATCGCGTCGGCGAGCAGGGTCTGCCCGCGGACGATGCCGACCCCGGTCTCGTCGCACGACGTCTCGATGCCCAGGATCAGCGGCTCGTTCTCACTCATGGTCCTCCTGCCATCGCATGATGACGGCGTCCTCGCCGCCGGCGTAGTACCCGCGCCGGCGGCTGATCTCGGTGAATCCGAACCCGCGGTACAACGCGGCCGCGGATTCATTGCTCTCAGCAACTTCTAACAAGATGGTGCGTCCCGCGCACCGCTGCACGACCGCGGACATCAACTGCCGGCCGATCCCCGTACGCCGCGCCGCCGGCGCCACCGCGATCCGCAGCAGATCCACCGGATCCTCCACCGCACCCGGCACCAGCAGTACTACGTATCCAGCAACCTCACCCTCATCCGCAACCAGCACCACCCGGTCGCTCCCCAGCCGAGCAAACTCCTCGGCCCAAGCAGCCGCACTCCAGGCATCGGAGTCGAAGCACACCTCGTCCAGAGTGGTGATCGCCGGCAGGTCAGCGGGATTCGCCGGGCGGATGTTGGGTCTCATGTGGGCAACACGCTCTTCGGGCCGCCTGACATGGTGACGTCGGGGCGCCGGAGGTAGAGGGGATCAGGAAGAACGGTCGGCAACGTGCCGGTCGCAACGCCGACCGCGAGCACCTCCGCCGACGGGTACTCGATGACCTCCGCGGACGGGCCGCGGCCGAGGGCTTCGGCGTACAGGGTGACGCCTCGGCCCGTGATCGGTAGGCCGGCCAGCACATGCGCGACGTCGGCGGGGCGATCGACGGCAGGGCCCTCGATGCGGCGACGGCTGCCGTCCTCGGCGGGGCTGTCGTACAGAGCCCAGTAGATCTCCTTGCGACGCGCGTCGGTGGCGACCGCGACCGGCTGCTCGACAGGAGACTGCAGAGCGAGGATGTCGAGGCTGCAAACCCCTACGACCTCGATGCCGAGCACGTCCGCCATCGTCCGCGCGGTGACCAGCCCGACCCGCAGGCCAGTGAATGGCCCCGGTCCGACGCCGACCGCGATCTTCGTCAGGTCTCGCGGCGTGCAACCGGCGGTGGCGAGCGCCGCAGCGATCGCCGGCGCCAGGAGTTCGCCGTGCCGCAGAGCATCGACGGTCGACGAGGAAGCGAGCACCTCGCCAGTCGGCGTGGCCAGTGCGACCGTCACGGCAGCACTGGACGTATCGAAAGCAAGCAGCACTTCAGTCCTCCACAACAGAAAGCCGTACGCCGGTCTCGGCCCAGCGCCGGCCGACCGGTGTCACGCGCAGGTCGCGGGTCTCGTCCGTGTCGTCGTCGCCGCGCGTCACCACGATGTCGAGCCGGTCCGCGGCCAGTGTCTCGGCCAGCCCGTGTCCCCATTCGACCACGGTGACCGCGTCGTCCAGGCTGGCGTCCAGGTCGAGATCGTCCAACTCGGCGATCCCACCGATCCGATACGCGTCGACGTGCACGAGCGCCGGACCACCCGACAGCGACGGATGTACCCGCGAGATCACGAACGTCGGCGAGGTGATGTCGCCGCGCACCTTCAGCCCCGCACCGAGTCCCTGCGTGAACGTCGTCTTGCCCGCACCGAGGTCACCGGACAACACCAGTACGTCGCCCGCCCGCAGTTGCCCGGCGAGCTCTTCGCCGTACGACCGCATCTCGTCGGCCGTCGGCACGGTCAGCTCGATCGGCATCGCCTTCGCGTAGATCAGGTCGTGGCCGCGCTGCTCCACCACCGAGTACCCGCGCCGGCGCCAGAACTCGACCGTCTCGGGCAGCTCCTCCCGGGCGATCAGCCGAACCCGCCGCAACCCGCGCAGCCGGGCGGCGTCCTCGGCACAACCGACCATCGCCGACGCGACTCCACGCCCCTGAAAACGCGGGTTCACCGAGACTCGCCGCAGGCCGAGCACATCACCGGCCACATCGAAGAGCATCGCACCGGCCGGTACGCCGTCGATGCGCGCGAGCAGGCCGCCGTGCGCCGCGACGGCGGCGCCGACGGTGGAGGCGTTCTCGGACAGGGCCGTCGACGGCGGATCGAGTACTCGCCGGGCCGAGAAGGCGTGGTGGATCACCGTCACGATCTCGTCGACGTTGTCTTCCGTGGCGTCCACCACGTGCAGGTCGGTCATCTGTGTCCCAGGGATTGTTCGGCTCGCTCGATCATCCCGAGCAGAGCGGCGGTGAACTCGCGGTGGTGCTCGATCAGGCCGAGGTGACCGCAGTTCTTCACCTCGACCAGTTCGGCGCCGGGCACGTGCCGGACGATCTCCTCGGAGTGCTCGAACGGCGTCAGGTGGTCGGAGTCGCCGCCGACCACCACGCACTCCACCTTCTGCAACGGCTCCAGCGCGGAGTACTTGTTGTGCAGGGCAAAGATCGGGTAGAACTCCGCGATCACCGAGATCGGCGTCGCGGCGATCATCTCGTTGACGAACTCGGTGAAGGCCGGCGGCACCTCGGAGCCGAACGAGTACTTGCGGGTCAGCAGGTAGCTGATGTCCGTCCCGGCCTTGCGCCCGCGCTCGACGACGTCGGGAATCCGGGCGAGCGCGGCGACGGTGGGGGTGGCCAGCCGGCGTACCAGCATGCCGGCCCTGCCTGGCAAGGCGATCGGGGTCTGGTCGAGGGCACCGGCGCTGGTGGAGCACAGCCCGACGCCGATGATCCGGTCGCCGAAGATCTCCGGGTGCTGCTCGGCCATCGCCATGATCGACATGCCGCCCATCGAGTGGCCGATCAGGATCACCGGTCCGCTCGGCGCGAACTTCTGCAGGATCCCGTACAGGTCGCGGCCGAGTTGCTCGATGGTGACGTTCTCCTTCGGCGACCGCCCGGACCGCCCGTGCGAGCGCTGGTCGTAGAAGATCATCGTGCCGATCCCGGCCAGGTCGCGCCGCTCGAAGTGCCAGCAGTCCATGTTCAGGCCGTACCCGTGCGCGAAGATCAGCGTCAGGTCCTCGGGTCCGTCCGGCGTCTTGCGCCGCAGCCTGCGTTTCGGCGGTGCGGCGGGCCGCCGGGAGCGCTTCAGCTCGTCGATCTCGACGTACAGCTCGACGCCGTCGTCCGCGGTGAAGACGTGCGGCGTACCGCGCAGTGAACCGAACGGCTCGGCTTCCAGCTGGGCGCGCTGGCCCGAACGACGGCCGATCATCTGCCGTTCGACCGCGACACCGGCCGCTGCTCCCGCAGCCAGCACTCCGACCGCGGCTCCGATCAACCCCGCGGTGCGTCCTGCCTTCGACATCAGCCGGTCGCCTCCGCGGTGTCGACGTACCGCCGCGGCACGCGGGCGCCGAGGCGGGTCACGATCTCGTAGTTGATGGTCTGCGCGGCATCCGCCCAGTCGTCGGCGGTCGGCTCACCGCCGGCACCCGATCCGAACAGTACGACGGGGTCGCCGGCGTCCGCCGGGTCGTCCTCGAGGTTGACCACGCACTGGTCCATACAGATCCGCCCGACGATCCCTCGCCGTTGACCGGCGACCTGGACGGGGGCCGAGTTCGAGGCGTGCCGCGGCAGCCCGTCGCCGTACCCGAGCGGGACCAGCCCCAGCGTCGACGGCCTCGGCGCGGTCCAGGTGAGGCCGTACGAGACGCCTGTCCCGGCCGGCACCCGCTTGACCATGGCGAGCCGGGCCCGCAACGTCATCGCGGGCCGCAGCCCGAGCTCGGCCGACGGCAGCGCGTGCCCGAACGGCGACAGCCCGTACGTCGCGATGCCGGGCCGCACCAGGTCGAAATGGGTCTCCGGCAGCGCCAGCGTGCCGCCCGAGTTGGCCAGGTGCTTCAGCGGCGGCTCCACGCCGAGCGAGGCCGCGACCTCGACGGCCGAGACGAACGCGGCCACCTGGACCTCGTTCACCGGGCTCTTCGGCTCGTCCGAATTGGCCAGGTGGGACCAGATCCCGGCGATCTCGATCCGTCCTGCCTTCTCCTCACGCTGCGCCGCGCGCAGCAGAGCCGGCCACTCCTCCGCCACTGCGCCGCCGCGGCTCAGACCGGTGTCGATCTTGAGGTGCACGCGGGCCGGCCGGTCCGTGACGGCATCGGCGAGTTCGGCGATCTCCCACGGCGCGGCGGCGGACAGGTCGATGCCGGCGGCAATCGCCTCGCCGACCGGCTCGCCCGGTGTGGTCAGCCAGCAGAAGATCGGCCCCGTGTCACCGGCTGCCCGGAGGCTGAGCGCCTCGTCCAGGACGGCCGCGCCGATCCAGTCCGTACCGGCTTCGCGCGCGGCGCGGGCGACCGGGACCATTCCGTGGCCGTAGGCGTCGGCTTTCACCACCGTCATCAGTTGCGCGGACCCCACCCGGGAGCGCAGCGCAGCGACGTTGTGGCGGATCGCAGCGAGGTCCACCACTGCTTCGGCCCGCACCGTCAGTGGTTCGGCAGCGTCATACATAGCCCACCTAGTCTCTCAGGCCCTCCGGCCCAACTCCCCCAGGCGGTCCGGACACCCCTCCTCCGGTCGGTCCCGAGAGAATACCCAGAACGGTCGCAGCGGACACTTTCAGGCACTCTCGATCAGAGCCGGAAGCTCTCTCATGTCGGTGAAGATCGCGGTGGCGGAGGCGAGTTTCTCGCGCGCGGTCATCGCGGCGAAGCCGAAGACGCGCATACCGGCGGCGTTGGCGGCGGCGACGCCGAGCGGGCTGTCCTCGACCACCACGCAGTCGTCCGGTTTCACACCCATCGTGTTCGAAGCGTGCAGGAACAGATCCGGCGCCGGCTTACCGTGCTCGACATCCTCCGCACTGAAGATCCGCCCCTCGAACCGGTCCCAGAATCCGACCGTGGAGAGCGCCGTCCGGATCCGCCGATGCGTCCCCGACGAGGCCAGACAGTACGTCGTACCGTCGGCATCCAGCCCGTCCAGGACCTCCCGTACGCCGGGCACCGGCTGCAGGTGCTCGAAACCCTCGAACAACCGCTGGTGGTAGCGGTCCTCCAGGTCGGCCGGTAGCGGCGCACCCAGTTTGGCCTCGGCCTTCTGCCGCATCGACACCATGCTGCCGCCCATGTAGTCCCGGACCGCCTCCTCGAACGTGTACGGCAGGCCGGCCTCGGTGAGCAGCTCAGCCAGGATCCCGTTGGCCAGTCGCTCGGAATCCACCAGTACACCGTCGTTGTCGAAGATCACCAGCGCGGGTCGAGTCACACCGCAACCCTACGCAGCGCCTCGATGGCCGCGACGACCGCGGCGTTCTGTCTCATCTCGGCCCGGAGCAACGCGGAGACCACCCGGCGAGGCGACGTACGAACCGGCAACGCGACGACACCCCGTCCAGGCGCCGCAGTCAACGCGAGCTGTGGCAACAACGTCACGGCCAGTCCTTCAGCGACCAACCGCTGCACCACCACGTAGTCATCGGTCCGATGCCGTACGTCGGGCACGAACCCGGCCTCGGCGGTCGCACTCAGGAGATGCGCCTCACACCGCGGACATCCCGCGATCCACCGCTCTCCCGCGAGATCCCCCAACGCGACCGGCTTCCCGCGTCGCGCCAGTCGATGCCCGGCCGGCAGTACTGCGCGAAGTGGGTCCTCGAACAGTTCCTCGGTCACCAGATCCCCGTGCTCCGGCAGGCCGAGATGATCGAAGACCAGTGCGAGGTCCGCATTTCCGGCGAGGATCTCGGCCCGCGCCTCGGGCGGTTCGGCCTCGGTCAGCCGTACGTCGAGAGCGGGTGCCCGGCCGGCCAGGTCGGCGAGCGCGGGCGGGACGAGTACGGCCGCGGCCGACGGGAACGCCACCAGCGAAAGCGTGCCCTGCTGCAGAGACGCGAGCGCCTGCAACTCGGATTCCGCTGCCGAGAGACGGGCCGCCATCGCGTCCGCGTGGACGAGCAGAGCCATGCCGGCCTCCGTGAGGGTGATCCCCCGAACCGAGCGGAGGAGCAGCGGGATCCCGACCTCGCGTTCCAGTCGCTGCATGTGCTGACCCACGGCCGGTTGTGTCCAGCCCAGTGCGTCGGCGGCCTTGGACAGCGACCCGAGCCGCGCGACCTCGCGGAAGATCAGCAGTCGCCGTGGATCCATCCCCAAAGCCTAGCTTTGATCTCGTCACAGCAGGACGGTCTAGTGCTTGAGCTGGATTCTGCCGAGGCTGGAGGTATGACATCAGTGGCCGAAGCGCAACAGGAGTTCGATTCCGCGGTGACCTACCTGAACACCCCGACGTTCGGGTTGCCTCCCCGACGGAGCTGGGATGCCTTGCAGCAGGGGCTTGCCGACTGGCGAGGCGGCACAGCGAACCCGGTGAGCTATGACGATCCGCTGCAGCGCGCACGCACGGCGTACGGGCAGTTGGTGGGCATGGATCCGAACCTGGTCGCGGTCGGCAGTCAGGTGTCGGCCTTCGTGGGGCTGGTCGCTCAGTGGCTGCCGGTGGGTGGGGAGGTTCTGGTCGCGGAGGGTGAGTTCACCAGCCTGACGTTCCCGTTCTTGGCGCTCGGGCACCGGGTTCGCGAGGTGCCGCTGGAACGGCTCGCGGACGAAGTACGGCCCGGGACCAGCCTGGTCGCCGTGTCTGCCGTGCAGTCGTCGGACGGCCGGGTCGCCGATCTCGACGCGTTGCGGGCGACCGGCGTACGGATCTTGCTCGACACCACGCAGGCGATCGGGTGGCTGCCGATCGACGCCTCGCAGTACGCGTTCACGGCAGCGGGCGGTTACAAATGGTTGCTCGCGCCACGCGGTACGGCGTACTTCACGGTGCAGCCGGAACTGCTCGACGAGCTGACCCCACTCAATGCCAACTGGTACGCCGGCGAGGAACCGTGGAACAGCATCTACGGCTCACCCTTGCGGCTCGCCACGAACGCCCGACGCCTTGATCTGTCGCCCGCCTGGCACTGCTGGATCGCGGCCGCGCCCGCGCTGGAACTCCTTCGGGAGGTAGGGATTCCGGCTCTGTACGAGCACAGCACCGGCCTGGCCGAGCGGTTCCGTGGCGAGACTGGGCTGAAGGCTCCCGCGTTCGCCTCGGCCATCGTGTCGGCCGGCGCGGACGACGACGTGCCGGGATTGCTGGAGAAGGCCGGAATCATCGCGTCGTTCCGGGCCGGGCGCCTCCGGTTGGGCTTCCACTTGTCGACCACGGAGCGGGACGTCGAGCACGCCGCGGCAGTACTGCGGGATCACATCTCGGACTGAGGCTGCGGACCTCTGCAACGTCCGGCCGCTCGATGGCGTCCGTAGGTTGTGAGGATACGGATGATTGCTGCTGTCGTCGTGGCCGGACTGGCCGTCGCCCTGAGTGGGTGTGGGGACGAGTCCGGCACCGGCGGGTCGACCCTGCAGGGGAAGTCCTATCTGTCTACCGCGGTGACGGAGAACGGGAAACCGAAGCAGCTCGCGCCGAAGACCCGGATCCAGTTGCAGTTCCTGCCGGACGGGCGGCTGAGTGCCAACGCCGGCTGCAATTCGATGGGTGCCGACAAGGTCACCACCAGCGGCGGCAGGCTCGGCGTGAAGGATCTCACCATCACCGACATGGGCTGCGACGCCCCGCGGCACGCCCAGGACGACTGGTTGTCGAAGCTGCTGACCTCCGGACCGACCTGGAAACTGACCGGCGACAAGCTGAAACTCAGCTCGGGGACCACCGTGATCTCGCTGGTCGACCGCGCGACCGCCGTACCGGACCTTCCTCTCGACGGCACCAAGTGGACTCTCGACACCGTGGTCAGTGGCGAGACCGCGTCGCACTCGATGGATGCCGACAAGGTTCACTTCACGATCAGCGGCGAGCGGGTCACCGGATCGACCGGCTGCAACGACTTCCAGGGCATCGTCTCGCACACCGGCGACAAGCTGACCTTCGGTGAACTGGGCACCACCCGCCGAGCCTGCACGGGCGACGCCGCCACCTTGGAGAAGACGGTCCTCGACGCACTCAAGGGCGACGTCGTCTACGACATCAGCTCGGGGAACCTCCAGCTCAGCCCCACGAACGCCCCCGGCACCGGTCTTTCCTTCATCGGCAGCCGCTAGCGGCTCAGCCTCAGGTCGAAGGCCTGGACCTTGTTCTGGCTGGATTCGTACGACAGGAGCAGGTGGCCGCCTGCTGCCAACCGGGCCCGCTGAGCTGAGGTCAGTGGAATCGAGAAGTGCTGAACGCCAGGGCTGACCTGCTTTGTTGCCTGGCCGACCAGGTGCCCGCTCATGTCCGGCGACCAGGCCGGGATGCCGCCATCGGTGACCGCGCAAGGCGTGAACCCGTAGTCCGGTGCTGGATCGGCCGTACAGCTCGTCGTGTAGACCGGGATCGCGGCGAGCCGACCCGTGGTGAGGAACAACCGCGCCGTGCCCGAGCCGCGCGACAACGTGTAGACGTCCGCCGACGCCCGCCCCAACCCGGCGTACAGAACCTTCAGGTCGGTGCTTGGGACGCGGCCGGAGATCGGTACGCCGTTGCGTGCCGACTGCGCGATCGTCTGCGGGGACAAGGCCCCGTTCAGGTTCGGGTTGGAGACGTTGGGCGGGCTCGGTACGGTCGGGCGGTCTGCTGGTGGCGTGTAGCCGTCGACGGTTGCCTGCCCCCAGCGGTACGGATCCGACTGCACCGAGCCGAGAGCGGACCAGCCGAGGCGGGTGCTCATGTCGATGTGCCGCAGTGTCGTCGTACCGGCTGCTGAGGTGTCGTCGTTGTCGTACGGCGTGATGTTGAGTCCCAGGTGAGCCGGGTCGACGGCGGCCGGCAGGTCCGCCAGCGGGATCTTCACCTCTAGGTCGTAGCCGCCACCTGTGTAGCCGTGGGCCGTCGTGGTCTCGTTGCTGCCTACCCAGGTCGCAGTGGACGCCACCTCGACGCCGGGCGCGTTGCCTATGCTCAGTGGTCCGGTCGAGTAGCCCTGGTGGTTGTCGGCGTCCCGGGACCAGCACGGACCGTTCGGACCGTTGCCGTTGGTGCCGGACGGGTCGTTGGTGAACGGGAAGATGCCTAACTTGAAGGTGTTCGCAGTGTCCTTGAGCACCTGCGAAGAGTTGCCCCGCGGGTCCAGCAGGATCTCGACCGAGTCAGCCTGCCAGTGGCCGACACATTCGGCCGGCGTGACGGCGTACGACTGGTAGTCGTCGCGGACATGGATGAAGAAGTACAGGGCGTCGTCCGACCAGCTGACCTTGGCAGTACTGCCTTCACCGGCGCTGGAGACTCCACAGTCGTCCGTGCCGCTACAGGTGGCAGCGCCTTGCCAGATGCGGCCGAGGTCGAGCGTAGGCCCGTCGTACTCACCTGGGCCGGCAGTGCCGTCGACAGTCGGTGCTGTGGGTGCCTTGGCGATGGCGGTCTTCGGCACCACGGACAGTGTGAGGACTTCGTTGCCCGAGCCACCGCCGTACGTCGTGGTGATCGGTATGGAGACGTTCTGCGTGACGGGCAAGGCCGAGTCGGTATTGGTGAGCTGGAAGGTCACCGTGGTCTCGGCTCCGGCGGCGAGGTTCGCGTACGGCTTCGAGCTCGCGTCGACCGTGAAGCCGGCCGGCAACGCCAGCGATACATCACCGCTCTGCGGCTGCTCCGACCAGTTGTGCACCACGACCGGTACGGCGATCGTGCTGCCGACGGCCATCGACTGGATCGCCGCCGATCGCCCGAGCCGGTTCGCCTGCGGAGCGGTTCCGGCGAGCCACTCGTCGTACTCCTGCCAGTTCCCCCAGCGCTGGAACCGGCCTTCCACCGGCGACACGATCCGTACGACGTTGTCGGTGTAGCCGGTCCTGCCGCCGGAGGTGTAGAGCGCCGAGATCTTCGCGTTCTGGTTGACGGGCGCGTCGGCCGCCGGCGTCACGGTGAAGGTGACCTGGCCGCTCCCGGAGACGTGCTTGGGTCCGTCGGTGGTCCAGCCGGGTGGAACCGTGAGAGCAACGTCGCCTGGGGCAAGCTTTCCACGGAGCTGGACCGTTACCTGGAAGGGCGTGCCCGCGACGTTGAAGAAGCGGGAGAAGGTCAGGTACTCCAGGGTCCCCGCCGGCAGCCCGCCGGGATCGGCCTTGGTGGCGCCGAACAGGATCGCGTCGTCCTGACCGGCCTTCGGGTTCGGCGTACCGTCCGGCAGGGTGTTCGGCTGGAACGGCACGAACGACTGGGTCATGCCGAACCGCGGACAGGCCGGAGCTGAGGTCCCCTTGAACATCACCCGGCTCTGGGTGGGATAGGCGGCGCGGCCTTCGTCGGCCACCTGCTGCCAACTCTTCGCCGTCCCGGCCGGCCGGCCCTGGAGGTTGCCCGTCGGCCACTTGTACGGCGAGTCGTAGCCGGTCCACACTCCGGCAACGGTGTCCAGGTTGCCGGCGGCCGGGGTGAAGCCGGTCGTACAGTTCGCGGCTGTGGTGGTGCCGCCCGTGCCGGCCGTCGTACCGCCGGAGAAGACCTTCTTCACCTGCCAGGTGCTCAGTGCGCCGGGACCGCGGAGTTGCTCGGGGAAGCGGCTCGGGTCAGCGGCGGCCAGGACGCCTTCCCAGATCAATCGACCGGCCTGCTGGTGATTGCCGTGTCCGGCCGCGAGGGTCGGGGTGAAGCCGATGTAGATCTCCGGTTGCGTCGTCCGGATCACCCGGGTGACGCGGCGCAACGTCTCCTCGGAGTCCCAGAAGTACTGCGTCAGCGGGGCGCTCTGGTTGTAGAAGAAGTCGACCCGGTCCAGGTTGAAGATGTCCACGGTGCCGGACCGATAGTGCGCGACGCGGTCCTCGTTCTCCCGTCGCAGGCCGAGCTCCGGACCGAGTTCGGTACCGACCGCGTTGCCGCCGCCCTCACCGCGCGTCACCATGATCACGCCGCACTTCACGCCGTACCGCTGATGCCAGACGCCGCACGGTCCGATGATGGACGTGTCGTCGTCGGGGTGTGCCCACTCCCCCATCACGTCGATCTTGGTGTTGCGGTCCGCGACGTACGGCTTGGGTGGCGCGGCCGCCGAAGCCTGCAGGGGGACGGCGAGAAGCAGAGCGGCGAGCAGGACCAGCAGACGCTTCATGTGCGGACTCCTCGGGCGGTGGAGGCACTACGTGTCCGTCCTACCCAGGAATGTCCTGATCAAGCAAGAGCCTGGTCGCCTCCGGAATCTTCTTGGCCACCTGCATCGCGGTGAGGGGGCCGGAGGCTGAGGCCAGCTGGGCGGCGGCACCGTGGAGGTATGCGCCGAGGCTTGCGGCGTCGAGCGGGGTCAGGCCGGCCGCGAGGAGTGATCCGCAGAGGCCGGCCAGTACGTCGCCGGCGCCGGCGGTGGCGAGCCAGGGGGTGGCGTTGCTGCTGACGCGCACTTGGCCGTCGGGGGCCGCGATGACGGTTGTCGCGCCCTTCAACAGGACAGTCACGTCGAATCGCTCCGCCGCCAACTTCGCGTGCTTCAGCCGCTCGGCCTCGACCGTGGAGCGCTCGACGCCGAGCAGCCGGGCCAGCTCACCGGCATGCGGAGTGGCCAGTACGCCGATGTGGTCGCCCGAATCGTCGAGCGCCTTCAATCCGTCGGCATCCAGCAGGACCGGCTCCTCCGCGTTCAGCAGCTCGCGGACCTTGTCGACCTCGAGTTCGTCGCCCAACCCCGAGCCGATCGCCCACGCCTGGACCCGGCCTTCACCCGCGACGATCTCGGGATGGGCAGCGCGGACCGCGGTCGCGACCTCGTCGGGGCCGAGGTACCGGAGCATGCCGATCGGACCAGCCAGCGCACCCGACGTGGCGATGACGGCTGCTCCCGGGTACTGCGAGGAGCCGGCCATCAGGCCGAGTACGCCACGGGAGTACTTGTCGGACTCGCCGTGCGGGACCGGGTAGCGCTCGCGGATGTCCGCGTCCTGGATCGCCGACACAGCAGGTGCCGGGAGCTCCAGGCCGATGTCGATCAGGTGGACCGGACCGCAGGCGGCGGCCGCCGGATCGACGAAGTGACAGATCTTGTGCGTACCGAAGGTCACCGTGAAGGCGGCTTTGACGTGCTCGGCCGGCGTCTCACCGCTGTCGACATCCACCCCGGAAGGCATGTCCACGGCAACAATCGGTACGTCGTGGTCAACAGCAACCTGTACGACGGCTTGCGCCTCGGGCTTCAACCCCGGCCGCCCGCCGATCCCCACGATCCCGTCAACGACGATGTCAGCCGAGGCAATCGCCGCACCTTTGGCGGACGAGGCGAGTGGGTGGATTCGGCCGCCGGCGGCGGTGAGGGCGGCGATGCCTGCGTCGTGGGCCTTGTCGGACAGGAGGATCGCGGTGACCTGGGCGCCTCGGCGGGCCAGTTGCGCACCGGCGTACAAGGCGTCTCCGCCGTTGTCGCCGGAGCCGACCAGGAGCACCACGCGGGCGCCGTACGTGTGACCGAGGTAGTTGCTGATGGCAACAGCTAGGCCGCTGGCGGCACGCTGCATCAGCGTGCCTTCGGGAAGGCGCGCCATCAGATCGGCCTCGGCGGCGCGGACTTGTTCGACGGTGTGGGCGTGCCGCATCTCAACCCTCCAGGACGACGACCGCCGACGCGATGCCGGCGTCATGGCTCAGCGACAGGTGCATGCTCTGAACTCCCAGCTGCGAAGCGCGCTCGGCAACCGTGCCGGTGATCTCCAGCCACGGCCGACCGGTGTCATCGGTGCGGACCTCGGCGTCGTGCCAGTGCATCCCGGCCGGCGCTCCCAGCGCCTTGGCGAGCGCTTCCTTCGCCGCGAACCGGGCGGCGAGCGACGCCGGCGGCTTGCTCGCCTCCGCCGGGGTGAACACCTTGGTCCGCAGTCCGGGGGTGCGCTCCAGCGTTTTCATGAAGCGCTCGACGTCGACCACATCGATGCCCACGCCGACGATCATGAGGGACCAGGTGTGACAACTGACACACCCGCAGTCTCGTAGCCGCACATGCCGGTCAGCGTAGCCCGGCCGGGTATGGGAAGAATGGGCCCCATGCTGCAGCCGCCGCGGGAGGTGACCCCGTACACCGAGCTGGATCGCGCCGCCTGGGCGCAACTGGCCGAGACCACCGAGTCACCGCTGACGGCCGAGGAGATCGAGCGATTGCGCGGTCTCGGTGACGAGATCGACATCGACGAGGTCCGCGAGGTCTACCTGCCGCTGTCGCGGATCCTGTCGCTGTACGTCCGGCACGCCCGCGCGCTGCACTCCGACACCGAAGCGTTCCTCGGCAAGCCCGCCGCGATGCGGACACCGTTCGTGATCGGCATCGGCGGCTCGGTTGCCGTCGGCAAATCCACCACGGCGCGATTGCTGCGCGAGTTGCTGGCGCGCTGGCCCGAGCACCCGCGGGTCGCGCTCGTCACCACCGACGGGTTCCTCTGGCCGAACGCGGAGCTCGAGCGGCGCAATCTGATGCTGCGCAAGGGATTCCCGGAGTCGTACGACCGGAAGGCGCTGCTGCGCTTCGTGGTCGAGGTGAAGTCCGGGATGGACAGCGTCGAGGCGCCGGTCTACTCCCACCTGCACTACGACCGGATGCCCGGCGTACGGACCACGGTCGAGCAGCCCGACATCCTGCTGCTCGAAGGTCTCAACGTCCTGCAGCCGGCGCCCCGGCACGCCGACGGCAAGAGCGGGCTCGCGGTCAGCGACTTCTTCGACTTCTCGGTGTACGTCGACGCGGCGGCCGACGACATCCGCTCCTGGTACGTGCACCGCTTCCTCAAACTCTGGGAGACCGCCTTCCGCAACCCGGAGTCGTACTTCGTCCGCTACGGCGAACTGAGTCGCGAAGAGGCGATCGCCAAAGCCGAGTCACTCTGGGACGGCATCAACGGCCCGAACCTGCGCGAGAACATCCTCCCCACCCGCTCCCGCGCCACCCTCGTCCTCCGCAAAGGCGCCGACCACGCCGTCCGCTGGGTCCGCCTCCGCAAACTCTGACCCCCGTACGCCGTATCCCACGCACCTCCTACGTCGGCAACTGCCGAACTCGCGACGGTGCTGGTGGTCTCAGGTTTTGAGTTAGGCGGCGGTGCGGGCTGCTTTTAAGGCGGGGACGATTGCGACGGCTACTACTGCTGCGGTCAAGCCGAAGGCCAGTGGGTAGCCCGTGCCGGCTACTACCGCGCCGAAGAGGATGGCGCCCAGGCCCCAGCCGCCGTCGTAGGCGAGGTTCCAGAGGGCGCTGACCTGGCCGAAGTGGGTTCGGTCGACTCGGTCGTACATCATCGCGAGGGTCAGGTTCTGGGCGGCGCCGAAGCCGAGGCCGAAGGCAGCGGCGCCGACCACCACGGCGACGCCGCTGCCGATGAACACCAGCGCGCCCGCACCGAAGGCGGCCAGTAGCAAAGCGGCGACCAGTGGTCTGGCCGGCCCGACCCGGTCGCCGTACCGGCCGGCGACCCAGCGAGCAGCCGGAGCCGCGATCGCCTGGACGAGCAGCGCGACAGCCACCAGCGCGTGCCGATCGGCGGAGACCGCGAGCGGTACGAAGGTCACGCTGATCCCCGCCGCCACGGTCACCGCGGCGAACACGAGTGTCGGCATCAGCAGGCCGCTCCCCCGCAGCCCACCCAACACCTTCACGTGCTGCGGCTCAGACTCTGTACTACGGGTTGGCAGTCCGGCCAAGAACGCCAGGCCACCCAGCGACGCGACCGCCGCGACGACGAACAGCGCTCCGAATCCGATCACGTTGGTCAGATAGACCCCGAGCGGCAGGCCAACGATTGCCGGTACGCCGACCACTACGCCGTACAGGCCCAGTCCTTCGCCTCGGCGGTGGGCCGGGATGAGGTCGGCGACCAAGGCGACAGCGCCGACGACCATGATCGCCAGGCCGCCACCGCGCACCACGCAGACGGCCAGGACGGCCGGAAGCGAGGCGGTCAGCAGCAGTACCAGCGAGGGCGCACCGAGAAGGACCAAGCCGAGGCCGAGGGTGCCGCGGTAGCCGAAGCGGCCCAGCATCCGCGGTACCAGCAGTTCCACCGCGACCGCTGAGAGCATCATCGCGCCGGTCGACAGGCCGGCCCCGACACCGCCGGCGCCGTTCGCCGCGAGGTAGAGCGGCACGACCGAGGTGAGCAGGTACATGCTCAACCCGGAGCCGAGCACCATCAGCAGCAGGAGCGCGAACTGCCGGGTGACGAGGCGCTCCCGCCGCGCCACAACGGGGAGCAGGGGTGCCTCACACGCGATCTCAGTCATACCTTCACGGTAGAAGCGAACCGGTCTCCCCTACAGATCCAGTTCTCAACCCGGCGAGAGGACCAATTCAGAGCTGATCAGTGATGAGCGCGGCCAGGCGGTTCAGTGCGGCATCGATCTGGTCCGGAGTGACCGAACTGCAGGAGAGCCTCAGTGCGGTGATCGGGCCGTCGCCGTCGTAGAAGTGGCTCATCGGCGTCCACAGCACGCCGTACTCGTGGGCCGACTTCTCGAGCAACGCGTCGTCCACCGCGAACGGGACCGTGACGACGACGAAGAAGCCGCCGGACGGAACGGTCCAGGTCACCTCGCCACCGGGGAAGCGGGCGGCCAGACCGTCGGTCACCGCGCGCAGGTTGTCCGCGTAGATCGCCCGCTCGCGCTGGTTCGCGGCGACCAGGCTGCAGTCGTTCGCCAGCAACTTCCCGCCGATCACCGCCTGGGCGACGGCCGAGGTGTTGACCGTGACCATGCTCTTGATCTTCGACAACTCGTCGGCAAGCAGGCCGACCGAGCCGTCCGGCGCGGCCACGGTCTGATCCGCGACCACATAGCCGACGCGAGCACCGGGCAAGGCAGTCTTGGCGAAGGAGCCGAGATAGATCACCCGGCGTTCGGTGTCGAGCGACTTCAACGTCGGCACGCGATCCACACCCGCGGCTGGGAAGAGCCCGTACGGGTTGTCCTCGAGCAGCAGAAGCTCCTGCTCCGCCGCGACCGTCAGCAACCGCCGTCGGCTCTCCAGGTCGAGGCTCAGCCCGGACGGGTTGGCGAAGTCGGGCATGACGTAACAGGCTCGCGGCCGGAGCCCTTCGGCCCGGGCGGCCTTGACGACGGCGACCAGGTCCTCCAGGTCGACACCATCGTTGCCTCCGGCAACTGACAGCACCGGGAGATCGACCAGTCGAGCGGCACCCGTGATGCCCACGTAGGCGGGCGAGACGACCAGCAGGACATCCTTCGGGTCGGCCCGGAGCGCCCGCAGTACCAGGACCATCGCCTCCTGGCAGCCGACCGTGATCACCAAGGCTTCGGGATCGACCTCGATCCCCTCGTCGAGGGCGAGGTTGCGGGCGACCAGGTGATGCACGATGCCCTTGGTCCGCCCGTACTGGAACAGGGTGCGCCGGACCGCCTCCTCGTCGTACCCGAGGTCGTCGCACAGGTGCCGGCTGAAGATGTCCAGGTACGAATGCAGGTCCTCGATCGCGTAGAACTCCTCCGAGGGCCGCCCGGCCGCCAGCGAGATCGCGTCCGGGTAGTGGTGGGAGATCTCGTTGAGGAAGTTCATCGAGTTCAGCGCGCGATCGGTGAGCGAGGCGTGCAGGTCCAGCACTTGCAGATCAGCCATCAGGCCCTCCCGGTCGTCAACTCGGCGACATCGGCCACGGTCGCACACCCCGCGAGCATCATCGCCTGCGTCAGCTCGGCGGTGAGCAACCCGAGCGCTTCGGCGGCAGCGTCAACAGCCATTGCCCAGAGCAACGGTCGCCCGATCAGTACGCCGGACGCTCCGAGCGCGAGCGCACGCAGTACGTCGGTGCCGCTACGGACGCCACTGTCCAGCAGCACCTCACAATTGGCCACTTCGACCACAGCGGCCAGCGCATCGATCGAGGCCGGCGCGCCGTCCAGTTGGCGACCGCCATGATTCGACACCACGACGGCCTCGGCACCTGCCTCAGCGGCGCACCTGGCGTCCCGAGGGTCGAGAATCCCCTTCACCACCAGGGGAAGCCGGCAGCGGCGCCGGATCCACTCCAGATCATTCCAGGACAGCGAAGGCTCGAACGCCGAAGCCGTGTGGGTTGCCACCGCCGAGGCCCCGGCAACCCCCACATGAGCCTCGGTCCGCGCCCCGACGAGGTTGGCGGCGACGACTTCGGCAGGGAGCTGAAAAGAGTTCCGTACGTCGCGCAGCCGTCGCCCCATCACCGGCACGTCGACCGTCACCATCAGCGCCGCACACCCCGCCTGCTCGGCCCGATCGATCAGCGACTCGACCATCGAACGGTCCCGAAGCCAGTACAACTGGAACCAGGTGGTCGCCTCGGCCGCGATCTTCTCCAGCGGCCGGCTGCTCAAAGTGCTGATGACATAGGGGATTCCAGCGTGCGCGGCCGCTCGGGCGAGGGCGAGCTCGCCGTCCGGATGCACCAATTGCTGGTACGCCATCGGAGCGACGGCGACCGGCATCGCGGCCGGCGTACCGAGGAGCCGCGTCGACGGGTCGGGCGAGGAGACTCCAGTCAGGACCCGCGGAGTCACCGTCACCGCGTCGAGCGCCGACCGGTTCCGGCGGAGTGTCGTCTCGGAACCGCTGCCTCCGGCAACGAAATCGCGGACGCCGGCCGGTAGCAGCAGCGACGCCAGCTGCTCGTAGTCATCCAGTGAACTAGCCATCGGCGAAGGTCCGCTGCAGGAACTCGGCGGCCTCCGCGATCGCCTTCCGGCCACCGTCGAGGACGCCGGACATCGCGAAGAACCCGTGCACCATCCCGTCGTACCGGCTGAGCTGGGTCGGCACACCCGCGGCGTACAGCTTCTCGGCGTAGAACTCGCCTTCGTCCCGGAGCGGGTCGTACTCCGCGGTGATCACCAGGGCAGGCGGGAGATCCGCGTGCGACTCGGCCAGTAGCGGGGAGGCGAGGGGGTTACGGCCGTCCGCCGGGTCCTTGAGGTAGTGGCCCCAGTACCAGTCGACGGACGTCCGGTTGAAGAGGAACGGGTCGTCACCGGCGCGCATCGAGGCGGTGTCGGAGCCGTACAGGGTATTCGGGTAGACCAGCAGCTGAGCGGCTAGTGCTGGGCCGGAATCCCTTGCCAGTAAGGTGGTTGCGGCGGCAAGGTTGCCGCCGGCACTGTCTCCACCGACAGCAATGCGGGCAGGATCGACTTGGAGTTCAGCAGCGTGGGCGGCGATCCACTGGACCGCCTGGTGGCAGTCGTTGACAGCCGTCGGGAACGGGTTCTCCGGCGCCAGCCGGTAGCCGACGGTGATCACCTGGCACGGTACGGCGTTGGCGAGTTGCCGGCAGATGCCGTCGGCGGTGTCGATGCTGCCCAGCGTCCAGCCGCCGCCGAAGAAGTACACCAGCGTCGGCAGCGGGTCGGTCCCTTCGGGCCGGTAGATCCGCAACGGCAGGCCGGACTCCTCCATCACCAAGTCCTCGACGTGGTGGACCTGCTCCAGTGAGCCACCGGCCGCCTGGATCGAGGCCAGGTCTGCCGCCCGCGCCTCGGCCAGCGTCTGGGTGTAGAGCTGCGGAACTTTCTCGGTCTCACGCTGCGAACGCATCGCCTCGACCTGCGGATCCAACGGCATCAGAGTTCTCCAGAAGTCTCAGTTGCCCAGGACAACGGGCATGGTGGCGAAGCCGCGGAGGGCGAGTCCGGCACTCTGCACCGGTGGGCTCGCGAGCGCCAGGTCGGGGAACCGCTGGAACAGCCGCGGCAGCGCCAGCCGACCTTCCGCCCGGGCGAGGACCGCGCCGATGCAGAAGTACGGCCCGGCGCCGAAGGTGATGTGCCGTTTGTCCGGTCGCTCGACGTCGAACACCTCGGGATTCGGGAATCGTGCGGGATCACGGTTGGCGGCGCCGAGGATGACGAGCACCAGACCGCCCTCAGGAATGGTGACCCCTGCTACCTCGAGGTCTTCCGACGCTGTCCGCACGACCAGCTGCGCGGTACCGTCCCAGCGCAGTACCTCCTCCACGCAAGCTTCCGCCACCGCGGGATCGCTCGCGAGCGCCTTCACCAGCTCAGGCCGTTCGAGCAGCGGCGGGATCGCGTTGCCGAGCAGGTTGATGGTGGTGACGAAGCTGGCGTTGAAGAGCACCAGCAGGTTCCCGATCAGCTCCTCGTCGGTGAGGTCGCCGTCACCGGCGTCGATCACCTGCACCAGCGCGCTGATCAGGTCGTCGCCGGGTTTCGAGCGGCGGGCGGCGATCAGCGACGCGTAGTACTCCGACATCTCGGTGGCGGCATTGTTGGCAGCGGCAACCTTCTCCGGAGTACGGCCGCCGAAGTCGAGGTAGTCCTCGACCCGCTGCACCCGGGTCCGGAACCAGTCCAGATCGGGCGCCGGGATGCCGAGCAGCGCACTCATCACGCCGGCCGGCAACAGGTAGCCGAACTCGGCGATGAAGTCGACCGGACCGTCAGAACCCAGGCCTGCAAGGCGATCCAGCAGGTCATCGGTGAGCGCTGTGATCTCGGGTTCCAGCGCCGCCACCCGTCTTGGCGTGAACGCCGCATGGAAGGCACGCCGCATCCGGCCGTGGTCCGGCTCGGTCCGGAACATCATCGAGTTGCTCAGCGCCGTCGTGATCGGATCCGCGTCCGGTGCGGGTGGTGGACCACCTTTGACGAACCGGGGATCGCGCAGGATCTGGTCCACGGCCGCATACCCGTTGGCCACTGCCGCGTACGCCGGGCTGGCGGGTGTCAGGTTGACGGGCCCGAGCGCATGCAGCCTTTCGTACAAGGGGTACGGCGCCCGACGACCGGCGTCGGTCTGCAACTCGGCAAGGATCTCATCGGCTGTCCCAATGATCGTCATGGCGCCACCGGCATCGACTTGTAGCCACGGAGGAACTGTTGTGGATTGCGAACCGGTGGTCCGGCCGGTCGCAAGGACGGGAACCGTTCCAGCAGACGCGGGAAGGCGATTCGCCCCTCGGCGCGCGCGAGCGCGGCACCCAGGCAGTAGTGCGGTCCCGCACCGAAGCTGAGCGGCTTCACGTCGGTCCGCGCCGGGTCGAAGATGTCCGGATCCTTGTAGCGGGAGGGATCCCGGTTCGCCGCGCCGAGCATGACCAGCACCAACTGCTTGGCGGGGATCACCGTGCCGGCCAAGGTCGTCTCCTCGTTCGAGAACCGCGCGACGAACTGCACCGGCGCCTCGTACCGCAGGACTTCCTCGACGAACGCCGGGACCTCGGCCTTCCGCACCTCCGGCCGGTCGAGCAGCAGCCGCATCCCGTTGCCGATCAGGTGGATGGTGGTGACGAAGCTGGCGTTGAACAAGACCAGCAGGTTGCTGATCAGATCGTCGTCGGACACCTGGTGCTCGCCGGCGTCGATCGCCGCGACCAGCTGACTGATCAGGTCGCCCTCCGGAGCGGCTCGCCTTTCAGCCAACAGGGACCGGTAGTACTCCGACAGCTCGACCGTCGCCTGGTCGGCGGCGGCCAGCACCTCGTCGGTCTTGCCGGTGACGTCGAGAAAATCGTTGATCCGCTCGACCCGCGGCCGGAAGAAGGCCAGGTCGCTCTGCGGGATGCCGAGCAGCGCAGCCACCACGCTGCTCGGCAACAGGTAGGCGAACTCCGTCATGAAGTCCGCCTTCCCGTCGGTGGCGAGCCGCTCCGCCATCGCGTCCAGCAGGCCGTCGACCAACTGGCTGACGGCCGGCTCGAGGTCGACCACCCGGCGCGGGGTGAACACCTGGTGGAACAACCGCCGGGCCTGCGTATGGCGGCTGTCGTTGCTGTACATCATCGAGTTGTTGAGCACCGCCAGCAGCGGATGCTCACGCCATCCCGACCCACTGCGTTCGTCGGTGAACGCGTCGTCGGTGACGCGGAAGCGCTGATCACGAAGCAGTTGGTCGGCGGCTTCGTAACCGGTGACCACCGCCGCATAGGGGCCGCCGTCGTCGAGCAGGCAGACGGGTCCGAGCTGGTGCAGTTCGGCGTAGTACTGGTACGGGTCGTCCAGACCGGCTGCGCTGAACAGCCCCTTGAGCACCTGTGCGGCGGTGGTCATCCCTCACCGCACCAGCTGCAACGGGATCGCGTCGGCCATCGCCTGGTAGCCGGCATCGCTCATGTGGATGTGGTCACCACCGTCGTACGCGGCCAGGGTCCTGGTCGGGTCGGCAGGGTCGCGAACGGCCTTGTCGAAGTCGATGAACCCGTCCGTTTCGTGCGTGCTGCGGATCCAGGCGTTGACCGTCTGCCGGGTCTGCTCGCGCTCCGGGGTCCAGCCACCGGGGGTGGTGAAACCGCCGTACGGCGTGATGG
Source organism: Kribbella voronezhensis (assembly GCF_004365175.1). Lineage (NCBI taxonomy): Bacteria > Bacillati > Actinomycetota > Actinomycetes > Propionibacteriales > Kribbellaceae > Kribbella > Kribbella voronezhensis. The sequence goes on along the minus strand of NZ_SOCE01000001.1, from coordinate 4,793,457 downwards.
TGGCGCCGAGGCTGCGGATGCCGCGCTCGTGCAACTGGCTGTTGATCTGCTTGAGCGCCGCGATGATCTGGTCGGCCGGAGCGTCGTCCATCCAGATGTCGTTGACGCCGAGGTGGGTGATGACGACCTTGGGCTGGGTCTGGGCGAAGACGTCCTCGTTCAGCCTGGCCAGGGCGTTGACGCCGAGCTGCTCGATGCCGTTCGGGGCGCCGAGGATCGGGTCCGGGCTGTCGTGCAGCAGCCGGTTGCCGGCCATGCCGACGTTCAGCACGCCCGGGGTGTCGTGGCGGTGGTCGGCCGCCAGCCGTTCGGCGAGCTGGTCGGGCCAGCGGTTGTTGCCGTTCAGCGTGCTGAGCAGGCCGTCCGCGATCGAGTCACCCAGCACGACGATGGCGCCGTCGGAGTGGTCGGTCTGCACGTCGACGCCGGACAGGAACGTCCAGCAGCAGGCCCGCGTCGTGATGTACGGCGTACCGTCGGCCGCGCTGGTCAGGTCGCCGGGACCGAAGAAGTTCTGCTGCGTCGACGAGGCGTGCCAGGTCGTCGGGCCGGTCGCGGTCGGGTAGAAGACGCTGATCACCAGCGTGCTCAGGTCGGGCACCCGCAGGTTGACCGGGTCGCTGAGCAGTTCGGCGCCCTTGTTCATCACCGCGGTCGGCGAGCCGTTGAAGGTCAGCGTCCGCAGCGACGCGGTGTCGATGTCGGAGGCGACCGGCGTACTGGTGTCCGCCTTGGCCACGGTGGCGGCACCGATCTGGATCGGCCGGTCGCCGTAGATGTTGGAGAACCGGATCCGGACCTTGTCGCCCCCCACGGACGGCCGGACCACGTAGCGGGCGCTCTGGTTGTTGAGGCCGGTGGCGGTGAAGCCGGTCGCCTCGCCGTGCGAGACACCGGCCGCCCAACTCCCGACCCACTCGGAGCGGTGACCGTCGGAGGAGTCCGACGCCCCCGATCCGGTGAACACCAGGCTGGAGCCCGCGAGTGAGACGGCCGCGGCCACCGCGGCCGTACGGAGACTACTGGGAATGCGCATGGAACAACCCCCCAATGGGTTGGCGCGCGACGGGCGAGAATTGCCCTGCGCGTATGGCGGTGACGGAAACCTAGTTCCGGATCCCTGACACGTCAACGGGAGCTTTGAATTACTCGCTTGAATTCACCGAGAACTGGTGGCCGCGGAATTCTCGACGTACGCTCGGGCCGGATCGAGGAGGGTGGGGTGTGATGTCGGTCGATATCGTGCTGGACAAAAGCCTGGAAAAGTCCGGTTCCTATGTCGTGGCCGCGTTGCGGCTGTTCGCGCAGTACGGCGATGCCGACGCGATCGTTGCCGGTGGCCGAAGGCTCAGCTTCGCCGAGTTGCGGCAGCAGGTGCTCGATCTGGCCGCTGTCCTCCAGAAGCGCGGAGTCGGAGCCGGGACCGGTGTGCTGGTGCTCGCGGGCAACACGATCGAGCTCCCGGCCCTGCAACTCGCGCTGCACCTGGTCGGCGCGCGGACGATGTGGATCGCGCCGATCGCCGGCCGGCGCGAGATCGAGGCGTTCGCCCGGCTGTCCGAGGCGGATGTCTTCGTCTACGACGCCACCACCAAGGCGGTGCTCGGCGAGCGGCTGGCCGTCCAACTCGGCGTACCGGTTCACTGCCTCGGGCCCGGCGGGCTCGGGCCGGACCTGCTCGCGGCGAGAGCTGCCGAGCCGTTCCAGCCGGAGTCTGGCGACTACGAGCCGGCCACCTGCCTGCAGACGAGCGGCACCACCGGCGAGCCGAAGCTGGTGCACCACCGGCAGGCGTTCTACGAGCAGATCCTGACCCTGGCCGCCGACTACCTGGCCGCCGGCCTGCCGGTACTGCGGCACCTGTCGCACTCGCCGATGGCGTTCGCGAGCGGCCAGATCACCAGCTTCTTCAACCTGTTCATGGGCGGCGTGCTGTTCCTCGAGGACCAGTGGGACGCGGGCCGCGCGCTGGCGACGATCGAGCGCGAGCGGATCAACTCGACGTACGTGTCACCGCCCCTGCTCTACCAACTACTGGACCACCCGGACCTGCCGACGACCGACGTGAGCAGCCTGTTCATGCTCAACGTCGGCGCCGGCCCTGCGGCGCCGTCGCGGCTACGGCAGGCCATCGAGCGGTTCGGACCGGTACTGCGGATCGTCTACGGGCTGAGCGAAGTCATCGTGGTCACTGCCCAGCCAGGGCTCACCGAAGACCCGGAGCACCCCGAGCGGCTGCGGTCCTCGGGAGCGCCGTACGGGGACGTCCGGGTGGAGATCCGCGACGCCGACGGGCACGTCCTGAAGCCGGGCGAGACCGGGGAGATCTACGCGACCAGCAAGCTGCGCTTCGTCGGCTACTGGGGGCGTCCGGACCTCACGGAGCGCGCGATCGTCGACGGCTGGGTCCGCACGGGCGACCTGGGCTACCTGGACGCGGACGGCTACCTGTACGTCGTGGACCGGGTGCAGGACACGATCGTCACGGGCGCGAGCAACTGGAACGTGTACTGCAGGCCTATCGAGGACCTGCTGCAGTCCGTGCCCGGAGTGCAGGCCGCTGCTGTGATCGGCGTACCGGACGAGGCGTTCGGTGAGGTGCCGCACGCGTACGTCGTGCGCTACCCGGGTGCAGTCGTCACCGACCAGGAGCTGCGCAAGCTGGTGCGCGACGAGTTCAACGAGATGTGGGCTCCGCGCACTGTCGAGTTCCTGGACGAGCTGCCGCTCACGTCCGCGCACAAGGTCGACAAGGTCGCCCTGCGAGCCAGCTACGCCTCCCAGTCATGAGCCGCACCACGAGCACCTTCGCGAGCTGGTCATGAGTCGCAGGACGGGGTTGATAGCGCTGTTCACGGCGGACGTGCTGTCTGTCCTGGGCGACCGCGTGTCGATGGTGGCGATCCCCTGGCTGGTGCTGACCACCACCGGCAGCCCGGCGAAGATGGGCCTCGTCGCCGGCGCGGAGATGCTCCCGTACGTCGTATCGGGTGTGCTCGCCGCTCCCCTGGCCGACCGGTTCGGGTTACGCCGTACGTCGATCGTCACCGACCTCGGCAGCGCGGTCGCGATGGCCGTGATCGTGCTGTCGCCCGGGTCGTCGTTCATCGGGTTGTGCCTGCTGGTCGCCGTCGCGGGCGCGCTGCGCGGCCTCGGCGACCGGGTCAAGCACGTGATGCTCAAGCCGATGGCCGACGCGGCCGGGGTGAAGATGATCCGGGTCACCTCCTCGTACGAGGGGTTCACCCGGACCGCCACGCTGATCGGGGCGCCGCTCGGTGGTCTGCTGATCAGCTGGATCGGGCCGAACAAAGCGATCACCGTGGACGCGATCTCGTTCCTGGTCTGCGCCGCGCTGATCGGCTCGCTGGTCCGGCTCCCACCGGCTGCCTCCGGCGAGCCGGTGCCCGAGCGTGAGCCCTACTTCCGGGCGCTGCGCGGTGGCTTCGCATACATCCGCAAGGACCAGTTGCTGCTCGGCATGATCGTGATGATCTTCTTCCTCAACGTGTTCAACCAGGCCAGTACTGCGGTCTTCGTGCCGCTCTGGGTCGAGCAGGTGCTCAAGTCGCCCGCAGCGCTCGGACTGCTCTTCGGCGGGTTCGCTGCTGGTGCACTGCTCGGCAACGTGATCTTCACCGTGTTGGGGCCGCGCCTGCCGCAGTACGGGTCGTTCGTGATCGGCGCTGCGGTCGGTGGAGCGCCCCGGCTGTTCACGCTCGGGCTGTCGCATCACCTGTGGCTGGTGGTCACCGTGAGCTTCTGTTGTGGCGTCGCGAACGCAGCGGTGAACCCGGTGATGGGCGTGACGCTGTACGAGCGGGTGCCGGCTGCGCTGCAGACCAGGGTGTTCGGGGTGACGGGGGCGATCGCCTTCATCGGCATCCCGATCGGTGGGGTGCTCGCTGGGTGGGGAGTCGCTGTGGTCGGGCTGCGGCCGGCTGTGGTGGCGTCTGGGGTGATCCTGCTGCTGGTGACGCTCGTACCCGTGTACCGGCTGTGGCGGCGACCTGTTGAGCTCGCGCACTACAAGGCGCCGACGCCTGAGGAGGCGGCATGACCACCGAGGCCACCGACGAGTACTGCCTCGCCGAGGGCGAGTCTTTGAAGCTGCTGACCGGTCACCCGTGGCGGCGATTCGTAGTACTGGGTGACAGCGTCGCCGAAGGGCTGTGCGAGCCAGTGCCCGGCTACAGCGACCTGCAGTGGGCTGATCGGCTGGCTTTTGAGCTGCGGTCAGCCGGGCCGTCGCTGGAGTACTTGAACCTGGGTGTGAGCGGGCTGCGGGCGCACGAGATCCGCGCTCAACAGCTGGAACCAGCGCTCGCCTTCGAGCCGGATCTGGCCCTGGTCGTCGGTGGCGGGAACGACGCCTTCAGCGCCCGCTACAACCCGGACGCCGTCGACGCCGAGCTGACCGCAATGGTCGCCGCGTTGCAGTCGGCCGGCGCCGACGTCATCACCCTCGGCATGTTCAACGTCGGCTACTCCCCCGCCGTCGTCGACTGGCTCCGCCCCGGCCTCCGCACCCGCATGAGCGTGCTGGCCGAGCGCACCCAGTCGATGGCCGCCCGCCTGAACACCATCCACGTCCACCTCACCGACCACCCGCTCTCCACCGACCCAGGCCTGTACAGCGCCGACGGCCGCCACGGCAACGCCCGCAGCGACGCGGTAGCCGCAGCCGTCACCGTCCGCCGCCTGGGTGAGCACTTGCAGCGGGTGTAGCCCACGGGCGCTCCTGCGTCGCGTCCTCCGGCGGCTGGCTCCCACCCCTAGGCGCGGGTTCCTCCGTCGCCCGCTTGGTGGGTGCCTGGCTCGGGCTCGCCGTCATGTGCGGGTGAGGGAAGGCGGGTTCGGACCGGCGCATCGCCGCGGTGGCCAAGGTGCGGGAGTCGCCAAGGCGAGCCACCCGGTAGCTACTGCGCGCTCTGGTGCGAGCTCGCAGGCCTGTCTTCCAGGTGTGCAGCTCAGCGGCATCTCGGCTCGTGCGTCACAGCACGATCGCCGCCCAGGCACCCCGCATGGGCGGGGTGGTGGCGTGGGCTACACGCCCCTACTCCTCCTCCACCAACCCCGCCTTGAGCGCGATCTCCTCGACCTCCCGCGGGGTGCCGGTGAAGATGGTGTGGGCGTGTTCGGTGACGAGCTCTACCGGCCAGTCCCACCAGGCGGCTCGGAGGAGGCGAGCGACGTCTTCCTCGGGGTACCGCTGCTTGATGACGCGCGCCGGGTTGCCGCCGACGACGCAGTACGGCGGGACGTCGGTGGTCACCACGGCTCCCGTGGCGATGATCGCGCCGTCGCCGATCGTCACGCCGGGCATCACGGTGACGCCGTACCCGATCCAGACGTCGTTGCCGACCACCGTGTCGCCCTTGCGTGGGGCGCCCAGGGCAGGCTCGAGGGTCCGCTCGGCCCACTCGCCGCCGAAGATGAAGAACGGGTACGCCGTCACGCCGACCAGCGGGTGGTTGGCGGAGGAGAGCAGGAAGGTCGCCTTGGCCGCGATCGGGCAGTACTTGCCGATGATCAGCTTCTCCGGGCCGAACGGATAAAGCACATTGTTGCGCTCGAAACCGGCCGCGTCATCCGGGTCGTCGTAATAGGTGAATTCCCCGATTTGGACATAGGGAACCGTAATCAGGGGTTTCAGGAAAACAGTGCGCCGACGATCGGAGAATGGGTAGATGACATTTGGGTTGGGCGCACTCGACACTGGCTGCTCCTCGCTCACGGTGATCCCCTGATGGTGATTTCCGAACACTGCCGAAAATGCCCGACTTCGTCTACAGTCCGGCCATGGCTGACAACGACGCGATCCTGATCTCCGGCGCCTCGGGCTGCATCGGCAGCACACTGGCCCGGCTGCTGTACGCCGATGGCCGCGCCCTGGTGCTGTTCGGGCGCAACCGCGAAGCGCTCGACAAGCTGGCCGTGGAACTGCCCGGCAGCCAGGTGCTGACCGGGGACATCGGCCACGCCGACACCCTGGCCGGCACGCTCACCTTCCCCGACCGTCTCGCCGGAGTCGTGCATGCGGCCGGCATCTGCGAGGGCCGCCCGTTCGAGGACAGCGACCCGGCGATCATCCGCGAGCATCTCGAGGTGAACCTGGTCGGCCCATCCGAGCTGACCCGGCTCGCCCTGCCTGCGCTCCGGGCAGGCCGCGGCACCGTCGTACTGGTCAACTCGCTCGTCGGCCTCTACCCGTGGCCGGGCTGGATCGGCTACACGATGAGCAAGTACGGCCTCAAGGCGTTCGCCGAGACGCTCCGGCTGGAGGAGTTCGACAAGGGGGTCCGGGTGAGCAGCATCTTCGCCAGCCGCGTCGCCACGCCGCTGCAGGCGAAGGTGCACGCGCAGGAGGGCAAGGAGTACCAGCCGGACGAGTGGGTGCAGCCCGAGACGATGGCCCGGACCATCCGCAACGTGCTGGACATGCCGCGCGACGCGGAACTGAAGGACATCACCCTGATGCATCAGCACTACCCCCGGCCGTAACCAGCGACGAGACGGTGACCGGCAGCGACTTGTAGCCGCGCAGGATGAACTGGTCGGTGCGGACCGGCTCGCTGCCGAGTGCCAACTGCGGGAACCGCTCGACGACCATCGGCAGGGCCAGTTGCGCCTCGGTCCGGGCGAGTGCGGCTCCCAGGCAGTAGTGCGCGCCGGCACCGAAGCTGATCGGCTGGTTGTCCGGCCGGTCCGGATCGAACCGGTCCGGCTCGGCGAACCGCCGCGGATCCCGGTTGGCCGCCCCCGTCAGTACTGCGACCAGCTGCCCCTCCTTCAGCGGTACGCCGAGGAACTCGGTGTCCCGACTCGCCAGCCGGATGAACACATGCGCCGGGGTGTCGTACCGCAGCACCTCCTCGACGTACGCCGCCGGGTCCTTCAACAGCTGCGCCCGCCCGTCAGAACTACCCAGCAACAGCGGTAGCGCGTTGCCGAACAGGTGGATCGTGGTGCTGAAGCTGGCGTTGAAGAGCACCAGCAGGTTGCCGACCAGCTCCAGATCGGTCACCTGATGGGTGCCGTCGGCAACCGCCCGGGTCAGGTCGCTGATCAGGTCTCCCTCAGGCTTCGCCCGGCGCTGCGCGATCAGATCCAGGTAGTACGTCGTGATGTCGGCGGCCGCCTGATCGGCAGCGGCGAGCACCTCGGGCCCTTTGCGGCGGAAGTCCAGCCAGTCGTTGATCACGTCCACCTGCGCGCGGAACCAGCTGATGTCGTCGTCCGGCAGCCCGAGCAGCCGGCCGACCACCCGCGCGGGCAGCAGATAGGCGAACTCGGCCATGTAGTCGACCTCGGCGCCCCCCGCACCCAGCAGCTCGATCCGGTCCAGCAGCTCGGCGGCGATCGCGATCACGTCGGGTTCCATCTCCTGCACCCGGCGCGGCGTGAACACCTTGCGGAACAGCGCGCGCATCCGGCCGTGCCGGTCGCCGTTGCTGAACATCATCGAGTTCATCAACGTGACCAGGACCGGGTGCTCGCGCCAGGTCGGGCTCATCGGCTCCAGCCGGAGCGCGTCGTGCACCTCGAAGGTCGCGTCCCGCATGATCTGGTCGACCGCCCGGTACCCGTAGGCGGCCGCGGCGTACGGCAGCTTGCCGGAGGTCAACGCGCTCGCCTGCCCCAGCTCGTGCAGCTCGGCGTACAGCGGGTACGGGTCCAGTTGCCCGCCACCGGCCGCCAGCGCCGCCACGATCCGCTCCGCGTCCCCAGTGATCTCCGTCATGTCTTCCTCCCCTGAGTGCACCCGTTTCCGGGCGCGGCAAAATGCAGCCTCGGCATTCTCCAAATCTCCGCTGAATCCCCCACCGGAGCACTTACCTGAACCTTTTCCATGTCGTACTGTGTGCCTCGGGGGCGGTCTCGACGCAGCAGGGGGTGACCATGCCGGAGAAGGTCCGGGGCAAACGACTCGGTCTTTACGCACTACTCACCGCCGATGTGTTCTCGACATTCGGCAGCCGGTTTTCTCTGGTGGCAATTCCGTGGCTTGTCCTGATCAGCACGGGCAGTGCCGCGAAGATGGGCCTGGTGGCCGCGTCGGAAATGATTCCGTACCTGCTGACGAGCGTGCTCGCGGCACCGATCGCGGACCGTTTCGGCATGCGCCGTACGTCGGTCTGCTGCGACCTGGGCTCCGCGGTGGCGATGGGCCTGGTGGCCGCGATCGGCCAACTCGGCTTCGTCCAACTCTGCCTGCTGATCGGCGTCTCAGGCGGTCTGCGCGGCGTCAGCGACCGCACGAAGCACGTGCTGCTGCGTCCCACCACAGCCGAGTCCGGCATCCCGATGTTGCGCGTGACCAGCGCATATGAGGCGATGAACCGCACCTCGGGGCTGATCGGCGGCCCACTGGCCGGCGTCCTGGTCGCAACCATCGGGCCCCACCACACGATCTGGCTCGACGCCGGCACGTACGCCGTCGCGGCGCTCCTGGTCGGCCTGCTGGTCAACCCCGCAGCTGAGCCCGAAACCGCCACACCGGCCAAGGAGCCGTACTGGCGAGCCCTGACCGGCGGGTTCGCGTTCCTGCGCTCCGACCGCATTCTGCTCGGTATGCTCGGAATGCTGTTCATGGTTAATTTCTTCCAATACGCGAACGGCGTCGTGCTGCTGCCGCTGTGGGTTCGCGAGGAATTCGGCTCGGCGACCGGACTCGGCTGGATCATGGGAGTTTTCGCGGCCGGTTCGCTGGCCGGCAACCTGCTTTTCACGATCTTTGCGACAAAGATTCCGCAAATGCTGTCGTTCTTCGTCGGAGCGGCGATCGGCGGGGCGCCGAAGATTCTCGTCCTCGGCCTCACCGGCAACCTCACCGTGGTCCTGGTGGTGACATTCTTCGCGGGCCTCGGAATGGCCGGCGTGAATCCCGTCGTCGGCGCGGTGCTGTACGAGCGGATCCCGGTCGAGCTCCAGACCCGGGTCTTCGGCGTCGTCGGTGCGGTCGCGGTCGCCGGCATCCCGCTGGGCAGCGCACTGACCGGCGCGGCCGTCGCCGGGATCGGGCTGCAGGCCACCATCCTCGTCTCCGCACTGGTGCTGCTGGCCGCCACCGTGATCCCGCTGGCCAGACACCTGCGCGGCGCCGCACAGAAGCCCGAGCAGACCCCCGTAGCGCAATCGACAGGAGAGTCAGGATGACCGACCCACTGGGTCCCGCCGAGCTGGCCGCGATGGCCGATCTGATCCCGCCGATGGCGCTCCGGGCGGCCGCCACCCTGCGACTGGCCGATCTGCTCGCCGCCGGCCCGATCGAGCTGAGCGCCCTGGCCGACAAGGCCGGAGCCGACGAGCAGGCCCTCAGCCGGCTGATGCGCTACCTGGTTGCCCGCGGCATCTTCAGCGGCACCGCCACCGGATACGAGCTCGGCGAGTCCGGAAAGTGGCTGCTCGACGACGCACCCGGCGGCCTGCGCCGCTGGCTGGACCTGGACGGCTTCGGCGGCCACATGGACCGTGCCTTCTTCGAGCTGCTCGGCACCGTGAAAGCCGGCGGGCCGGTTGCCGCCGGCAACAAGACCAGCCTCGATCCCAAGGCAGCCGGGTCGTACGACGAGTTGATGGAGATCCGCGCCGTCCAGGAGGCGCCGCTGCTCGCGGCCGCGCTCGACTGGTCGGCGTACGGGCATGTCGTCGACGTCGGCGGCGGCACGGGTGCCCAACTGGTCGGCCTGCTCGAAGCACTCCCGCACCTGCGCGGCACCCTGGTCGACCTGCCCGTCAGTGCACCCGCTGCTCTGGAACGCTTCCGAGCGAAGCAGCTGACCGAGCGCACCGACGTACTGGCCGGTGATCTGTTCGAGCTCGAGTTGCCCAGCGCGGACGTCTTCGTGTTCCGCTATCTGCTGCATTCTTTCGAGGACGAGGCCGCCACCGATGCGCTGCGCCAGGCCGCCCGGGCCCTCAAGCCGGGTGGCTGCGTGCTGGTGGTCGAGTCCGCCGAGACCTCGCCGATCGCCTTCGCCTCGATGGACCTGCTGATGCTCGTCCTCGGCCACGGCCGGGAGCGCACACTGGCCGAGTACGACGAACTCGCGACCGCCGCCGGCCTCACCAGAAGCGCGATCCACCAACCGGCGGTCGGGCCACGGGTACTGGAGTACCGCTGACATCACGCGTCACCGAGCAGCAGCGAGCCGGTGACGTGCACGTTGCGCTTGAGGTTCAGGACCTCACCTTCGCCCTGGCTCCCGATTCGGACGTAGCAACCGGCTCCCTGCCGGCCGAAGGTGTACGGCCCGATCGAGAACGGGACCTGGGCCTCCTCGTGCACCCCGGACTCCAGGTGCACGAAGTCCATCGTCATCCGGTCCGGACGCGTGTAGTCCTGCACCAGGTGCAGCCCTTCAGTGACGCCCTCCGAAACCAACGCCGTCCACTCTTCCGGCGACGCCTCCCGCCCGACCACAACTCCCGAGCCACCGAACTCGTCCGCGGGCTTGAGCACCAACTGCTCCCGCTCAGCCAGGACGGACGGCACCAGCGCGGAGGTCAGCATCCGCGTCCGCGGCAGGTGCGCACGAACCAAGGCAGCATCCTCAGGAGGAAGCTCAGCCGCGTCCTCCCACAACCACGCGAACACCAACTTGTTGCTGATCAACCACGACGCGGCAGAGGTGAACAACGACGCCGTCCCGGCCTGCAAGGCGTCCTTGATCGCCCGCAAGCCGACGGTCGGCGACATCTCCGAACACACGAACAGCCGAAGGATCGCCTCGACCCGGCGCCCCCGGCCGATCAACTGGTCATCGGACCCCAGCGTCAGCCAGTCGACCGGCTGCACGTCCATGTCGTAGCCGTTCTCACGCCCCCGTACGACGAACGGCTGCAGCAACTCGACCAGCTTCTCCGGATCGTGCGACTCCGGATACTCGCCATCCGTCCGGAACACCATCGTCAGCCGGGCGCCGGCGGGCAACCCGAGCGTCTCGCGGATCGCGGCGTAACGCCGGTCGACCGCCGACAGCGGCGCCTCCACCGGAAGCCGGTCCGCCAACCCCGTCGTACGGAAGAGATCGAGGAAGCGGGCCGAGACCTTCTCGGAGTCCCAGACGCTGCCGACATCGCTGCCGACGTTGAACTCCACGAACTTCGGTACGCCGTCGGTGAGCAGGATGTCCGGGCGGCCCGACATCAGCAGGTGCTCGCCGAGCGGCTCGGAGTCGTCGAGGAACTCGACCCGGCCATCCGGGATCCCGAGCAGTTTCCGCAGCTCCCCCGCCGTACTGGCCCGGCGGCGGCAGCAGTCGAACAGCAATTGCAGCATCCGGTCGCTCAGCGCGTAAAGCTCTTCCAGCCACGCCTTGTCCATCAGAACCGGCCGCAATGGGCGCCAGGTCTCGTTGTAGGTGGCGATCTCGTGGAAGACGTCCTGCCACCCCGTCCCACCGGCCGCCAGGATGTCGGCTCGCAGGCCGTCCGCCAAGTTGCCCCAGGCATCGAAACCGGGCCGGTCGGCCCAGTCGAACGCTGTCATCGCGGCGACACCAGCAGCGGCCCAGTGACATGGACGGCCCGCTTCAGATTCAGTACTTCGCCGTGCTCGTGCGACCCGACGCGGAGGAAGCACCCGAAGGACTGCCGTCCGAACGTGTACGGCCCGACCGAGTACGGCACGTCGGTCCGCAGCTGCTCACCGGTCTCCAGGTTGGTGAAGTCCATCGTCAGGCGATCCGGCCGGACGTAGTCCTGGAGCAGGAAGTCGCCACGCCGAACGCCTTCGGCGAGGCCTGCTCGCCATTCGTCCGGGTCGGTCTCGTGGCCCACCAGGACCCCCGAGCCGCCGTACTCGTCGGCAGGCTTGAGCACCAGTTCGGCCTGCCTGGCAAGGGCGTCGTCGACCAGGTCGGCCGTCAGCATGCGGCTCCACGGGACGTGCCGGCGTACCAGCTCCTGATCTTCCGCGGCGAGCTGGTCGAGGTCGCTCCACAGCCACGTCAGCAGCAGCTTGTTCGCCAGCAGCCAGCCGGCCGACGAGGTGAAGATCTTCGACGTACCGGCCTTCACCGCGGCCTTGAGCGCAGCCTGGCCAGGGTTCTGCGGCATGTCGGTGCAGACGTAGAGCCGGAAGACCGACTCCACCGGCCGCCCGTCGTGGTTGAGCCGGCCCTCGGAATCCATCGAGAGCCACTGGATCGGCACGCAGTCCATGTCGATGCCGAGCGCCTGACCGCGCTCGACGAACGGATCGAGCATCCGCACCAGCGCGGGGATGTCGTCGTTGCCCGGGTACTCGCCGTCGGTCCGCATCACCATCGTGAGCCGGTCCCCCGGCTTCAGGTCCAGGTACTTCATCATCGCGCGGTACCGGCCGTCGATCGGCGACGGTGGTGCCTGCACCGGCACCGAACGCTCCAGCCCGCGGCTGGTGAACATCTCCAGGAACCGGGTGGACACCTTCTCCGTGTCCCACACGCACCCGACCTCGCTGCCGATGTTGAACTCGACGAACTTCGGTACGCCGTCGCAGACCAGGACGTCGGGGCGGCCGGACTGGATCAGGTGCTCGTCGAGCACCTCCTCGTCGTCCAGGTACTCGATCAGGCCGTCCGGCGTACCGAGCAGCTTGCGCAGCTGACCAGCCGTCGTCGCCCGCCGCATCGCGGTCTCCAGGATCAGCTGGAGCAGCCGGTCCATCACCCGCGCCAACTCGTCGTACTTGGCCTGCTCGATCAGCACCGGGCGAAGCGGTCGCCAGGACTTGTTGAAGGTCAGTACGCCGGCGAAGACCTTGCTCCAGTCCTCCGCGCCGGCCGCCAGCACCTCATCCTTTGTTGCCTGTGGCAACTGCTCCCAGTGGTCGAAGGGTGTCTGCAGCCAGTCGAAAGTCAGGTCGGGGGTCGTCATCTCAGGCCTCCAAGTCGTTCACGAGCAGTAGGCCGCCGGTGAGCGCGCCCTGGGTCAGGTTCACCACGCCACCGGCACCAGGCGGCGAGAACCGGCTGAAGACACCGGCCGGGATGCGGTCGAACAGATAGGTCGACACGCAGTACGAGACCTCGGCCTCGACGACGTCGCCGGTCTCGGGCTCGAGGAACTGCATGGTCAGCGGATCGGCCTCGATCAGCTCCTGGATGATGTGCGGCCCGTCCGCCGTGTCCAGCGCGGTCTGCCAGTCCTCCGGCGAGGTGAGCGGACCGATGAAGACACCGTGGCCGCCGTAGTCGTCGGTCGGCTTGAAGACCAGCCGTTCCCGCTCGTCGATCGTGCGCTGCCGCAGCTCGGGACCGTAGACCCACGTCCGCGGGATGGTCGCCCGGACCACCTCGGCGTCCTCCTCGGTCAGCTGGTCCAGGTCCTCCCAGAGCCAGGCGAAGATCGTCTTGTTGCTGAGCAGCCAGACCGCCGTCGGCAGGTACATCTGGAAGGTGCCGGCCGCGTTCGCGGTCCGGACCGCCTCCATCCCGGGACTGTCGTTGACGAACGGCGGGACGAACATCCGCCAGACGGCATCCAGAACCCGATCGCCCGCCTTGAGCCGGTTCTGGTCGTCCAGCTCCACCCACTCGACCGGGTAGACGATCAGGTCGACCCCCAGCTCGCGACCACGGTCCGCGAACGGCATCAGCCGGTTGATCATGTAGTTGGGCCGATCCGCCCCGGGATAGCCGCCACCGGCGGTGAACAGCATCGCCGTGGTCTTCCCCGGCCCCACGTCGGCCCGGATCGCGTCGAACCGGGCGTCCACGGCGGACGGAGGCGCGGCCGCACCCATTCCGGTGAACAGCGGCTCGTCGACGTACACATCCATCCACCGCTTGATCACGCCGTCGGCGTCGAGCACCCCGCCGAGCGCGCTCTCCACGTTGCACTCGACCATCCGCGGTACGCCCCGTTCGAGCAGCAGGTCGGACCGGATCGCGTTGATCAGCCGCCCGGTCAGCGGCTCGCTCTCGTCGAGCAACTGGATCCGGCCTTCCGGTACGCCGAGTACGCGGCGCAACTCTCCCGCCGTACGGGCCCGGCGCCGGCATGCTTCGAGCACGAGCCGGGAGACCGCCTCGGTCACCCGGTTCATCTCCGCGTACGCCGCGTGGGTGGCGACCGGTGAGCGCAGCGGGATCCAGTCCTGGTTCTGCAGCGCCACGTCCTCGTACACCTGGGACCAGTACTTGTGGCCGTAGGCAAGGAACCGTTCGCGCACGTGCTCCGGGAGCTCCGGCCACAGTTCGCGCACGGCTGGTCGTTCCGTCATCGATGTCCCCCACTAGTCAGTACGCCGCGGACCGCTGCGAGCAGCTGATCCCGTCCAGGCTGGACCGCTCGGTCCAGGGCGAGCGCGAACGGCAGGACCGCGCCGTCCGGCCGGGTGACCCGGCGTGGTGGCGCCGCGAGGTCGAACCGTTCGGCCGCGACCGCCAGTACTTCGGCGCCGAACCCGCTGGTCCGGTTCGAGTCGTCGATCACCACCAGCCGGCGAGTCCTCGCCACCGAAGCGGCCAGGCCCTCGACGTCGAGCGGATACACCGTGCGCGGATCGAAGACCTCGACCGAGACGCCCTCACCAGCAAGCTCGTCGGCCACCGCCAAGGCGTCCTGCACCAGGTGGCCGAGGGCAACAACCGTCACATCGCTGCCACTGCGCGCGATCCGGCCGACGCCGAGCGGCACCGGCGCCAGAGTCGAGAAGTCGACATCTTCGCGGACACCCAGGGCCCCCGAGGGAGCGAACACCACCACCGGGTCGTCGTCGCGGATCGCCGACAACAGCAACCCGTAGGCATCCGCCGGAGTCGCCGGCACCACCGTCTTCACCCCGACATGAGCGAACAGGCTGTACGGGTGGTCCGAATGCTGCCCGGCCCACCCGGTCCGCGAGCCCGACCCCGGGACGACGTACGTGACCGGCACCTTGCACTGGCCGCCGGTCATCAACGAGAACTTGTGTGCCTGGTTCGCGATCTGCTCGAACACCAGGAACAGCAGCGACGGGATCTGGAACTCGATCACCGGCCGCATCCCGGCCAGCGCCGCTCCGGTGGCGAAGTTGGTGAAGGCCTGCTCCGACAGCGGGGTGTCCAGCACCCGCTCGGGCCCGAACCGGTCGAACAGCCCGGCGGTCAGGTTCGAGGCGGCCACCCTGATGTCTTCGCCGAGCACGAAGACATCGGAGTCGGCCGCCATCTCGTCCCCGAGCGCGCGGTTCAGCGCCTTCAAATAGGACAGTTTGGGCATCAGCGCATCACCTCGGGACTGGCGTAGAGGTACTCAAGAGCGGCAGCCGGGTCGGGATGGGCACTGCCCAAAGCGATCCCGGCCGCCGCGTCGAGCAGGGCCTCGACCTCGGCATCGACTGCTGCCCGATCTTCGGCAGCGAGTCGAGCGCCCTGGATCTCCACTGGGTCCCGCGACCACCCAGCGGAGAGTTCTTCGGCCGAGCGGTAGCTGAGCCGCGCCCGGTGCTCGAACGTGTGGTGTGCGTCGAGCCGGTGCGTCAGGCATTCGAGGAACGTCGGTCCCTTGCCGGCCCGGGCCCGCTGGACCGCGGCAGTCGTTGCCGCCAGCACCTTCTCCGGGTCCTGGCCGTCGATCGTGAAGGCCGGGATCCCGAACGCCCTGGCCCGGCCGGTGATGCTTCCCGCCACCGCACCCGCCACCGGCATCGTGGTGGCGTAGCCGTTGTTCTCGCAGACGAACAGCACCGGGACGTGCCAGAGCGCGGCCAGGTTGAATGCCTCCAGCAACATCCCCTCGTTCATCGCGCCGTCGCCGAAGAAGCTGACCGCGACGACGTCGCGTCCCCGGCGCCGGTGCGCCCAGGCGGCACCGGTCGCGATCGAACCGGCCGCCCCGACGATCGCATTGGCGCCGAGGATGCCCAGCCCGAAGTCGGCCGCGTGCATCGAGCCGCCGCGGCCTTTGTTCAGCCCGGACTCGCGGCCCATCAACTCGGCGAACATCCGGGCCGGGTTCACGCCCTTGGCCAGCACATGCCCGTGCCCGCGATGCGTCGAGGTGATCAGGTCGTCCGGCCGGAGCGCCGCGCAGACGCCGGCCGCGACGGCCTCCTCCCCGATGTAGGGGTGGATGCCGCCGACGATCTCCCCGGACCGGACGAACTCGATCGCGCGTTCCTCGAAGCGGCGGATCAACCGCACGGTCCGGTAGAGGTCGACGGACGTCATCAGTCAGCCCTTGATCGCGACAAGGATCGAGTCCCAGAGCCGGGCGCGGGCGGCCAGTGCGGTGTTGATCGTGTCCGCGCAGGCGTCCCACTTGGCCTGGTCGTCACCGCACAGGTCGGCGACCATCTGCATCGCCATCGGGGTGTGGAACTCGCCGTCCACCTCGATGTGGCGTTCCAGGTAGTCGACGAAGGTGTTCAGCTTCTTCGACCGCTCGTTCACCGCGACCACCTGGGTGAACATGTCCGGGATCAGGTCCTCGCGGCCGAACGCGAACGCCGCGGCCTGGCAGTGCACCGGGTGGTTCTCGATGATGTCCCAGGTGGTGGCCGCGAAGTCGATCGAAGCCTTCGGTACGCCGGCCTCGTGCAGCGACTCGACCACCGAACCGCCGTGACGCAGCAGGTCGATCAGCTTCTCGATCGCGGTCGAGTCGGCACCGGCCTCGTGCATGCCGTTCACGTACAACTCGAAGTGGCTGATGAAGCCCGGCCTGCCGTCGGCGGTGGCGAGTTCGTCGCTCTCCTCGACCATCACGATGTCGTTGATCAGCCGCCGGCTGCTGGTGTGCTCGGTCGGGATCCACGGCACCGTGACGCAGGTGAGCTCGCGCTGCAGTGACTTGAGCAGCGACATGAAGTCCCACACCGCGAAGACGTGGTGCTCCATGAAGGTGACCAGCGACTCGTGCGTGTCCAGGTTCGCGTAGAGCGGGTGCTGGACGACCTTGTCGCGGGCCGCGCCGACCGCCTTCTCCAGTTGTTCGATGCCCGGGTGGGTCTGACCCCAGTCGTAACGTGACATTGGCTGTCTCCTTTTAGCGCTGGGCCCAGAGCGTCGGGCAGAAGTCCGGGTCGGCGTAGTCGGGCCGCCCGTCGGTGGTCCGGCGGACCACGGCGTCGTGGTTGTACGTCGCCAGGGATCCGTCGGACAGCGGGAACTCCCGGTAGGAGTTCGCGCCGTCCTGCAGGTGCAGCGAGATCGCGCGGCGCGGCCGGTCGCTGACGTTGGCGCCGCTGCCGTGGTACGTCCGGCAGTGGTGGAAGTTGATGTGCCCGCGCGGGATCGTGATCGGAACCTTGACCACGTCGACGCCGTTGTAGGCGGCGTTCTCGGCGAGCATCTGCTCCAGCTCGGTCCGGTCCCGCTCGGCGAAGTGCCGGACGACGGTGTCGTTGGCGCCGATCTCCTTCCACCGGTGGCTGCCGTCGACCATCGTGATCGTGCCCATCTCGGGCGGGCAGTCGTGGAACGGGATGAACGCGGTCAGCATCCGCTCCGACGACGAGGACGACCAGTAGTGCTTGTCGAAGTGCCAGGGCACGATGTTCGACGGTTCACCGGCGACCGGCGGCTTGTAGATCAGCGTCGACTGGAAGACCCGGATCTCGTCGACCTGCGCCAGCCGCGCGGCCACCGCCCCGATGAGTGGCTTGCGCAGGATCTTCGCCAGCCCGTCGTGCTCGTAGTGCACGTAGTCGTTGTGCCGCTGGACATCGCCCTTGGACGGGTCCCAGTACGCGAGCTTCGGCGGTGCGGCCGGGAGCGTCCGGTCCCGCTCGCCGGCGTAGTACCGCTCGCTGGCGTTCACCAACTCGTCGGTCTCGTCGTCGGTGAGCAGCTTCTTGGACAGGTACCACCCGTGCTCGCCGTAGAAGGCGACATCCTCGTCGGACGGCAGCAGCTCGATCTCCTCTGCGGAGAGGGTGAATTCACGCAGACTCACGCCTCCACCCCCGCGAGCTCGCGCTCCTTCGCCTCGTACAGGGCCTTGATGTTGCCGCTGCCGAACGTCATCGCGCCGCGCCGCTCGATGATCTCGAGGAACAGCGTCCGGCGGACGTGCATGGACTCGGTGAAGATCTGCAGCAGCTGGCCCCAGTGGTCCTTGTCGACCAGGATCCCCAGCTCCTGCAGGTCTTCCAGCGGGGTCTCGACCTCGCCGACGCGGCCCGGCAGCGCTTCGTAGTACGTGGCCGGGGACGCCAGGAAGTTGACGCCGCGGCCGGCCAGTGTGCCGACGGCCTCGACGATGTCGCTGGTCCGCAAGGCGATGTGCTGTACGCCGGCGCCCGCGTGCCAGGTGAGGAAGTCGTTGATCTGCCCCGGCCGGCGCGTCTCGTCCGGCTCGATCAACGTGAAGGTGACGTGCGTCGACGGGCTCTGGACGACGGTCGACTCCATCCCCTGCCCGGCCACCTCGATGTACTCCTCGAAGATCGGCAGGAACCCGAAGACCTTCTCGTAGAACTCGGTGGTCGGCTTCAGCTGGCCGGCCGGCACGCAGATGGCCAGGTGGTCGATCTCGCTGAACAGCTTCTCGTCCGGGCCGGTGGTCGGCTCGCTGATGTGGAAGGCGCCGGGCAGGAACTCCCGCCGCGGGCCGTGCCGCTCCACCAGCCGGTGGATCACGTCGCCGAAGCCCGCGACCTCCGCGATCACCACCGTGGTCTCCTGGCCGTCGGTGTAGGTCGCCGGCTCCGACACGGACGAAGCGCCGCGGGCCAGCAGTTCCGTGTAGGCCACGGCCGCGTTGTCGACCTCCATCGCCACCACGGCGACACCGTCACCGTGTCGCTGCACGTACTCGGCAGCCGGGTGGGTGGCAGCCAGCCCCGAGGTCAGCACGATCTGCACAGCGCTCTCCCGCAGCAGCAGCGACCGCTGGTCGGCCAGTCCCGTCTCCGGTCCTCCTTGGCCGTGCACCTGCAGTCCGAAGGCGTGGGCGAGGTAGAACGCCGCCTGCCTCGCGTCGCCCACGTACATCTCCACGTGGTCGATCCCGTAGATCTCCATCACTGCGACCTCACCGTCTTCCCCTCCATTGATTCCCTGCGAACCGGCGTGCTCGCCGGTCCGAACAGCAAGCTCACGTTCTGGCCGCCGAACCCGAACGAGTTGGACAGCGCGTACTCCAGCCGCACCTCCCGCGGCTCCTTGCGGACGTGGTCCAGTCCGCAGGCCGGGTCGGGGTCGTCGAGGTTGTACGTCGGTGGCAGCAAGCCGGTGTTGACGGCGAGCGCGCTCGCGGCGGCCTCGACCACTCCGGAGCTGCCGAGCATGTGACCGGTCAGCGCCTTCGTCGAGCTCACGGCCGGGACGGCTCCGTTGAACGCAAGGCCGATCGCGACCGTCTCGGCGACATCACCGAGCTTCGTGCTCGTCCCGTGCGCGTTCACATAACCGACCTGCTCCGGTACCACGCCCCCGCTGGCGAAAGCACGTCGCATGCAAGCGGCGGCACCGGTCCCGTCCGGACGTGGTGCTGTCGGGTGATGCGCGTCGGCGTTGACGCCGTACCCGGCCACGTCCGCATAACCCGGCGCACCTCGGGCGATGGCGTGCTCGGCGCTCTCCAGGACCAGCAGGCCGGCCCCCTCGGACAGGACGAAACCGTTCCTGCGCAGGTCGAACGGCCTGCTCGCCTCGGTCGGATCGTCCCAACCACGAGCCAGTGCCCGGGCGTTGCCGAAGGTCTCCGCGAAGGTCGGGAACAACGGCGCCTCACTCGCGCCGCAGATCACCACATCCGCTTCGCCGCAACGGATCAGCCGGACCGCGTCGGCGATCGCCTGGGCGCCCGAGGCACACGCCGTACCGACTGACGACGTGTAGCCGCGCAGTCCGAATCGGATCGCGACGCGGGCCGCGGGCATGTTCGGCAGGATGCCGGTCAGCAGATAGGGACTGACCGAGGCGCGACCCCGCTCGACCCGGGTGACCACCTGCTGCTCGAGGGTCGCCATCCCGCCGACACCGCCGACGATGATGCCGATCCGTTCCGGGTCGACGTTCTCACCCACCACCAGGCCGGCGTCGGCCAGCGCGTCCTCGGCGGCGAGTTGGGCGAGGACGACCGTCCGGTCCATCACCTTGCCGTCGGGCCCGCCGGCGATCTTGCCGGCATCGAACGGCGGCAGGAAACCCGCCAGCTCGACCGAGTTCGCGACCGGGTGGTCGGCCGGTGGCCGGGAGATCCCCGACCGGCCGCGCAGCAGCGCGTCGAAGACCTCCGGCACGCCGCGTCCGACAGGCGTGAGAAGGCCCATCCCGGTGATCGTGACGGCGGTCATGACGTCACCCCGGCCAGGCGTTCCTGCCGCAGCGCGACCTTCCGGACCTTGCCGGTGACGGTCACCGGTACGTCGTCCTCACCGATCGCGCTGATCCGCCGGATCGTCGCCGCGACCTCGTCGCCGACCGCCTGGTGGATCTGAGCCGACCGGTCGAGAGCCGGGTCGGCCTCCGGCACGAGTTCGAGCAGCACGTCGGTCAGGAACTTGCCGTCCTCCTGCACGATGACGACCGTGCAGTCGAGCACCTCCGGCAGGGCCGCAAGGATGCGCTCCTCCGACATCGAGGTGAACAGCTGCGGGCCGTCGAACCCGGCGACGGCATCCGGGATCCGGTCCAGGTGGAAGTAGTGACCGGTGTCGTCGGCATAGGCGAGGTCGCCGGTCAGGAACCAGCCGTTCAGCCGGAACTTGTAGGTGTTGACCGAGTCGTTCCAGTACCCCGGCGACACCGACGGCGACCGGAACCCGAGCAGCCCGACCTGGCCGGCCGGAAGTTCGTTGCCATCAGCATCGAGTACGGCGGCCTCGGCGAACTGGTACGGCCTGCCGATGCACCGGCCGTAGTGGTCGGAGTCGATCGTGTGCGTGATGTGGAACCCGTTGTGGCCCATCTCGCTGGAGCCGAGTCCGTCGATGAAGTGCGACCCCTTGACCTTCACCCGGCCCTCGCGGCCGACGGTCTCCCGCGAGCCCACCGCGACCAGCTTGCGGATGTGCGGCTCGTGCGCGCAGTCGCCGGTGTTGAACCACATCCGGACCGAGTCGAGGTCGTGCTTGCTCAGGTCCTCCCGGGCAAGGCCCGCCCAGGTGACCGCGAACCCGTACACGCCTTCGGGCTTCCAGCGCTCGATCTGCCGCAGCACGGTCGGCGCGTCCTGCGACGACAGCAACAGCATCTCGGCCCGGTTGCCGAGCACCTGGTTGACCATCAGGACCGTGGCGGTGTGCGGGATCGGCAGCGCGTTGAGAATCCGCCCGGTCCCCTGCGCCTGCGGCATCGTCAGCAGATGCTTGAGGGCGGCGTACAACGTCTTGTGCGAGTGCAGAACAGCCTTCGGTACGCCGGTGGTGCCGCTCGTGTGCGTGATCACGACCGGGTCGTCCTGGTGATGCCGGTAGTGCTCCGGCGCATCGGCCGGATTCCCGGTCCCCAGTTCCTTCGGCTCCGCGAGGATCGGTGCCTCGTGCAACAAATCCCGGTGCGCCGCGTCAGCCAGTACGCCGGTGACACGGAGCCGGCGGATGTACTCCTCGGCGATGGCCGGTGCCATCTTGCCGTTCAGCAACGCGGGGATCGCACCGACCCGGGTGAGCGCGAGGAAGCTCAGCACGACGTCGGCTGCCTCGGTGGCCCAGACAGCGACCACGTCGCGCCGGCCGATTCCGTGCGCCCGCAACCACGCAGTACGGGCCTGGACCCGGTCGTCGAGTTCGCCCAGGGTCAAAGGATGTTCGGCCGGAAAGTGGTCGACGGCGGTGTCGAACGTGAGACCCGGTCCGTCCAGGTCGGCGCCGTGGGCGATGACCGTGGCGAGCACGTTGCCGGCACCGATGGCCGGGTCGGCGGCCAGGGCTGCGCGGCGACTCAGTGTTTTCATGACGGTTCTCCCCCACTCACCAGCAGGGCGACGGCGGTGTCGCCCTGACTTGCCTGTTCCACGAGCACGACCAGGACCTGGTCGGCATCGCCGTCCGCGATCAGCAGCGCGGCCTGGTCGAACCCGGCCTGTTGCGCGTCACCTGCCGGGCTGAGGCACACGACCGGGCCGTGCAGTCCCCAGCGAGCCGCGACATGACCGGCCACGCTGTTCGGGACCGACTGGAAGAAATAGAGCGGGCCAACTCGCTTGCCGTCGGCAACCGCTTGGTGGACCTGCTCGGCCGATGCCCGGTCACCGGTCCGGGTGACCAGCACGATGCCGACCTTTTCGCCTTGTTTCGCGGCCACTTCGCCGTACAGCGACTGCAGGCACCGATCGGCGACGATCGCCACCAGCGGGCTGAACGATGACCCGATGAAGCCGGGCAGTGACGGCGGACCTGCCAGCGCGTCGTCACCCGGCTGCGGCCAGTGACTGTCCGTGACCACACGGAGCTGAGGAATTTCGGCCAGGTGGTTCATCCAGCACGCACCAGCAAGGCCGTGTTGGCGCCACCGAAGGCGGCATTCAAGGAAAGCCCGTACTGCGCGGTCGCCGGCCGAGGCGCGTCCAGGATCAGATCCAACGGACACGCTGGATCCTCCGTGGTGAACCCCGCGTTGACCGGAAGCTTCCCGGCCCGCAGCGCGAGCACCGTCATCACCAGTTCCAGCAGGCCGGACGCCTCCAGCGCGTGACCGTGCACGGACTTGGTCGAGCTGACCGGTACGTCCGTCGGGAACACAGCACGGATGGCGGCCGCCTCCGAAGCGTCGCTGAAAGTGGTGCCGGTGGCATTCGCGTTGATGTAGCCGACCACGTCGGCCGGCAGGTCGGCCTTGCGTAGTGCGGCTTCGATCGCCGCCGTCAGACCAAGGCCGTCAGGAGCCGGCTGGCAGGGGTGATACGCATCGCCGGCACGCCCCCAGCCAGCGATCTCTGCCTGACCCTCGCCCTTCTGCAGAACGACCGCTACCACAGCGTCGCCCAGCAGCAGGCCCCTGCGGTCCAGGCTGAACGGCCGGACCGTGCTGTCGTCGGTGAACGCCCGGCCGGCGTCGAACAACGCGTACTGGTCCGGCTCGACCAGGTAGCCGGCGGCAACGACGATCCGTTCCGCGTAGCCGTACCGGATCAGCGCGGCCGCGTCGGCGACCGCAGTACTGGCCGAGACGCACGCACTGGTGTAGATCTTCGCCGCCCTGGTGGCCAGAGCCCGTACGCCGGCGCGGCCGTGCACCGCGAGGAACAGTGGAGTCATCGCCCGTTCGGCGGGAGTCAGACCGGCGTCGGCGCAGGCAGTGATGACCGCGTCGAGCATCTCCTCTTCCAGCGAGCGGGCATCCGCTGCCGTCGCTGCCCGGGTGACCCGGCGATTCGAGGTGTCGAACCGCCGCACCTCACCGAATGCGGCGGCCCCCGGCAACGCCGCGGCCAACTGCGCCTCGGTCCCCCGGCCGAGCGCGCTGAAGACCGACATGCCGGTGATCGACACCTTGTCGGCGGACAGGTCAGCCATGACTGCTCCGGTCGGCCTCGCCACCGAGCGCCGGCTCCGGTGTCGCCGCCGGCGACAGCACCTCGGCGAGTACGGCGACGGCGTCGTCGATCGTCTTGATCCGGTCCAGGTACTCGTCACCGAGCTCGACGCCGTAACGCTGCTCGACCTGGTGCACGAGCCAGGCGAGCTCCATCGAGTCGATCCGTTCCAGCTCACCGGATCGCTCACCGAGGCCGGACAGCCAGTCGATCACCTCGGCCCGTCCGGGCACGGCCAGGGGCTCGGCGGGGGACGGCAGCGGGGAAGCGTTGCTCATCAGACCTGCTGGGCGACCCGGCCGGCCACCTCGGTGGTGAACTCGCCCACCGTCATCAAGGCCAGCTGCTCGGACTCCTCGTCGGAGAACCGCACCCCGAACTTGTCCTCGACCCGGATCGACAGGTCGGCCAGCGCGAGCGACTCCAGATCAACCCCGGCCGGGCCGAGGGTGGTGTCGTCGTCGATGCCCTCGACGTCGTAGTTCATGTCCTGCAGCTGCGCGATGACGAACTCGCGGACCTCTTCCCTCATCGGGATACCTTCTTCCTGTGAAAGAACACGGGCAGTCCGATCTGGACCCCGCGCACGTCTGGGTGTCGCCGGTCGAGGAGAACGAAGACCAGCGATCGGCCGCCCACGCCCTCCTCCTCGCCCTCGCCAGATCGCTCGGTGGCGAAGGGGAAGTGGGACATGAGGAATCTGGGCGGCCGGTGGTCGCGGGGCTTGCGGTGAGCCTCAGCCACGCGCGTGGGTTGGTTGCCGTGGCGGCCAGTCGTCGCGGGCCTTTGGGGGTCGATCTCGAGAGTCGTCGGGAGTTCGAGGTCGACGGGATGGCCCGGCGCTGGTTCGATCCCGTCGAACTGACCTGGTTGCGGCAGCAGCCCGACCAGCTCGAAGCGTTCCTCCAGCTGTGGACTGCCAAGGAGGCTGTGGGCAAGGCGCTGGGGCGTGGGTTGCGTGGCTCCGGGCTGCGTCGCGTGATGCCGGTCGACGGGGCGACGACCGTTCCGTCGGAGCCGCAGCTCGCCGTCCTGCGGTTGCCTTTGCAGGCAGACGCCGTGCTGGCGATCGCAGTACCGGTGACAACGTCCGAGGTGCGGTTGACCGAGCATCACGGCGCGGCCTTGCGCAGTACGGTGACGTCGCGGACCAGCTTCCCGGTCGTTGTCCGCGGCAACTGATCCAGGATCCGCACACTCCGCGGCCGCTTGTACGACGCCAGTCGCTGGGCGAGCTCGGCTTCGATCCGGGCGATGTCGCGCCGCTCGTTGAGTTGCAGGTAGGCCGTGATCGCGCCGTCGAAGACGACCACCGCGGCCTCGACCCCCCGCAAGGTCCCGATCGTGTACTCGACCTCGGTCAGGTCGACCTTCAGCCCGCCGACACTCACCTGCGAGTCCAGCCGGCCCTTGATCGACACCAGCCCGGTCTCCGGATCGACCACGCCCGCGTCCTTCGTCCGCAACCAGCCGTCGGCCCACCGGGACGGATCGGACAGCCCCAGGTACGGCGACTCCGGCCGCCGGATCTGCAGCTCACCGTCGACAGCCCGTACCTCGATCCCCGGCGCCGGCTGGATCTCCGGGCGGTGCCGGCCGAACAGGTCGGTGCCGATCACCCCGACCTCGGTCATCCCGTACATGTTCCCGAGCGGGACCTGGAACTTCTGCTCGAACGCCTTCGCGACCGACGCCGGCACCAGCTCACCACCGGTCGTCATCCGCTTGAACTGCGGCAGGACCGGCGGCTCGTTCACCGAAGCCAGCAAGCCG
The DNA here is from genome assembly GCF_004365175.1 of Kribbella voronezhensis. NCBI lineage: Bacteria > Bacillati > Actinomycetota > Actinomycetes > Propionibacteriales > Kribbellaceae > Kribbella > Kribbella voronezhensis. The sequence continues at coordinate 4,768,287 of NZ_SOCE01000001.1, read as the reverse complement.
ATGTGGAAGGGGACGCCGAGCACCGTCGCGGGCGCACTGCCACTGGCGATCGCCTGCAGGATCGCGTCACCGGTCAGCCGGGCCGGCGGAACCAGCGTGACGCCGGCATGCAGGCCGTACATCAGCCCGCCGACCAGACCGAGCACGTGCACCATCGACGGGAGCAGGATGATCCGCTCACCACGCTGCGGTACGCCGTCGATCTGGGTGTAGCGCAGAACCTCCTCGACCAGGTCCTCGGCGGTCCGGCCGATCACCTTGGAGGGGCCGGTCGAGCCCGAGCTGAGCTGGACGACGGCGTGCGCCGTACTGGCCGGATGACCGGAGTAGCTGGCCACGGCGGTGTCGACCTCGACGAACGTGCGCAGCCCCGACGGGACCGGCCGCTCAGGCGAGACGACGACCTGCGGCACCAGCCGCTCGATCGCGCGGCGGACCTCGTAATCGGTCAGCCGGTGATCGAGCAGGATCGCCTGCCCGCCGGACCGCCAAACCGCCAGTAAATGCGTGATGAACGCCATTGACGGCGGTAAACGCAAAGCGGCGGCGCCACCGGGACGTAATCCCGAATCAGCCAGTTCGGATTGCCTGTCCCGGACCAGCCGGCGCAGCATTGATCGATCAATTGGCGCGGGTAGCGAAAAGCAGACGTCACTGGCATCACCGGCCAGCAGCACGTCGTCGACCCACTGGGCACCCATAGTGGTTCCGGGCACCACGACAGTACCGTCCATGGTCATCCGAGCTCCGAAGTTCGCCTTGAACACAAAGGATTCAGAGCACCAGTCCCCCACCAAGGCCTGGCGATGACGTGACCATACGACACGATCCGACGGTCCCGCTATGGACCTAAAGTGATGATCCCACTACCGTTCGCAATGGTGTCCCAATGGCTTTTCCAGCCACCCCCGGCCAACCTTGCGGCACCATTTCCAAAGCGACCGAACTCAAGCATTCACTTCGCTTCGAAACCGCTGGATCAACAGCAACCGGTTAGGAAACACGACCAAAGGGATCCCGATGAAGGGATCCCTTCCGGTCGTTAAGCAAGCATTTTGCGGACTGTTCCAGAACACGCGACGGCGAACTTTTTTCAAATTCGGCGCTGCAGCTCCTGGGCGAGCTCGACCGGCCGGAAGCCGAGGACGGCGTTGACCGCGTTCATCGCCGTGTTCTGCTCGGCGTTCCAGGTGTGCGCGATCCGCCGCTCGGAGTGGCTGCGCTGCAGTTCGAGGTGGTTGCGGACCTTCAGCGCCAGCCCGAGCCGGTGGCCGCGGTGAGCCGGCGCGACCAGCGTGCCCCATTGGTAGGCGTTGAGTGGGTCGTGCACGCCGACGTACAGCTCGGTGTAGCCGGCCATCGTGCCGTCGGGCGCCTGTGCGACCGTGATCCAGCCGTTGCGGCCCTGAGCGACTCGTTGCTCCTCACCCGCACGGACCCTGGCAGCGTCGTAGACGGCTGCCTCGACCTCGAGATCACCCATCGGGGCCTCCAGCTCGAAAGTGGCCTGCATCGCCGCATAGGCGTCGACGTACTCGTCGGGGCAACGGTCCTGCCAGCTGATCAGCCGGTAGCCCTGGTGATGCTCGGCGGCCTTCTCCGCGAGCCCGGACAGGAACTCCTCCGCGAGCGGCAACTCCAGGATCCGGTGCACCTCGACGTTCGCGACGGTCAATCCATTGGCCGCAGCAAAGGCCTGTGCGGGTGTCGGCCCACCATCGATGGGGACATCGAGCTGCCCCTGGACAACGGTCCGCCCGAGCTCCGCGGCCCGCTCAGCCACGGTTCGCGCCAGCTGCGTCCCGTAGCCACGACGGCGTACGTCGGCGCGGACGCCGATGCCCGCCTGGATCACCGAGGTGTTGTCCTTCAGCGGGAAGTCGAGATACAGCGTGCCGGCGATCGCCCCCGCCTCGTCCCGGACAGCCCAGATCTCCTTGCCGAAGTACGCCGACTCGGTCAGCAGACCGGCCCGCATCTCCTCGCGGGCCCAGGTGACCGCGAACTCCCGCCCGTCGTCCGTCGCCGCCCGGTGAACGTCGTACCAGGCGTCGAAGGCTTCGGCATCGTGCGGATCGACCAGCTCAGAGGTGCTCACCCGGCTCACTGTAGAGAGGAGCGGGCAGCGCACTCCAACCGTTTATCGCCCGAGGGCAAACGTTTGAAAAGCTCAGGCGGTGTCGGACCGCGCCGTGGTCAACCGGCCGAGGGCGAGCGCGACCCGGCCGCCCGACTCCTCGAGAGCCTCGCGAGCCTCCGCCACCGGGCAGCCGGTGAGCAGGTGCACCAGAGCGGGCTTGAGCTCACCGTCCGTCGCCGCCAGCGCTGCAGCGCAGGCCTCCTGGTCGGCGCCGGTCGCTTCCCCCAGGATCCGCAGCATCCGGCCGCGGAGTTTGTTGTTGGTGGCAACCATGTCGACCATCAGGTTCGACCAGGTGCGGCCGAGCTTGATCATCAGCGTGGTGGAGAACGCGTTCAGGATCATCTTCTGCGCGGTACCGGCCTTCAGCCGGGTGGACCCCGCGATCACCTCGGGACCGGTGTCCGCGGCGATCAGGATGTCCGCGTACGCCGCCAGTGGGGCCGCTGGGTTCGACGTCACCAGCGCGGTGGTGGCACCGACCGCCCGGGCAGCACTGAGCGCTCCGGCGACGTACGGCGTCGTACCGGAGGCTGCCAGTCCGATCACCAGGTCCTTGCCGGTGACCTCGGCGGCGTCGGCGGCGCCGCCCTCCTCGGAGTCCTCGACGTTCTCGACGGCCCGGAGCAGGGCTTCCATCCCGCCGGCGTGATGGGCGATCACCAGATCGTCCGGCGCCCGAAAGGTGGGCAGCAGTTCGGCCGCGTCGAGGACTGCCAGCCGGCCGGACGTGCCGGCACCGAAGTAGTGCACGCGGCCGCCGTTGCGGACGGCTTCGACACCGGCGTCGACGACCCGCGCGAGATCAGGGATCACCGCACTCACCGCGCCCGCGACACGAGCGTCCTCCGCATTCACCATCCGGAGGATCTCGGTGGTGCCCACCGCATCGATCGCGAGCGTCCTGGGGTTGCGCTGCTCCGTGGGTGTGATCACAGTGATGATGTTAGTTTTCTACTGAAGGAATTTCAATTCTGTTGATCATTGACAGGACCTTTGACCCTGTGTCGACGAACCGCGTTCGCGGTGGCCTCGAGCGCCTTCTGGGCGTCCGGCAGGACCAGTTGGGCGACGCCGATGAAGAGGCAGTCGATCACGGTGAGTTGCGCGATCCGGCTCGACATCGCCCCGGACCGGTACGTCGTCTCGCGGGCCGCGGTGGTGAGCACCAGGTCCGCGGTGTGCGCGAGCGGCGAGCGCGGGAAGTTCGTCACCGCGACCGTGGTGGCGCCGTGCCTGGCGGCCTCCTCGAGCGCCTCGATCACCTCCACCGTCGTACCGGTGTGGGAGATCCCGATCGCGACGTCGCCCTCGCCGAGCAGGGCCGCGCTGGTCAGCGCCACGTGCACGTCCGACCAGGCGAACGCCACCCGGCGGATGCGGTGCAGCTTCTGCTGCAGATCGAGCGCGACGAACGAACTGGCCGCCGAGCCGTACAGGTCGACCCGGGGCGCCTTGGCGACCGCGGCGACGACCTTGGCCAGCGCGTCGACGTCGAGTTGCTGAGCGGTCTCCCGGACCGCCCGCTCGTCCGCGAAGGCGACCTTGCCGACCACGTCCGCGAGCGAGTCCCCCGGTTCGATGTCGCCTCCGACCTCCGGGCGCATGCTCTCCGTGGCCGACTGGGCCGCCAGTTGCAGGCGGAGCTGCGGATAGCCGGGGACGCCGATCTGCTTGCAGAACCGGATGACCGTGGTCTCCGAGGTGGAGGCCACCTCGGCCAGTTCGGAGATCGTCATCGCAGCCACTCCGCCCGGGTCCGCGAGGACCGCGTTCGCCACCCGCTGCTCGGCCGGGGCCAGCGCGGGCATCACCGCGCGGACCCGGACCAGCAGCGGCCCCGTGGGTTCTGGAGAGGTAACTGAAGTCATGACGCCACCGTACGGCGACTAAGCACCCAATGGGGTCATCGACGCGAAAGTCTCCAACCGGAAGCGACAAATGATTCCGGGTTTCGTTCTCCGTCGAACAGCAGCTGGTGTCCGGAGGTGATCTTGACCCCGTCCACATAAACACCGCGGCCCTGGTAGAGCGGGTCGGAGGTGTACCGCCAGCGCAGCGTCTGCTGCCCCGCTCCGAGCTCCGCCGACACCTGGTGCCAGTGCCGGTCGCCGGAGCCGCTGATCGACCCGTCCGTGTCGATCACGGTGCCGCGGTCCATCACGGTGAAGGGCACCTTGGTCCAGGTGGATCCGTCGGTCGAACTCTCCAGATACAGCAGATCCGAGTCCTCGGTGTCGACGAACAGATCGAAGGCCACCTTCGCACCCTCGGCCGGTACGGCGACCGGCACCGCGAGCGTCGTCGTACTGGCGTCCGTCGTCCCGGAGAACCACGCGTCCTTGCCGTGCTGCGGTCCTACTCCGAGCGACAACGCAAGCCCTTGTACTACGGCCCTCCGGGCGGGGTTGTTGCTGCCCCAATTGCGGCTCGGGTGCACCCGGTTGGTGAGCAGGATCGCGAACGAGCGCGAGTCGAAGTCGATCACGATCGACGTACCGGTGTAGCCGGTGTGCCCCGCCGTACGGGGTCCTGACAGGCCGCCCATGTACCAGCGCTGGTTCAGCTCGAAGCCGAGGCCGTGGTCGTTGCCCGGGAAGCCCTGGTTGAAGTTGGTGATCATCGCGGTGACGGAACTCTCCTTGAGGATCCGGGCGCCGCGATAGCTACCACCGTTGAGGAAGGTCTGGGCGAGCACGGCCAGGTCGTCCGCAGTACTGAAGACTCCGGCGTGGCCGGCGACACCGCCGAGCGACCAGGCGTTCTCGTCGTGGACCGAGCCCCAGACCATGCCGCGAGGAGGAGCCGTCTGGTACTCCGTGGCGGCGATCCGCGGCTTCTTCTTCTCATCCGGGTTGTAGCCGGTGTCGCGCATCTGCAGCGGCTTGGTGATGCCGTCGGCGACCAGCTTGTCCAGGGTCTTGCCGGTGACCCGGTGCGCGAGCTCGCCGAGCGAGATCAGGTTCAGGTCGGAGTACAGGTAAGTGCTGCCGGGCGCGTTGACCAGCTTGGCCGTCAGCGCCTCGTGCAGGCGGAGCTCGGGCGTGGGCTGGTCACTCCACAACGGGAGGAACGCGGGCAGTCCGGTGGTGTGCGTGAGCGCCTGCCGGACGGTGATCGCGGCCTTGCCGTTCTCGGCGAACTCCGGAACGTACGTCGCGATCGGGGTGTCGAGGTCGACCTTGCCCTTCTCGACCAGCTGCAGGATCACGATCGACGTGAAGAGCTTCGACACCGACGCCATGTCGAAGATGGTGTCGGTGCGCATCGGGATCTGCTGGTCCGCGGGCAGCTCAGTGCCGCTGCCATCGGCGTACTTGAGCGCCATGCCGGTGGCGTTGCGGGTGACGATCTTGCCGTCGTGGCCGAGGAGGGTGACCGCGCCGGCGTACAGGGGGTGTGCGGTGCCGTTCGGCTTGGTCCAGGCCGCGACCTGGGCCAGGGCCGCGTCGATCGGGGCGGGGTCGAGGCCGGCCTTCTGCGGAGTCGCGTCGCGCAGCAGGGTGGACTTCGGCGCGTACCCGTCGTACGGGTGGTCGAAGCGGCCAGATTTGTTGCCAGAGGCAATTGCCGGGGTGGTCATGGTGAGCATCAGGGTAGAGGTTAGCGCGACCAGCTTGACCAGCTTCACCGGTGATCTCCCTTGTAGAGCAAGTACTTCGCGCGGCGCGCGGTCCAGGCGTCGGTCTCGCTCTGCCAGGCCGCGACGATCTCCTCGGCGGTGGCGCCGCCGTCGAGCATCGTGCGGAACCGGTCCGAGCCGGTGAGCAGGTCGATCCAGCGGCCGGGCGGGTTGTCACCGGTACGCCAGGCGAAACCGGGGTACAGCTTCTTGGCCTCGACGATCATGTGCGTCGCGGCCAGGATCGCCTCGACCCGGTGCGGATCGGTGATCTGGACCTGGACGCCGCCGCAGAGCACGTTCGCGTTCTTGCTGATGGACGGCGTGAAGTAGGCCTCGCGGAAGTCGACGCCGGGGATGTTCTTCGCGTGCAACGCCTCGGCCCACTTGTAGTCGACGTACGGCGCGCCGATCAGCTCGAACGGCCGGGTAGTGCCGCGGCCCTCGGACATGTTGGTCGCCTCGAACAGGCACAGGCCCGGGTAGAGCAGCGCGGTGTCCGGCGTCGGCATGTTCGGGCTCGGCATCACCCAGGTCAGCCCCGTGTCGGCGTACAGCTGATCGCGCCGCCAGCCCTTCGCCTCGATAACCTGCAACTCCTTGAGTCGCGCGCCGTTCGTGTCCAGCGGCAGGTACTCCGCGTTGAACAAGCGGGCCAGCTCACCGACGGTCATCCCGTGCTGCTGGATGATCTCCCGCTTGCCGACACCACTCGTGTACCCGGGCTTCAGCATGGGTCCCCGCGCATAGCCACCGGTGGGGTTGGGCCGATCCAGTACTACGAAGCGCGCGCCGGTGCGGACGGCGGCCAGCATCGCCTCGTACATGGTCCAGATGTAGGTGTAGAACCGGGCGCCGACGTCCTGGATGTCGAAGACGACGGTCTCGACGCCGGACTTCGTGTAGAGCGTGGCGAGCTTGTCGGCGGCCGCGCCGTACGCGTCGTACACCATGATCCCGGTGCGCGGATCGATGTGGTCGCCCTCGGAACCGCCGGCCTGGGCCGTCCCGCGGAAGCCGTGCTCGGGCCCGAAGACCGCGACCACGTTGACCTTGCCGGACGCGTGCATGGTGTCGACGATGTGGCTCAGGTCGTCGAGGATGCCGGTCGGGTTGCTGATCACGCCGACCTTCTGCCCGGCGAGCGCCTTCCAGTCGTCCTTCGCCAGCACCTGGGCGCCGGTCAGGACTCCCTTCTGCTTGGCGTCTTGGGCTTGTGCCGCTTGAGCTGCCTGGGTCTCGAGTAGCGGGGCCGCCGCGAGGGCGCCGGCTCCGGCGAGCAGGGAACGTCTCTTCATCTTGGGGTTCACCAGCTCAATCCGTAGCCGAAGGGGTACAAGGGGGTCTGCGGCTGACCCGCGACCGGGATGTCGACGGGGAGCTTGCCGGTCGGCGCGATCTCGCCGTACAGGACCTTGGCCAGCGACTCCATCGAGACGGCCGCGTAGCCGTAGGTGGCCAGGTACGTCGGTGCGTCGTCGAAGTACGCGATGTCGTACGGGTCGCGGACGGCCACGACGATCACGGTCTTGCCGGTGGCCAGCAGGTCCTTCACCAGCTTCTGCTGCTTGGCCAGCTTGTCGGTGACCTTCGTGTCCCACGCCTTCTGGGTGAGCACCACGGTGACGTCGTTGGCCTGCGCCTTCGTCACTGCGTCCGCGATGGCGGCGTCTGTCGGGGCTGCACCGGTCTGCGCGACTGTCGTCGTCGCTCCTCTGGCAGTGAGGCTGTTGGCCAGCGACTGCGTGGTGCTGACGCCCCAGCCGGTGACGAGGATGTTGCGCGGGGTCTTGCTCAGCGGCAGCGTGCTGTTGTTGTTCTTGACCAGCGTGATGCTCTTGTCGACGATCTTCTGCGCGGTGGCGAGGCTGGCCGGCGTACCGACTGTCGTCGCGATCTTCGCCGGGTCGACGAACGGCTGGAAGAGTACGCCGTTCTTGATCTTCATCAGCAGGATCCGCAGCAGGCTCTCGTCGATCCGGCGCTCACTGATCCGGCCCGACTTCACCGCGTCCAGGACCGCCTTGAACTGCACGTCCGGAGCCGGCGGCAGCAGCACCTGGTCGGCGCCCGCTTCGATCGCGCGCACGGCCACCTCGGCATCGCCGTACTTGGCCCGAACGGCCGCCATCTCCAGCGCGTCGGTGACGATCAGGCCCTTGAACCCGAGCTCGCCACGCAGTACGCCGGTCAGGATCGGCTTGCTCAGCGTCGCCGGGTCACCCGACGGGTCGAGCGACGGAACCACGATGTGCGCGGTCATGATCGAGTCGATCCCGGCCTTGATCGCGGCCTTGAACGAAGGCGCGTCGATCGTCTCCCACTGCTCGCGGGTGTGGTTGATCGTCGGCAGCGCGGTGTGGCTGTCGTCGACGGTGTCACCGTGGCCGGGGAAGTGCTTCGCGGTCGCTGCGATACCGGCGTCGTTCTGGTATCCCTGCACCTGGGCGACGACCATGTCCGACACCAGCTTCGGGTCGGACGAGAAGGACCGTACGCCGATCACCGGGTTGAGCGCGTTCACGTTCACGTCGGCGACCGGCGCGTAGTCCTCGCGGATACCCATCGCCTTGAGCTCGCGGCCGGTGATACCGGCGGCCGTGCGGGCGTCGGCCGTGTTGCGGGTGGCGCCGTGCGCCATGTTGCCGCCGAACTGGGTGGCGGGCGGGCCGATCCGCACGACGACGCCCTGCTCCTGGTCGGTGGCGATCGTCAGCGGGAGGTGGAGACCTTGCTTCACCGCCGCCGTCTGGAGCTGGTTGCTGTAGGTGGCCAGCTGGGTGGGGTTCTGCACGTTGTCGCGCGCGTTGAAGTAGATCCAGCCGCCTGGGTGGTACTTCGCGACCACCTCCGCCGGCGTCGCCACGCCGTACAGCGCGGTGTTGCGCGCGTCGGGCTGGTTCGCGTCCGGGCCGTAGGCGAACAGGACGAACATCTGCCCGATCTTGTCCTCGAGCGACATCCCCTTGATCGCCTGGGTCGCTTGCTGCAAGGTGCTGATCGGTTGAGGCTTCCGCGCCTCAGGTGGTGGCGCACTGACCGCGACCGCGGGCACCAACGCTCCGACGGTCGCAGTGGCAAGGCTGGCAATGGCGAAGCGGCGCAAGGCGGACATACCGGACCCCTCAGGTAATTGAATTACAACCGTGCCCCCGCACGCGAAAGTTACCCACGCCAAGCACGCGGGTCAAGGGCAAACCCATCCTTCATCCAACACGCCCCGCACACCCCCAACAACCCACCGCACAAGTCAGACGCTCGTACTACGCCCACGCACCTCCTACGTCGGCGCTCCCGCCACCCCCTGTCCGCCGCTCCTCCGTCGCGGCTCGTGCGCATGTGCGGGTCGCCTAGGGCTGGGCCTACTACCCCCACGCGACTCCTGCGTCGTCGCTCCCGCCCACCCCTGTTCCGCCGCTCCTCCGTCGCGGCTCGCGCCCGGGTGCGGGTCGCCTGGGGCTGGTGCTACGGCGAGGGCGCCGGGTGCGCGCTGCCAGGTGCGATGTACCTGGTGCCGGCAACTGGCTGCTTTCGCTGCGTAAGCTGTTGGCTCGTGTTTCTGTCCGTGAGGTCGACGCGCGCGCGACGGTTTCCCGCTAGACCCGAAGGACCGAGCTGTGTCTGACCGACCTGAAATCGTGTGCATCTGCGGCTCTACCCGGTTCGTGGACGAGATGCGTGCGGCGAACCGCGACTTGACCTTTGCGGGCGCCATCGTCGTCGCGCCAGGCGTCTTCCCGCGCGCGGAAGATGACGAAGCAAGCGAGTCCATCACCGACGAGCAGAAGACCGCACTGGGCGCCCTCCACCTGCGCAAGATCGACCTGGCTGACCGCGTTCTGGTCGTCAACCCCGGCGGGTACATCGGCGAGTCCACCAGCAGGGAGATCGCCTACGCCCGCGCCACCGGCAAGCCGATCTCGTTCACCGATCCCGTCTGATGCAATCAGACAAGACTGCCCGAACGCACCACTCCTGCACTTGGTGGATCTGGGAGGGAATTCCGGTGCAGGCGGTCCAGGTCGAGGTGTAGTCTGTGGGTAGCTCAGGGCAATAGCCCTCGGGAAGTGAACCCGGCAGTCATCCGGACGGTTGGCGAGCCGGGTTTCGCGTGTCTAGACCTTGTTGACTGAGCCGCGGGAACCTAGCAATCGCCGCCTTTGGCCCATGCCCACGCCACAGCGTCGGGGATCCACAACATCGGGTCTTGATGGGGCGGCAGCAGCTCGTAGTGCAGAGTTTCAGTGCAGCCGTGCTTTCGCGTGGCGGAGTACAGAACCCGGCGGTCGAAGTCGGCCGTCGTCTCGTCACGCTCGACCACCAGCCGTTCGGCGTGGTCGGCCGCGTCCTCGACGACGGCGAACAGACATGCCCGACGACCGGAAGCATCGTTGCGATCCGCTTGATACAAGCGGAAACTCACCTCGAACCCAGCGATCACGTCGAGGATCTGCCGCTGCCGAGCTGTCGATTCCTTCGTGAAGTGCACTCGTCGCTGCCGCGGCATCAACAGACCCGCCATCGCTCGTCGTTGAGAATTCACCGCGGTGGCGGGGCAGACGACGGCAGCGACCAGGAGTCCCCGCACCTTGCTCTCGTCGACAAACACGTGGCTGGGCACAACCAGTAACCATAAACCGACTCGGAGCCAGCACGACTCGTCATCCACAGGCTTCCCTACGATGCCCCGCGATCTGCCCGGGAATGCCCCGGGGCAGCACCTCGCTCGGTAGCTGTCAGGGATCTGGGCTGGTTGTCGAGACAGGTCTGCGACATCTGGGGATCGTCGACCGATTGGTGGGCCCGGTTCTGCAGCCCCAGCTGAAGGCGACGTGCACCATGGCACGAGGCGCGGCGGAGGAGCGCCGGGCGGGGGTGGGTGGGAGCGCCCGGAGGCGGTGCGTGGGCGTCGTACGAGCTAAACCCTGAACAGGTGCATGGGAGGGTTGCCCCTGTCAGGTCGGGCTTTCATCGCGTGTGGCGGGTGCGGAAGTTGTCGAGGGCTGCTGGGTCTCGGTCTGCCACCTGGATTGGTGGATAGGTCCATTGCCAGAGGTCGAGGCCTGGCGGACGGGTGAACTGGATTTGGCCGCGGGTGCCGGAGATGTCGACGTGCTGCCAGGAGTTGGCCAAGCGCCGGCGGTCTGTGCCGTGGGAACGCAGGAGGTCGGCCAGGACAACTATCGTGTCGTAGCCCTCGAAGGCTACGAAAGAAGGGGCCTCGGGCAACTCATCGCGGAGGGTGGCGTCGACTCGGGCGCCGAGCGCGGTGAGGTGGTCGGGAAGGTAACGCAGGAAGGGGATCGCGGTGCCGTCCTCGCCCAGTAGCTTCGCCCATTCGGCGAACTCCGGCTGGCCGGCTGGAGCGCCGAGCAAGAGGTCCGCGAGGCGCTGGTCTCGGCGTACGGCTTTGACGATCGGCACGGCCGGTTCCGGGATGCCGACCAAAAGAAGGAGAGCCGTCGCGCCATGCTCCACCAAGTCGTCGCATATCGCAGCAGGCGCGTTCAGGTCGAGCTCGATGAGCGAGCCACCGCGAAGCGTGAGGTGGTCCCGCAGAATGCGGGTTCCGGCTGCCCAGTAGACGCTCGGCTGGGAGACCACGGCGATTCGGCTGTGGCCCGCGCCGAGGAGGAAGTCCGCGTAGGTCTGCCAACCTCGCGACTGCGGGGGCGCGAGGCGCGCGATCCATTCCGTCGGACGATCGACCAGCGCGTCGAGAACTGCCGAGGAGCAGACAAACGGCAGACCGAGAGCGTCGGCTCTGCTGGCAGCGGCACGAGCTACGACGCTGTGATACTCACCCGCCAACGCCACCACGCCCAGCTCAGCCAACTCGTCCACGGCCGCAGCAGCCCGCTCCGGATCGGCCGCGGTGTCCCGGACCAGCAGCTCAAGAGGCCCACCGCCGGCCTCGTTCACGTCGCGCACGGCCAACTCGAGCCCGGCGAGCAGATGCCGCCCGGCCTCGACCCACCCCGGCCGAGTCAGCGGAACGAGAGCGCCAATGCGCACAGGTGATCCATCCACCCCAGATGTGGCCATGCCCGCCATTGCATCCGTCTGCATCCCCGGCAGGCAACCGGTTATCGGCAAAGCAAGCCGATAACCGATCGCCCAACAGCCGAGGTCAGAGTTTGAGCGAGTTGGCCACGACAGCGGCCAACTCGTGCGCCACTTCGTCAGCGATGGCAGAGGACTCGGCCTCGACCATCACACGAACCAAAGGCTCGGTGCCGGACGGCCGGAGAAGCACTCGCCCACTGTCACCCAGGCGGGCCGTGGCAGCAGCTACAGCAGCCTGTACTTCGGGGTCCGTGCCGGCCCGCGACTTGTCGACGTCCGGGACGTTGACCAGGATCTGCGGGAGACGGGTCATCACGGCGGCCAGGTCGGCCAGTGACTTGCCGGTCTGGGCGACCCGGGCCAGCAGCATCGCCGCGGTCAGCGTGCCGTCGCCGGTGGTGGCGTGGTCGGACAGGATCACGTGCCCGGACTGCTCGCCGCCGAGTTTGTGACCGCCGGCCTTCATTGCCTCCAGCACGTAGCGGTCGCCGACCTTGGTCTGCTCGACCGCGATCTGCTCGCGGACCATCGCCTGGACGAACCCGAGATTGCTCATCACGGTCGCCACGACGGTGTCGTTGTGCAACTTGCCGCTGTCGCGCATGGCCAGCGCCAGGATCGCCAGGATCTGGTCACCGTCGACCAGTTCGCCGGCGGCGTCGACGGCCAAGCAGCGGTCGGCGTCGCCGTCGAGCGCGATGCCGAGGTCGGCGCGGTGGCCGATCACCTCACGGCGCAGGCCCTCCATGTGGGTGGAACCGCAGTCGAGGTTGATGTTGAGTCCGTCCGGCGAGGCGCCGTACGTGATCACCTCGGCGCCGAGGCGGCGCAGCGCCTCCGGGGCAGTCAGCGAAGCGGCGCCGTTGGCGCAGTCGATGACGACCTTGACCCCGTCGAAACGGTTCGGGGCGGAGCGGACCAGGTGCGAGACGTAGGTCTCGAAGCCTTGCCCGTCGTCGAGCACGCGGCCGACAGCCGCGCCGGTCGGGCGTTGCCATTCCTCGCCGACGCGGACCTCGATGGCGTCCTCGATCGCGTCGTCGAGCTTGATCCCGCCGCGGGCCAGGAACTTGATGCCGTTGTCGGGCATCGGGTTGTGGCTGGCCGACAGCATCACGCCGAGGTCGGACCCGGTCGAACCGGTCAGATACGCGACGGCCGGGGTCGGCAGGACGCCGAGCCGGACGACATCGACGCCGGCGCTGGCCAGACCGGCCACCACGGCGGCTTCCAGGAATTCACCGCTGGCACGTGGATCCCGGCCCACAACGGCGCGTGGCCGGTGCCCTTCGAAGGCACCGGCCTCGCCGAGTACGTGAGCGGCGGCGACCGAGAGGTCGAGCGCCAGCTCCGCGGTCAGGTCCACGTTCGCCAGGCCACGGACACCGTCCGTGCCGAACAAACGCGACATCAGGAAATCAGCGCTTGCTGTACTGCGGAGCCTTACGGGCCTTCTTGAGACCGGCCTTCTTACGCTCCTTGATCCGCGCGTCGCGGCTGAGCAGACCGGCCTTCTTCAGACCCGGCCGGTTCGCCTCTTCGTCGGCGGCGTTCAGGCAGCGGGCGATCCCCAGCTGCAGCGCACCGGCCTGGCCGGTGATGCCGCCGCCGTTGATCCGCGCGATCACGTCGTACGAACCCTCGAGACCGGCAACCACGAACGGCTCGTTCACGTGCTGCTGGTGCACCTTGTTCGGGAAGTACACGTCGATCGGCTTGCCGTTGACGGTGATGTTGCCCGTCCCCGGAATGAGGCGGACGCGAGCGACGGCCTCCTTGCGGCGACCGGTCGCACCGGCCGGGTTGATCACCGCGACGCGACCGGACTCGGCGCGCTGCTCCGGAGTCGGGTTCGTCTCGGAGGTGTAGGCGACCGGGCCCTCGGTGTCGATGGGGACCTCGGTGTCGAAGTCTTCGGTCTCGGTGGTGATGTCGCTCACGCTGGGAATCCTCGTTTAACTGGCTCGTCGACCGCTACTACTGAGCGATCTGGGTGATCTCGAAAGGCTTCGGCTGCTGGGCGCTGTGCGGGTGCTCCGGGCCGGCGTACACCTTCAGCTTGCTGAGCAGCTTCCGGCTCAGACGGTTCTTCGGCAGCATGCCCCAGACAGCCTTCTCGACGGCCTTGCGAGGGTCCTTCTCGAGGATCTCGCCGACCGGTGTAGCGGTCAGACCACCCGGGTGACCCGAGTGGCGGTAGGCCAGCTTGTCGGTCCGCTTGTTGCCGGACAGGGCGATCTTGGAGGCGTTGATGACGACCACGAAGTCACCGCCGTCCACGTGCGGCGCGAACGTCGGCTTGTGCTTGCCGCGCAGCAGGGTGGCGATCTGGACGGCGAGCCGACCGAGCACGACGTCGGTGGCGTCGATCACATGCCACTCACGGGTGACGTCAGCAGGTTTCGGGCTGTACGTGCGCACGGTCGTTGACCTTCGTTTCTCAGAGGTTGACAAAACAGATACAGACGTCGGCGAGCGGCCCGCCATACCCCAACTCCTACCGGGGACAGGCCTAGAAACGCACAACGACAGCCCAGAATACCGGCGCGGGAGCCTTTGGGTCAAAGTGAGCCCAGGCCAGCTGGGGACCCCGGCTTGGAACGAGCTGAGGACCGCACTAGTTTAGCGGTGAAGATTGAAGTCCGATCCGCGTCCCGCCGGCGACGATGACCCTCACTCACGGGGCTTTCCTCGGGCGATGACGCCAGCTTGCGAAGAGGGCATTGTGACCGAACAGTCGCTCACCGTCCGGGACAACCGGACCGGCAAGGACTACGACCTTGCCATCACCGATGGCACCATCCGCGCCGCCGATCTCAAGCAGATCAGCGCGGCCGAGGGAGACGGTGGCCTGGCCACCTACGACCCCGGCTTCGTCAACACCGCCTCCACCCGGTCCTCCGTCACGTTCATCGACGGCGACAAGGGCATCCTAGAGTACCGCGGCTACCCGATCGAGCAGCTCGCCGAGCAGTCCAACTACCTCGAAGTGGCGTACCTGCTGGTGAACGGCAAGCTGCCGAACAAGGCGGAGTACGAAGCCTGGGTGCATGACGTGACGTATCACACGTTCGTGCACGAGAACCTGAAGACCTTCATGCAGGGCTTCCGGTACGACGCGCACCCGATGGGGATGCTGCTGGCCTCGGTCGGCGCGCTGTCCACCTTCTACCCGGAGTCGCGCGACATCTTCGACGAGGAGTCGCGGGCGCTGCAGATCCGCCGGCTGATCGCGAAGATGCCGACGCTGGGCGCCTTCTCCTTCCGGCACGCGCAGGGCAAGCCGTACGTCTACCCCGACAACGAGCTCAGCTACGCGGCCAACTTCCTGTCGATGCTGTTCAAGATGAGCGAGCCGAAGTACGCCGCCGACGACCGTCTGGTGCGCGCGCTGGAGATCCTGTTCATCCTGCACGCCGACCACGAGCAGAACGCTTCCACCAACGCGGTCCGGGCGATCGGCTCGACCCAGGTCGACCCGTACTCCGCGGTCACCGGTGGCATCGCCGCGCTCTACGGCCCGCTGCACGGCGGCGCCAACGAGGCGGTGCTGAAGATGCTGCGCCGGATCGGCTCGGTCGACAACGTGCCGTCGTTCATCGAGGGCGTGAAGGCCGGCGAGGAACGGCTGAT
The DNA here is from genome assembly GCF_004365175.1 of Kribbella voronezhensis. Classification (NCBI taxonomy): domain Bacteria; kingdom Bacillati; phylum Actinomycetota; class Actinomycetes; order Propionibacteriales; family Kribbellaceae; genus Kribbella; species Kribbella voronezhensis. The sequence continues at coordinate 4,752,826 of NZ_SOCE01000001.1, read as the reverse complement.
GGGCTTCGGCCACCGGGTCTACAAGAACTACGACCCGCGCGCCAAGATCATCAAGAAGGCCGCCGACGACGTGTTCGAGGTGACGGGCATCAACCCGCTGCTGAAGATCGCCGTCGAGCTCGAGAAGATCGCGCTGGAGGACGAGTACTTCGTCTCCCGCAAGCTCTACCCGAACGTGGACTTCTACTCCGGCCTGATCTACGAGGCGCTGCAGTTCCCGCCGGAGATGTTCACCGTGCTGTTCGCCATCCCGCGGACGTCGGGCTGGCTGGCCCAGTGGGCGGAGTCGCTCGGCGACAGCGACCAGAAGATCGCCCGCCCGAAGCAGATCTACACCGGCGAGCGCGGCGTCCAGTACGTCCCCATGGGCGACCGCTGACCCAGTAAGCATTGGAACGACCCCGGTCCGGGTGCAAGGCCTCGGACCGGGGTCGTTTTTGCGCTTCTGGCAACTACGACGCGGCGGGTTCGCCGAGCGGTTCCCGCAGTACTGCGATCAATTCGTCCAGCCGGCCACGAGCGCGGGACATCGCGATGTGGTCGAGATAGTCGCGGGACTCGACGATCAGTCCGTCGCGGATCCGCAGGACGAAGATGCAGGGCACGGTGAACGGTTCGCCGGTCTCGATCACGGTGCCGGCGTAGTCGAACTCGGCCACGATCACCTCCGGATCCTTGGTCTCGTGGATCTGGAGATTGGCCGGCTCGAAGCGGATGGCGGCGCCGGCCCGCGGCCCTACCGCGCCGAAGTGCTCGCGCAGCGCCTGCCGGGAAAGCAGTGGTTTCTCCCCGTACGGCGAGAACGGGTGCCGCACGTCGGTCTGTTCGGCGTACAGGTCGGGCAGTTCGTCGTACCGGCGGTCGCAGACGCCGTGGACCAGTTGCAGGAACACCTCGGTGGGAGTCATACGCGGAACCCTTCTCGTGGTTAAACGGAGTAGCGACTCCGAATATATGGAGTAGCGACTCCGTTTACAACTTCTCGACGGACATCGGCGTCTCCTACGCTGTGCGGTGACCAAGGAGGCGTGGCTGGTGCGAGCTGATGCGCAGGACAACCGGAACCGGATCCTGGCGGCCGCCGAGGAAATCTTCGGCCGGACGCCCGGTGCCTCCACCGAGGACGTCGCCAAGCAGGCCGGGGTGGGGATCGGCACGGTATTCCGGCACTTCCCGACCAAGGTCGAACTGCTCGAGGCGGTCCTCACCGTGCGGCTGGAACGACTGCGAGACCGCGCCACCGAACTCGCCGACGAGCCGGATGCCGGTGCCGCCTTCTACGGGTTCTTCAGTCAGGTGGTCGCCGAGGCGTCGACCAAGCTCGCGATCTCTGAGGCGCTGGTCGCTTCGGGGTCCGCGGCCGGCGAAACGGCGAGGAGCGCGGGCGCGGGAATGCGGGAGGCGTTCGGGAAGTTGCTCAGCCGCGCGCAGCAGAGCAACGCAGTACGGGCCGATGCCGACTTCCCCGAGGTGTATGCCTTGCTGATCGGCGCATCCCGCGGCGCGACGGCTGCCGGACTCGACCCGGCCGTCCGGGACAAGATGCTCGACATCCTGTACGACGGACTTCGCCCGGCGCCGACCGGATGAGGCAGCGCTGGCGAGCTTGGTCGCGCCGTCGCCGGATCCTCTTCGTCCTCGCGATCGCCTTCCTGCTGGCGATTCCGGTGCCACTCGGACTACACGCCGCGTCACTCCGAATCTCGTACTCCGGTGAGCCGTCGAGCGAAGCAAGAACTCGCGGCCAGGACGCGCTGTGGCTCGGCCATGCCTGGGTCGACGGCCGTAAGACGCAGGCCGACATCACCGCCCTCGCCAAACAACTCGAGGGCACCGGCATCCGCGATCTCTACGTGCACACAGGGCCGCTGGAGCACGACGGATCCTTGCCGTTGGCAACCGTTGCGCCGAAGGCCACCTGGTTCCTCGATGCCGTCCACCGGGCGATGCCGAACGTCCGCGTGCAGGCCTGGCTCGGCGACGTCGTGCTGCCGCAGAAGAATCCCGGCATGGACCTCGACGACGCGGCCGTCCGTGACCGCGTGACCGCATCCTCCTCGCAGGTGCTCGACGAAGGCTTCGACGGCATCCACTTCGACCTGGAACCCTTGCAGTCCGGCTCCGAGAGCTTCCTCGCCCTGCTCGATCAGGTGCACGCGATGACCAAGACCCGCGGCGTACCGCTGTCGGTCGCCGCCGCACAACTCAACCCGCGGCCCGGCATGAACGGCGTACTGGTCGCGCTCACCGGCCAGAGCAAGTGGTGGTCCAAGCAGTACTTCGGCGAGGTCGCCCGCCGGGTCGAGCAGATCGCGGTGATGTCGTACGACACCGCGATGCCACTCGAATCCCTGTACGGCGGCTTCGTTGCCCAGCAGACCGAAATGGCGCTGGCCGCGACCCCACCCGGCACCGACCTGTTGATTGGACTACCCGCGTACTACGAGAACGACATGTCCCACCGCGGATCGGCCGAGACCGTCGCTGCCGCTGTTCGCGGCGCCCGCCTCGGCCTCGGCAAATCGACCCGGCAGAACTTCGGCCTGGCCCTGTACGTCGACTTCGCCGCGACCCCCGAACACTGGGCCGCCTATCGCGACGGCTGGTGCCTCAACGATTAACGAGCGCGTTCCACCCGGCCCTCGTCCCAGATCGGGGTCGGGGACTCGTAGACCGAACCGTCGCTGCCGAAGACCAGGTAGCGGTCGAAGCCGCGGGAGAACCAGCGGTCGTGGGTGACCGCGAGCACCGTTCCGTCGAAGGAGTCCAGGCCTTCCTCCAGCGCCTCGGCAGACTCCACGTCCAGGTTGTCCGTCGGCTCGTCGAGCAGCAGCAAGGTAGCGCCCGACAACTCCAGCAGCAGGATCTGGAACCGCGCCTGCTGCCCGCCCGACAAGCTGTCGAAGGTCTGCTCGGCGGCGTGCGCCAGCTCGTACCGGTCGAGCTTGCGCGACGCCAGCTCGCGGCCCATCCCCTCGCGGTGGTCGTCGCCGCGGTGCAGGATCTCCAGCAGCGTCCGGCCGACCAGCTCCGGGTGCTCGTGCGTCTGCGCGAACCAGCCGGGCCGGACCCGTGCGCCCAGCTTGACGTTGCCGGTGTGCGCGACCGGTTTGATCGGCACGTCGCCGACCGGCTGGTGCTCGATGTCCGGATCCGTTCCACCATTGGCGAGCAGCCGCAGGAAGTGCGACTTGCCGGAACCGTTCGAACCCAGGACGGCCACGCGTTCGCCGTACCAGACCTCCAGGTCGAACGGCTTCATCAGGCCGGTCAGCTCGAGCCCGGTCGCAACGACGGCGCGCTTGCCGGTGCGGCCGCCGGTGAGCCGCATGCTGACCTTCTGCTCGCGCGGGATCGCCTGCGGCGGCCCGGCCTCCTCGAACTTGCGCAGCCGCGTCTGGGCGGCCTTGTAGCGCGAGGCGAGGCCGTCGTTGTACGCCGCCTTCTGCTTGTACATCAGCACCAGGGCTTTGAGTTTGGCGTGCTCCTCGTCCCACCGGCGACGCAGCTCCTCGAACCGTTCGAACCGGTGCTTGCGGGCCTCGTGGTACGTCTTGAAGCCACCGCCGTGCGTCCAGATGGTGTTGCCTGCGGCACCTAGTTCGACGGTGACGATCCGGGTCGCGGTGTTGGCCAGCAACTCGCGGTCGTGGCTGATGTAGAGCACGGTCTTCTGGGTGGCGTTGAGCTGCTCCTCGAGCCAGCGCTTCGCCGGTACGTCGAGGTAGTTGTCCGGCTCGTCCAGCATCAGCACCTCGTCGGGGCCGCGCAGCAGCGCTTCCAGGACGAGGCGTTTCTGCTCACCGCCCGACAAGGTCTTCACCTCACGCCAGCGGCAGTTGTCGTACGGGATGCCGAGCGCCGAGGTCGTACAGACGTCCCAGAGCACCTCGGCGTCGTAGCCGCCGACCTCGCCCCAGTCCGCGACCGCCTGGGCATAACGCAACTGGGTCTTCTCGTCGTCGGCCTCCATCATCGCCAGCTCGGCCTGATCGAGCTTGACGGCGGCCTCCTGTACCGCGGCCGGCGCGACCCCGAGGAGCAGATCGCGGACCGTCGAGGAGTCGCGGACCGAGCCGACGAACTGGCGCATCACCCCGAGTCCGCCGGACCGCGCGATGCTGCCGCTGTGCGGCTTCAGGTCGCCCGCGATGATCCTGGTCAGCGTGGTCTTACCGGAACCGTTCGCCCCGACCAGGGCCACCTTGGCCCCGTCCCCGACCCGGAAGGTGATGTCGTCCAGCAACACCCGCCCGTCCGGCAACTCGAACCCGATTCCGGCGACATCCACGTGACCCATGCCCACCAGTCTGACCGGCAGTTCGCGGTACGGCGAACGGTTATGCCCTACCAGCCCTTCAGGTGGTCCAGGTAGATCCCGCCGGCGGGGCGAACAGTGCCCTTCATGAACAACTTGAGCGGTGCCGCGTACAGCCCGAACGTCCGCGAGCCGGTGAAGAACCCGACCGACGCGCACCCGTCGTACGCGACCCAGATCTCCCGCTGTCCCCGCGAGGTGTCGAACCGGAGCACGATCGCCTCCTTGGCGCGGGCCGACGGGGCGCACTTGAACACCGGAAGGTCCGGATTGCGCTCCGGCAGCACCTTGATCGCATCGACCACCTGCTGCGCTGTGTCGGCGTTGAAGCCCGCCGAGCCCAGCAGCATCGGGTCACCCGGGGAAATGCGGTAGCGGCACGCCTGGAGCCCGTACACGGGCTGTTCTACGTCGAGGCCGGTGCCCGGCGGCACCGCCTCCGGCCCGGGAGCTGTCTCGATCGGATGGCTCTGCGGGCACGCCGTGCCGCTGTCCTCGCTAGGTGCCTGAGGACTGTCGCTGAGCGGACCACTGCCCTCGGCGGCCGCCTTGCTGTCGCCGGCGCTGGTGGAGACCGGTGACGGCCCACCAATGGCGCCCCAGACGCCCCCGATCGACACTGCGACCACTACAGTCGCCGCAGCGATGATCAGCGTCTGCCGCCGACGACGAACCCTGCCGCGGGCGATCCGGGCCATTCCCTGCGAGCGGAAGCCGCGCGCCGAGTCCGCCTTGGTCTGGAAGGCGTCTGCGATCTTGGGGCCGAGTTCCTGCTCTGGTTCGTGCTCAGGCATCCTCGGCTCCTTCCTTGCTCAGTGTGTCCTTCAGTGACGCCAATGCCCTGTGTACATGCGACCTGGCCGTCGCTTCGGCGCAGTGGAGCAGCCCTGCGATCTCGGCGTACGAGAGCTCTTCGTAGAAGCGCAGTACGACGGCTGCTCGCTGCTTGTCCGGCAGTGTCGAGCAGAGAGCCCAGACGGCCTCCGCGTCGGCCCTGGCGGCAGCACCGTCGACACTGGGCGGCGCTGTCCGGGTGGGCTCCGCAGCGGGTGCCTCGCGGCGCCGGAAGCGACGCCACCACGAGATGTGCGCATTGACCACCATCCGCTTCACGTACGCCTCTGGGTCGTCTGCACGGCTGACCCGCCCCCAGCGGGCGCAGGCCGTCGTCAGGGCGTCCTGGACGGCGTCCTCAGCCAGGGAGGTGTCACCGGTCAGCACATAGGCGAACCGCAGCAGGGCGTCGACCCGCTCCGTCACGAACAACTCGAAGTCGGGTGCGCCTGCCTCGGTTCCTGTCTCTGCCGCCGCCAAGGCCGCCTCCATACCCTCAGGACGGTGTCGCGGCCTGGTTCGTTGCAGTGACTTTCAGGACCCGGAATCCCTTGGCGCTGGCCGTCCGCTCGCACGGGTAGCCCTGCTCACCCAGCCACTTCTGCAGCGAGTCCGCGCCGAGGTTCTTGCCGACCACCAGCCAGGCCACGCCCTGCGGGGCGAGCCGGGCCAGCCAGTGCAGCAGCATCTTGTGCAGTTCCGGCTTGCCGATGTGGATCGCCGGGTTCGACCAGATCTCGTCGAACCGTACGTCTTCCGGTACGCCGTCCGTCAGCACCGGGTGCACGCGGTCGCCGACACCGGCCGCCTTCGCGTTCTCCGCGGTGAGTTCGAGGGCTCTGGAGTTCACGTCCACGGCCCAAACCTGCGCATCGGGCGCCTCCACCGCGATGGCCACGGCGATCGGGCCGTACCCGGTGCCCAGGTCGAGGACGGTGTGGCTCCCGGTCGGCGGCGGCACCTCGCGAAGCAGCACCGACGTACCGAGGTCCAGGCGATCCCGGGAGAACACGCCGGTCGCTGTGGTGAAGGTGTACTCCTTGCCCCAGATCCGCGCCTGCACAGCACGGCGTACGTCGGCTGAGGTGGGCTCTGCCGAGAAGTAGTGGTCAGCCACGCTGGTGCACCTCTCCCCTGACCTGGCGGGACTCCTGCGCCCGCTTGGCCAGTTCTTCGTCTGCTGGGTATCGCACTTCTTCCAGGGTCAGCCCATGCGCGGGCATCACGGTCACTGCCGAGTCCCGCACTCCAGCGGCGAGCACTGCGCCCGGCCAATCCACCTCACGCCGCCCGTCGCCGACAGGGATCACTGAACCGACCAGGGCTCGCACCATCGAATGACAGAAGGCATCAGCGATCACCGTGCCCTCCAGCAAGCCCGGTGCCACTCTGTCCCAACTGAAGGCCAGCAGGGCTCGCACAGTGCTCGCACCCTCGCGCTTCTTGCAGAAGGCAGCGAAGTCGTGCTCGCCCAGCAGCTTGGTGGCGGCCTCGTTCATCCGGTCCACGTCGAGTGGCCGGCCTACTCGCAGTACTTCCTTGCGGCGCAGGGGATCCCAGGCCGCTGGTTCGTCGCAGACGCGGTAGACGTAGCGCCGGGCAACGGCCGAGAACCTGGCGTCGAAGCCTTCCGGCGCCACCGCGACCGCCGTCACCGCGACGTCCTCGGGCAGTACGCCGTTGAGCCGCCTCAGCAGCTCGCGGGTCGGCATGTCCGTCTCCAGGTCGACATGGGTGACCTGGCCGCGGGCGTGCACGCCCGTGTCGGTTCTGCCGGCGCAGGTAATCATCGGAGGCTCCGCGATCCGCAGTACGGTCCGGAGCGCCTCCTCCAGGGTCTCCTGCACGCTCCTGAGGGCGGTCTGACGGGCCCAGCCGTGGAATCCGGTGCCGTCGTACCTCAGATCAATCCGCAAGCGCACAGCAACCCTTCCAGCTCTGGCAAAAGCCGCTCATTCTAACGCAACAGCGCCCCCGCACTAGAAGTGCAGGGGCGCTGCTGGTGACCAGCAGAGGAGCTACTTGTCCTCGGTCTCGCCGGCCTTCGTGAAGCCGGCGGCCGCGGCGGCCTCCTCGGTGCGGAACCACACCTCGGCCTCGGTCTGGTCGTACCAGGGCGAGTCGGTGGTGTGGTACTTCATCGAGTTCTCGTTGCCCTTGATGTCGAAGCCCTCGGGCGCGGAGCCGTCGGCGTTCGGGGCGGCCGAGTCGGCGCCGAACTTGCCCTCGACGGTGTCCTGGACCTTGGCGTCCTCGGCCGGAGCCTCGGCAGCCTCGTCCTTGGCAGCCTCGTCCTTGGCAGCGGCCTTCTTCGCGGTCGCCTTCTTGGCCGGGGCGGCCTTCTTCGCGGCAGCCTTCGCCTTCGGCGAGTCGGCCAGTGCCTCGACCAGCTCGATCTTCACCATCGGGGCGTTGTCGCCCTTGCGCGGGCCGAGCTTGATGATCCGGGTGTAGCCACCCGGACGGTCCGCGAACCGCTCGCCGATCTCGGTGAACAGCACGTGCACGACGGACTTGTCGCGAATCCGCTTCATCACCTGGCGGCGCGAGTTCAGGTCACCGCGCTTGGCCTTGGTGATCAAGGACTCCGCCAGCGGCTGCAGGCGCTTGGCCTTGGTCGCCGTGGTGGTGATCGCGCCGTGCTCGAACAGCGAGGTGGCCAGGTTGCTGAGGATCAGCTTCTGGTGCGCCGCGCTGCCGCCGAGACGGTTTCCCTTGGTGGGGGTAGGCATTTTCTGTAACTCCAGGAAATCTCAGGCCCGGGTGCGGGCCTTGGATGGGCTCAGTACTGCTCGGTCTCGGCGAAGCTCTCGTCCTCGTCCTCGGCGTCGTCGCCGTACGCCTCGGCGGCTGCGCGCAGGTCGAAGCCGGGGGGCGAGTCCTTCAGCGACAGGCCCATCTCGGCCAGCTTCAGCTTGACCTCGTCGATCGACTTGGAGCCGAAGTTGCGGATGTCCAGCAGGTCCTGCTCGCTGCGCGAGATCAGCTCACCGACGGTGTGGATGCCCTCGCGCTTGAGGCAGTTGTAGGACCGGACGGTCAGCTGCAGGTCCTCGACCGGCAGCGCCAGGTCGGCGGCCATCTGCTCGTCGACCGGCGACGGGCCGATGTCGATGCCCTCGGCCTCGACGTTCAGCTCGCGGGCCAGGCCGAACAGCTCGACCAGGGTCTTACCGGCCGACGCCACGGCGTCGCGCGGCAGCATCGACGGCTTGGTCTCGACGTCGACGACGAGACGGTCGAAGTCGGTGCGCTGCTCGACACGGGTCGCCTCGACCTTGTAGGTGACCTTCAGGACCGGGGAGTAGATCGAGTCGACCGGCATCCGGCCGATCTCGGCGTCCGCGGACTTGTTCTGGATCGCGGACACGTAGCCGCGGCCCCGCTCGACGACCAGCTCCATCTCGAGCCGGCCCTTCTCGTTCAGGGTGGCGATCTTCAGGTCCGGGTTGTGCACCTCGACACCGGCCGGCGGCGCGATGTCGGCGGCGGTGACGTCACCGGGGCCCTGCTTGCGCAGGTACATGGTGACCGGCTCGTCGTGCTCGGAGGAGACGACCAGGTCCTTGAGGTTCAAGATCAGCTGGGTGGCGTCTTCCTTCACCCCGGCGACGGTCGAGAACTCGTGCAGGACACCGTCGACCTTGATGCTGGTGACGGCCGCGCCCGGGATGGACGACAGCAGGGTACGGCGGATGGAGTTGCCGAGGGTGTAGCCGAAGCCCGGCTCGAGCGGCTCGATCACGAACCGCGAGCGGTGCTCGTCGACGACCTCTTCGGCCAGGGTGGGACGCTGCGCAATAAGCACTGGGTGTTCTTCTTTCTGGTTCCGCGACGACCACTATTTGAGGTCGCGAATCGAAGACCGACGATCCGGCCGCCGCGGCGCGAGCCACGGCGGCCGGCGTACGTCAGTTCTTCGAGTAGAGCTCGACGATCAGGTGCTCGGCGACCTGGGTGTCGATCTGTGCCCGGGTGGGCAGCTGGTGCACGAGGATCCGCAGCCGGTCCGGCAGCGCCTCGAGCCAGGCCGGAACCACTCGCTCGGAGTGGGTCTCCCTGGCGATGATGAACGGCGTCGTCTCGGCCGACTTGGCCTTGACGTCGATCACGTCGTGGGCCGCGACCCGGTACGACGGGATGTTCACCTTGATGCCGTTCACGGTGAAGTGACCGTGCACGACGAGCTGACGGGCCTGACGACGCGTCCGGGCCAGACCGGCGCGGTACACGACGTTGTCGAGGCGGGACTCGAGGATGATCAGCAGGTTGTCACCGGTCTTACCAGGACGCCGCGAGGCCTCCTTGTAGTACAGGCTGAACTGCTTCTCGAGTACGCCGTACGCGTAGCGGGCCTTCTGCTTCTCACGAAGCTGGAGCAGATACTCGCTCTCCTTGGGACGGCCGCGGCCGTGCATACCCGGCGGGTACGGACGACGCTCGAACGCCTTGTCGCCACCGACGAGGTCGACCCCGAGACGGCGCGACTTCTTGGTCATGGGTCCGGTGTAACGGGCCATTTTCGCTGCCTACCTTTCTCTGGGTCAGACCCGGCGCCGCTTGGGAGGGCGGCAGCCGTTGTGGGCGGTCGGGGTGACGTCCTGGATGGTGCCGACCTCGAGGCCGACAGCTCCCAGCGAACGGATCGCGGTCTCACGGCCGGAGCCGGGACCCTTCACGAAGACGTCGATCTTGCGCATGCCGTGCTCCATCGCACGCCGGCCGGCAGCCTCGGCTGCCATCTGCGCGGCGAACGGGGTCGACTTGCGCGAACCCTTGAAGCCGACGGTGCCCGCGGAGGCCCACGAGATGACCGCGCCGGTCGGGTCGGTGATCGTCACGATCGTGTTGTTGAACGTGCTCTTGATGTGCGCGTGGCCGGCGGCCACGTTCTTCTTCTCCTTGCGGCGCACCTTCTTCGCGCCGGCCGCTGTGCGGCTCTTGGGAGGCATAGGTCAGTTACTCCTGGAAAGGTCGAGGCTGTGGGTCATCCGGGTCACTTCTTCTTCTTGCCGGCGATCGCCTTACGGCGACCCTTACGGCTGCGGGCGTTGGTCCGCGTGCGCTGACCACGCACCGGCAGGCCGCTGCGGTGCCGGCGACCCTGGTACGACCCGATCTCGATCTTGCGGCGGATGTCCGCGGTCACCTCACGACGGAGGTCACCTTCGATCTTGTAGTTGCCTTCGATCCAGTCGCGGAGCTTGACCAGTTCCTCGTCGCCCAGTTCGTGGACGCGCTTGTCACCGGAGATCCCGGTGGCTTCGAGCGTCTTCAGGGCGCGAGTACGACCTACACCGAAGATGTAGGTGAGAGCGACCTCGATGCGCTTGTCGCGCGGCAGGTCGACCCCTACGAGGCGTGCCATGTGGCGGTGTTCCTTTCGTCGGCAGAGGTGTGGTGGCGCGCTGCGTCCTTGCCCGCCTCGGTGAGTTGTTCACCGGCAAGGCCCCGGCCTCTGTTCCGGGGGCAACATCCAGCGTGGATCCGGTGCTGGACGAGCATGCGCGCTGTGGTGCGAAAGTGCAGGGTGGAGCTTCGAGGTGGGGCTGAAATCAGCCTTGCCGCTGCTTGTGCCGCGGGTTCTCGCAGATCACCATGACCCGGCCGTGACGGCGGATCACCTTGCACTTGTCGCAGATCTTCTTGACGCTCGGATTGACCTTCATCGAGCTTCTTTCTTCGACAGGTGGGCTGGTTACTTGTACCGGTAGACGATGCGACCCCGGGTGAGGTCGTACGGCGACAGCTCCACGACGACCCGGTCCTCGGGGAGGATCCGGATGTAGTGCTGCCTCATCTTGCCGCTGATGTGCGCGAGCACCTTGTGCCCGTTGGACAGCTCAACACGGAACATCGCGTTCGGCAGGGCCTCGACGATGGTGCCCTCGAGTTCGATAACTCCCTCTTTTTTGGGCATGTCCTCGCACTTCTGTAGACAACTGGATGGAAAGTACTACTGGTAGCTCAACACCGCTGAACACCAGCCACCCTCCCGACGGCGCGCAGAAACACGCACATCGAGCAGCCGCGGGCAGCACGATCAGAGGCCACAAAGAGCCAAGGAAAGAGTGTACGCCACCAACCCGCCGGAAACCCAATCGGGCCCAGGCGGTCAGCAACTCCGGGTAGCGGTGAGCTCGTCCAGATGGTCCGCGCCCCAGGCATCCAGCGGCGCGAGAGCGGTGTTCAGGGACTCACCGAGCGCTGTCAGAGAGTACTCGACCTTCGGTGGCACCTGGTGGTAGACCTCCCGGTGCACGATCCGCCGGCTCTCCAGCTCGCGGAGCTGCTGGATCAGCATCTTCTCCGTCACACCGGAGACGTCCTTGCGCAACTCCCCGAACCGTCGCGGCCCATGGTGCAGAGCCCAGAGGATCCGCGGTTTCCACTTCCCACCGATCACATCGGCGGCGGCATCCAGCCCACAGGTGTACGGCGCCATCGTGGCCATCCGCGTCCTCCCACTACTGACTTCCTGGTAAGTACCTGACTATTTAGTAGGTACTTGTCGACTTTAAAGCATCCGGGCAAGTCTGGGACCTATGAAGACCTCTGTCACCGTCCTCGGCCTCGGCGCGATGGGCACCGCCCTCGCCCGCGCCTTCCTGGCCGCCGGCCACCCGACCACGATCTGGAACCGCACCCCCGGCCGCTCCGCCGAACTCGACGACCTCGGCGCCCGCCGGACCGAAGACATCACCGAGGCGGTCACCTCCGCCCAACTGGTGATCGTCTGTCTCCTCGACTACGCCGGCGTCTCCGAAGCACTCCATCCAGCGGCCGCCGCATTGGACGGGCGAGTGCTGGTCAACCTGACCAATGGCACGCCGGCACAAGCCCGCAGTACGGCGGAATGGGCGCGGCAGCACGGGTCGCAGTACGTGGACGGCGGGATCATGGCGGTGCCCTCGATGATCGGCGGTCCGGCCGCCTTCGTGCTCTACAGCGGCTCCGCCAGCGCCTTCGAGCAGCACGAGGCCGCGCTGGCCACACTCGGGCGCGCGACCTATCTGGGCAGTGACCCGGGACTGGCTCCGCTGCACGACATCGCGTTGCTGAGCGGCATGTACGGCATGTTCGCCGGAGCGCTGCAGGCCTACGCGCTCATCGGCAGCGAGAAGGTCTCCCCGAATGCGTTCACCGCGGACCTGCTGGTGCCCTGGCTCACCGCAATGCTCACCTCACTGCCACGGATGGCCGCGGACCTCGAGTACGGCGCGGAGCCGGGTGCGGCCGGATCCAACCTCGCCATGCAGGCGGCCGGATTCGTGAACCTGATCCAGGCGGCCGAGGACCAAGGAGTGAGCGCGGCACTCCTCCGTCCGGTCCAGCGACTCCTGGAAAGCGCCGTTGCTGCTGGACTGGGCGATCAGGACCTGTCTGCCCTGGTCCCCCGACTCGCGACCGAAGTCACTCGGGTGGGTTAGCGGACTCGGGAGGCTGCGCTACTGAGGTGGCGAGCCATTGTTCGCCGGCTTGCCAGACGTGTTCTGGCATCAGGTCGAGGAGGTCGCAGGCGGCGTCCAGGTGCGCCAGCGCAGTACTGGCATCGCGGTACGCCGGGAGGATCGCGACGAACCGGCGTCCTTCACAGCTGAAGCCGAACGGCGGCACCTGGGCCAGCACGTCGACGGCCCGTGGATGCAGGACCTCCACCGCCAGATCCTCGCGACCGTTGAACACCAGGTAGGACTCCGTCGAGCCGTCGATCTCGAGCTTGATCGGCAGCAGGCTCGCGGCGGCGACCGGAGCCAGCGGGGCGGGGAGCACCTGGAGCGGCGGCAGCGGGCGCTCCACTTCCAGATCGAGGAAGTCGAAGCCGAGCCGGCGCCGCCGTACCTGGTGCCGGAACCGGCCGGTCCAGAACTCGCGGCCGCGGTGCCGGCCGGACGTCACGTCGACCACCTCCGCGTTCGGATCCGCGTCGAAGGGCGGGAACGGCCAGCGGTCGCGCACGGCCGGCTCGACCGCACTGAAATGCCAGCCCATCTGCTCGACGACGTCTTCCCAGGCCCGGCGCAACCGCAGTTCGGACCACCGCATCCCCAGCGTGAAGACGACCAGGACGACGAACCAGCCCATCATCATCCAGCCGACCCAGCGCGGCTCCAGCAGCAACCCGGCGATCGCCAACGGGACCGCGATCACGAACCAGAGCACGAAAACCACGGCCGACCCCTGCCGGAACTGCCACACCCAGTCCGGCCGCAGCCGCGACCGGCGGGGGTGGCGACTGACCGGGGCCGCCGTCAACGTCGCTTTCCGAGCTGGCCAATGGCGATGATCGCCCACGGGATCAGCAGCCAGACGGGCCAGAAGTGCGGCCAGTGGCCGCCGTTGCCCAACCCGATCACGAACCAGATGACCACGTTGATCATGACGATGCCGGTGAAGCCGCCCAGGTTGCGCCGGCCGTGCTGCTGCGCCTGCTTGTTCCGCTGCCGTTCGGGGAACTGCCCGGGGGCGGGCGCCGGCGCGACGTCCTGCACGTTCGCCGGGGTCTGGTAGGTCCGGACCGGGGGAAGGTCGCGCACCAGCGGTTCCAGCTCGCCGTACGTCTGGACGGTGTACAGCTGGTCGAGCCGCGAGCTGAACTCGGGCTGGTCCAGCCGGCCGTCGGCGAAGGCGTCGCGCAGCCGGCCGGCGATCTTGTCGCGGTCGGCCTCGGTGAAACGCTGGTGGGGCTGGTACTGACTGGGCATGTCTCAAGTGTGCCTCAGCCCGGGAGCGCACCGCGTCCCCCGACGGACGGACCCCGGCGTAGTACTCCCATACGCTCCTGCGTCAGTCGGCCAGCGGACCGAAGGTGACGCCGAGCTCCTTGAGCTTCGCCTCACCGCCGTCGAGGGCGGTCAGAACCCACGGACCCTGCGGGGTCAACGTGAACGTGTGCTCGGTGTGCGCAGCGACCGTGCCGTCATCGGTGACGACGGTCCAGTCGTCCTCGAGTGTGTGATTGTCCTGCTTGCCGAGGGTGAGCATCGGCTCCACCGCGAGTGCGAGCCCCTCGACCAGCTTGGGACCCCGGCCGGCCTTGCCGTAGTTCGGCACGTTCGGCGGCTGGTGCATCGCCGACCCGATCCCGTGCCCGACGAAGTCCTCGACGATCCCGTACGACGAGTTGGCGCGTACGTGCTGCTCGACGGCAGCCGAGATGTCGGTCAGCCGGCCACCGAGCCGGGCGGCCGCGAAGCCGCGCCACATCGACTCCTCGCAGATCCGGGCCAGCTCGAGCAGCTCGGGAGCCGTTTCGCCGACACCGACGGTGATCGCCGCGTCGCCGTGCCAGCCGTTCACGATCGCGCCACAGTCGATCGAGATCAGGTCGCCCTCTGCCAGCACCCGGTCACCGGGGATGCCGTGCACGATCTCGTCGTTCACCGACGCGCAGATCGAGCCGGTGAAGCCGTGATAGCCCTTGAACGACGGTGTCGCGCCGGCCGACCGGATGCTGTCCTCGGCGATCGCGTCCAGGTCGCCGGTGGTGATGCCGGGCCGGACCTCGGAGCGGAGCAGTTCGAGGGTGCGGCCGACCACGAGGCCGGCCGCACGCATCGCGACGATCTGTTCGCGGGTCTTCAGTTCGATCCCGCGGTCCTTGAAAATCACCGCAGGTCACTCGGTCAGTGACTTGAGGGCGGCCAGCACGCGCTCGCTGACCTCGTCGATCTCGCCCACGCCGTCGACCTCGACCAGCAGGCCGCGCTGGGCGTACACCTGCAGCAGCGGCTTGGTCTCGGCGGCGTACACGTCCTGACGGTGCCGGACGACCTCTTCGGAGTCGTCCGCCCGGCCGTCGGTCTTGGCCCGGCGCAGCATCCGGTCCACCAGCACGTCGGTGTCGGCGATCAGCGCGACCACGGCGTCGAGCTTGTGGCCGTGCTCGGCCAGGATGTCGTCCAGGGTGCCGACCTGGGGCAGGGTGCGGGGGTACCCGTCGAGCAGGAACCCCTCCCCCGCGTCCGCGTCGGAGAGCCGGTCGCGCACCATCGCATTGGTGACCTCGTCCGGCACGTAGTTGCCCGCGTCCATGTAGCGCTTCGCCTCGAGCCCCAGCGGGGTCTCGTCCTTGACGTTCGCACGGAAGATGTCGCCGGTGGAAACAGCCGGGATGCCGAGCCGGTCCGCAAGCACCTTTGCCTGCGTACCCTTACCCGCCCCGGGCGGACCCATCAGCAACATTCTCATCAGCGCAGGAACCCTTCGTAGTTACGCTGCTGCAGCTGACTCTCGATCTGCTTCACCGTGTCCAGTCCG
Organism: Kribbella voronezhensis; assembly: GCF_004365175.1. Classification (NCBI taxonomy): domain Bacteria; kingdom Bacillati; phylum Actinomycetota; class Actinomycetes; order Propionibacteriales; family Kribbellaceae; genus Kribbella; species Kribbella voronezhensis. The sequence continues at coordinate 4,737,414 of NZ_SOCE01000001.1, read as the reverse complement.
ACGCCGACCATGATCAGGATCGACGTTCCACCGAACGGGAAGTTCTGGCTGGCGTTCAAGAGCACCAGGGCGACCAACGGGATCATCGAGATCACCGCGAGGTAGATCGCCCCCGGCAGCGTGATGCGGGACAGGACGTAGGAGAGGTACTCCTCGGTCGGCCGGCCCGCCCGGATCCCGGGGATGAAGCCGCCGTACTTCTTCATGTTGTCTGCAACTTCCTTCGGATTGAAGGTAATCGAGACATAGAAGTACGTGAAGAAGATGATGAGGGCGACATACGTCACCATGTAGATCGGGTGATCGCCCTTGACCAGGTTGCCCTGGATCCACTGGGCCCATTTCTCCTGCGATTTGAACTGGCTGACCAGCACCGGCAGATAGAGCAGGCTCGAGGCGAAGATGACCGGGATGACGCCGGCCTGGTTCACCTTCAGCGGGATGTAGGTGGAGGTGCCGCCGAACATCTTCCGGCCGACCATGCGCTTGGCGTACTGGACCGGGATCCGGCGCTGCGCCTGCTCGATGAAGATGACGGCCGCCATGATCACCAGGCCGATGGCGAGCACGACGATGAAGGTGCCGATGCCCTTCTGCTTGCGGATGTTCCACAGCTGCGTCGGGAAGGTGGCGACGATCTGGGTGAAGATCAGGATCGACATGCCGTTGCCGACACCACGGTCGGTGATCAGCTCACCGAGCCACATGATCACGCCGGTACCGGCGGTCATCGTGAGCACCATCACCACGACGGTGAACCACTTGTCGTTGTGCAGCAGCGGCTCCTGGCAGCTCGGGAAGAGCCGGCCGGGGGTGCGCGCCAGCGCCACGAACGCGGTCGCCTGCAGGATCGCCAGGCCGACGGTGAGGAACCGGGTGTACTGGGTGATCTTGGTCTGCCCCGCCTGGCCTTCCTTCTTCAGCGACTCCAGCCGCGGGATGACCACGGTGAGCAGCTGCAGAATGATGCTGGCGGTGATGTACGGCATGATGCCCAGCGCGAAGACCGCGAGCTGGAGCAGCGCCCCACCGGAGAACAGGTTGATCAGGTTGTACAGGTTCGCGTTCTGACCCGACGTGGCTGCTTTCAGACACGTGTTCAGCGACTTGACGTTGACGCCAGGCGCCGGCACGACCGAACCGATCCGGAAGATCACGACAATGAAGAGCACGAACAAGATCTTCCGGCGCAGGTCCGGAGTCTTGAACGCGTTGGCAAAGGCGCCTAACACCCTGTCCTCCCACAAGTTTCCCGTGCCCGGTCAGGGCAGGGGCCTAGCAAAGCAGCTGGGCAAGAGACGAACCAGGGCTCGTCCGAACTCCAGCGTGACAATAACAAACGCTGGCTCGCACGAGCCCTGGCACTCACACCTCGGTGGTGGTTCCCCCGGCCGCCGCGATCTTCTCCTTGGCGGACTTCGAGAACTTGTGAACCGAAACCTGCAGTGCAACGGTAAGCTCGCCGTCGCCCAGCACCTTCACCGGGAGACTGGGCCGGACCGCACCCTTGGCGACCAGGTCGGCAACGCCGATCTCGCCACCTTCGGGGAAGAGCTGTCCGAGCTTGTCCAGGTTAACGACCTGGAACTCCACTCGGTTCCTGCTCTTGAAGCCCTTCAGCTTCGGCAGCCGCATGTGCAGCGGCATCTGACCACCCTCGAAGCCTTCGGGGATGTTGTTGCGGGCCTTGCTGCCCTTGGTACCGCGGCCGGCCGTCTTGCCCTTGCTGCCCTCACCACGACCCACACGGGTCTTGGCGGTCTTGGCTCCGGGCGCCGGACGCAGGTGATGAACCTTGAGCGTCATGTCAGTCAACCTCTTCGACGGTGATGAGGTGGCGAACCGCACGCACCATGCCGCGAACCTCGGGCTTGTCCTCGTGGACGGCGGTGTCGCCGATCCGCTTGACGCCCAGGGTGCGCAGCGTGTCGCGCTGGTTCTGCTTGCCACCGATGCCGGAACGGGTCTGGGTCACCTTCAAGCGTGCCATCAGGATGCGACCTCCGCCCGCGCCTTCAGCAGAGCCGCCGGAGCGACGTGCTCGACCGGCATGCCGCGACGTGCGGCCACGGCCTCCGGGGTCTCCAGGGCCTGCAGCGCGGCCACCGTGGCGTGCACCACGTTGATCGCGTTCGAGGACCCCAGCGACTTGCTCAGGATGTCGTGGATCCCGGCGCACTCCAGTACCGCGCGCGCCGAACCACCCGCGATCACACCGGTACCGGGAGCGGCCGGACGCAGCATGACAACGCCTGCGGCCTTCTCGCCCTGGACCGGGTGCGGGATGGTGCCCTGGATCCTCGGCACCTTGAAGAATGCCTTCTTGGCCTCCTCGACACCCTTGGCGATCGCCGCGGGCACCTCCTTGGCCTTTCCGTACCCCACACCGACGGTGCCTTCACCGTCGCCGACGACCACGAGGGCGGTGAAGCTGAAGCGACGACCACCCTTCACGACCTTGGCAACACGGTTGATGGCTACCACGCGCTCGATGTAGGCGGTCTTGTCAGCTGCCTGACCGCGACCACCGTCACGGCCACGGCGCTCACCACCGGCGCCGCCTCCGCGACGCTGCTGGCCTCCGCTCATTTCGAACTACCTTCTTCCTTTTGTGTCGCCATGTCAGAAGCCGAGGCCGCCCTCACGGGCGGCGTCGGCCAGGGCCGCGATCCGGCCGTGGTACTTGTTCCCGGCCCGGTCGAAGACGACCGAGTCGATACCGGCGGCCTTGGCGCGGTCGGCGATGAGCCCACCCACGGTCTTGGCCTTGTCCGTCTTGTTCGCCTCCGCGCCCCGCAGGTCCGACTCCATCGTGGAGGCCGAGACCAGGGTGACGCCGGCGACGTCGTCGATGACCTGAGCGAACAGGTGCTTCGAGGACTTGCTGACCACCAGGCGCGGCCGGTCGGCCGTGCCGTTGACCTTCTTACGGACGCGGATCTGACGACGCAGCCGGGAAGAGGTCTTCTTGGCGGAGTGCTTGTTGTGGCGCAATCCGATCGCCATGGTTACTTACCAGCCTTTCCGACCTTGCGGCGCACCTGCTCGCCCGCGTACCGCACACCCTTGCCCTTGTAGGGCTCAGGCTTGCGCAGCTTGCGGATGTTCGCGGCGACCTCACCGACCGACTGCTTGTCGATTCCCTGCACCGAGAACTTGGTCGGCGACTCCACCACGAAGGTGATGCCTTCCGGCGCCTCCACCGTGATGGTGTGGCTGTAGCCGAGCGAGAACTCCAGCGTGCCCGGGCCCTTGGACAGGACGCGGTAACCGACGCCGACGATCTCGAGCTTCTTCTCGTAGCCGTCCGTCACGCCGGTCACCAGGTTGGCGATCAGGGTGCGGGACAGGCCGTGCAGTTCCTTGCTCTTGCGCTGGTCGTCCGGACGCGAGACGGCGATGGTGCCGTCCTCGTCGCGACCGACCACGATGGGCTCCGCAACAACGTGCGAGAGCTGACCCTTGGGGCCCTTCACGGTGACCGTCTGGCCGTCGATCGTGACGTCGACGCCGGACGGGACCGTGATCGGGAGCTTACCGATGCGAGACATGAGAGTGGTCCTCCTTCCGGTTCTTCGTCACCAGACGTAGGCGAGGACTTCCCCGCCAACGCCCTTGTGCTTGGCCTGCCGGTCCGTCAGCAATCCCTGCGACGTCGAGATGATCGCGACGCCGAGGCCACCGAGCACCTTGGGCAGGTTGGTCGACTTCGCGTACACCCGCAGACCGGGCTTGCTGATCCGCCGGACACCGGCGATCGAGCGCTCGCGGCTCGGACCGAACTTCAGGTCCACCACGAGGGTCTTGCCGACGGTGCCCTCCTTGGGCTCCTCGACCTTGTAGGAGGAGATGTAACCCTCCTGCTGAAGGATGTCGGCAATGCCCTGCTTGATCTTGCTGTACGGCATCTGGGTCGACTCGTGATACGCCTGGTTGGCGTTGCGCAGACGTGTCAGCATGTCTGCGATCGGGTCGGTCATCGTCATGGCCTGGGGCCTCTTTCCCGCCGTGGTTTCGCCGGCCGGCGACCTACGGTGACTAGATGGTGGTTGGAGAAAAGATCGGTGCTGGAGAAGCGGTGGGTCACCAGCTGGACTTGGTGACGCCGGGCAGCTCGCCCCGGTGCGCCATCTCCCGCAGGCAGATCCGGCACAGGCCGAACTTGCGGAAGACGGCCTTGGGCCGGCCGCAGCGCTGGCAACGGGTGTAACCGCGCACCGCGAACTTCGGCTTCCGGGCCTGCTTGACCTTGAGTGCTGTCTTCGCCACGTCAGTTCTCCTTGAACGGGAAGCCGAGCTGCCGCAGCAGCGCGCGCCCCTCGTCGTCGTTCTTGGCGGTGGTCACCACGGTGATGTCCATCCCGCGGACCCGGTCGATCCGGTCCTGGTTGATCTCGTGGAACATCACCTGCTCGGTCAGACCGAAGGTGTAGTTCCCGTTGCCGTCGAACTGCTTCGCCGACAGGCCACGGAAGTCACGGATCCGGGGCAGCGCCAAGGCGAGCAGCCGGTCCAGGAACTCCCACATCCGGTCGCCGCGCAGCGTGACGTGCGCACCGATCGGCATGCCTTCGCGCAGCTTGAACTGCGCGATCGACTTGCGGGCCTTGGTCACCGACGGCTTCTGGCCGGTGATCGCGGCCAGGTCCTTGATCGCGCCGTCGATCAGCTTCGAGTCGCGAGCCGCCTCGCCGACGCCCATGTTCACCACGATCTTGGTGAGGCCGGGCACCTGCATGACGTTGTCGAACTGGAACTCGTCGCGCAGCTTGGCGACGATCTCCTCGCGGTACTTGGTCTTCAGCCGCGGCTGAACCTTGGTCTCGGTTGCCGTAGCAGTCATCAGATCTCCTCGCCGGTGCGGCGCGAGATACGCACGCTGCGGAACCCGGTGTACGTCGAACCGTCGGGGCGCCGCTTCTGCACCTCGACGCGGTTGTAGCCGACGCGCGTGGTGACCTTGACCTTCTTGCCATCCGCGTCGGTGGTCTCGACGAGCAGCATCACGTTGGAGACGTGGATCGGGGCTTCCTGGGTGACGATGCCACCCGTCGTGCCGCCGCGCTGGGCCTGCTGCACCTTGGTGTGCTTCTTGACCCGGTTCACGCCTTCGACGATGACCTTCTCGGCCTCGGGCAACACCGAGATGATCTTGCCCTCGTGACCCTTGGACTTACCGGCGATCACGCGAACGAGATCACCCTTCTTCACATGCAGCTTCTTCTGGGCTGCCATCTCAGAGCACCTCCGGAGCGAGCGAGATGATCTTCATGAAGCGCTTCTCGCGCAGCTCCCGGCCGACCGGCCCGAAGATGCGGGTACCACGCGGCTCACCGTCGGCCTTCAAGATCACCGCGGCGTTCTCGTCGAACCGGATGTAGGAGCCGTCCGGACGCCGGCGCTCCTTCACGGTACGAACGATGACGGCCTTGACGACGTCGCCCTTCTTGACGCCGCCGCCCGGGATCGCGTCCTTGACGGTGGCGACGATCGTGTCACCGACACCGGCGTAGCGCCGACCGGAGCCACCGAGCACGCGGATGCACAAGATCTCCTTGGCACCCGTGTTGTCGGCGACCTTCAGTCGCGACTCCTGCTGGATCATCTGTTGATCTCCTGGTTGTCTCGCTGGTTCTCACTGACGTGAGCCTTGCGGAACGAATAATTTCGATGGGGTACAGCTGGGCGTTGCAGTGCCCTCAGGACGACTACTTCGCCTTCTCGAGGATCTCCACGACGCGCCAACGCTTGGTGGCGGACAGCGGCCGGGTCTCCATCAGGAGGACGCGGTCGCCGATGCCGGCGGCGTTCTGCTCGTCGTGCGCCTTGAGCTTGCTGGTGCGGCGGATGACCTTGCCGTACAGCTTGTGCTTGACCCGGTCCTCGACCTCGACCGTCACGGTCTTGTCCATCTTGTCGCTCAGCACCAGGCCCTCACGGGTCTTGCGGCTGTTGCGCTTCGTGTCGGGGGTCGTGCTCACGGTGTCGTCCTTCGCTGCATTCTCGGTCATGCCTTGCTCCCAGCCTTCTCGCTGTCGTCCGCGGTCTCGGCGGCAACCTCATCGGCCTCAGCCGCGGGTGCAGAGTCGACCTCTTCGGTGATGCCGAGCGCACGCTCGGTCAGCACCGTGTAGATGCGGGCGATGTCCTTGCGGACGGCACGCAGCCGGCCGTGGGACTCCAGCTGACCCGTGGCAGCCTGGAACCGGAGGTTGAACAGCTCCTCCTTGGCGTTTCCGAGCTTCTCCAGAAGCTCGTCCTTACCGAGGTTCCGCAGTTCGGCGGCGGTCAGGATGGCCATCAGTTCTCACCTGACTCTCGGGTGATGAAGCGGCACTTCATCGGCAACTTGTGGATCGCGCGGCGCATGGCCTCGCGAGCGACGTCCTCGTCCACACCGGACAGTTCGAACATCACCCGGCCGGACTTGACGTTCGCGATCCACCACTCGGGGGAACCCTTACCGGAACCCATCCGGGTCTCGGCAGGCTTCTTGGTCAGCGGGCGGTCCGGGTAGATGTTGATCCAGACCTTTCCGCCACGCTTGATGTGCCGGGTCATCGCGATACGAGCGGACTCGATCTGCCGGTTCGTGACGTAGTGGCTCTCGACGGCCTGGATGCCGAAGTCGCCGAACGCCAGCGTGGTACCGCCCTTGGCAGCGCCGGAGCGCTTCGGGTGGTGCTGCTTGCGGTGCTTGACCTTGCGGGGGATGAGCATGGTTCAGCTCTCCGTTCCGGTCGTCTCGGCCGGCTTCTCGGCAGCCGGAGCCGCCGCGGCGTCAGCCTTGGGAGCGTCATTGCGGGCGCCACCGTCACGACGGTCGTTACGACCGCCACGGTCACCACCGCGGCCACCACGGTCACCGCGGTCGCCACCGTCGCGACGGGCCGGACGGCCACGCTGCTGGGTAGCGGCCCGGGCCGCGGCCTGCGCCTCGCGCTCCGCGCGGGTGCCGGCGACATCGCCCTTGTAGATCCAGACCTTCACGCCGATCCGGCCGAAGGTCGTGCGGGCCTCGTAGAAGCCGTAGTCGATGTCCGCGCGAAGGGTGTGCAGCGGCACCCGGCCTTCGCGGTAGAACTCCGAACGCGACATCTCCGCGCCACCGAGACGGCCGGAGCACTGGATCCGGATGCCCAGGGCGCCGCCACGCATGGTGGTCTGCATCGCCTTGCGCATCGCGCGGCGGAACGCCACGCGGCCGGACAGCTGCTCGGCAACGCCCTGGGCGACGAGCTGCGCGTCGACCTCGGCGTTCTTCACCTCGAGGATGTTCAGCTGCACCTGCTTGCCGGTGAGCTCCTCCAGGCTGCCCCGAATCCGGTCCGCCTCGGCGCCGCGGCGACCGATGACGATGCCCGGACGGGCGGTGTGGATGTCGACGCGGACGCGGTCACGGGTGCGCTCGATCTCCACGCGGGAGATGCCGGCGCGCTCCATGCCCTTGCTCAGCAGGCGACGGATCTTGACGTCCTCGCCCACGTAGTCCTTGTACAGCTTGTCCGCGTACCACCGGCTCTTGTGGTCCGTGCTGATGCCGAGTCGGAACCCGTGCGGGTTTACCTTCTGGCCCACTATCGGGTCTCCTTCTTCTCAGCCTTTTTGGCGGTTGCCTTCTTGGCGGGCGCCTTCTTGGCCGGAGCCTTCTTGGCGTCGTCCTTCTTGGCTTCCGCCTTCTTGGCATCGGCCTTCTTCGCCGGCGCCTCGGCCTCGACCTTCGGGCCGACCACAACAGTGATGTGGCTGGTCCGCTTGTCGATCCGGGTCGCGCGACCCTGGGCACGGGGGCGGTGACGCTTCAGCGTCGGGCCCTCGTCCACATAGGCCTTCACCACGACCAGGTCGGCGCGGCTCAGGTGCTCGGTGCTTTCGGCGTTCGCCACGGCGCTGTCGACGACCTTGTACACGGTCTCGGCAGCGGCCTGCGGGGCGAACTTCAGAGTGGCGAGTGCGTCGTCGACGCCCATGCCGCGCACCAGGTCGACCACGCGACGCGCCTTCATCGGCGTCACGCGGACGAAGCGCGCGACCGCAAAGGCCCCGGGCTCGTCGCCCAGCAGGCCCTCGCGACGGGCACTGACTGCCCTACGCTCCATTACGCTCATGATGTTCGAATCTCTCCGTAGGTTGCTCTGCGCTTCGTCACTGACCTAGGTCAGCGACGCCGTGCCTTGCGGTCGTCTTTTTCGTGGCCCTTGAACGTCCGGGTCGGGGCGAACTCGCCGAGCTTGTGCCCGACCATCGCGTCCGTCACGAACACGGGGACGTGCTTGCGGCCGTCGTGCACCGCGAGGGTGTGACCGATCATGGTCGGGATGATCATGGATCGGCGCGACCAGGTCTTGATCACGTTCTTGGTGCCCTTTTCGTTCTGCACCTCCACCTTCTTCAACAGGTGGTGGTCGACGAACGGGCCCTTCTTGAGGCTGCGTGGCATCTGTCCGGCTCCCTATCAGCGCTTCTTGCCGGCCTTGCGGCGCCGGACGATCATGCGGTCGCTTTCCTTGTGACCGCGGGTGCGGCCCTCAGGCTTGCCCCACGGGGACACCGGGTGACGTCCACCCGAGGTCTTGCCCTCACCACCACCGTGCGGGTGGTCGACCGGGTTCATGGCGACACCACGGACGGTCGGGCGCTTGCCCTTCCAGCGCATCCGGCCGGCCTTGCCCCAGTTGATGTTCGACTGCTCGCCGTTGCCGACCTCACCGAGGGTGGCGCGGCAGCGCACGTCGACCATCCGGACCTCGCCCGACGGCATCCGCAGGGTGGCCATCCGGCCCTCCTTGGCGACCAGCTGAACGCTGGCACCGGCGGAGCGGGCCATCTTGGCGCCACCGCCCGGGCGCAGCTCGACGGCGTGCACCGTGGAGCCGACCGGGATGTTGCGCAGCGGCAGGTTGTTGCCGACCTTGATGTCCGCGGCCGGACCGTTCTCGATGATCGTGCCCTGCTTCAGGTTGGCCGGGGCGAGGATGTAGCGCTTCTCGCCGTCGACGTAGTGCAGCAGTGCGATCCGGGCGGTGCGGTTCGGGTCGTACTCGATCTCCGCGACCTTGGCCGGTACGCCGTCCTTGTCGTAGCGCTTGAAGTCGATCAGGCGGTACGCGCGCTTGTGGCCACCACCGTGGTGCCGAGTGGTGATCTTGCCGGAGTTGTTCCGGCCACCCTTCTTCGGCAGCGGGCGGAGCAGGGACTTCTCAGGGGTCGAACGGGTGAGCTCGACGAAGTCGGCCACGCTCGAGCCACGGCGGCCCGGCGTCGTCGGCTTGTATTTGCGGATACCCATTACGACTGGCCTCCGAAGATGTCGATGCGGTCGTCGCCGGCAAGGCTGACGATCGCTCGCTTGGTGTCAGGACGCTTGCCCCAGCCCGTACGGGTACGGCGGCGCTTGCCCTTGCGGTTGATCGTGTTGACGCTGGTGACCCGCACCTTGAACACCTTCTGGACCGCGAGCTTGATCTCGGTCTTGTTGGCGTCCGGGGCGACCTCGAACGTGTACTTCTGCTCGTCCAGCAGGCCGTAGCTCTTCTCGCTCACGACCGGCCGCAGCAGCACGTCCCGCGGGTCTTTGTTGACTCCGTGACTCATGCTTCTACCTCCTGCTCGGCCTCGGTCGACGTAGCGACGGCCTTGACGGACTTGCCCTTCGGCGAACCGGCGACGAAGGCCTCCAGCGCCTCGGTGGTGAAGACCACCGCGTCGCTGCACAGCACGTCGTACGCGTTCAGCTGGTCGGCCGCGAGCAGGTGCACGGTCGGCACGTTGCGCAGGCTCAGCCAGGTCTGCTCGTCGGCGCGCGCCACGACCACCAGCACCTTGAGGTACTCGGTGACCTCGGCCAGCACCTTGAGGGCTGCCTTGGTCGACGGCTTGTCGCCGTCCACGAACTTCTCGACCACGTGCACGCGGCCGTCACGGGCCCGGTCGGACAACGCACCGCGGAGCGCGGCGGCGATCATCTTCTTCGGGGTCCGCTGGCTGTAGTCGCGCGGGGTCGGGCCGTGCACGACGCCACCACCGGTGAACTGCGGTGCGCGGGTCGAACCCTGCCGGGCGCGGCCGGTGCCCTTCTGCCGGTACGGCTTGGCGCCACCACCGGAGACCTCACCGCGGGACTTCACCTTGTGCGTGCCCTGGCGGGCCGCGGCCAGCTGGGCCACGACGACCTGGTGGATCAGCGGGATGTTGGCCTGTACGTCGAACAGCTCGGCCGGGAGCTCCGCGGAGCCCTTCTTGCTGACCTTGTCGCCCTTCACAGCGACTACGTCAACGGTGCTCATTTGGTAGCTCCCTTCGCGGCGTTGCGGATCAGCACGAGGCCGCCCTTGGGGCCGGGGACGGCACCCTTGAGCAGGACCAGGCCGCGCTCGGCGTCGATCGCGTGGACCGTCACGTTCTGCGTGGTGACCTTCTCGTTGCCCATCCGGCCGGCCATCTTGAGGCCCTTGAAGACCCGGCCCGGGGTCGCGCAACCGCCGATGGAGCCCGGCGAACGGTGCTTCTTGTGCACACCGTGGGTGGCGCGAAGACCGTGGAAGCCGTGCCGCTTCATCACACCGGCGAAGCCCTTGCCCTTGCTGGTGGCGGACACGTCGACGATCTCGCCCGCGGCGAACGCCTCGGCCTTGATCTCCTGGCCCAGCGTGTACTCGCTGGCGTCAGCGGTGCGCAGCTCGAGCAGGTGGCGACGCGGGGTCACTCCGGCCTTCTCGAAGTGGCCGCGCATCGGCGAGTTCACCTTGCGGGGGTCGATGTCGCCGAACGCGATCTGGACGCCGTCGTAGCCGTGGCTGGCCGAGGTACGCACCTCGGTGACCACACAGGGACCGGCCTGGATCACGGTGACGGGGACGACTCGGTTGTTCTCGTCCCAGGTCTGGGTCATGCCGAGCTTCGTGCCCAGCAGACCGCGCGTGGTTTTTTGATTGCTCATTGGTTTCGCGTTTCCCTCAGAGCTTGATCTCGATGTCGACACCGGCCGGCAGGTCGAGACGCATCAGCGAGTCGACGGTCTTCGGCGTGGGGTCGATGATGTCGATGAGCCGCTTGTGGGTGCGCATCTCGAAGTGCTCGCGGCTGTCCTTGTACTTGTGCGGCGAGCGGATGACGCAGAACACGTTCTTTTCCGTCGGCAACGGCACCGGGCCAGCAACCTTCGCACCAGTACGCGTCACCGTGTCGACGATCTTGCGCGCCGAGCTGTCGATGACCTCGTGGTCGTAGGCCTTCAGCCGGATGCGGATCTTTTGTCCCGCCATCGCTTCGCTACGTCCTTCTCTTCGTCTTCGTCTTTGCTGCTCCGACCCCCGCGGTCGGGTGTGTCGTGGACGCGGCACGCGCGTCACCACACACTTTCGACCCTGGGATGGTGATCGGGGTTCGGTCTCGGACCGAGAACCTCGGCATGGTCTCCGGTCCGGCGCAGCCGCCAGACAACCGTCTGCGGCGCGCCCCGGCAACCTAGCCTGAGCAACCTGAATATTGTGCCAGAGATCGGCATCGGAATGCCAATCGTGGTGGCTTCACGCCTCGATCCGGGACCGTTCCGGGGTCACCGACCCCGACTTGCCCTGGATCAGGCGCAAAGCAGAGGTCCGCAAGGGCTCAGTGAGCGAGCCCTTGCGGACCTCATGAAATCACTTGAGGATCTTGGTGACCCGGCCGGCGCCGACGGTGCGGCCACCTTCACGGATCGCGAACTTCAGGCCCTCTTCCATGGCGATCGGCTGGATCAGCTCGACCGACATGTCGGTGTTGTCGCCCGGCATGACCATCTCGGTGCCCTCGGGCAGCGTGACGACGCCGGTGACGTCCGTGGTGCGGAAGTAGAACTGGGGCCGGTAGTTCTGGAAGAACGGCGTGTGACGGCCGCCCTCCTCCTTCGACAGGATGTAGACCGAAGCGTCGAAGTTGGTGTGCGGGGTCGTGGTGCCCGGCTTGATGACGACCATGCCGCGCTCGACGTCCTCGCGCTTGGTGCCACGAAGCAGCAGACCGACGTTCTCACCGGCCTGGCCCTCGTCGAGCAGCTTGCGGAACATCTCGATACCGGTGACGGTCGAGGTCTGCTTCTCCGGCCGGATACCGACGATGTCGACGGTCTCGTTGACCTTGATGACGCCCCGCTCGATCCGGCCCGTGATGACGGTACCGCGACCGGTGATGGTGAAGACGTCCTCGACCGGCATCAGGAACGGCTTGTCGATCTCGCGCTCCGGCTGCGGGATGTAGGAGTCGACGGCGTCCATCAGCTCCATGATCGACTCGCCCCACTTGGCGTCACCCTGCAGTGCCGGGTGCGCCGCGACCTTCACGACCGGGACGTTGTCCCCGTCGAACTCCTGGTCGCTCAGCAGCTCGCGAACCTCGAGCTCGACGAGCTCCAGGATCTCCTCGTCGTCGACCATGTCGCACTTGTTCAGGGCGACGACCATCGCCGGCACGCCGACCTGACGGGCGAGCAGCACGTGCTCGCGCGTCTGCGGCATCGGGCCGTCGGTGGCGGCGACGACCAGGATCGCGCCGTCCATCTGGGCCGCACCGGTGATCATGTTCTTGATGTAGTCCGCGTGACCCGGGCAGTCGACGTGGGCGTAGTGCCGGGCCTCGGTCTGGTACTCGACGTGCGCGATCGAGATCGTGATACCGCGCTGGCGCTCTTCCGGCGCCTTGTCGATCTGATCGAAGGCCGACGCCTCGTTCAGCGTCGGGTACTTGTCGTGCAGCACCTTGGTGATCGCCGCGGTAAGAGTCGTCTTACCGTGGTCGATGTGACCGATGGTGCCGATGTTGACGTGCGGCTTAGTCCGCTCGAACTTCGCCTTAGCCACTGGGGCCCTCCTGGAAAGTGTTGACTTACGCCGTACGCCGACGCGCTGTGGGTTGGTTGGTCCGGGGCGAGACTACTCGCCGCGGGCCTTCTTGATGATCTCTTCCGCCACGTTCTTCGGAACCTCGGCGTAGGAATCGAACTGCATCGAGTACGACGCGCGGCCCTGGGTCTTCGACCGTAGGTCACCGACATACCCGAACATCTCGGACAACGGCACCAGGGCCTTGATGACCCGGCTGCCACCGGGGCCTTCGTCCATCGACTGGATCTGGCCGCGGCGTGAGTTGAGGTCGCCGATCACTTCACCCATGTAGTCCTCAGGGGTGGTGACCTCGACCGAGAACATCGGCTCGAGGATGACCGGACTCGCCCGGCGGGCGGCGTCCTTGAAGGCCATCGAACCGGCGATCTTGAAGGCGAGCTCGGAGGAGTCGACATCGTGGTAGGCGCCGTCGGTCAGGGTGACCTTGACGTCCACCATCGGGTAACCGGCCAGGACGCCGAACTCCATGGCTTCCTGCGCACCCTCGTCCACCGACGGGATGTACTCCCGCGGGATGCGACCACCGGTGACGGCGTTGACGAACTCGTAGCCGCCCTCGCCACCGACCTCGGCCGACGTCGGCTCGACGTTGATGATCACGCGCGCGAACTGACCCGAACCACCGGTCTGCTTCTTGTGCGTGTAGTCGACCTTCTCGACCTTCTTCTTGATGGTCTCGCGGTAGGCGACCTGGGGCTTGCCGACGTTGGCCTCGACGCGGAACTCGCGCTTCATCCGGTCGACCAGGATCTCCAGGTGCAGCTCGCCCATACCGGCGATGATCGTCTGGCCCGTGTCCTCGTCGGTCCGGACCTGGAAGGTCGGGTCCTCCTCGGCGAGCCGCTGGATCGCGACGCCCAGCTTCTCCTGGTCGCCCTTCGACTTCGGCTCGATGGCGACCGAGATCACCGGGGCCGGGAAGGTCATCGACTCCAGCACGACCGGCTTGGCCGGGTCGCACAGCGTCTCACCGGTGGTGGTGTCCTTCAGACCCATCACGGCGACGATGTGGCCGGCGCCGACCGACGCGATCTCCTCACGCTTGTTCGCGTGCATCCGGTAGATCTTGCCGATCCGCTCCTTGCGCCCCTTGGTGGGGTTCAGGACCTGGGTGCCGGTCTCGAGCTTGCCCGAGTACACCCGGATGAAGGTCAGCTTGCCCAGGTGCGGGTCGGCCGCGATCTTGTACGCCAGCGCCGAGAACGGCTCGCTGTCGTCCGGCTTGCGGGTGACGACGACCGAGGCGTCCTTCACGTCGTGGCCCTCGATGTCGGGCACGTCGAGCGGGCTCGGCAGGAAGGCGTTGATCGCGTCGAGCAGGGGCTGGACGCCCTTGTTCTTGAACGCGGTACCGGTCAGCACCGGGGTCAGCTTGCTCGCGATGGTCGCGCGCCGGATGCCGGCCATGATCTGCTCCTGGGTCGGCTCCTCGCCTTCCAGGTACTGCTCCATGATCTCGTCGTCGGCCTCGGCCAGCGTCTCGATCAGCTTGTCGCGCCACTCGGCGGCGATCTCGGTGTGGCTGGCCGGGATCTCCTCGACGGTGTAGTCCTCACCCATCGTGGTCTCGCCGCGCCAGGTCAGCGCGCGCATCCCGATCAGGTCGACGACACCGATGAAGTCGGCCTCGGAACCGATCGGCAGCTGCAGCACCAGCGGCACCGCGGCCAGCCGGTCGACGATCATGTCGACGCAGCGCATGAACTCGGCGCCGGTACGGTCCAGCTTGTTGACGAAGCAGATCCGCGGTACGCCGTACCGGTCCGCCTGACGCCACACGGTCTCGGACTGCGGCTCGACGCCCGCGACACCGTCGAACACGGCGACCGCGCCGTCGAGGACGCGCAGCGAGCGCTCCACCTCGACGGTGAAGTCGACGTGGCCCGGGGTGTCGATGATGTTGATGGTGTGGTCTTTCCAGGTGCAGGTCGTCGCGGCGGACGTGATCGTGATGCCGCGCTCCTGCTCCTGCTCCATCCAGTCCATCGTGGCGGCGCCGTCGTGGACCTCACCGATCTTGTAGGTGATACCGGTGTAGAAGAGGATCCGCTCGGTCGTCGTCGTCTTACCGGCGTCGATGTGGGCCATGATGCCGATGTTGCGCACCATGCTCAGGTCGGTGGTGATTTGTACGGCCACCTCGGTGGTCTACCTCTCGCTTCTGTCTAGCTTCAAAACGGTGATCGGGTGGGGTCCGGGACCGGACCCCGCGATCACCAGCGGTAGTGGGCGAAAGCCTTGTTGGCTTCGGCCATCTTGTGCGTGTCCTCGCGACGCTTCACCGACGCACCGAGACCGTTGGACGCGTCCAGGATCTCGTTCATCAGGCGCTCGGACATGGTCTTCTCGCGGCGGGCCCGGGAGTAGGACGTGAGCCAGCGCAGGGCGAGCGTGGTCGAGCGACCGGGCTTGACCTCGATCGGCACCTGGTAGGTGGCACCACCGACGCGGCGGCTCTTCACCTCGATGCTGGGCTTCACGTTGTCCAGGGCGCGCTTGAGCGTGATGACCGGGTCGGTGCCGGTCTTCGTCCGGGTGCCCTCGAGGGCGGTGTAGACGATGCTCTGCGCGATCTGCTTCTTGCCGTCCACCAGGATCTTGGAGATCAACTGGGTGACCAGCGGCGAACTGTAGACCGGGTCGATGATGACCGGCCGCTTCGGGGCGGGACCCTTGCGCGGCATTAGCTCTTCTCCTTCTTCGCGCCGTACCGGCTGCGAGCCTGCTTCCGGTTCTTCACACCCTGGGTGTCGAGCGAACCGCGGATGATCTTGTACCGGACACCCGGAAGGTCCTTCACCCGGCCGCCACGCACGAGCACGATCGAGTGCTCCTGCAGGTTGTGGCCGACGCCCGGGATGTAGGCGGTGACCTCGATGCCGCTGGTGAGGCGGACGCGAGCGACCTTCCGAAGGGCCGAGTTCGGCTTCTTCGGGGTGGTCGTGTACACGCGCGTGCACACACCACGACGCTGAGGGGAACCCTTCAGGGCCGGCGTCTTGTTCTTGGACACCTTGTCCTGGCGGCCCTTGCGGACCAACTGCTGGATGGTGGGCACCGCGTAGGTCTCTTTCTGTCGTCCGGTCGGTTGCTGCGCACCTGACCCCCGCGGTCGGGTGTGTCGCGAGGGCACGGACACGCCGGAGTCATAAACTTTCTGACTGTCGGCAGAAGTCCCGTGCCACGCGCTGACCCGAAAAGTACGAGGGGCACGCATGACGGCCCAGGATGACCCGGGCACGATCGTTAAGACTAGCGGCTGCCTCATGCACGGTCAAAACAGAAGACCGTACGGCGTTGAGGCGCAGCCGCTAGACCAGTTTACAGGGTGTTCGCCGTAACCCTGGCATCGGCGGCTCGCGCGGCGCATTTCCCGCCTGAACGGGCTGTTGCCCCGGCCGGTCTCCCAGCCGGGGCAACAGTCGCGACGCCTCAGCCGAGGATGCGGACCTCGGTGATGAGGCCTTCCTGGACACGGTAGAAGCTGATCATCGGCACCGGGCCCTGGTCGGGATCGTGGACGATCGCCTGGTCCACCACCCACTCCCCCTGGGTCATCCGGTGGATCAGCTCGGTCTTGCACTGGCCGGCCTCGAACCGGGGCCGGTAGTACTCCCGCAGTGACCGGCGACCCCGCAGTACGGAACCGTCGGCCGTCTGGAGCTGTGCGGTCGGCGAATACATCGCCAGAAACGCTTCCAGATCATGCGCCTCGTACGCCGAATGCTCGCGCCCCACCACGCGCGACGCCGGCGTCTCTGCGGAGACAGCAGGCGCACTTGGTGGCGCGACAGCTACCGGCTTATCCACCACGACAGCTTTCGGCTTCTCTGTCGTGACGGTGGCTCCGGCGGCCGGAAGCGGAGTTCGAGTGCTGGTGGGGGCCGGGATAGGGGGTTGGTTGGTGGGGTCTTCACCCAGGTGGGCGATGGCCCAGTCGAGGGCCTTGGTCACCGCGGCGCGGGATTCGTCGGTGTGGTCGAGCATGTCGAAGCCGTGTTGCCCTTTCGGTACGTCGATGATGTCCAGCGCGGCGCCACCGGCGGAGACGAACTCCGCCACCGGACCAGCGAGCTCGTCGCGCTCGCGGCCGACCCTCGTCAGCAGCACCGGCAGGTTCTTGTTTTTGCCGATGACCTCGGCGGCGGAAACCAGTTCGTCGACACCGGGCGGGGTGGCGAGGCGGGGATAGGTCAGGGCGATGCCACGCAGCCAGCCGGGGCGGCTGTCCAGCCACTCCCCCGCCAGCAGGCCGGCGCCGGAGAAGAACCAGAGCAGCACGCGCTCCGGGTCCACCTGCGGATCGGCCCGCAGCAGGCCGACAGCGGCCTCCACGTCGTCGGCAGCGGCGGTCAGCTGGTCGAGGCCACGAATGAGGCTGTGGTCGACCACGGCGGCCACCAGGCCGCGCTGAGCGATCGCCGTGGCATAGCCCTGATACACCGGCCAGTCACGTGGCGACACGGTGAGATCGGCGGGCCCCGGACCCCCGTGAACCAACAGGATCGCGCCCGTCCGCGCCGTACTCGCGGGACGGTAGAAGTCCAGCTCGCCGACGCGGTCGCTGCGTTGTCCGGCCACCTCCTCGACGTCCAGCACGAACGGTCGCAGGTACGGCGGGAGATCCGGCATGTGCGTCATCTTCGCGCATCCCGCCGACACTTCCACGCCGACCCCTCGCGACACTCTGCAGCCGCCCGACCACCCTCGGCATGTCACCACGGCCGCCGGCTTCAGAACCCCTGCTGGACCGAGCGATCCACCACCGAACCATTAATTGCTCTAGGCAACTTCACCGTACTTCGGTACGTCGGCGGGGGTGGCCGCAACGCCGCGAGGGCGGCACCCCCTGGTGGGAGTGCCGCCCTCGGGCGTACTGCGTACTGACTGACTCAGTTCTGGTAGGAACCGAGGTCGAAGTCGTCCAGCGGGACCGACTGACCGGTGGACGGGCCGAAGTCGTAGTCGTACGACTCGTAGCCGACCATCGAGTACATCGCGGCCTTCGCCTCCTCGGTGGGCTCCACCCGGATGTTGCGGTAACGGTCCATGCCGGTACCCGCCGGGATCAGCTTTCCGATGATGACGTTCTCCTTCAGACCGACCAGCGAGTCGGACTTGCCGTGGATCGCGGCCTCGGTCAGGACCCGGGTCGTCTCCTGGAAGGAGGCGGCCGACAGCCACGACTCGGTCGCGAGCGACGCCTTGGTGATACCCATCAGCACCGGGCGACCAGAGGCCGGTGTACCGCCCTCGGCCACCACCCGACGGTTCTCCGCCTCGAACATCAGGCGGTCCGCCAGCTCGCCCGGCAGCAGGTTCGCCTCGCCGGACTCGATCACCGTGACCCGGCGCAGCATCTGCCGGACGATGATCTCGATGTGCTTGTCGTGGATGGCCACACCCTGCGACCGGTACACCTCCTGGACCTCGTCCACCAGGTGCTCCTGCGCCTTGCGCACACCGAGGATCCGCAGTACCTCCTGCGGGTCCGGCGTACCCTGCGTCAGCTGCTGACCGACCTCGACGTGCTGACCCTCTTCGATCAGCAGGCGGCCACGCTTGGACACCGGGTAGGCGACCTCCTCGGAACCGTCGTCCGGGGTGAGCACCAGCTTCCGGGTCTTGTCGGTGTCCTCGATCGAGATCCGGCCCGCGGCCTCGGCGATCGGCGCCTTGCCCTTGGGCTGGCGAGCCTCGAAGAGCTCGACAACACGCGGCAGACCGTGGGTGATGTCATCACCCGCGACACCACCGGTGTGGAAGGTACGCATGGTCAGCTGCGTACCCGGCTCACCGATGGACTGCGCCGCGATGATGCCGACGGCCTCACCGATGTCGACCGGCTTGCCGGTCGCCAGCGACCGGCCGTAGCACTTGGCGCAGGTACCGGTCTTGGCGTCGCAGGTCAGCACGGAGCGGACCTTGACGGTCTCGATCCCGGCCTCGACCAGGGCGGCGATGGACACGTCGCCCAGGTCGCTGCCCGCGGTCAGCACCACGTTGCCCTTGGCGTCGGACACGTCGGTCGCCAGAGTCCGCGCGTACGCGCTGGTCTCCACGTTCTCGGCGTGCACGACCTTGCCGTCCGGACCCTGCTGGCCGATCTGCTTGGGCAGACCACGCTCGGTGCCGCAGTCCTCCTCGCGGATGATGACGTCCTGCGAGACGTCCACCAGACGACGGGTCAGGTACCCGGAGTCGGCGGTCCGCAGCGCGGTGTCGGCAAGACCCTTACGAGCACCGTGGGTGGCGATGAAGTACTCGACCACCGACAGGCCCTCACGGAAGTTGGCCTTGATCGGACGGGCGATGATCTCGCCCTTCGGGTTGGCCACCAGACCACGCATACCGGCGATCTGCCGGATCTGCATCATGTTGCCTCGGGCACCCGAGTGGACCATCATCCAGATCGGGTTGGCCTTCTCGAAGTTCTCCTCCATGGCCTTACCGACCTCGGCGTTCGCCCCGGTCCAGATCTCGATCAGTTCCTGCCGCCGCTCGGACGCGGTGATCAGACCACGCTCGAACTGCTTCTGGACCTTCTCGGCCTGCGACTCGTAGCGAGCCATGATCTCGGGCTTGCTCGGCGGCGTGCTGAAGTCGTCGATCGACACCGTGACACCCGAACGGGTGGCCCAGCGGAAACCGAGGTCCTTCAGCGCGTCCAGGCAGTTCGCCACCTGGACCTTGGAGTAGCGCTCGGCCAGGTCGTTGACGATCGAGCCCAGCTGCTTCTTGCCGACCTCGGCGTCCACGAAGGTGTAGTCGCTCGGCAGCGCCTCGTTGAACAGGGCGCGACCCAGCGTGGTCTCCAGCGAGAACCCACCGTCCGGCCGCTCGGTCGACCCGGCCGGCGCGCCGGCTTCGGTCAACCGCAGCGTGATCTTCGCCTGCAGGGACAGTTCCTTGCGGTCGAAGGCCATCAGCGCCTCGGCCAGCGAGCTGAAGGCGCGGCCCTCACCGAGAGCACCTTCCTTCAGCATCGTCAGGAAGTAGATGCCGATGATCATGTCCTGGGTCGGCATCGTGACCGGACGGCCGTCAGCAGGCTTCAGGATGTTGTTCGTCGACAGCATCAGGATCCGGGCCTCGGCCTGCGCCTCGGCCGACAGCGGCAGGTGCACCGCCATCTGGTCACCGTCGAAGTCCGCGTTGAACGCGGAGCAGACGAGCGGGTGGATCTGGATCGCCTTGCCCTCGATCAGCTGCGGCTCGAACGCCTGGATGCCCAGCCGGTGCAGGGTTGGTGCACGGTTGAGCAGGACCGGGTGCTCGGTGATGACCTCTTCCAGCACGTCCCAGACCTGGGCGCGCTGACGCTCGACCATCCGCTTGGCGGACTTGATGTTCTGCGCGTGGTTGAGGTCGACCAGCCGCTTCATCACGAACGGCTTGAACAGCTCCAGCGCCATCGCCTTCGGCAGACCGCACTGGTGCAGCTTGAGCTGCGGGCCGACCACGATGACCGAACGGCCGGAGTAGTCGACGCGCTTGCCCAGCAGGTTCTGACGGAAGCGACCCTGCTTGCCCTTGAGCATGTCGGACAGCGACTTCAGCGGCCGGTTGCCCGGGCCGGTGACCGGACGCCCACGGCGGCCGTTGTCGAACAGTGCGTCGACGGCCTCCTGCAGCATCCGCTTCTCGTTGTTGACGATGATCTCGGGCGCGCCCAGGTCGAGCAGCCGCTTGAGCCGGTTGTTCCGGTTGATCACCCGGCGGTACAGGTCGTTCAGGTCGGAGGTGGCGAACCGGCCACCGTCGAGCTGGACCATCGGCCGCAGGTCCGGCGGGATCACCGGAACGCAGTCGAGCACCATGCCCATCGGGCTGTTGTTGGTGGCCAGGAACGCGGTGACGACCTTGAGCCGCTTCAGGGCGCGGGTCTTGCGCTGGCCCTTACCGGTCTTGATCGTCTCGCGCAGGCTGTCCGCCTCGGCCTTGAGGTCGAAGGTCTCCAGGCGCCGCTGGATCGCGGCGGCGCCCATCGCACCCTCGAAGTACTTGCCGAACCGCTCCTTCATGGCGCGGTACAGGATCTCGTCGCCCTCCAGGTCCTGGACCTTGAGGTTCTTGAACCGGCTCCAGACCTCGTCGAGGCGGTCGATCTCGCGCTGCGCACGGTCGCGCAGCTGCTTGACCTCACGCTCGGCGCCTTCCTTCACCTTGCGGCGAACGTCGGCCTTCGCGCCCTCGGCCTCGAGCTGGGCGAGGTCCTCCTCGAGCTTCTTCATCCGGGTCTCGATGTCGTTGTCGCGCCGGCCCTCGAGCTGCTTGCGCTCGACATCGGTCCGGCCCTCCAACGACGAGAGGTCGCGGTGGCGAGCCTCCTCGTCGACGTCGGTGATCATGTACGCCGCGAAGTAGATGACCTTCTCGAGGTCCTTCGGGGCGAGGTCGAGCAGGTAGCCGAGTCGCGACGGGACACCCTTGAAGTACCAGATGTGGGTGACCGGCGCGGCCAGCTCGATGTGGCCCATCCGCTCGCGGCGCACCTTGGAACGGGTGACCTCGACGCCACACCGCTCGCAGATGATGCCCTTGAAGCGAACGCGCTTGTACTTACCGCAGTAGCACTCCCAGTCCCGGGTGGGACCGAAGATCTTCTCGCAGAACAGACCGTCACGCTCGGGCTTGAGCGTCCGGTAGTTGATCGTCTCGGGCTTCTTGACCTCGCCGTGCGACCACTGGCGGATCTCATCCGCAGTCGCCAGGCCGATCCGAAGCTCGTCGAAGAAGTTCACGTCGAGCACGATGTGTTATCTCCCACTAGTAAAGATGGTCTGAGTGAGTTGGTTGTTGATCTCAAGCGGCAACCCGCTCAGACCTCCTCGACGCTGTTCGGCTCACGCCGGGACAGGTCGATTCCCAGTTCTTCCGCAGCGCGGAAGACGTCCTCTTCGCTGTCGCGCATCTCGACCCGGCTTCCGTCGGACGAGAGCACCTCGACATTCAGACACAGGGACTGCATTTCCTTGACCAGAACCTTGAAGGACTCCGGGATACCCGGCTCCGGGATGTTCTCGCCCTTGACGATCGCTTCGTAGACCTTGACGCGACCGACCACATCGTCCGACTTGATCGTCAGCAACTCCTGCAGCGCGAAGGCGGCACCGTAGGCCTCCAGGGCCCACACCTCCATCTCGCCGAACCGCTGACCACCGAACTGCGCCTTACCACCCAGCGGCTGCTGCGTGATCATCGAGTACGGACCGGTCGAGCGGGCGTGGATCTTGTCGTCCACCAGGTGGTGCAGCTTCAGCATGTACATGTAGCCGACGCCGACCGGCTGCGGGAAAGGCTCACCCGAGCGGCCGTCGAACAGGTTGGCCTTGCCGGTGCTGTCGACCATCCGGTCGCCGTCGCGGTTCGGCAGGGTCGAGCCGAGCAGGCCGGTGACCTCTTCCTCGCGCGCGCCGTCGAAGACGGGGGTGGCGACGTTCGTGAACGGGGCGGCTTCGCCGGCACCGATCTTGATCAGTCGCTGGGCCCACTCTTCGGTGCTGTCCGGGTCGACCTTCCAGCCGCGGCTGGCCACCCAGCCGAGGTGGGTCTCGAGCACCTGACCGACGTTCATCCGGCCGGGCACGCCCAGCGGGTTCAAGATGATGTCGACCTGGGTGCCGTCCTCCATGAACGGCATGTCCTCGACCGGCAGGATCTTCGAGATGACGCCCTTGTTGCCGTGGCGTCCGGCGAGCTTGTCACCGACGGAGATCTTGCGCTTCTGCGCGACGTACACGCGGACCAGCTGGTTCACGCCCGGCGGCAGCTCGTCGCCGTTGTCGCGGTCGAAGACGCGGACCCCGATGACGGTTCCGTTCTCACCGTGCGGCACCTTCAGCGAGGTGTCGCGGACCTCACGGGCCTTCTCACCGAAGATCGCCCGGAGCAGCCGCTCCTCCGGGGTCAGCTCGGTCTCACCCTTGGGCGTGACCTTGCCGACCAGGATGTCACCGGTGGTGACCTCCGCGCCGATCCGGATGATGCCGCGCTCGTCCAGGTCGGCCAGCATCTCGTCGGAGACGTTCGGGATGTCCCGGGTGATCTCCTCCGGACCGAGCTTGGTGTCGCGGGCGTCGACCTCGTGCTCCTCGATGTGGATCGAGGTGAGCAGGTCCTGCTGCACGACGCGCTGGCTGAGGATGATCGCGTCCTCGTAGTTGTGCCCTTCCCACGGCATGAACGCCACGAGCAGGTTCCGGCCGAGAGCCATCTCGCCCTCGTCGGTGCACGGACCGTCCGCCAGCGGCGTACCGACCTCGACCCGCTGACCGGCGTCGACCAGCGGGCGCTGGTTGATGCAGGTGCCCTGGTTCGAGCGACGGAACTTGGCCAGCCGGTACGTCTGGTAGGTGCCGTCGTCGGCGGCGACCTCGATCAGGTCGGCCGAGACCTCCTTGATCACACCGCCCTTCTCCGACACCAGCACGTCACCGGCGTCGACCGCACCGCGGAACTCCATGCCGGTACCGACCAGGGGTGCGTCCGCGGTGATCAGCGGAACGGCCTGGCGCTGCATGTTGGAGCCCATCAGGGCGCGGTTGGCGTCGTCGTGCTCGAGGAACGGGATCATCGCCGTCGCGACCGACACCATCTGGCGCGGGGAGACGTCCATGTAGTCCACGTCGTCGACCAGCACGAGCTCGACCTCACCGTGGCGCCGGCGGACCAGCACCCGGTCCTCGGCGAACACGTTGTCCGGGGTCAGCGCCGCGTTGGCCTGCGCGATGACGAACCGGTCCTCCTCGTCCGCGGTCAGGTAGTCGACCTGGTCGGTGACCCGGCCGTCGACGACCTTGCGGTACGGCGTCTCGACGAAGCCGAACGGGTTCACCCGGCCGTACGTCGCGAGCGAGCCGATCAGACCGATGTTCGGGCCTTCCGGGGTCTCGATCGGGCACATCCGGCCGTAGTGGGACGGGTGCACGTCGCGAACCTCGAAGCCGGCCCGCTCGCGGCTCAGACCACCCGGGCCAAGGGCCGACAGACGGCGCTTGTGGGTGAGTCCTGCGATCGGGTTGGTCTGGTCCATGAACTGCGACAGCTGGGAGGTGCCGAAGAACTCCTTCAGCGCCGCCACCACCGGACGGATGTTGATCAGGGTCTGCGGCGTGATCGCCTCGACGTCCTGGGTCGTCATCCGCTCCCGGACCACGCGCTCCATCCGGGCCAGGCCGGTGCGCAGCTGGTTCTGGATCAGCTCACCGACGGTGCGCAGCCGGCGGTTGCCGAAGTGGTCGATGTCGTCCTCTTCGACGACGATCTCGCCCTGCGGCGCGGCCAGCTCGGTCTTGCCCTCGTGCAGCGCGACCAGGTACTTGATCGTCGCGACGATGTCGTTGATCGTCAGGACGGCCGTGTCGTGGGCCTCGTCGCGGCCCAGCTTCTTGTTGATCTTGTAGCGACCAACCTTGGCCAGGTCGTAGCGCTTGCCGTTGAAGTAGTAGTTGTCCAGCAGCGCCTGGGCAGCCTCGCGCGTCGGCGGTTCGCCGGGGCGCAGCTTGCGGTAGATGTCGAGCAGCGCGTCGTCCTGCCCGGAGGTGTGGTCCTTCTCCAGGGTGAGCCGGATCGACTCGTACTCGCCGAACTCCTCGAGAATCTGCGCGTCGGTCCAGCCGAGCGCCTTGAGCAGCACGGTGACGTTCTGCTTGCGCTTGCGGTCCAGCCGCACGCCCACCATGTCGCGCTTGTCGACCTCGAACTCCAGCCACGCACCGCGCGACGGGATGATCTTGGCGGTGAAGATGTCCTTGTCCGACGTCTTGTCCGGCGTGCGCTCGAAGTACACACCGGGCGAGCGGACCAGCTGGGACACGACGACACGCTCGGTGCCGTTGATCACGAACGTGCCCTTGCGCGTCATCAACGGGAAGTCACCCATGAAGACGGTCTGGCTCTTGATCTCGCCGGTCTCGTTGTTCATGAACTCGGCGGTGACGAACAGCGGCGCCGAATAGGTGACGTCACGTTCCTTGCACTCGTCGACCGTGTTCTTCGGGGGCTCGAACCGGTGATCGCGGAACGACAGCGACATGGTGCCGCTGAAGTCCTCGATCGGGGAGATCTCTTCGAAGATCTCCTCCAGGCCGGACGGGGAGGAGAGGTCGGTTCGACCCTCCGCCTCGGCGGCGGCCACCCGGGCCTGCCAGGTTTCGTTCCCGACCAGCCAGTCGAAACTGTCCACCTGCAGCGCAAGCAGATCCGGAACCTCGAGAGGCTCGGAGATCTTTGCGAAGGAGATGCGGCGGGAGCCGGAAACGTCGGTAATACTGTCGGACTGGGGGTTGCGCGAGGCGACCAAGGGGCGTCCTTCCACGGGCTCGCAGAAATCACTTCGGTGCTGGGAGCGCACGCCGAACCGCCCTAGTCAAGTTTTGACCCGAGCCAGGGTGGGGTTAAAGGCAGCGCAAAGCAATAGGCTACCCGATCAGGGCAAGCCTGTCCAATGGGGTCCGATACTATGCCTTCGGACCACCCACTCCGTCAAGGATCGACCCGGGTTCTCCAGCGGATAGATCCATCCGCGAGCCGCCCGGCACGACCTGTCCGGAGTCAGCAAGAGACTACAGTCCGGCGATCTCCTGGACCAGCCATTGGCCGCCGTTTCGGACCATCGTGAAACGGGTCCGGTTGAGGTCGACCCGGGGCTTACCCTGCGTGATCGTGCTGGTGGTCGTCTGGTTCACGAAGATCACCAGCGTCACCCGGTCGGCGTTGCCGTCCCGTACGCCGACCTCGCGGACCTCGGCCCGCACGGTCGCCTTGGTCTTGGTCGCCAGCTCGCCGGCCACCTTCGCGGTCGCGTCGAACTTGGTCGCGAAATCGGGGGTCATCGTCGCCCGGGCCGCCGCGAAACTCTTGTCCAACGAGCGGTAGTCGTAGCTCAGGGCGACCTCGGCGGCCTTCCGGCCGGCCGCCGCGGCCTGGCCGCGCGCGTCCTCGGCCTGCTTGGCCTTGAGCGCCTTCACCCCGACGATCCCGGCCACGGCGAGCACCAGCACGATCACCACGGCGAGCAGCGCGGACAGCACCGCACCGAGCGGCCGCTTCGCCGCGGCAGGCTCTTCGGCGGCCTCGATCTCACTGACAGTAGTTACCGGTTCGCTGTCGGAGTCGGCGACTACCCCGCTTTCAGGCGTTTCAATCGTGTCGCTTACCACGTCGGAAACGGTCTCTTCCGGCGCCTCCGGCGCGGCGTCGTCGGCCACCGGAAGCTGCGTGGCGCCCGCAGTACGGGGCTCGCCGGTGCGGGGCTCGCCGGTACGGCGTTGGCCGGCGATCCGCGGGCGGTTCCTCGAGCGGTCCGGCATCAGCCCACGACCTGGAAGTCGGCGGTCAGCCAGCGGTTCTTCTCCCGGACCATGTCGAGCTTGATCCGGTAGCGCCGCTGGACGCCGTCCTTGGCGGCCGTGTTGGTGACGACCGCGTTCGCGATCACCAGCACCTGGGCCGAGTCCTTGTCGTTCGACACCACCGCGGCCTCCACCACTTCGCCGGTCGAGGTGGCCTGGTTCGTCACCACCTCGGTCTTCACCTGGTTCGCGCCGGCCGCGAACTCCTCCTTGAACTGCCCGGTCGAGCCGTCCAGCACCCGCTGCGCGTCGGCGTCCCAGGAGCTGTACTTGTACGTCGTGAAGTCGAGCGTCAACTGCCGCGCGGCCTGCATCGCGCTGGTCCGCTCACTGTCCCGGCTGTGCTGACGGCTGAGCGCCACGCCGGACAGAACGGCCGCGCCGAGCGCGACCACGAGCAGCACGCTGAGCGCCCAGGCCAGAATCACCGGACCGCGCCGGGAAGTACGAGAAGTCACTTTCCACTCACCGGACCGAGGATAAGAGCCTTCCAGGAGTCGGCGCCGAGCAGGTCCGCCTGACCGCCGGTGGAGCCGAGGACCAGATCCGGCATCCCTGCGGTCCCGCCCGCGGCACCGGTCGCCGGATCGTAGCCGACCCCGTAGCCGGTGCGGTTGAGGTTGCGCGACGACGGCGACGGCTTGTTCTGCGAGCCGCGGACGTTGATGCCGGAGCCCGGCGACGCCGTACAGCCGGCCTTGGTGTTCGCGGCCTTGCTGGTGGTGTCTTGCGGAACCCGCCAGTCGGTGCCGCCGTAGCCGGCCCGGCAGGCGGGCGGGCTGAAACCGAGCACCAGCCCGAAGTGGGCGTCGTAGTGCCCGGTCCCCTCGTCCTTGGCCGGTACCACGTAGCCGCCCATCGCCACGGCCGGGTAGACCACCAGCAACTGCTCCACCGCGTCAAGCCGGACGGCGGTCATCTCGCTCGTGGTCAGCAGGTTCCCGAGCAGTACGGCGATGTCGCCGCGGTTCTCCGAGATGAGCGCGGTGAGCTGCTCGGAGGCACCCGAGCCCTGATCGATCACCTTGCGCAGGTTGGCGTCCGAGCTGACCAGCGTGTCGGAGAGCAGGGCCAGGTTCTTCGCCCAGGTCTTGATCGCGTCACCGCTGGCCACCTGGGTGGCGAGCACGGTGTTGCCGTCGTTGATCAGCTTGATCGTCTGCAGGATGTTCGCGTCGGCGTCGTTGATCAGCAGCCCGGAGCTGTCGATGATCTTCTGCAGGTCGCTGCCCTTGCCGCGCAGCGCGTCGCCGAGCTCCTTGACCGTGGTCTTGAGGCTGTTCTTGTCGACCGAGTTCACCAGTTGGTCGAGGTTCAGCAGCAGCTCGGTGGTGTCGATCGGCAGCGCAGTGTCGGCGCGGGCGATCTTCGAGTGGTCCTTCAGGTACGGCGAACCCTCGCGACGCGGCTGCAGATCGACGTACTGCTCGCCGATCGCGGACCGGTTCGCCACCACGGCGAGCAGGTCGTTCGGGATCTTCGTCTTCTTGTCGATGTCGAGGTCGACCTCGACGCCGTCCGACAGCAGCTTCAGCCGGCCGACCCGGCCGACCGGCTGGCCGCGGTACGTCACCTCGGCGCCGGTGAAGATGCCGCCCGACTCGGCGAAGCTGGCGCTGACCGTGTAGCTGTCGTCGAAGAACAGCCGGTCGACCTGCGCGTACTTCGCGCCGACGAAGGCGACACCGACGACGGTGATCAGCAGGAACACCATCAGCTGGATCCGGACACCTCTGGTGATCACTTGGCCACCCCCGGCATCAGGACCTTGGCCAGCTCAGGATCGAAGGCCGGCCGATTCAGCGTCGGCGTACAGACGGGCAGGCCGAGCAGCGTGATGCAGCTGGTCGCCGTCCCGGTCGGCAACGGCAGCGGGGGCAGGCCGGCCGTGCCCTTGCCCGTCGGGAACTGCGGCGAGTTGTGCACCGGCAGGCTGAGCCCGACCGTCGGCAGCGTGATCCCCGTGGTGGGCAGACCGAGTCCGAGCAGGCCCTTGAGCGCCTTCTGGGTGTTCACGTCGAGGGTGATGTCCAGGTTGGTGAAGTCGCCCTTGACCGCCTTCGCGGCCCCGTCCGGGAACGGATAGGTGAGCAGCAGCTCGAGCGACTTGGGCAGGTTCTGCCCCGCCTCGGCCAGCTTGGTCAGCACCGGGTAGAGGGACTGCAGGTTGGCGACCAGATCCTTCTGTGAGGCCGTGATCACCCGGGTCGCGGTGCTGCCCAGCTTGCTCAACGCCTGCAGGGTTTTGACCAGGGCGGCGCGTTGCTTGTCCAAGGTGGCGATCGACTTCGGCAGCGAGTCGATCGCGGTCGCCAGCGTCGTCTTCTGCGCGTTCAGCTTCTTGGCCAGCGCGTCGACTGCGGTGATCGCGGTGACGATCTTCTGCTTGTTCTGGTCGAGCGTGCCGACGAAGGTGTTCAGCTGGGTGAGCACGCTCTTGATGGCCGGCTCGTTGCCGGTCAGCGCCTTGTTCAGCTCCTGGGTGATGATCTGCAGTTGCGCGACGCCACCGCCGTTCAGCAGCAGCGAGAGCGCGGACAGTACTTCCTCGACCTCGACGTTGCTGGTGGTCCGCGACAGCGGGATCAGCTCACCGTTGTCCAGCTTGCCGCGCGGCTTCTCGTCCCCGGTGGGCGGAGCCAGCGAGACGAACTTCTCGCCGAGCAGGCTGGTCTGCCGGATCGTCGCGTGCGTGTTGTCCGGCAGGTCCAGGCTCTTCGGCAGCTTGATCTTGACCTTGGCGACATAGCCCTCGAGCCAGACCTTCTGCACGGTGCCGACGGTGACGTCGTCGACCTTCACCGACGACTTGGGCACCAGGTCCAGGACGTCGGCGAACTCGACCGTGACCGTGTACGACGGGCCCTTGATCTTGGCGCCACCCGGCAACGGCAGCGAGTAGACGCTGAAGTCGCAGCCGGTCAGCAGGGTCGCCATCGCGACCACACCCGCCACTACCGCAGTACGGCGCCTCATCGCGAGCCTCCCGGGACCAGGCCGCCGAGGGTCTCGTCGACGTTGTCCGGGCTCGGCAGCTTCTTCGGTGGCGGCGGCGCCCACGGCGTACCGGCCGGGCCGCCGGAGCCGGTGATCGAGCCGAGCAGTGGCAGCTTCGGCAGCAGGTCGATGATCCCCTTCAGGGCCGAACAGGTCGACAGCGGCTGGTTCGCCTGGAGCAGGATCGAGCAGATGAAGGAGGCGGGATCGTCCAGCTGGGCCAGGTTGATCCGCTGGTCCAGGGTGCCGAACTGGGGGTTGTAGACCCGGGCCAGGTTGCCCAGGCCGAGTGGCGCGGTGTCCATGATCTCGGCCAGCGCCGCCTTCTCCTTAACCAGGATCTGGGAGATGTCGGTGGCACCGGAGATCGTGGTCTTGAGCAACGCCCGGTTGTCCTTCACGAACGACGCGACCTCGCCGAGCGCCGTCGCCAGCGTGGACAGCGCGGCGCCGAGATCCTTGCGCTCCCCCGCCAGCGTGGTCGAGGTGGCGGCGAAGTTGGTGTTGAACTGCTTCACCAGGGTGTCGTTCGCGGCCAGCGCGGAGACGAAGGTCTGCAACTGCCGGACCGTGCTGAACAGGCTCTTGGAGTTCCCGGCCAGGGTCTGGGTCAGCGTCGAGACATCGGTGATGGTCTGGTTCAGCTTGGCGCCCTGGCCGTTCAGGTTCGCCGCGGAGACATCGAGCAGGCGTGACAGCGCGCCCTGGTCGTTCGCACCCTTCGGGCCGAGCGCGACGGACAGGTCGTTCAGGCTCTGGTAGATCTGGTCGAGCTCCAGCGGTACGGCGGTGCGCTCCTGCGGGATCTGCGCGCCATCGGCCATCACCGCGCCCTTGGAGTACGCCGGGGTGAGCTGGATGTAGCGGTCGGCAACGATCGACGGTGAGGCGATCACGGCCTTCGCGTCGGCGGGGACCTTGTGCTTGACCTCCCACCAGAACTTCACCCGGACCGAGCGACCGGCCGGCGTGACGCTCTCGACCTCGCCGACCTTGATGCCGAGGATCCGGACGTCCGAGCCCGGATAGACGCTGACCGCGCGCGGGAAGTACGCCGTCGCGCTGACTCGCTTCGGATGCGGCCAGAGCGCGATCGCGCTGACGGCGATCACCACCAGCACCACACCGATCGCGATCAGCCGGGAGAAGCCGGCCACCTTCGTCATCGGCCACCTCCCAGGATCGGCAGGCCGGGGATCGGCACCTTCGGCAGCGGGATCTCGGGCACCGGCACCAGGTTCTGCACGTAGGTGTCGAACCACGGCCCGGTGCCGAGCGTGTTCGTGAACACCCGGGCGTACGGCGCGAGGCCCCGGATGCTGGCGTCCAGAGCGTTCTGGTTCTTCAGCAGGATCGCCAGGACGGCGTTGACCTTCTGCAGCGTCGGGGTCAGATCCTTGCGGTTCTCCCGGACCAGCGCGCTGACCTGAGCGGCCAGCTTCTGCGTCGAGACCAGCAACTCGTGGATCAGCGCCCGCCGCGCCTGGACCGCCTGGAACACCGTGTTGCCGTCCTTCAGCAGCTTGATCAGCTGCTGGTTGCGATCGGCAAGGATCTTCGTGACGACGTCGGAGTGCTGCAGCAGCTTCTTCAGATCCTCGTCGCGCTTGGCGACGTTGCGGGACAACCGGGACAGCCCGTCCAGCGAGGCACGGACCTCCTCGGGGGTGTTCTTGAAGGTCGCGGACAAGGTGTCGAGCGCCTTGGCCAGCTGGGCCGTGTCGATCCGCTCGGTCGTGTTGGCGAGGTCGGTGAACGCGTCGACCACGTCGTACGCCGAGATGGTCCGGTCCAGCGGGATCTCGGTGCCCTCCTTGAGCTGGCCGTCGCCCGCCGGGTTCAGCTTGAGGTACTTCTGGCCGAGCAGGGTCTTGATCTTCATCTCGGCACCGGTCCGGTCGCCGAGCTTGACGCCCTTGTCCACCACGAAGTCGACCCGGACGTGGGTGCCTTCCAGTTCCACCTTGCGGACCTGGCCGACCCGGACGCCGGCGACCCGGATCTCGTCGTTCGGCTTCAGCCCGCCGGCCTCGGAGAACTGCGCGGAGTACTTGGTGCCGCCGCCGATCAGCGGCAGGTCCTGGGCCTTGAAGGCGGCCAGCATGATCAGCCCGATGATCGTCAGCCCGACCACGCCGATCGTGACCTGGTTCTGTTCCCTGAACGGCTTCACTTGGCACACCTCGCCGAGTTGTTGTCGTAGCTCACCGGGATCCGGGTGCCGAGCGGCAGCGTCACGTTGCCGTCGAAGCCGCAGAGGAAGAAGTTGAACCAGGATCCGTACTGCGCGGTCCGCGTCATCGTCTGCAGCTTCTCGGGCATGAACTGCAGCGTCTTCACCCAGATCGCCTGGGTGTCGTCCAGCGTCGTCGACACCGTCCGGAGCCGGTCCAGGTCCGCCTTCAGCGGCACCCGGGTCTGCTGCAGCAGGCCGGCCGTCTTGGTGTTCAGCGAGTTGATCGAGCCGAGCGAGCCGAGGATCGGATTGATGTCCTGGCTCAGGCCGGTGATGAACTGCTGCAGGTTGACCAGCAATTGGGAGAAGTTCTGCTGGCGCTGCGAGACGATCTGAAGGGTCGAGGTCAGGTTGGTGATCAGGTCGCCGATCACCTGGTCGGAGTCGGCCAGCGTGCTGGTCAGCGACGCGGTCCGGGCGAGCAGGCTCTCGATCGTGCCGCCCTCGCCCTGCAGCACCTTGATCACCTCGAAGGCGAACTGGTTCACGTCGGCGGGGGTGAGCGCGGTGAACAGCGGCTTGAACCCGTTGAACAGCACCGACAGGTCCAGCGCCGGCGCGGTCCGGTCCTTGTCGATGATCCCGTTCTTCTTCATCCGGGTGCCGCCGCCGACGCCCTCGGTGAGTGCGATGTAGCGGTTGCCGACCAGGTTGCGGTAGCGCAGCGTCGCCCGGGTGGTGGTGTCGACCGACTGGTCGGAGTCGACGCTGAAGGTCACCATCGCGTACTTGTCCTGGTAGATGGCGATCTTGTCGACCTGGCCGACCCGGACCCCGGCGATCCGGATGTCGTCACCCTTGTTCAGCCCGACCACATCCGTGAACACGGCCCGGTACTTCGTGGTCGCGTTGAAGCTGATGTTGCCGATGGTGACCGCCAGCAGGGCGGTCGCGATCGTCGTGACGACCACGAAGATCCCCAGCCGCACGGTGTCCAACGACGTCTTCTTGTCGAACAGCTTCATTTGAGGTTCACCTGCCCGCCACGGACGAGGGGGCCGATCATCAGGGTGGTCAGATCCGGTACGTCGTCGGCCGGCATCCCGAGCACCGGGCCGGCGAAGGAGTCGATCACCTTCTGCTCGGCCGGCGTACCGGCGCCGCCGGTGTCCATCGCGAAGCCGGGTGCCGCCCGGTTCAGCGTCAGGTTCAGCGGGAAGCGGGTGGTCTTGTTGTGGTCGCCGATCACGCCGTCGTCACCGGTGATGTACGGCGCCGGGTTCTCCTGCGTGTAGGGACCGGGCTTCGATCCCGGGTGGCTGTAGTTCTTGCCGACGCAGGTCGGCCCACGGTGATCCTTGTACGCCGGCAGCTCGTTCGGCTGGTAAGGCGTGGGCTGGTTGGTGATCAGCTCCAGATTGATGTGCAGCGCCCCGTCGCGGAACGTGTCGTTCAGCACCGGCGCGGTGTCGGTCATCACCTTGAGGAAACACGGGAACTCCGGTGAGTATCGCTCCAGCAGGTCCAGCACCGGCCGGCTCACCTC
The DNA here is from genome assembly GCF_004365175.1 of Kribbella voronezhensis. NCBI lineage: Bacteria > Bacillati > Actinomycetota > Actinomycetes > Propionibacteriales > Kribbellaceae > Kribbella > Kribbella voronezhensis. The sequence goes on along the minus strand of NZ_SOCE01000001.1, from coordinate 4,704,459 downwards.
GCCGAGGCGGATCACCCGGTCCTCGTTCTCCCTGAGGAACCCGTCGCCGGTGGTCGACAGCGCCTGGACGTCGGTGAAGAACTTCTGCAACTGCTGCTCCTTCTCCACCACGGTGTTGCCGGTGATGGTCAGGTTGCGCAGGGCCCGGACCAGGTCCGGCGTCACGTCGCCGTAGATCTGCGAGACCTGGGTGAGCTTGGTCAGCGCGGCGATCAGGTTCGGCACGTTCGGGTTCAGCTTCTTCAGGTACCCGTCGAGCTGGGTGAGCGTCTTGGCGATCTCGGTGCCCCGGCCCTCGAGCGCGGTCGCCAGCGTGTTCAGCGTCGCGTTCAGATCGGCCGGGTCGACCGCCTGCAGCAGCGGCAACGCGTCGTTCAGCACCTTCTCGATCTCGATGCCGACCGCGGTCTTGTCCCGGGAGATCACGTCGCCGGCCCGGATCGCCCGGCCCTCGCTGCCCTGCGGCGGCACCAGCGCGACGTACTTCTCGCCGAACAGCGTCTTCGGCAGGATCCGCGCGCTGACCTGGCTGGAGATCTCGCTGACCTGGTCCGGCTTGAGGGCCAGCTCGACCGTCGCCTCGTCACCGTCGGTGGAGACCTTCTTCACCTCGCCGACGATGATGCCGCGCAGCTTCACGTCCGCGTGCCGGTTCAGCTGCAGGCCGATGTGGCTGGTCTTCAGCTCGACCGTCACCGTGTCGGTGAAGACCTTCGCGTAGAAGGCGTAGGTGAGCCAGAGCAGGAAACAGAGCAACCCGATGAAGGCGGTGCCGAGGACGCGTTTGGTCATGTGCCTACCCCGCCAGCCTGACCGTGGTCGTCGTACCCCAGATCGCCATCGACAGCAGCAGGTCGACCACGTTGATGACGACGATGGACGTCCGTACTGCGCGGCCCACGGCGACGCCGACGCCCGCGGGGCCGCCGGTCGCGTGGTAGCCGTGGTAGCAGTGCACCAGGATCACCAGGACGGCGAAGACCAGCACCTTGCCGAAGGACCAGAGCACGTCGCCGGGTGGCAGGAACAGATGGAAGTAATGGTCGTACGTCCCGGTGCTCTGGCCGTAGAACGTGGTCACGGTCAGCCGGGTGGCGAAGTACGAGGCGAGCAGCCCCACGACGTACAAGGGAATGACGGCGACCAGGCCGGCGATGATCCGGGTGGTGACCAGGAACGGCAGCGACGGGATCGCCATCACCTCGAGCGCGTCGATCTCCTCGCTGATCCGCATCGCGCCGAGCTGGGCGGTGAAGCCGCAGCCGACGGTCGCGGCGAGCGCGATCCCGGCGATCAGCGGGCCGATCTCGCGGGTGTTGATGTAGGCGCTGACGAAGCCGGCGAAGGCGGACGTGCCGATCTGGTTCAGCGCCGAGTAGCCCTGCAGGCCGACCTCGGTGCCGGTGAAGAAGGCGAGGAAGGTGATCACGCCGACCGTGCCGCCGATGACGGCGAGCGCGCCGGTGCCGAGCGTCACCTCGGCCAGCAGGCGGAGGATCTCCCGGCGGTACCGGGTGACCGACTTGCCCGACCAGGCCAAGGCCTTGATGTAGAAGGCCAGCTGCTCACCGAGGTGGTCGAGCGAGTTCAGCGGCTTCTTGACCAGGTAGTCCAGGGCCGACATGTCAGGCCCCCTTCGGCGGAACGAGCTGGAAGTAGATCGCCGTCATCGAGAAGTTCGCGACGAACAGCAGCATGAAGGTGATGACGACCGACTGGTTCACGGCGTCACCGACGCCCTTCGGGCCACCACCGGCGTTCATGCCCTTGTACGAGGCAACGACCGCGGCCAGGAACCCGAACACGAGCGCCTTCGCCTGGCCCTGCCACAGGTCGGGCAGATGGGCGAGCGCGGTGAACGAGGCGATGTAGCTGCCCGGCGTCCCGTCCTGCAGGACCACGTTGAAGACGTAGCCGCCCATCACGCCGACCACGCTGACGAAGCCGTTCAGGAAGAACGCGACCAGCATCGTGGCCAGCACGCGCGGTACGACGAGGCGCTGGATCGGGTCGATCCCGAGCACCATCATCGCGTCGAGCTCCTCGCGGATCTTGCGCGAACCCAGATCGGCGCAGATCGCCGAGCCACCCGCACCCGCGATCAGCAGCGCGGTCGCGATCGGCGAGGCCTCCCGGACGACGGCCAGGACGGCGGCCGAGCCGGTGAACGCCTGGGCGCCGAACTGCTTGATCAGCCCGCCGACCTGCAGCGCGATCACCGCGCCGAACGGGATCGCGACCAGTGCGGTCGGGATGATCGTCACGCTGGCGACGAACCAGGCCTGCTGCAGGAACTCGCGCAGCTGGAACGGCCGGCGGACCGAAGCCCGGGCGGTGTCCAGCGCGAAGGCGAACAGGTTGCCGGCGTGCTTCAGCGGGGCGGTGGCGCTGACGGTCACGTGGCCCCCACCGTGGCGGTCGCGAAGGATCCGGGCGGCGGAGTCACGCCGTTCTCCGCACACCACTGACCCGGCGGCCGCTGGTTCGGCCGGAGCATCCCGCTGCTCGGCAGCTGCTGGAGCGGGATCGGCGGCAGCGGTGGCAGCTCCTGGTCGGCCTCGGCGGCGAGCTCCTCGGCGTCCTTCTCCTCGGACATCCCGATCGGGCCGATCATCTGCGCGTTCAGGAACTGCCGGATCACCGGCTCCTCGCTGGACAGCAGCATCTCGCGCGGCCCGAACATCGCCAGGTGCTTGTGGTAGAGCATCCCGATGTTGTCCGGCACCGTGCGAGCGGTGTTCACGTCGTGGGTGACGATCAGGAAGGTGGCGCCGAAGGCCTCGTTCAGGTCGATCATCACCTGGTTCAGGAACGAGGTGCGGACCGGGTCGAGGCCGGAGTCGGGCTCGTCGACGAGCAGGATCTGCGGGTCGAGGACCAGCGCGCGGGCCAGCCCGGCCCGCTTGCGCATCCCGCCGGAGATCTCGCCGGGCAGCTTCTTCTCCGCGCCGACCAGGCCGACCATCTCCATCTTCTCCATCACGATGGAACGGATGTCGGACTCGGACTTCTTGGTGTGCTCGCGGAGCGGGAAGGCGACGTTGTCGTAGAGGTTCATCGAGCCGAACATCGCGCCGTCCTGGAACAGCACGCCGAACAGGCGGCGGATCTCGTACAGCTCGCGCTCGCTGCAGGTGGCGATGTCGGTGCCCTCGATGAAGACGTGGCCCTGGTCCGGCTTGAGCAGACCGATCAGCGTCTTCAGGAAAACGGACTTACCGGTACCGGAAGGGCCGAGCATCACGCAGATCTCGCCGGCAGGCAGCGTCAGGGACACGTCGCCCCAGATCAGCTGACTTCCGAAGGACTTGGTCAGCCCTTCGACGCGGACTTCTACGCCCACCGGTCCTCCTCAACGGGTACTTCTCGGCCCCGACCGACGACGCTTTCGACGGTCCAACGAGGGCGCGGTGCCCTAGGTTACGCACGAGTCACTTATTACGTAACCCCCGGATGTCAAGTGTCGGTGACCGATGAGTCACGCTCTGATCACGCTCCGTCCGGCCGATCACGGCGCCTCCGGCCCGGCCACCGGTCTGGACCGGCCCGGTCGGGTACAGTCCTGCGCGTCTGCCCTTCGAGGTGGCGAAGAGCCCGATTTGCCGGAGGAACAGTGCCGCGGCCAGCGACTTGGTTGAACCGCCTGCGGCCGCGCTTGCCTGACGCCCTGCCGCAAGGCATCGCCTCGCCGCAGCACGGTGACCAGCTCCCGCATCCGCGCTCGGAGATCTTAGCGTTGACCGGTGTCCGGGCCGCCGCCGCCCTCGCGGTGGTGATCCATCACATCGGGTTACCGGCGACCGCGCCGGAGCCGCTGCGCAATCTGGCCGCGTCGGGCTACATCGGCGTACCGCTGTTCTTCATGCTGTCCGGGCTGGTACTCGGCTGGAACTACTCGTCGCTGACGGTGCTGTCGGGCACCCGTCTGTGGCGGTTCTACCTGGCCCGGATCGCCCGCGTGATGCCGCTGTACTGGGCAGTGCTGCTCTTCCTTGTCCTGCAGCGAGCGGCTCGCGGCGTACCGCAGGAGGCACTGTGGCGGCACGTCCTGGCGATCCAGAGCTGGTCGGGTGACTACGCGATCGGCCAGGCGAGCTACAACCCGCCGGGCTGGTCGATCTGCGTAGAGGTGTTCCTGTACGCGCTGTTCCCGCTGCTGATCCCGGTGATCGCCCTTGTTTCCAAGCGATTCGGCGCGGTCGGGCTGGTCGCGGTGATCGCGTTCGCGTTCGCAGTACAGGTGCTGTTGGTCGTGTTGTTCACCGCGGAGGGCTGGGCGCATCTGTCGGTGGAGGACCCTTCCTCCGGACACCGCTGGCTCTACCGGAATCCGTTGCCGAGGCTGTCCGAGTTCGTGATCGGGCTGTCGCTCGCTTTCCTGCTGCTGCGTGGTCTTCGGCTGCGAACCCGGATCGCTGGTTGGTTGCAGGTCGCGTGCGTTGTCGTCGTGTTCGTCGTCGCAGCGCTGGGCCCTGGCCACGCCGACTGGGAGCTGCCTGCGTTCTACGGGGCGATGTGGTCCGTGCCGTTCGCAGTACTGCTGCTGTCACTGGCGGCAGCGCCTGACGCGTGGCTGTCGCGGTTCTTCTCCACCCGTGCCCTGGTGACGCTCGGTACTGCGAGTTACGCCGTCTACCTGACCCACCGGCCGTTGCTGCCGTATCTGGGGAAGGACCGGTTCGATCTGCTGACCAATCCGTCCGGCTGGGCCACGTACGCGTCGGTGGCCGTCGTCGTCGGTCTTTGCCTGCTCGTCGGGGAAGGCGCGCACCGGCTGGTCGAAGTACCGGCTCGGCGGGCTGTACTACGGGTCGTCCAGCGGCACACCACTCGGCAACTGGTCACAGAGCGTACGCCGTCCGAGGTGTCGGCGTGACAGGTCTCACATCGGTCGAACAGGGCGCGGTACTGCGTCACCCGCGGCCCGAGATCCTCGCGCTGACAGGGTTACGAGGGCTCGCCGCACTGGGCGTCGTCGCCTCTCAGGTAGGCGTGTGGCGGACCGCTCCCCCGTGGCTGCATCACCTGGTCGCCGCAGGCTCACTGGGGGTGCCGTTCTTCTTCCTACTGTCCGGCTTCGTTCTCTTCTACAACTACCCGACACTGAGTCCTGGGCGTTCGCTGAGCCGCTATGCGGTTGCCAGGATCGCCCGACTGGGACCGCTGTTCGTCGTGATCGGCGCCGGGGTGCTCGTCCTGAGCAGATTGAACGGTGGCGAATGGGCCCGATCCGTTCTCGGCCCACAAACCTGGTACCTCGGTACTGCGCTCGTCCTGTACGCCGTGTATCCCGCGCTGACCCGAGTCGTCGCTGCCGACCCAGCCAGGGCCGCGGTCTGCGCACTGGCCGTGCAACTCGTCGTACTGGCGTTACGGCTCGGCACTGGCTCCGACGACTGGCTCTACCGCAATCCACTGGTGTGGATCCCTGACCTGGTGCTGGGGATGGTGCTGGCCGGCCTGGCGGTCAACGGGTTCCGGCTGAGCCGGCGTACGGCGTACTTCGTGCAGGGCGCTGTCGTCGTCTATGCAGTGGCGGTCGTGCTCGCGTTCGGCTCCAGCAGCGCAGTGCGGTACAGCGTGCTCTGGTCGGTGCCGCTCGGGCTGCTGATTCTCAGCGTGCTCACCCGCACTCGCGTCTCGGCAGTGCTGGCCGGGCCGGTGCTGGTCCGGCTCGGGGTGCTCGGCTACGCCATGTTCCTCTTGAAGACTGTGGTGATCCAAGGATTCGGGCCGGTCCATGCCGGCACTCTGTCCGACGCGTTGCTCGCCCTCGGCTGGATCGGCTTCACCGTGCTGATCGCGGAGGGGGCGCACAGATATATAGGTGCCCCCGGACGCCACTGGCTGCTGCAACTCGTCCGGCGTACGGCTGTCCGCGCCTGAACTTCACCGTTGCACGCAAAGAAGGGCGGCCCCTTGCGGGACCGCCCTTCTCAGGTACTACGTGTGCGGCTGGGCCGCACGGGTCACTTCAGGGTGACGGTGGCGCCGGCGCCCTCGAGGGCCTCCTTGGCCTTCTCCGCGGCAGCCTTGTCGACCTTCTCCAGGATGGCCTTCGGCGCACCCTCGACGAGGTCCTTGGCCTCCTTCAGGCCGAGGCTCGTGAGACCGCGCACCTCCTTGATGACCTGGATCTTCTTGTCGCCGGCCGACTCCAGGACGACGTCGAACTCGTCCTGCTCGACAGCCTCTTCGGCCGCCGCGCCGCCGCCGGCGGCCGGAGCCGCGGCAACCGCAACCGGAGCAGCGGCGGTCACGCCGAACTCCTCCTCGAAGGCCTTCACGAACTCAGAGAGCTCGAGCAGGGTGAGGTCCTTGAACTGACCGAGCAGCTCTTCGGTGCTGAGCTTCGCCATTTTGGCGGTCCTTCCTTAACGTGTAGCTAGGTGATTACTGAATGGGGTCCTGCGTGAAGTGAACGGGTCAGCTGTCGGCTGACGCGGTCTCCTCGGTGCTCGTCTCCTCGGCAGGTGCGTCGGCCGGTGCGTCCTGCACGGCCTCGGCAGCCGGAGCCTCGTCCGCCACGGGGGCGTCCTCGGCCGGCAGCTTGTCCTGCAGCGCCGCGAACAGGCGGGCAGCCTGCGCGAGCGGAGCAGCGAACAGCGACACCGCTTGCTGCGGAGCCGCCTTCATCGCACCTGCGAGCTTCGAGAGGAGGACCTCACGCGACTCCAGGTCAGCGAGCTTGTTGATCTCGTCAGAGTTGAGTGCCTTGCCATCCAGCACACCACCCTTGATGACGAGAAGGGGATTGGCCTTGGCGAAGTCACGCAGCCCCTTGGCCGCGACCACCGGGTCGCCCTTGATGAAGGCGATGGCCGACGGACCCTGCAGCAGCGAGTCGAACGACTCCACTCCCGCGTCCTTGGCCGCGATCTTGGTCAGCGTGTTCTTCACCACGGCGTAGTTCACGTCGTCACCGAGCGTAGTGCGCAACTGCCGCAACTGCGCCACGGTGAGTCCGCGGTACTCGGTCAGCACGGCGCCGGCGGAGCTCTTGAAGTTCTCAGTGAGCTCTGCGACGTCGGCAGCCTTGTCCGGCCTCGCCATGGGTCTCCTTCCGCCCTGCGTAAATCAGGGTTGGGCTTCTTTGCCACACCGGCCAGGACCCTCAACATCGAAAACGCCCCTGCGCAGGCGCAAGGGCGTGAGACTTCCACTGACTTGTCACCTACGCGGGCCGCCCACGAGCTTGTGGGACCTTCAGTTGCTCCGGGAGCAACGACCAGCGGTCTTTGGCAGCCTCCAGAGTAACCGCCGGTGACCCACGTACCAAATCGGTTCCACAGCCTCAGTCGGGGCGGACGGGATGGGGTGGGATCCAGCGGCTCATGGCTGTTGCTGCTGCCCAGCCGGTCAGGCCCATGACCAGTACTGCGGGGGCCAGGCCGGCCAGTGCGGTCACGGCGGCGATCAGGAGCGGCCCGGCGCCATTGCCTGTGTCAGCGAAGAGGCGGAAGGCACCGAGGAACTGGGCCCGGCCGATCGGAGGGGACGCGTCCGCGCCGAGCGTCATGATCACGCCGGCGCCGAGGCCGTTGCCGATGCCCATCAGCAAGGCGACGGCGGTCAACGCTCCGGCCGAGTGGGTCAACGGCAGCAGGAGATGGGCGAGGCCGAGGACGGCCATCGACGGTACGGCGACCCACTTGCGGCCGAAACGGTCCATCACCGAGCCGGCTGGATAGAAGAGCAGCATGTCGACCGCGCCGGAGACGCCGAAGATCAGGCTGGTCGTCTGCGGATCCAGGCCGATGTGCTCGGCCCAGAGCGGGATGACGACTTGCCGGGACGCGCGAACGGCACCGACAAGAAGTGCGCCGACGCCGAGCGTTCGTAGTACGGGAAGGTGCTCGCGGATGACGGCGCGGGTGGACTGTACGACGATCGGCCGGCCGGTGCGCGCACGGCGTACGGACTCGATGTCGGGGAGGCTGAGCAGGACAACGCAAGCCAGCAACGCGCCGGCCAGGTGGACCCAGTAGGCGCCGTCGGTGCCCAGAAACCGCATCGCGAAGGCGCCCAGGAACGGGCCGATGAACGACCCGATCCGTTGGACGCCACCCAGGGTGGACAGGGCCCGAGCCCGGAGCTCGATCGGCACGGCTTCGCTGAGATACGCCTGGCGCGCCAATCCCCAGACGGCTCCGGCGAGACCGGTCGTGAAGATCGCCGCTGCGAGGCCCCACACGTTGGGCACGACCAGACACGCGACCAGCGCCACCGACACCAGCCCGGTCGCCCCGAGCATCGCCCGCCGCTCCCCGATCCGGGTCGTCAGCGCGCCGGCCGGAATGTCCCCGACCACCTGCCCCAGCCCGGCCGCCGCCACCACCAACCCAGCGGTCGCCACCGCGGCCCCGAGATCCCGCGCCGACAACGCCACCACCGGCGCAATCGCCCCTTGCCCGATGCCGTACAACAACGCCGGCAAATAGACAGCAGGAGCAATCCTCAACAACCCCGGGGACTCACCCATCCCGCCCATGCTCCCACCCGCAACTACCCGGCAGGACAGGTGATCTCACACCATCAATCAGTCCAGGGCGGCGAGGGCGTCGATTTCTACCAGCATTTGTTCCAGCGGGAGGCCGGTGAAGACGGTGGTGCGGGACGGGAGGACGCCGCTGGGGGTGCGGGCGCCGACGAACTCGGCGTACGCCTCGTTCATGGGAGCGAAGTGCTCGCGGGTGGTGAGGTAGACGCGCAGCATCACGACGTCGTCGAAGGTGGCGCCGCCGGCCTTCAGGATCGCCTCGATGTTCTGCAGGACCCGGGTGGTCTGCGCCTTCACGTCACCTTCGAAGACGAACTCGCCGCTGGCCGGGTCGACCGAACCCTGGCCGGACACCTGCAGGATGCCGCCCTTGCGCACCCCCTGGGAGAACACGGGCATCGGCGTGGGGGCGTCGGGCGTGGAGATGACGGTCTTGGAGGACATCTGGAAACAGCCTTTCCTCGGTGAGTTGTCAGTTGTAGTCGGCGGCGATGGCGGCCGTCGTGGCGAGCAGGTCCGGCAACAGTTCCAGCACCTGCTCGTAGTTGAGCAGAACGTCCGGCACCGACACGGAGACCGCCCCGACCACCCGGCCGGACCGTTCCTTGATCGGTGCCCCGATGCAGTTGATGAACGACTCGTGTTCGGCGCGGTCGTGCGCCCAGCCTTGCGCCCGGACCAGGTCGAGTTCGTCGCGTAGCGCGTCCGGGTCGGTGATCGTGTTGGGGGTGAACTGCCTGTACTCGATGGTGGTCAGCAGAGCCTCCCGCTGCCGCTTCGGCTGAGCTGCCAGGAGCACCTTGCCGACCGCCGTACAGTGCAGTGCCGCTGGTACGCCGACCTGCGAGTACATCCGGACCGACTGCACGCTGTCGAGCTTGTCGATGTAGATGACCTGCCCGTTCTCGTACGCCGCCAGGTGCACCGTCTGCCCGGTCTTCTGGTTCAGCTGGCGCAGGTGAGGTGCGGCAACAGCCCGTACGACGTGTTGCTCGCGCGCCGTGTCGGCCAAGGAGAACAGGCGCGAGCCCAACCGATACCGGTGGGCCCGGTCACGGCGTACGAAGCGCTCGACCTCCATCGTCCGCAGCAGTCGCAGCACCGTCGTCTTGTGCACGTCCAGCTCGGTGGCCAGCTCGTCCAGCGAGCGGTCGCCTTCTCCGAGGCTCACCAGGATCTGCAGCGCTCTGGCCAGGCTCTGACTCATACGGCCCCTCCCACCAACGCCGGCGAACTGATGCCCGCAGCACCAACCTCAGTACGCGCCCAGTCCTCATCGGAACAGCGCAGCAAAGCATCCCGTACTACGGACTCCGGCGGCGCAGCGTGATCGTCCGGCACCGCAAGAACGGCCGCTGCGCTCAGGTGCCCCAGGCGAAGCCTCTGCTCCATCGGCAACCGCTGCAGCGTGCCGGCCAAGTACCCAGCAGCGAAGGCGTCCCCTGCTCCGACCGGCTCCACCACGTCGACAGTGAGCGCCGGAACCGTAGTGCTACGACCGCTCGGCTCCAGCGCGAGTGCTACGTGCGCATCGGACTTCACCACGAGCGTCGAGCGCGGACCGAGCAACTGCCGAAGCTCTGCGGGATCGCTGGTCCCTGCGAAGAGCATCGCCTCGTCCGCGCCGATCAGCACCACATCGGCAGCCCGCAGCAACCGCCAGAGCGGCGCGGGGTCCGTGTCGCGCCACAGCGCCGGACGCCAGTTCAGGTCGACGCTCAGCGTGAAACCGAGCGAATCCCGCAGTGCAGCCAGCCGGTCCAGCAACTCGGCCGCTGTCGTGGAGATGGCGGCGGTGATCCCAGTGGTGTGCACGAGCTCCGCACCGACCAGCCTGTTGCGCACTGCCGGTCGGTCGAGGAAGGTCGCATCCATTGCGGCGGCGGCCGAGCCGGAGCGGTAGTAGTGCATGCGGGTGCGGCCGCCGATGGTGTGCTTCACGTAGAGCCCAGTAGGCCGCACTGGGTCGTCCTCGACTCCACCGACCTCGACGCCGCGGGTCTGCAGGTCGCGCAGAACGTGACGACCGAAGCCGTCGACTCCGAGTCGCGAGACCCAGCCGGTCGGGACACCGAGCGCCGCCAGCCCGCCCGCGACGTTGCACTCGGCACCACCGACGGAGCGCCGGAACGTCTCGACATCCTCCAGCGGGGCACCGGTCTCGCCGGCGAGCATGATCATCGCCTCGCCGAGGCAGATCGCCCGAGGTACCACCTCGACCATCGGCAGTCCTCTCGGGCAGCTGTCGTTGACGGAAGTTCCATCGCGATGCTACAACCGATACGTCAGAATGCGCAACGATCGTTGCAACATGCGCAACATGGATTCTGCACTACCGATCAGAGGGAAGCCATGTCAGCTTCGTACGATGCCGCCGCCGTCGCAGCCCTGGCCGACAAGCCGGTGAGCTGGCGGGACAAAGCTCTGCCGCCGGCGTTCTGGGGCCGGACCGTCGCCGAAGTAGTGGCCGGCAAACCGCGGCTGTCCGACCTGCCGACTCCCCTGCTCACTCTGTCCGCGCCTGGCCTGCGGCACAACGTCGAGACGATGGCTCGCTGGTGCTCAGCGCACGGCGTCGAGATCGCGCCGCACGGCAAAACGACGATGTCCCCCGCACTCTGGGCCACCCAGCTCGAGGCCGGCGCCTGGGGTATGACGTTCGCCAACGCATTCCAGCTGAGCGTCGCTCGGGCCTTCGGGGTCAGCCGGGTGATGATCGCGAATGCCGTGATCTCCCCGCTGCAGTTGCGCTGGATCGCCGACGAGCTCGCCGCCGACGAAGCGTTCGAGGTGATGGTGTGGGCCGACTCGGTCCGCACCGTCGAGATCATGGAGGCGGCCCGGTCGGCGTACGTCGAAGCGGGCGCGCGCCGGCTCGACGTACTGGTCGAGGTCGGTGGCGTCGGCGGCCGTACAGGGGCACGAGGTGCGGAGACAGCGCTTGAAGTCGCCGCCGCCATCGAGGCTTCGCCAACCCTTCGGCTTGCCGGTGTCGCCGGATATGAGGGCGCGATCGCTCACGGCGCGGACGAGGCCGGGCTCGAACACGTCCGGGCGTACCTGCGCGACCTCGCCGCGGTCCACACCCGCCTGCAGGAGGAGGGCCGGTACGACGACGGCCTGGTGCCGGTGGTCAGCGCGGGCGGAAGCGCGTACTTCGAGCAGGTGGCCCAGGTGCTCAGCCCACTCACCTCGACCGGCGCCCGCGTGGTGATCCGCTCCGGCGCGTACATCGCGCACGACGACGGGTACTACCGCGAGATCTCCCCGCTCGGAGAAGCGCCCCGGACCGACGGCGAACGGCTCGTGCCGGCGATGCACGGCTGGATCCGGATCACCTCGCAACCCGAACCAGGGTTGGCGATCTTCGACGCCGGCAAGCGCGACCTGCCCTTCGACGAGAACCTGCCCGAGCCGCAGCTCCTTCGCCCGCGCCAGCCGGGCGACGCGGTCCGCCGGGTCGAGGGGATGACCGTCACCAAGATGAACGACCAGCACGGGTTCCTCACCTTCGGCGCGGACGCCGTGCAGATCGGCGACGAACTGCGAGTCGGCCTGTCCCACCCCTGTACGGCGTTCGACAAGTGGGGCCTGATCCCGGTCATCGACGACCCGGATGCCGACGACCCCGTCGTGGTCGACCTGATCCGCACCTTCTTCTGATGGCCGAGTTGCTGATCACCGGCGCGACGGTGTACGACGGCACCGGCGCCCCCGGGGTCCGCGCGGACGTCGCCATCGACGCCGGCCGGATCGTAGCCGTCGGCAACGACTTGCCCGCAGCGGCCCGGACGACGATCGACGCCGACGGGTTGGCCTTGTCGCCCGGCTTCATCGACATGCACGCGCACTCCGACCTGCAGATCCTCGCGAACCCGGACCATCTGGCCAAGGTTTCTCAGGGCGTCACCCTGGAGGTGCTCGGCCAGGACGGCCTGTCGTTCGCCCCGATCGACGATCCGACCCGGGCCGCAGTGCGCCGCCAGATCGCCGGCTGGAACGGCGAACCGGACGACTTCGACTTCTCCTGGTTCACGGTCGGCGGGTATCTGGACCGCCTCGACCAGGGGATCGCATGCAACGCGGCGTACCTGGTCCCGCAGGGCACCCTGCGGATGATGGTCGTCGGTACGGCGAACCGCCCGGCCACCCGCGTCGAGCTCGACGAGATGAAACGTCTCCTGGCTATCGGTCTGGAGGAGGGCGCCACCGGCATGAGCAGTGGCCTCACCTATACGCCGGGGATGTTCGCCGACACCGCCGAACTGGTGGAGCTCTGCCGCGTGGTCGCGTCGTACGGCGGCTACTACAGCCCGCACCAGCGCTCGTACGGCAAGGGAGCACTGGAGGCGTACGGCGAAATGATCGACGTCGCCCAAGAGGCCGGCTGCGCGCTGCATCTCACCCACGCGACGATGAACTTCGAGCCGAACCGGGGCCGCGGAGCCGACCTGCTCGCACTGATCGATGCGGGCCTGGCCGACGGCGTGGACATCACCACCGACACCTATCCCTACTTGCCGGGGGCAACCACTCTGGCCGCGATCCTGCCGAGCTGGACCGCCGAGGGCGGCCCGGACGCGCTGCTGGCGCGGCTCGCCGACCCGGCTGATCGGGAGCGGATCACCTTCGAGTTGGAGCAGGTCGGGACCGATGGGTGCCATGGCTGCGTGACCGACTGGAACACGATCGAGATCGGCGGGGTGAAGAACGAGACGCTGTCCGGTGCGGTCGGCAACACGATCGCCGAGATCGCGGCCGGGATCGGCAAGCCGCCGTCCTGGGTGTTCTTCGATCTGCTGATCAGGGACAACCTGGCGACCACGATCCTGCAGCACGTCGGCCACGAGGAGAACGTGCAGGCGATCATGCGGCATCCCACCCACACGGGTGGTTCGGACGGGATCCTGGTCGGCGGCAAACCGCATCCACGGGCCTGGGGGACGTTCCCGCGCTATCTCGCGTACTACGTCCGTGAGCTGGGTGTTCTCGAGCTGGCCGACTGCATTCACCACCTGACCGGGCGGCCGGCCCGGCGGTTACGGCTTGCCGATCGAGGACTGGTCCGGCCGGGGTACCACGCCGATCTGGTGCTCTTCGATCCGCTGGCTGTCCGCGACGCCGCGACCTTCGACAACCCGCGCCAGCAGGCCGAAGGGATTCCCTGGGTCCTGGTCAACGGTGTCCCCGTCATCGCCGGCGGACGGCGTACCGGCGAACTGCCCGGCCGCGCCATCCGTCGTACCCCTAGCGAAGGAAACTGATGAGCACTCTGGACCTGCTCCGCCAAGACCGCGTACTGAGCGTCGTCCGCGCGCCGGCGATCGACGATGCGCGCGACCTCTGCGAGGCTCTGGTTGCCGGCGGCATCCATGTGATCGAGCTGACCTTCACCACGCCGGACCTCCCCCGGCATCTGGAGCGGGCGGCGTCGACCGCGGCCGAGACCGGCGCGGTGGTGGGTGCCGGGACTGTGCAGACGGCTGCGCAGGCCAAGCAGGCGGTCGATTCGGGCGCCCAGTTCATCGTGACGCCGGGTCAAGGGCTTGAGGCCTCCGCGATCGCGGCGGCCGCGCACGCCGCGGGGATCCCGGTCGTCCTCGGTGCGTTCACGCCGTCCGAAGTGATGACGGCGCTGGCGCTGGGCTCGGACGCGGTCAAGATCTTCCCGGCGCACCAACTGGGACCGAAATATCTGAAAGACCTCGGCGGGCCGTTCCCCGGCGTACCGCTGGTTCCGTCCGGCGGGGTGAACGCCGGTAACGCCCGGCAGTTCCTCGATGCCGGCGCGCTCGCGGTCAGCGCCGGTACGGACGTCGTGTCCCCCGCCGACGTGGAGGCCGCCCGCTGGTCGGACATCACCGCAAAGGCCACGACCTTCTGCGCCGCCCTATAGCTCCCCGCGCTGCCTGTAGTTCCCCGCTGCCTCCTTGCTGACTTGCCCCCGCCCCTGCTAGCCCCTGGAGTGTCCCCATGTCCGGTGCCATCGACTGGCTGCACCACGACACGGCAGGCCTGTTGCTGCTGTGTCTGGTGGCCATCGCGCTGCTGTTGTTCCTGATCATCAAGATCAAGCTCGAACCGTTCATCTCGCTGCTCGCCACCGGCCTGTTCCTGGCGCTGGCGGCCGGCCTGAACGTCCGGCAGATCGTCGGTACGGCACTCAAGTCGAGTGATTCCGTGCTGGAGAAGGGCTTCGGCGGCATCCTCGGCCACATCGCCGTGATCATCGGCCTGGGCACCGTGCTCGGCGCCCTGCTGGAGCGGTCCGGCGGCGCGGACGTGCTCAGCCGCCGGCTGCTGCGGCTGTTCGGCCCGAAGGGTACGCCGGTCGCGATGGGTCTGGTCGGCCTGATCTTCGGCATCCCGGTCTTCTTCGACATCGGCATCTTCGTGCTCGCTCCACTCGTGTACGTCGCGGCGAAGCGTGGTGGCAAGTCGCTCGTGCTCTACGCGTTGCCGGTGCTCGCGGGTCTCTCGATGACGCACGCGTTCCTGCCGCCGCACCCCGGTCCGACGGCCGTCGCCGGGTTGCTGCATGTGGACATGGGCTGGCTGATCATCATCGGACTCGCCTGCGGGCTGCCCGCCTTCGCGGTGGCCGGCGTCCTCTGGCCGCTCTACATCGCCCCGCGCGTCCCGGTGTCTGTGCCGGACGAGTTCGTCATCGCCGAGAAGACGCAGGACGGTGCCGAGAAGCCGGAACCGTCGCTCGGCCTGGTACTCGCGGTGATCCTGCTGCCGCTGGTGCTGATCCTCGGCGCGACCTTCGGCACGCTGATCCTCGACCCGCACCGCGATCTGCTCAGTGTGCTGACCTTCCTCGGCAACCCGGCCGTCGCGCTGCTGCTCGCCGTCCTGCTGGCCTACTACCTGCTCGGCGTACGCCGTGGGATGACCAACGCCGAGTTCAGCGAACTGTCGAGCAACTCGCTGAAGCCGGTCGGCATGATCCTGCTGGTCGTCGGCGCGGGCGCGTTCTTCGGCGCGGTCATCTCGGCTACCGGCGTCGGTGCCGCGTTGGCCACGAGCTTGTCGAGCGCGGGGCTGCCGGTGCTGCTGCTGGCTTACGTGATCTCGTGCGGTCTGCGGATCGCGCAGGGCTCGGCGACCGTCGCCATCGTCACCACCGGCGGGATCGTCGGCCCGTTGCTCACCGCCGATGGTTACTCCCAGGCTCACCTGGCGCTGATCGCCGCCGCGATCTGCGCCGGCTCGATCATCCTCAGCCACGTGAACGACGGCGGTTTCTGGATCGTCGCGAAGTACTTCAACATGACGGTCAAGGAGACCCTGCTGACCTGGTCGGTCCTGGAAACCGTCCTGTCCCTGGTCGGTTTCGGAATGGCATCGTTGCTCTGGGCAATCATCTGACCACGTCAGCGGGAGTCGACGGTGATGCTGCCGTTGCTGCTGCGAAGGTGAAGCTGGTTGGGCGAACTCAGGTCGTTGTTCACGTTGAGCTCGGTGGAGCCGTAGTCAGCGGCGGCGTCGATCGCGTACGTCGCTGTCCGCGGCAGTAGCACCTGGATGGAACCGTTGCTGCTGGTCACCTCGACGTTGCTCGGCGCCCGGTCGAACCCGAGGTCCACTGAGCCGCTCTGCGCGCTGACCGAGACCGAGTCGCTGCCCAGCCGTGTCCCGTTCACCGACCCGTCGTCGACAGTGACGTGGACGGCGCCCGTCAGCTGACGCAGCTCGACCGACGTTCCTGACGCGCCGACGGACAGTCGGGTGGCGCTCGGCAACTCGACGGCCAGGGCCAGGCGGCAACCGGAGCCTTCGCAGTCCGCGCTGATCTCCAACCCGTGCGAGCCCGGCTCCGGCTTCCGTACGGCGATCGTCGGTGGCGCGCCCGTGTACGTCCCGCTCAGCGCGATGTGCACCTTGCCGTCGGCGCTGGGAGCGACTGCGGTCACCACGTTCGCCGTGATGGTCACCGCGTCGAGCGGCTGGTCGTAGGTTGTGGCGTAGTTGTAGTCGAGCTTGCCGCGGATCGTTGAGACCGTGACCGCGGCACCGCCGAGCACCAGGGCGAGCACCGGGATCAGGCCCAGTTGCAGCATTCTCCGCTGTGCCTTCCTCATCAGGACTCCAGGAACTTGAGCACGGCCAGGACCCTGCGGTGTTCGCCGTCGGCCGCAGCCAGGCCGAGCTTGGCGAAGATGTTGCTGATGTGCTTCTCGACCGCCCCTTCGCCGACCACCAGCTCTTTCGCGATGCCCGTGTTGGAGCGCCCTTCGGCCATCGCCCGCAATACGTCCTGCTCGCGTGGACTGAGCACCGCCAGCGGGTCGGCTCTGCGGGAGCGGACGAGCAGTTGCGAGATCACCTCCGGGTCGAGCGCGGCCCCACCCTCGGCGACCCGGCGCAGGCCCTCGATGAACTGGTCGACGTCCCCGACCCGGTCCTTGAGCAGGTAGCCCACCCCACCGGGGTTGTTGCCGATCAGCTCGCTCGCATACCGCTCTTCAACGTACTGCGAGAGCACGAGCACCCCGATCTGCGGCGACTGCTGCCGGATCACGAGCGCGGCGCGCAGCCCTTCGTCGGTGAAGCTCGGCGGCATCCGGACGTCGACCACGCAGACGTCGGGCTGGTACTCGTCCACGGCCTTGAGGAGTTGGTCGGCGTCGCCGACGGCGGCCACCACTTCGCACTCCTGCTCCTCGAGCAGGCGGACGATCCCCTCGCGCAGCAGCACCGAGTCCTCCGCGATCACTACCCGCATGGCACCTCCACCGTCACCACGGTCGGCCCGCCGATCGGGCTGACCACCGAGAAATCCCCGTCCACGCCGGAAACGCGATCGATCAGGCCTTGCAGGCCGGTGCCCCGATCCGGATCGGCGCCACCGCGGCCGTCGTCGGTCACCACCAGCCGAAGGCGGTCACCCACCCGGATGATCCGGATCGCGGCCCGAGCCGCCTGGGCATGTTTGGCGATGTTGGTGAGCGACTCGGTGACGACGAAGTACACGATCGACTCGATCGTCAGCGACGGCCTGACCGGGACGCGGATGTCGACGCGGACCGGGAAGGGCGCCCGAGCCGCCACCGCGGAGATGGCCGCATCCAGCCCTCGGTCGGTCAGCACCGGCGGATGCAGTCCGCGGGTGAGATCCCGCAGCTCGGTGATCGCCTGCATCGCCTCGGCATGCGCTTGTTCGATCAGCTCCAGCACGCCGGGGTTCGACTTGCCCAGCCGACTGCGGGCGCGGCCCAGCGTCATCGCCAGCGAGACCAGCCGTTGCTGGGCGCCGTCGTGCAGATCGCGTTCCATCCGGCGCCGCTCGGCCTCCACCGAGTTGACCACCTGTTGCCGGCTCTCGACCAGCTGATCGACCCGCTTGGCCAGTGCGCCGGTGGCCGAGGCGCCGAGCAGGTTGCGGACCAGGAGGCCGTCGACCGCGGACAGGCCGCGGATCAGCAGTGGTGACACGAAGAGCAGGAAGAGGAGCGCGAGCACGCCGACCACGCCGGCCTTGGTCAAGCTGTCGATCTCGAACGGTCCGAGCTGCGACCGTTCAGCCGCCCAGCCCGAGTAGTAGAACGGCAACGCGATCAGCACCGGCGGCACGGACCAGGCCAGCACGATCGCCGGGATGCCGGCACACGCCATGCCGAACAGGAGGACGAAGTAGCCGAACTGCCGCCACAAAACACGGTCGGTCAGAGCGATCCAGCAATCCTGAACAGCCGATGCCGAACGAGCCGGTGGGAACACCGGAGGGATCACCTGGTTGCGGGTGATCCTTGCCCGGCTGCGTTCCCAGCTGCCGGCGTGGTACACGACCCTGGTCGCGCTGACCGTCAGCCGAATGCCGAAGTAGGCCAGGGGCAGTGCGAGCACAGCCACGACCAGCGTCACCAGGACCAGCAGACCTACGACCAGGACGACGACGGCGTCGCCGAGCAGGTGAACAGTGGCGAGCCACAGGTACGGCGAACGCCAGAGCCGCCAGGGTGCGCGAGGAACAGGACTCACGGCGCTGGTCGCCATCGCTCGGCACCTCCTTGTCTGGTGGCCGCCGTCGGATCGGGCTGGCGTGTGGCCGCAGGCAACAATTTACTGGTCCGTGCGGTGCGGCGGGATGAGGGAAACCACCGATTCGACCGGGGGTTATCCCCCCGTCGCCTTCGTGGGCTGGCCGCACTGTGCCGGGCACCGATCTTCGGAAGTCTCGTAGCCATGACGACCACCGCGCTTTCCCGCCCCGACCGTCTGCTCCGCAAGGACGGCGCACTGTCCGGCACACTGCCGGGCCCGCTCGGCGACGCGATCGACGACCGGGTGGCCGAGGCCTTGGACGACTACCTGGCCGAGGGCCGGCTCGACGGACGGATCCGCCCGCGCCGCTCACCCGGCGGCCTCGCCGCTCTGGTGGCCGCCGGAGTCGCCGCGGTACTGCTGCCCTGGTGTCTGATCCTCGCGGCCACGCTGCCGTCGACGTACCAGGCCGACCACTGGAAGCTCACCTGGATCGGCCTCGACTGCGGCACCGCGGTGGCTGCCGGCCTCACGGCGTACCTGCTGCGCAAGCAGGACGCTCGAGCCGCCCTGACCGCCGTCGCGACCGGCACGCTCCTGCTCGCCGACGCCTGGTTCGACGTGAGCACCTCGGCGGCCGGTGCCGATCACGCCCTCTCCCTGGCCGAGGCCGTTCTGCTCGAGGTTCCGCTGGCGATCTGCGCCTTCGTCGTCGCCGGGCGCGCCTTGCGACCGCAGACCTAGGCTGTTCCGCGCCGTGTTCGGCGGATCCCGGGTCCACTACGGCAGGATCTGATCAGCACGAATGTTGCCGGCGGTTGTCGATTCCGGTTCGGCCGTTCGACAGAGGAGTAGAACGACAGCCGATCGATGAAGGAGAGACACCATGGCTCAGTACGCGATCTTGATCTACGCGAACGACTCCGCGCACGCTCTGGACGCCACCGCCGAAGACCTCAAGACCCATGACACGCACGCCGACGAGCTGACGGAGACCGGCGCCATGGTGGCCGCGTTCGCCCTGACGCCTCGGGAGATGGCGACGTCGATCCGGGGCGATGTCGTCACGGACGGACCGTTCGTGGAGGCCAAGGAGGTCGTGGCGGGCTTCTATGTGATCGAAGCCCCCGACCTGGACGCCGCCCTGGAGATCGCTCGCCGCAACCCTGCCACGCAGCAGGGCGGTGGGGTGGAGGTGCGTCCCGTCCACAGTGGCGGCGTGGTGGCCCAGCCGGCCGAGGAATGAGATGACGACTCCGGGCGAGGTCGAGTCAGCTGTCGCGGACGCCCATCGTCGCGGCTGGGGCCTGGTGCTGGCCGCGACCGCGCGGGTGACGCGGGATCTGGATCTCGCCGAGGAGTGCGTGCAGGAGGCCTATGCGGCGGCGTTGGTGGGATGGCCGCGCGACGGTGTCCCCAGGCAGCCGATCGCCTGGCTGACCACGACGGCCAAGCGCCGTGCGATGGACGGGGTACGGCGGGAGCGGGTGCTGCGCTCGAAGCTGCCGCTCCTGCTGGAGCCCGACGAGGTTGCCGACGACGAACCGGTCGGACCAGTCGGACCGGCCGGATCGGTCGAGGAGGAAGCCGTGGACGTCGTACCGGACGAGCGGCTCAGGCTGATCTTCCTGTGCTGCCACCCGGCCCTGGCCGAAGACGCGCAACTGGCGCTCACCCTGCGACTCGTGTGCGGAGTGTCCACCAGCGACATCGCCCGGATGTTCCTGGTCTCGGAGTCGACGATGGCCGCCCGGATGACG
The DNA here is from genome assembly GCF_004365175.1 of Kribbella voronezhensis. Taxonomy (NCBI): domain Bacteria; kingdom Bacillati; phylum Actinomycetota; class Actinomycetes; order Propionibacteriales; family Kribbellaceae; genus Kribbella; species Kribbella voronezhensis. The sequence goes on along the minus strand of NZ_SOCE01000001.1, from coordinate 4,684,209 downwards.
CGGGCGAAGAAGAAGATCTCGACCGCCCGGATCCCGTACCGCGTCCCGGCCGCCGCCGAGCTGCCGGATCGGCTGCGCAGCGTGCTCGCCGTGATCCACCTGCTGTTCACCACCGGGCACACTGCCCCATCAGGCGATTCGCTGCTGCGTACCGACCTGGTCGAGCAGGCGCTGCGCCTGGCGCGAATGCTGCGCGAGCTGATGCCCGACGAGCGGGAGGTGCGCGGTCTGCTCGCACTGCTGCTGGTCACCGACGCGCGCCGCGCCACGCGGGTCGATGCCGCGGGACGGTTGCTGCGACTGGAGGAACAGGATCGATCCCGGTGGGACCGTTCAGCAATCGCCGAAGCACACGAACTGATCGTCACCGGTCTTCGCGGCGGCCGACCGGGCCGCTACATCCTGCAGGCAGCGATCGCGTCCCTGTATGCCGAGGCGCCGGCCTACGACCAGACCGACTGGCCGCAGATCGTCACCCTCTACGACGAACTGCTGACGGTCTGGCCGTCACCGGTGGTCGCGTTGAACCGCGTCGTCGCAGTCTCGATGGTCGCCGGCCCGGCTCAGGCGCTGGACGAGCTCGAGGAACTGGAAAAGGACGGCCGGCTCGACCGGTACCAGTACTTGCCGGCCATCAAAGCGGACCTGCTCGAGCGTTCAGGTCGCCGCGACGAGGCCGCGACCGCCTACCGCCGAGCTCTCGAACTGACCGGCAACGAAGCCGAACGGGCCTTCCTGACCGAGCGCCTAGCCCAACTCGGTCAGGAGTAGCCCGTCGGTTCGGCTCGCTCAGCTGACGATCAACTCCAGGACCGGCCCTTCGTGCAAGGCGGAGTACACCTTGTCGCGAAGGACATTGGCCTCGTAGTCGGTCAAGGTCCGGTCGAGGGATCTGAGGATGAGCCTGAGCAGCACGTTGCGTTGACCCGGGCGAAGCCGGAGCCGGTTCCGCGCCGCCTCCGGCAGGTCGGCGTACGACGTTTCGCCCAGTACCTCGACGGATTCCGCGGCCTCCGCGTCAGCACCCAAAGCCTGCCGAACGCGGTCACCCAGCACCTCGTCCGACAGATCTGCCGACTCACCGACCACGAGCGACAGGTCTCGCCGGATCGGTGGCATCGACGAGACCGGCTTGTACGGCGTGAGGTCGAGCATCTGCCCGGCGACTCGTGGATCTGTTGCCCGAAGCAACCGAATGTCCGGGATGCCCTTGCGCAGCATGAGCAATCGGTCCAGACCAGGCCCCATCGCCAGGCCGGTCCAGCGATCGTCGAGCCCGGCGCGCCGCAGTACGGCGGGTGCCGCGACGCCGCATTCGCCGATCTCGATCCACTGGTCGTCGAGCAGTACGTCGATCTGCCGGCCGTGAATCGTGTACGGATGCACGGCCGGAACCGTGCGATACGTCTGGCCCGGCAACACGGTCTCGACGAGGCGAGCGATCATGTCCTCCAACTCGGCCTCTCCAAGAGTGACGTTGCGGCTGAGCCGCCACAGGTCGAGCTGATGCGGCGTACCGGTGTGCTGCCAGTCGACGGAGTCGCGGCGATAGCAGATGCCCGCGCAGACCATCAGTACGTCGGACGCTTCGGAGCCGGCCAGCTCGCGTAGCGCCGGCGGGATCATGGCGGACGTGTGGCTCCGCAGTACCTGACCCGGCGAGGCGTATCGGGTGTAGCGCTCCTCCCGAGTCACCGCGTCGGCGGCGTACCCGAGATTGTCGTAGTTGTCGGCGAGCGAGACCACGGGATGGTCCCGCCTGGTCCAGATCTCGGTGTACGGCCAGGCCTGGCTGAGCGCGGTACGGATCGAGTCGACGATCAACTGGATCGCGTGCGGGCCCTGGGCCGGGTCGGCAAGGTCGCGCAGAGACAGAGCAGTGTGCAGTTCTTCAATGGTCAGGACAGACATGAGGTTTCACTCCAGGGTGAGCAGCGGGTTCGGAGGAGAAGACACCCCGACCGGCCGCGGTCACCTCAGGAGAGAGCGCAGCAGCGACTCACCCCGTCGGCACCGCAGTGCCGGCCGGGGCGCAGAAATCGCTGCCCGTGCTGCTTCACGTCATCCACTGTACCTGGCCGGGTCCAGTGCGGGTCCGTGCATATCGGCCGAATTCGCGCGCGGTGGCCGACCGCTTGATGGCACGATCACTGCCATGCGATGGATCGACTCCCTGGAAGCGGCTGCTGCCGAGAAGCTCCCCGAACCTGTGCACCGGTACTTCCGGCAAGGCTCGGCCGCCGGAGTCAGCGCCGCGGAGGCCACTGCGGCCTGGGCGGCGTACCGGTTCCGGCCACACGTGCTGACCGACGTGTCCACTGTCGAGCTGCGGACCACCGTGCTCGGCACGCCGATCGACGTACCGGTGATGGTTGCTCCGACCACGCTCCAGCGACAGGCCGACCCGGACGGCGAGGCGGCGATGGCAGCCGGAGTCGCCGCGGCCAACTCGGTCCTTGGCATTTCCAGCAACGCCGGTACGACGTTCGCCGACATCGGTGCTGTCGGCGCACCCTGGTGGCTGCAGATCTACGTGGTGAAGAACCGCGACGTGACGCTCCGGATGCTCGACAAGGCGGTGGCGGCGGGCGCGCGAGCCGTAGTACTGACTGCCGATACACCGGTCGTCGGGCGGAAGGAGGACGAGGGGCCGACCGTTTGGGACGTGATCCCGGAGGGGCACTTGCTGGCGAACCTGGACGAGTACTCCGACGAGGATCTCGGCAAGGCGGACGACCTCACGCCGGATGTCATCGGCTGGCTCGCCGAACGCACCGGACTCCCGGTGGTCGTCAAGGGCGTACTCCGCGGCGACGACGCCAAGCGCTGCGCCGACGCGGGCGCCGCCGGCGTGATCGTGTCGAACCACGGCGGCCGCCAACTCGACGGTTCGATCTCCACCGCACGCGCTCTGCCGGAGGTGGCCGAGGCACTCAGCGGTTCCAGCACCGAACTGTACGTCGACGGCGGCATCCGGCGAGGCGAACACGTCCTCGCGGCGCTGTCCGTCGGCGCCCGTGCCGTCTTCGTCGGCCGACCTGCGCTGTGGGCCCTCACGGTCGGGGGCTCCGCGGGAGTAACCCGCCTGCTCGGCGACCTCGCCGACGAACTCGACCACGCGATGCGCCTGATCGGCGTACCAACTCTCGCTGGTCTTTCACCTGACCTGCTTGATCTCTGAGCACTCCGCCCGCTTCGCGCCTCCTCCGTCGGCGCTCTACCCACCCGCCCCGGTACGCCGCTCCTCGGTTGCGGCCGAGAGTCGGCGAGGTGTCCGGGTCGCAGAGCTGACTGGCTGGTGTGGCTACTCAGTGCGTGCACCTTCGCGGGCACTGCGCTAGTCGCTCAACCTGCCCACTCCGGTGGTCCGTCTCCGCTGAGGTTCTCGGCGACGGGCGCCACGTTGGCGAACTCTCAGCCTGCGGACGATCAGGTGATGCACGCGGACGCGGAGCACTCACATCCCGCGAAGGCGGTCTCCTCGCCGACGCAGGAGGTGCGAAGCGGGGTCGTAGTACGCGAAAGACCCCGGCCAACTGACCGGGGTCTTTCGGTTGGAGCGGTGAGGCTCAGGCCTCGGCCGGCTCCTCGAGCAGGTTGCGGGTGATGTTGGGGTCCACCTGGACGCCCGGACCCATCGTGGTCGAGAAGACGGTCTTCTTGATGTAGCGGCCCTTGGAGCTGGAGGGCTTCAGCCGGAGAATCTCCTCCAGTGCGGCGCCGTAGTTCTCCACCAGCTGGGCCTCGTCGAAGGAGGCCTTGCCGATGATGAAGTGCAGGTTCGCGTGCCGGTCGACCCGGAACTCGATCTTGCCACCCTTGATCTCGTTGACAGCCTTCGTCACGTCGGGGGTGACGGTGCCGGTCTTCGGGTTCGGCATCAGACCACGCGGTCCGAGCACGCGACCGAGCCGGCCGACCTTGCCCATCAGGTCGGGGGTGGCGACGACGGCGTCGAAGTCGAGCCAGCCGTCGGTCACCTTCTTGATCATGTCGTCGTCGCCGACGAAGTCGGCGCCGGCGGCCTTGGCGGCCTCGGCCTTCTCACCGGTGGCGAAGACGAGGACCCGTGCCGTCTTGCCGGTGCCGTGCGGAAGGATGACGGTGCCGCGCACCATCTGGTCGGCCTTGCGGGGGTCGACCCCGAGGCGCATCGCGACGTCGACGGTGGAGTTCAGCTTCTTGCCGGCCGCCGCTTCCTTGGCCAGCTTGACGGCCTCCAGCGGCGTGTACAGCTTGTCGAAGTCGATCTTCTCCGCGATGGCGCGGTAGCTCTTGCTGCGCTGAGTCATGTTTGTTCCTCTCTGGGATGTGGTGTCACGGGCGGCGCTTCGCCCTGCCACAACTGCTGTTGCGTACTACGTTCCGTCGGCCGGGGCCGTCGGGTCACTTCTCGACGACGACACCCATCGACCGCGCGGTGCCTTCGATGATCTTCATCGCGGCATCGATGTCGCGGGCGTTCAGGTCCGGCATCTTGGTGGTGGCGATCTCGCGGACCTGGTCAGCGGTGATCTTGCCGACCTTGTCCTTCTGCGGGACGGCCGAACCCTTCTGCAGGCCCGCGGCCTTCTTGATCATCTCCGGCGCCGGCGGCGTCTTGGTGATGAACGTGAAGGAGCGGTCTTCGTAGATGGTGATCTCGACCGGCACGACGTTGCCACGCATGGATTCCGTCTGGGCGTTGTACGCCTTGCAGAACTCCATGATGTTGACGCCGTGCGGACCGAGCGCGGTACCGACCGGCGGGGCCGGCGTCGCGGCACCGGCCTGGAGCTGCACCTTCACGAGGGCAGCGATCTTCTTCTTGGGAGGCATTCTCTCGGGTCCTTAGACTTTCTGGATCTGGCTGAAGCTGAGTTCCACCGGGGTCTCCCGGCCGAAGATCTCCACCAGCGCCTTGATCCGCTGGGCGTCGGCATTGATCTCCGTGATCGTGGCGTGCAGGGTCGCGAACGGCCCGTCGACCACCATGACCGAGTCACCGACGCCGAAGTCGGCGACCTCGACCTTCTTCTTGGCCGCGGTCTTGGTGGGTGCGGCGCCGGTTTCGGCTGCCGCCGCCTCGGCCGCCGCCACGACGGCCGGAGCGAGCATCTTCTCGACCTCTTCGAGGCTGAGCGGGACGGGCTTCTGGCTGTTCCCGACGAAGCCGGTGACCGACGGCGTGTGCCGCACGGTCGACCAGGACTCGTCCGTCAGGTCCATCCGGACCAGCACGTACCCGGGGAGCACGGTGCGCTTCACCATCCGGCGCTGCCCGTTCTTGATCTCGGCGACCTCTTCGGTCGGCACGATGATCTCGAAGATGTAGTCCTCCATGTTCAGGGAGTTGATCCGGTTCTCCAGGTTGCCCTTGACCCGGTTCTCCATCCCTGAGTACGTGTGCACCACGTACCAGTCGCCGATCTGGGAGCGCAGCGTGTTGCGCAGCTCCTCCAGCGGGTCGACCGGCTCGGCCGGCTCCGCTTCCTCGGCTTCTTCGTCGTCGTCCTCGTCGGAGGTGTCTTCGCCGGACTCGTCGTCGCCGGCACTGGAGAAGACGACCGCGTCGGGCGCGGCGAGCTCCTCGTCGGTGTCGTCGAGCGTGGTCTCGGCGGTCTCCTCGGCCAGCTCGTCCGCGGCGTCGTCGACATCGGCGGCGGTGACGACCTCGTCGTCCTCCGCGTCGTCGGCTGCGTCGACCACCACGACCGGCTCGTCGTCGGAGTCGTCCTCGTCGGGCGTGCCCGCTTCGGCCTCGTCGTCGGCGGCGTACTCACTGTCCGCGTCGACCTCGACATCGTCCTCGTCGTCGTCGGCGATCTCGACGTCGAGATCGGCGAACAGGTCGTCGTCGTCCTCGTCGTCCAGGTCGAAGCCGAGGTCGACGCCGGAGTCAGCGGATACGTCGAACTCGTCCTCTACCTCGAGGACCTCGTCGTCACGCTGGTCGGGCACGTTGTACTCCGTCATCTGTGCATCGGGGGTGGGTCAGGCTGGTGCCGGCTGGCTCTGGTCGATCAGCCGAAGATCTTGAACATCGCCCAGCCGAAGACCAGGTCGAGCACCGACACGATCGCGATGACGAAAACCACGAAGGTCAGCACGACCATGAAGTAGGTGGACAGCTGCTTGCGGGTCGGCCAGACCACCTTGCGAAGCTCGGCGACGACCTGGCGATAGAAGCGCAGCAGCCGGTTGCCCGACTTGCTCTCCGCCGGCTTGCCGGCGCCGGACGGTGCCGGGGTGCGCGTCTCCGTCACGACCTACCTCTTTCGCTAGCGGCGTCCCTGGCCGGCCCTGCGCCGGTCAGGATTTGCAGGGCACGAGGGACTTGAACCCCCAACCTTCGGTTTTGGAGACCGATGCTCTGCCAGTTGAGCTAGTGCCCTCTGCAAATCTGGTACTGCTTCCCAGACGCCGCCGGACCTGATCCAGGGCATGCCGGATCAGGGCCATCAACGCCCGGACTAGAAGAGTGTACGGGGTCGGGGCCACCTGGTCGAACTGAGCCCAGGTGAGGCTCCGAGCGCCCGCCACGCCCCACTCCGGACGCCGTACCGCGGGCAGAACCATACCTTCTCCACCATCCGACAACGGCGCGGGGTGGGGATGAGTTCCGCACCACACCCGTCGGCCGGTACTCGTCGCGGTTGCCTGCCGGTCGCCGCCGCAGCGGTCCGGGGCTGTGCCAGTGGGCGATACCGAGGTGTGACGTACCTGGCAGCAGTGCCAGGATGGGCCGCATGGTCTCCCGTATTTCTGCACGGATCGGTGCAATCAGTGAATCGGCCACGCTCGCGGTGGACGCGAAGGCGAAGGCGCTCAAGGCCGCCGGCCGCCCGGTGATCGGCTTCGGCGCCGGCGAACCGGACTTCCCCACCCCGGACTACATCGTCGAGGCGGCCGTCGCGGCCGCCCGCGATCCGAAGAACCACCGCTACAGCCCGGCGGGTGGTCTGCCGGAGCTCAAGCAGGCCATCGTCGACAAGACGAAGCGGGATTCCGGCTACGAGATCGAGGCGAGCCAGGTGCTCGTCACCAACGGTGGCAAGCACGCGGTCTACAACACGTTCGCGACGCTGCTGGACCCGGGCGACGAGGTGCTGCTGCCGGCGCCGTACTGGACCACTTATCCCGAGACGATCCAGCTGGCCGGCGGCGTACCGGTCGAGGTGCTCGCCGACGAGACCCAGAACTACCTGGTCACCGTCGAGCAACTGGAAGCGGCCCGGACCGAGAAGACCAAGGCGCTGCTGTTCTGCTCGCCGTCGAACCCGACCGGCGCGGTGGACACCCCCGAGGCGATCGAGGCGATCGGCAGCTGGGCGCTGGAGCACGACATCTGGGTGATCACCGACGAGATCTACGAACACCTGACGTACGGCGACACGAAGTCGACCTCGCTGCCGGTCGTCGTACCGGAGCTGGCCGACCGGACCGTCGTACTGAACGGTGTCGCCAAGACGTACGCGATGACCGGCTGGCGGGTCGGCTGGATGATCGGCCCGAAGGACGTCATCAAGGCCGCCACCAACCTGCAGTCGCACCAGACGTCGAACGTCTGCAATGTCGCCCAGCGCGCCGCGATCGCCGCCCTGACCGGTGACCTCACCGCGGTCGACGAGATGAAGGTGGCGTTCGACCGGCGCCGCAAGTTGATGGTCTCGATGCTGAACGAGATTCCCGGCGTCGAGTGCCCCGAGCCGACCGGCGCGTTCTACGCCTACCCGTCGGTGAAGGGTGTGTTCGGCCGTGAGATCAACGGCCGTACGCCGACCAGCTCCACCGAACTGGCCGAGATCATCCTCGACGAGGCCGAGGTCGCCGTCGTACCGGGCGAGGCCTTCGGCGCCCCCGGCTACCTGCGCCTGTCGTACGCGCTCGGCGACGACGACCTGGTCGAAGGCGTCTCCCGCATCCAAAAGCTCCTCGGCTGACTGCGTCGGCCCGTCCGGCTCCCGGCCGGACGGGCCGATTTCTGTCTGAACACTGATCGTCGGTAACCTTCTGTGATGACGAGTCGGGACCTGCGGCTGCTGCCGAAGACCCACCTGCATCTGCACTTCTCCGGCTCCATGCGGCACCTGACCCTGGTCGAGCTGGCCGACAAGCACGGCGTCAGGCTGCCCGACGCGCTGCGCACCGACTGGCCGCCGGATCTGTCCGCCGCCGACGAGCGCGGCTGGTTCCGCTTCCAGCGCTTGTACGACATCGCCCGGTCCGTACTGCGAACCGAGGACGACGTACGCCGCCTCGTCCGCGAGGCGGCCGAGGACGACCGGGCAGACGGCTCTCGCTGGCTCGAGATCCAAGTGGACCCGTCCGGGTACGCCGGCCGCTTCCACGGCATCACCGAGTTCACCGATCTGGTCCTGGACGCTGCGCGCGATGCCGCCGCCTCGACGGGGATCGGCGTGCAGGTGGTGATCGCGGCGAACCGGACCCGGCATCCCCTCGATGCGCGGACGCTGGCGCGCCTCGCGGCGCAGTACGTCGGCCGTGGAGTCGTCGGCTTCGGGCTGTCCAACGACGAGCGGCGTGGGACGACGTCGGAGTTCGGCGCGGCCTTCCGGATCGCGCGGAACGCGGGGCTCCTCGCAGTACCGCACGGTGGTGAGCTGTGCGGCCCGGCGACGGTGCGGACCTGCCTGGACGAGCTCGGCGCCGGCCGGATCGGCCACGGGGTGCGCACAGTCGAGAACCCTGATCTGCTGAAGCGCGTGGTCGACGCCGGGGTTGCGCTGGAGGTCTGCCCGGCCTCCAACGTTTCGCTGGGTGTCTATAAGCACGCCGAGGACGTGCCGCTGCGGCAGCTGTACGACGCCGGTGCGCGGATCGCGCTCGGAGCGGATGACCCGCTGCTGTTCGGTTCCCGGCTCGCAGAGCAATACGAGACGGCTCGGAATGTGCACGGCTTCAACGACACCGAGCTGGCTGAGCTGGCCCGAGGCTCGGTGCTCGCGTCGACCGCGCCGGCCGACGTACAGAAGGGCCTGCTCGCGGAGATCGACGAGTGGCTCGGTGTCGACCAGCCCGCGCCGGTGGCTTCCTAGCCAGTGCAGGCCGAGTGCTCGGCGGGTGCCTTACGAGGACACTGCGAGGGCATTGCGGCGGGCTGGGCGCGGGCCTAACTTTGCGGCATGACCCCGACGAAGATCCTGCTGCCCGAGGACGAGCTGCCGACCCGCTGGTACAACGTGCTGCACGATCTGCCGACGCCACCGCCGCCGGTGCTGCATCCCGGCACCGGACAGCCCGTCGGGCCGGACGATCTCGCGCCGCTGTTCCCGATGGACCTGATCATGCAAGAGGTGTCACAGGACCAGTACGTCGACATTCCTGGTGAGGTGCTCGACGTCTATCGCCTGTGGCGGCCGAGTCCGCTCTACCGGGCGCACCGGCTGGAGAAGGCGCTGGATACGCCCGCGCGGATCTATTACAAGTACGAAGGCGTGTCCCCGGCCGGCTCGCACAAGCCGAACACGGCGGTTCCGCAGGCGTACTACAACGCGAAGTCGGGCGTCACGAAGCTCACCACGGAGACGGGCGCCGGCCAATGGGGAACGGCGCTGGCGTTCGCGTGCGCGCAGTACGGGCTGGAGTGCGAGGTCTGGCAGGTGCGGGCGTCGTACGACCAGAAGCCGTACCGGCGCACGATGATGGAGGTGTTCGGGGCGACCGTGCACCCGAGCCCTTCGGACCTGACCGAGGCCGGACGCAAGATCCTCGCCGAGAACCCTGACTCCACCGGCTCCCTGGGGATCGCGATCAGTGAAGCGGTCGAGATGGCGGTGCAGGACCCGACAGTGCACTACGCGCTCGGCAGCGTGCTGAACCACGTCCTGTTGCACCAGACGATCATCGGCGAGGAGGCGCTGATCCAGCTCGCGATGGTCGGTGAGACACCGGACCTGCTGATCGGCTGCACCGGCGGCGGGTCGAACTTCGGCGGCCTGGCCTTCCCGTTCCTCCGGGAGAAATGGGCGGGCCGGATGGCGCCCGTCGTACGGGCTGTCGAGCCGACCGCGTGCCCGTCGCTCACCCAGGGGACGTACGCCTACGACTTCGGCGACACGCTCGGGATGACGCCGCTGATGAAGATGCACACGCTCGGGCACGATTTCGTGCCCGACCCGATCCATGCCGGCGGGTTGCGGTACCACGGGATGAGCCCGCTGATCAGCCATCTCTACGAGACCGGCGAGATCGAGGCGATCGCGAAGAACCAGTCCGACTGCTTCGCGGCCGGCGTCCTGTTCGCCCGGACCGAGGGGATCGTGCCGGCGCCGGAGCCGACGCACGCCCTCGCGGCCGCGATCGAGGAAGCCCAACGCTGCAAGGAATTCGGCGAGGAGAAGGTGATCCTGACCGCGCTGTGCGGACACGGGCACCTCGACCTGGCGGCGTACGACGCCTACCTGTCCGGCGCGATGACCGATCGCTCCTGGGACGACGCCGACCTCCAGGCATCGGTCGCCAGCGCGCTCGAAAAGCTCCCTGCCGTCTAGAACCGCTTCCACCAGGGCTTCTTGTACTTCGGTACTGCGGCCAGCCAGTCGGGCGGGATCTCCCAGCCCTTGGCGCTGATGCTGTCGAAGTACAAGGCCTTGAGGGAGTCGGGCAGCCAGTAAGTGGCTGTGGTTTGATCAGCGACCTCGAAGTAGGTGGTCCTCCGGCCCTTGCTCCACACCGTCGCCAGCCGCGAGCAATACGCGAGCCGCGTGTAATCCCAGCGCGCTTGCTCGTCGCGCAGGTCGTACTCGCGCTCCGGTACGGCGGAATACCACGCCCGCTTGGGCTCGGCCGCCGGCATCGCGTCGATCAACTCTCGAACGACCGACCGGTCGTCCGTCATCTCGTCCGGCAATTGGAGCCGCGACGGATCCAGCACCGCCGACCCGATCCGCGGCTGCGCCACCTCGAGAAACGTCTCCAGCAACGCGAACGCCTCTTCGGCCCGCTCGAACGAACCAAGCTCCGCACGCAGGGTGGTGACAGCTTCTTCGGGCACGCCTCACCCTAACGAGACCCTCAAGCAGGGCAGGAAATCGGGGCATCTCGGGGCATCTCGGGGCATCGTGGGGCAGGTCATCCACAGAGGCGGTTTCGGCCGTCGCAGAACGTGGTTGGGCACCTACAGTTACCGCCATGTCAGAGGCCAACGGGTTGTTACGAGCCGCGCGGGAGCGGACACCGTCGCGGCGCGCGCCGGGTGAGTACATGTCCCGCGCCGAGCTCGCCGAGGCGGTCTGCAGCTGGTTGTGGGAGACGACCGGGATGCAGTACGACCTCGACGGGCACTACATCGCCAAGCTCGAACGCGGTGCCGTCCGCTGGCCGGGCGCGGCGTACCGATCGGGGCTGCGGCACGTGCTGAACGTCAGCAGCGACAGCGAGCTCGGCTTCATCCAGTCCGGTCCGGCCGGCTCCTTCGAGTCCGACCTGACGCACTGTTCGACGGCCGGACTGGCCGACGAGCTGATCGACGCCGGCGACGAGTCGATCACGATGCTCGCCCTCGCCGAGGAGTCCAACGTCGGCGACCTCACCGTCGAACAACTGCACGCCGACATCGAGCGGATCGCGCTGAACTACCTCAAGGTGCCGACCAAGCCGCTCTTCCAGCGCACCAAGGTGGTCCGCGACCGCGCGTTCAAACTGCTGTCCGGCCGGCAGCCACCGCACCAGACCCGCGACCTGTACGCCGCGGCCGGCTGGGCGATCACATTGCTCGGCTGGATGTCGGTCGACCTCGGCCGGCCCGACGTCGCCGAGAGCCACACCCGGACCGCCTGGGCGTGCGCCGAAGCCGCCGACTTCGACGAACTCCGCGCCTGGGTCCGCGCCACCCAGCACACCGCCGCGTTCTGGCAGGACGACTTCGCCCGCGCCGCCGACTACGCCCTGGACGGACTCCGGTACGCCGAGGGCACGGCGGCCCTGTTCCTCGCGAGCGTGGCCGCGGTCGACCTGGGCCGGATGGGGCGGATGGACGACGCCCGCGACGCGCTGGCCGCCGCGAAGCGGACCACGATCAACCCGGCCGTCACCGACCTCGGCGGCCCCTTCCGCTGTACGCCGGAACGCGCGGAGGGGATCTGGTCGGACGCGCACCTGACCCTCGGCGAAGCGCAGTACACGCTCCAGCACGCCGATCGTGGCGTCGCGCTGTTCGAGGCGGCTCCGCACGCCCTGCGCAACTACGGATCCGAGCGGATGGTCCGGTTGCAGCAGGTGAAGGGACGACTGGAGGTCGGCGAGCTCGACGGTGCCCTGGAAGCCCTGAGACCAGTGCTCGCCATTCCCTCGGAGTACAGGGTCCGGCCGTTGATCCACCGGATCAGCGAGGTCGCCGCGCTCACCCGGGGCGAGCGCTACGCCGAGGAGAGCAAGGCCCAAGCGATGTACGAGGGCATCCGTGAATTCGTCCGACGCCCGGCCGCCGACACGCGGCCGGATCGACTGATTGGAGTGACCGATGACCGATGAGGTCCGCGACCACTGGTACTGGCGACCCGGCTGGCGGGTCGGCCGATCCTTCTACACCTGGCATCTCACCTTCGCCGAGTCCGCGTCGGTGGTTGGCCTGGCCAACTCGTACGCCGACGTGCTGGCCCGGATGCCCGAGGTCACCCCGGTCCCGAAGCAGTGGCTGCACCTGACCATGCAGGGCGTCGGATTCACCGACCGGGTCCCGGACGCCGACCTGGACGAGATCGTCCTGGCGGCCGAATCACGGCTGGCCCGCCGATCCCCGTTCCAGGTGACGGTCGGCCCAGCCGTCGTCGACCCCGAAACGGTCCAACTCCCGGTCACCCCCGTCGCTCCCCTGCAAGACCTCCGCAACCGCATCCGAGCCGCCATCGGCGACGTCTGGGGCCTCGACGCGATCCCCGAGCTCCCCCAACTCAACCCCCACATCTCCCTCGGCTACTGGAACACCCCAGCCCCCGCCGCACCCCTCCGAGCCCTCCTCGCCCAAGCCCCGTCAGCCACCGCAACCACCACCATCTCGGCCATCTCCCTCATAACCCTCCACCGAGACCACCAATTGTACGAATGGACCACCCGCAAGACCCTCCCCCTCACCTGACCCGCCCTCGTACAGAACCACCCGTGCCTTCACTAGTCAGCGGCGTTCCCCGGCATGCGTTCGTAGACGAGAACAAAGCCCGCGGCCTACTGATGGCAGCCGCCACTTGTCCCGCCAACCACGTCAACGCCAGCCGTCGAGCGATCTCCGAGCTCCTGCTGCCGCGCCAACGACGCATTCACTTCCAGAAAGAATCCCCCGCTCGCCAACGCAAAGTCCTCTCAGCCATCGGCGAGTTGCCCCTCAGCGTCGACCTGTATCTGACCCCCAAAGTGAACTCCGACGGCCGCGCCCGTTGCCTGCGCGATCGTGGCCAACCTGTCCGCCAACGCCGAACGATTGGTCATCGAACGGGACGAGTCGACGCTCGAGTTCGATCGGCAGGTTCTCTTCCAGGCTGTACGCAGCTTCGGCTGCGCGGAAACCCTGCAGTACGAGCTCCTGGCACCTCACCTCGATCCCATGCTGTGGGTACCGGATGCCGTCGTCTGGGCCTGGGCGAAGGGCGGTGAGTGGCGTCAGTTGATCACGGCGCCTTGGGTCCTCAATCGCGTCTAGACGCGCAGAACCCGGCTCACCAACCGTCCGGATGGCTGCCGGGTTCACTTCTCAAGAGCTATTGCCCCGAGCAAGCATCAGCATACCCGATGTCAGCCGTCTCGCGGTTGGGGTTTGGGGCAGTGGAGTTCTATTATCTGCGTATGCGTGCAGATAGTGGAGGGCGTCGGCGGAGGTTGCCTGAAGATCAGGTGGATCTGGCGGTCGAGGTCTTCCGGATGCTGGCCGATGCGACCCGGATTCAGGTGTTGTGGGCGTTGATGGGCGGCGAACTGCCGGTCAACGAGCTCGCAAACCAGGTCGGGAAACCGGCGCCGTCGGTGTCACAGCATCTCGCCAAGCTCCGGATGGCGCGGCTGGTGCGAACCCGGCGAGAAGGCACGCAGGTCTTCTACCGGCTGGAGAACGATCACGTCGGCCGGCTCGTCGCGGACGCGATCTACAACGTCGAGCACGCCGGACCCGGCATCCCGGCTCACCACCTCGGCGACGAGGAACTGGCCCAACTGCACCCGGGCCGCGACCTCAGCACACCCGACGAACAGGCAGCCCGATGACGCACCAGCGCCCGCAAAGCCATCATCAAGACGCCTTCCACCAGGGGCATGCACATGACCACGGATGTAGGCCAGGCAGCGAACCAAGCCACGAGCACGGGCACGGCCACGGACACGGACATGGGGCGAAGGGTTGGCGGCAGTGGATTCGTCACGCGATCCGGCCGCATTCTCACGACGCCGCGGACTCGATCGACAGCGCGATCGAATCCAGCGCCGCCGGGATCCGGGCTGTCAAAGTCAGCCTCGTAGCGCTCGCCGTGACCGCCATCCTGCAACTGCTGGTCGTGACGGTCTCGGGATCGGTCGCGCTCCTGGCCGACACCGTGCACAACCTGTCCGACGCCTTCACCGCTCTGCCGTTGTGGATCGCGTTCGTCCTCGGCCGCCGGGCCGCGACCCGCCGCTACACGTACGGCTTCGGCCGGGCCGAAGACTTGGCCGGGTTGTTCGTCGTTCTGATGATCGGGCTGTCAGCTCTCGTCGCCGGCTGGGAATCGATCCGCAGGCTCATCGATCCGGTGACGGTCCACAACGTCGGCTGGGTTGCCGTTGCCGGTGTGATCGGTTTCGCCGGCAACGAAGCGGTCGCCGTCTACCGCATCCGGGTGGGCCGCAGGATCGGCTCGGCTGCGCTCGTCGCCGACGGTCTGCACGCCCGCACCGACGGCCTCACCTCGCTGGCCGTCGTACTAGGCGCAGCCGGAGTCGCCGCCGGATTCCCCCTGGCCGACCCCCTGATCGGCCTCGTCATCACGATCGCCATCCTCGCCGTACTGCGTACCGCGGGCCGCGACGTCTTCCGTCGACTGATGGACGCCGTCGACCCAGCCACCGTCGACACCGCCGAAGGCGCGCTCGCTGCGCTCCCTGGAGTTCGCTCAGTACGCCGCGTCCGCATGCGCTGGATCGGTCACGAGTTGCACGCCGACGTCGACCTGGTCATCGATGCCGACGACAGCACCCAGGCGCATTGTCTGGCCCACGACGCCGAACACGAACTGACCCACGCCGTACCGCGTTTGCGAACGGCCGTGGTGCACGCTTATCCGGCAACCCACGATCACCCGGCAGACGAGCGCTGACCCGAGCTACGCAGTACGGGGAAGGTCAGAGGGAGCAGTTCACCAGGACTGGTTCGTTGGTGAGGGTGATGCCGAAGGCCTGGTGGACTTCGGCGCGGACGTGGGCGGCCAGGGCGAGGATTTCCTTGGCTGTCGCGTCGCCGCGGTTGGTGAGGGCGAGGGTGTGCTTGGACGACACCGCCGCTCCGCCGATCGCGAATCCCTTGGCCACGCCGGCGTGCTCGATCAGCCAGGCCGCGCTCGTCTTCACGCGGCCGTCCGGCTGCGGCCATTGTGGCGCACCCGCCGGTACGTCGGCGGTCGCCTCGAGCATCGGGTTGGTGAAGAACGACCCGGCGCTCCACGTGTCGTGGTCCGCCTCGTCCAGCACCATCCCCTTGCTCCGGCGCAACCCGAGGACGGCCTCGCGGACGTCGGTCATCGGCGCCCGCTGACCCTGCTCGACGCCGAGAACCCGGGAGAGTTCGGCGTATCCGATCGGCGCGGACAGATCACCGAGTGGCAACTGGAAGGCGACCTCCAGTACGACGTACCGCGCAGGTTCGGCCTTGAATCGCGAAGTGCGGTAGCTGAACCCGCAGTCGGCCGCGAAGATCGTCCGGACCGCGTTGTCGACCCGGTCCCAGACCCGGACGGACGCGATCGTCTCGGCCACCTCGTGCCCGTACGCGCCGACGTTCTGCACCGGTGTCGAACCGGCCAGGCCGGGGATGCCCGACATCGACTCGAGCCCGGACCACTCCTCCGCGATCGCACGCTGGACGACCTCGTCCCAGTCCTCGCCGGCGGCGACGTGGATCATCGCGCCCGAACAGGCGTCCGCGTCGACCCGGATCCCGCGGTTGGCGACCTTGATCACGGTGCCCCGGAACCCGTCGTCGGCGATCACCACGTTGCTGCCACCGGACAGCAGCAACACCGGCTCGGCAGCGGCGTCCGCATCCCGTACGGCGGTGATCAGTTCTTCCTCGGTGGTCGCCTCGATCAGGCGATCAGCCGGCCCCCCGACCCGCAGGGTGGTCAGGTCGGCCAGACGCACATCAGTCTTCACGAGACGCGCACTACCGCCCTGGCCCGGCCGAGAACCTTCTCGTCGCCACAGACCGCGGTGATGTCGATCTCGGCCCGGCCGTCGGCGACCTTGTCGACCTTCGCCGAGAAGGTGATCGTGGCGCCCTTGTCGTCATCCGGTACGACGACCGGCTTGGTGAACCGTACGCCGTACTCGATCAGGTCGGCCGGGTCGCTCAGCCAGTCGGTCACCACGCGGGCGGCCGAGGCCATCGTGAGCATCCCGTGCGCGATCACGCCGGGCAGGCCGAGCGCGACGGCCATCCGGTCGTTCCAGTGGATGGGGTTGAAGTCGCCACTCGCACCGGCGTACCGGACGAGGTTCTCGCGGCGGACGGTGACCGTCAGCGGCGGCAGCTCGGTGCCGACCTCGACCGCGCTCACGAGTCCGCCCGGTTGTGCGAGACGGTCGCGGTGGAGGTGGCGAGCTGCTCGCCGTCGCGACCGGTCAGGACGGTCTCGTACATGATCACCTCGACGTCACCTGCTTTGCGGACGGTGGTGATGGTCGCCGTGGCGGCCACCTCGTCGCCGACCCGGATCGGCCGGACGTAGTTGAACTTCTGCGCGCCGTGCACGATCCGGTCCAGCCGCAGCCCGAGCTCCGGATCCGCCAGCAGCAGATCGAGCGCGGGCGCGCTGAGCACGAACGCGAAGGTGGGCGGCGCGACGGCGTCGTCACCCCGGTACGCCGGGTTGGGGTCGCCGATCGCCTCGGCGAATTCGCGGATCTTCTCCCGGCCGACCTGATAGGACTCGGCGGCCGTGTAGCTCCGGCCGACCATCGTGGCGTCGATCGTCATGGCCAGTAACCCTACTGGCAGACTGGGACACCGAGTGCCGCCACCCACTCTGCTGAGAACTCTCTGGGGAAGGCAGGACGTGTGACGGCAGGACGCGCGGGCGTGGCCGCTCTGGCCCAATACGCCCCTCGCTACGGCGTGGAGCTCGGCGAACCGACCGGTTCCGAGTGGCTACGGGTGGACCGGATCCTCGAACCGGACGGCCCGGAACTGACCGAGCTGCTCAAACGCGACCACGACGCAGGCGGCCATGTCAGCGACCACGCGGCCGCACTCAGCCTGATGTCCTTCTACGCCGGCCGAGCCCCGGCCACAGCCCTGCTGCTCTGGGCCCTCGAAGGCCGCGTACTGGACATCCGCCCCCACAACCTCTGGGTCCGCCCCCACGACGGCCACGGCATCGCATCGGTCGCCATCCGCTCAGCCCGCTTCCTCCCGGGAGGCCTGCAAACCCTGTACGACGTGGTGCTCGCTCAGCACCTCCTACCGCTGTCGCTTGAGCTGCACCGCCGTACCCGAGCCGGCCTCCGCCAACTCCACGGCGGCGTAGCCGCCGGCTGCGCCATGGCGTTCTGCGCCGCGACCCGCGAGGACACCACCATCGACGCAGCCTTCCTCCTGGAACGCTGGCAAACCTTCATCACCCGAGCCCCAGCCGGCCTCGCTCGCCTCGGCGACGTCACCACAGCCGCCAACAGACTCGTCTACCTCCGCAACACCTGCTGCCTCTACTACACCAGCACCACCAGCGCCGGCACCGTCTGCGGCTCCTGCTGCCTAACCCCACGAGCCGACCGGCTAGCTGCCTACAACGCCGGCAAACCGATCCTCACGGTCTAGGCCTTCGGGTACTGCGGCGGAAAGATCCCCCACGTACCTCCTACGTCGACGCTCCCGCCCGCCCCCGCGTCGCCTCACTCACTGCTTGGGCGGCGCGCTGGCATCAACCTCGAGAGCAGGCCGGATGCGGGTGGTTCAACGGCGAGACCTGGTCGGCACAGCTGACTCGGACACAGCGAAAAGGGCCGCTCCACAGTGGAGCGGCCCTTTCAGAGTGCTGGGGAACCAGCGGAAACTGCTGGGGTCAGCGGGTTTCGCGGTGGTCGGTGTGGTCGTTGCAGCGGGCGCAGTACTTCTTCAGCTCAAGACGGTCCGGGTCGTTGCGCCGGTTCTTCTTGGTGATGTAGTTGCGCTCCTTGCACACCGTGCAGGCCAGCGTGATCTTGGGGCGGACGTCGGTTGACTTAGCCACTGGTGCCTCTTCTTTTCAGGAGTGCGCAACTTGGGTGATCGCACTCTCGAGATACTGCGTTGGTGGGTAGCGGGGGCGGGAGTCGAACCCGCGACACCACGATTATGAGCCGTGTGCTCTAACCACCTGAGCTACCCCGCCAGAGAGTTCATCATCCCATCCGGCGGACCGGACGGGACAGTGATTCTCAGAGCCCCTTTACGGAATCGAACCGTAGACCTTCTCCTTACCATGGAGACGCTCTGCCGACTGAGCTAAAGGGGCGGGCCGAGGAGAGAGATTACACGGTCTGCAGCCCGATGCGAAATCGAGCAGTCCGAGCCGTGCGAGCCCCTCTTCCGACCCGAGAAGCATACCGGTTCCCGAACCCCGCGCCGACCACTTTTCGGGTCGACCCGACGACCTCCGAAACGATGCCCATAGCCAGTTCGAGGGGTCTTCGGCAGCTCCGACCCACGTGATCCCGGTCACGCCAACTTTCAACGACTTGGCGACCCGCCTCCCGCCTGACGAGCCACTGACCGCCCACCGAGCGACTACGGAAAGTCACCAGAATTGGTGATCTGATCGCAGTGCGCGTTTGAGGTCGTCGTGATCTCATCGTTATGGTCGATGAGCCGCTGGGGACGACCCTGGCGGCCACTCGACTCTGGAAGGCTCTCGTGTCCCCTCACCATGACGTGTCGGAAGCAGAACGCGCGACACCTCGCCGTTCGTCCGGCTCGCGTCGGGTGGCGAAGCACCGCCTGACCCGGCGGAACACCGTGCGCGGTGTTCAGCTCGTCGGTCTGACCGCGGCGCTCGCCGCGGCCGCCGGCACCACTGCGGTCGGCATCAGCTCGACCTCGAACGCCACCACCACGACCAGCAGCACCAGCGTGAATCCCTCGCTGGAGTCGATGACCGCCGCCCGGATCGAGCGCCGGCAGCTCGCCTCGCGAGACCTGTCCCGCTTCGACCTCTCACTGGCGGCGGCCAGCAAGAGCTCAGCCGCCCAGCTCGCCGCGGCCCGGGCAGCCAAGCTCAGCGCGACAGAGACGCTGACCGCGCGCCGGGCGATCGCGCTCCGGGCAGCCAAGGAGGCGGCCGCTGCCAAGGCCGCCGCTCTGGCCAAGGCCGCTGCCGCCGCGAAGGCAGCCGCCGCAGCGAAGGCCGCGGCCGCGCCGAAGGTCGTCCTCCCGACCACCGGCTACCACCTGACCGCCCGCTTCGGCCAAGGCGGCGGGCGCTGGGCGCACAACCACACCGGCCTCGACTTCGCCGCGCCGATTGGTACGCCGATCGTCTCGGTGATGGCCGGCGAAGTGATCCAGGCCGACTTCGAGGGTGCCTACGGCCGGCAGGTGAAGGTTCGCCATGCCGACGGCACCGTCACGTCGTACAGCCACATGTCCGAGTTCACCGTGTCGGTCGGCGACAGCGTCGCGGCCGGCGACCAGGTCGGCGCGGTCGGCGTCACCGGCAACACGACCGGGCCGCACGTGCACTTCGAGGTCCTGCCCGGCGGCGGCGACCCGATCGACCCCGAGCCCTGGCTCCGCGAGCACGGCCTCAACCCGTAATTCGCAGTACGGCGAAGTGCCGGCGGGCTGAGGTCAGCGCGGTTCCGCCGGCGGGTTGGGTGAGGTCGCCAGGGGGCGTTGGGTCCAGGCGACGTCGTGCCAGGCGTCGAGTTTCCAGCCGATGTTCCGGTAGGTGCCGATCGGCTCGAAGCCGAGCGCGGCGTGCAGTCCCACGCTCGCGTCGTTCGGCAGCGTCATCCCCGCGACCGCGGTCCGGTAGCCGCGTTCGGTGAGCCGCTCGAACAACGCCTCGTACAACGCCCGCCCGCCACCGGTCCGGCGCCGGCCGAGTTCGAGGTAGATGCTCACCTCGCAGGACCATCGGTACGCCGCGCGCGGCTTCATCGGAGTTCCGTAGGCATACCCGACGACCCGGCCGTTGTCCTCCAGCACCAGCCAGGCGTGGGTCTCGCGATACCTGGCGATTCGCTCGGCCATCTCGGCCGCCGTCGGCGGCTCGATCTCGAAGGTGATGGCAGTCTCGAGGACATACGGCCGGTAGATCTCGGCACAAGCTTCGGCGTCCAGTTCCGTCGCATCCCTGATCAGCAAAGTCTGCATGTCACGATAGTAGCCATAGATGCCGCTATAGTGGCAAGCATGGAAGATCCGCTGTCCGCCTCGCTCGCGTCCGCCGTGCAGCAGGCCCGGGTCGCGCTCGATCTGTCGGTGAACGCCCTGGCCGAGCGATCCGGCGTCTCCCGCGCGATGATCGGCAAGATCGAGCGCGGCGAGGCGCAGCCGACCGCAGTACTGCTCGGACGTCTCTCCGGTGCGCTCGGCATGACCTTGTCCGAGCTGGTCGCCCGAGCCGAGGAAGGTACCGGCGAACTGCTCCGCCGGGCCGCCGACCAGCCGGTGTGGACAGATCCGGCGACCGGCTATCGGCGCCGGGCCGTCTCCCCCGTCACCGACGGCCCCCTCGAACTGGTCGAGGTCGAACTCCCGGCCGGCGCCTCCGTCTCCTACCCGGCCGACGCCTACATCTTCAAGTACCAGCAGATCTGGGTCCTCGACGGCCACCTCCGCTTCCACGAGGGCCCGGTGGTCCATGACCTGGCGGCCGGCGACTGCCTCCAACTCGGCCAACCCTCGCCGACCACCTTCGAGAACCCCGGTACGGCGGACTGTCGCTACCTGGTCGCCTTGGTCAAAGGCCGCGGCTGAACCCGTACTGCGAACCAGCGCTCGAGCGCGTCGCCAAGTGCCTCCCGCTCGGCCGGCCCGTCGGCATCGGCAGCCCAGGCCACATACCCGTCCGGCCTGATCAGCAAGGCCACCGGCTGCCCGGGACCCGCTCCTTGGCCGGCGACGACCTCGATCCGGTCGGCTTCGGCAAGCAGCTCCGCGAAGCCCGCGTTCTCGGTGAGGTCGATCAACAACGGCCGAGCACTGCGGGTCAACTCGGCCAGCCGACTGGAGCGACCGGAAGCCTCGGAGATCACCAGATCCGGCGCCCACCGGCCGACCAGCGGATGCCCGCCGCCGCCGTACCGGATGTCCGCGCCCGACATCAGGTCCGCGAGGTGCTGAACGTTGGCCGGATTGTCGAGCAGTTCCGTCATCAACTGCCGCAACGCCGTAACTTCTTTGCCTGGGGCAATCAATGCGCTCTGCGCCTGGGTGTGCATCACCACCCGCTCGCCGACCGGCCGCCGCTCGGACTCGTAGGTGTCGAGCAGACCCTCGGGCGCCCAGCCCTGGAGCTCGGCGGCCAGCTTCCAGCCGAGGTTGACGGTGTCCTGCAGACCCAGGTTGAGTCCCGGACCACCGATCGCCGAGTGCACGTGCGCGGCGTCACCGACCAGTAGCACCCGGCCCTCGCGGAACCGGTCGGCCAGCCGACTGTTCCCACCTTCGACCCGCCGCAACTGGTGCGGCCCGTCGCCTTCCGGCGGACTGAGTTCCAGCTCGACGCCGAGGATTCGCTCGGCACTTTCCTGTACTTCGGCGAGTGTCACCGGGTCATCCCCCGGCGCAACGCGCCGTTCCGCAGTACTGATCAGCGGCGGCCCACTCGGGAAGGGTGCGTAGACGAAGACACCGCGCTCGGTCCGGTGATGCATGAACGGTGGGATCTTGCCGTAGCCGGGGATGCTCAGCTCGCCGCGCGGGTCGACGAGTTCGGCGGCGACCGTGGCATGCGCAGTACGGGAGACCGTGTCGTCGTGAGTGACGCCCGGGAAGTCGATGCCCGCGAGCTTGCGGGTGAGGCTGTGGCCGCCGTCGGCGCCGACCAGGAAGCGCGAGGTGAGTTCGTACGATCCGTCCGGGCCGTCGATCTGGATCCGGACGGCGTCGGCATCCTGGGTGAAGCCGGCCAGTTCGTGACCGCGACGGATCTCGACTCCCAGCTCCAGCGCTCGCTCCTGGAGCACCTGCTCGATCCGGACCTGGGGAGCCTGCAGCAGGTAGAGCGGGTTGTCGGCGAGGCGGCTCAGTTCCAGGGGCAGCGCGCCGAAAACGAACCGGGGCGTCGGCACCGGCACCGGCTGGCCCGGGTTCAGCCGTTCGTACAGGCCTCGCCGGTCGAGCATCCGGACGACCTGGCCGACCAGGCCGTTAGCCCGCGGGACAGTACTGCGTTCCGGCAGCCGCTCGAGCACGATCGCGCCGACGCCGGCCAACTTGAGTTCGCCGGCGAGCATCAGACCGTTCGGTCCCGCACCTGCGATGACGACTTGTTCCATGATCGGTCCTTCTTTCCAGGATTTGGGCGTAGCTGACCGCCCCGGGGACCGCCCGGGGTGGCTGGTGGTACTGGAGGTCAGGCCGGCGGCCGAGGCTCCGGGAGGCCGGCGGTCAGCAGGTCGAGAGCTTCATGGAGCAGTTCGGCCAGCGGCCTCGGCGGATCGGCGCGCTGCCATTCCTCCGACACCGTCGCGACGGCCGCACTGAACGCGGCCGCGACCAGCCGCGGATACAGGCCGGTGGATCCGGTCCGGTCGGCGACCGCCTTGGCGAAGTCCTCCTGCACCTGCGCGTGCGCCTTCGCCAACTCGCCGCGCAGGGCCGGCTCGGTCCCCATCAACCGCACCCCGGCGAGCCATTGATCATCGGGCGGCAGCGCGGTCCCCTGCTCGGGCTGACCGAGCAGGTAGTTCTCCTCGACCGCTGCCCGGATCGCCACCCACAACGGCTCGTCGGCCGGACGGGCCCGGAGCCCGTCGGCGATCCGGGTGATCCGGTCGACCTGGCGGGCGGCGATCGCCTCCGCCTTGTTCGAGAAGTAGTTGCGGAAGGTCCGCAGCGAGACACCGGCCTCGGCGGCGATGTCCTCGACCCGGACATTCTGATAGCCGCGCTCCACCGTCAACCGGATCGCCGCCCAGCTCAGCGCGATCCGCGTCTCCCGCTTCTTCTGCTCCCGCAAACCGTCCATGCACCTCACCGTAACAAAACTTGCCGAAAGTGCAAAGATGCCTTTTAGGCAATTTCTTGGAGCAGTCCTCATCCGCGGTCGGCACGTGATTGGCTGGTGTCCGTCCTGCCGAGCCCGCGTCCCGGGCCCCTCGTGATCGGAACCTCGACGATGACCGTTTCCCCGCTGGCCTGGATCCTGACGGTCGCGGCGATCCTGGCCCTGCTGGTGTTCGACTACGTGTTCCACGTCCGGACCGCACACGTCCCGACCACCCGGGAGGCGGCCGGCTGGTCCGCCCTGTACGTCGGGATCGCGCTGCTCTTCGGCGTCGGGACGCTGGTCCTCGGCGGCAGCTCGATGGGCTCGGAGTACTTCGCCGGCTACATCACCGAGAAGGCACTGTCGGTCGACAACCTGTTCGTGTTCCTGATCATCATGGGCAGCTTCCGGGTGCCGCGGGAGAACCAGCAGAAGGTGCTGCTGGTCGGCATCGTCATCTCACTGGTCTTCCGGACGGCGTTCATCCTGCTCGGCTCGGCGTTGATCAACCAGTTCGCCTGGGTCTTCTACCTGTTCGGGCTGGCCCTGCTGGTCACCGCCGGCAACATGTTCCGGCCGCAGACCGAGGAGTCGCACTCGGCCCAGAACATCATCGTCAGGTTCGCCCGCCGGCTGTTCCCGACCACCGACGGCTACGACGGCGACCGGCTGTTCACCCGGCTCGACGGCCGCCGGGTGATGACCCCGATGCTGCTGGTGATGGTGGCCATCGGCGGCACCGACCTGATGTTCGCGCTGGACTCGATCCCGGCGATCTTCGGGCTCACCCAGAACGTCTTCGTGGTGTTCAGCGCGACCGCGTTCAGCCTGCTCGGCCTGCGCCAGTTGTACTTCCTGCTCGACGGCCTGCTGGACCGGCTGATCTACCTGTCCTACGGACTGGCCGCGATCCTGGCGTTCATCGGCACCAAGCTGATCCTGCACGCACTGCACGAGAACAACCTGCCGTTCGTCAACGACGGCGAGCCGATCAAGGTCGTCGAGATCAGCACCGGACTGTCGCTGGTGGTCATCCTGGTCGTGCTGCTGATCACGATCTTCGGCTCGCTCTTCAGCACCCGCGGCCGCACCCAGACCGCGATGGCCAACGTACGCCGGGACGCGACCGCCTACCTCGACGCCGAGTACACCGACGATCCGGCCGAACGCGAGCGCATCTACCGCCGGCTCCTGGACTCCCGCGACCACATCATCGCCCTCGGCCCGAAGGCCAAGCAGATCGTCAAGAACGAGCCCGAACTCCTCGAACTCTGCGCCCGCGCCTCGGCCAGCCACGAAGCCTCGGCCGCGGCGACGGGCACGCCGCACCGGCACTAGTCGCGCAGCCGCGCTAGTCGTGCGGCCGCGCTAGTCGTGCAGCCGCGCCTGGTGGCGGCGCGCCTTGAGCCGGTTGCCACAGGTCGACATCGAGCACCAGCGACGCGCATTCGCCTTGCTGCGGTCGATCAAGAACAACCTGCATTCCGCGTCGTTCTCACAGGGCCGCAACCTGTCCTTCACCTCAGCCCACGCCAGCACGGCTCTCGCCGGGAATCGCGCACCCTCGAGCCGCCACCGCACCCCGTCGGCTGATACCACCACCACCTGCCGCACATCGCGCACGTACTTCTGCAGACTTCCAGCGGACGCTTCCCCCCGTACTACGGCGGCGACGGCATCCCGTACTTCGCGCGCAGCCGCCGGCGGACCCGGAATGCCACGCTCGCGCAACCAGCCGGTCGCGCCCGACCCACGCAGCGCGTCGGTCGGCACCCCGTCGACGATCGGTGCCGAGTTCAGCAGCTCCAGCAGCAGCCCCACATCAGAGCTAACCAGATTGGACATGTTGACAGGTTACACCGGCACGGTGTTTGCTGTCCGCCGTAACCAGATAAATCTCTTGAAGGGGTTAGTGATGACCGTTCACCACCGGACCGTCGAGGTCGAGGGGCACGAGATCTTCTACCGCGAGGCGGGGCCCGTCGACGCGCCCGTGCTGCTGCTGTTGCACGGGTTTCCGACCAGCTCGCACATGTTCCGCGACCTGATCCCGAAGCTGGCGGACAAGTACCACGTGATCGCGCCCGATCACCTGGGCTTCGGCTATTCGGCGATGCCGCCGGCAGATGCTTTCGGCTACAGCTTCGCCAGGCTCGCGGAGATCACGACGGCTTTCACCGAGAAGCTCGGCCTCACGGCGTACGGGCTTTATGTGCAGGACTATGGCGCGCCGATCGGGTGGCGGATGGCGCTGGCGCATCCGGAGCGGATCACGGCGATCGTGACGCAGAACGGGAACGCGTACGAGGACGGCATCGTCGAGGCGATGTGGGCGGACATCGTTGCCTATGACGCCGATCCGACGCCGGAGAACGCTGGCGCGGTGGGCCGGATGCACAGTGAGGCGATGGTGAAATGGCAGTACCAGCACGGGGTGCCGGACCAGACGCTGCTCAGCCCGGACGCCTGGCAGCACGATCTTTCCCTGCTGAGCCGGCCCGGCGCCGATCAGGTGCAGGTGGACCTGGCCCGGACCTATCTGACGAACTTCGCGCTGTACCCGAAGTTCCAGGAGTACTTCCGCACCAGCCAGGTCCCGCTGCTCGCGGTGTGGGGCGAGAACGACGAGATCTTCCCACCCGCCGGCGCCAAGGCTTTCCGACGTGACCTCCCCGACGCCGAGGTCCACCTCCTCCCCACCGGCCACTTCGCGCTGGAGACCCACGCCGCCGAGATCGCCACCCTGATCGACGGCTTCCTCACCCGGACCCTCGGCTGAAGGTGCCGCGCTGATGTCGAAACGGTGACCTGGGTACCGACGTTGCAGAGGTGAGCGGCCATTCCGGCCGCCCTGACCAGAAGAGGCGATGGACGATGGAGATCAAGGCCGTACTCGCAGTGCTCCCGGTCACCGAGATCGGACCGGCAACCGAGTGGTACGAGTCGTTCTTCGGACGCCCCGCGGACAGCCGGCCGATGGACAGCCTGGCCGAATGGCACCTGAGCGATCAAGCAACCGTCCAGGTCTTCGAGGACCCCGGCAAGGCCGGGCGGACCGCCGTCAACTTCTTCGTCGACGACCTCGACACCGCCCGCTCCACCCTTTCGGCCGCAGGCATCACCACCACCGACCCCACGGAAGTCGCACAGGGCCGCCAACGCCTCGCGACCACCGCCGACCCGGACAACAACCAACTAGGCCTCCTCCAACACCTCACCTGACCACACGCCAAGGCATGGTCACCCGGGCGGGCTGCTTCGCACCGCCTTCCTTCCCGTCGTCTGATCCGTGGTGTCGACCTCCGCAGCCGGGGTTGCTCGTAGGGTGGGGTGATGGCAGGTGTGCGGGTGAGTAGCCGGAACGCGCGGTTTCAGGTGTGGCAGGCGTTGCTCAGCAATCGGAACAAACGGCAGCGGGCCGGTGAGTTCCTGGTGCAGGGGGTCCGGCCGATCAGCGTCGCCGTCGAGCGCGGCTGGCCGATCCGGGCGCTGATCCACGACGCCGACCGGCCGTTGTCGCGCTGGGCGCAGGACCTGCTGCGCGAACAGCGCGGCGCCGAGCGCGTCGGCATGACCGCGGACCTGCTGGCCGAGCTCGGCGAGAAGGACGAAGCCGCACCCGAGGTCATCGCGGTGATGGAGATGCCACCGGACGACCTCGACCGGATCCAGGTCGGCCAGGACTTTCTCGGCGTCGTCTTCGACCGGCCGACAGGACCGGGCAACATCGGTTCGATCATCCGCTCCGCCGACGCGTTCGGCGCCGACGGGCTGATCGTCACCGGGCACGCCGCCGACGTGTACGACCCGAAGTCCGTGCGCGCGAGCACGGGCTCGATCTTCGCCCTGCCGTCGGTCCGGGTCCCGTCGCAGCGCGAAGTGATGGAGTGGGTGGCGAAGCGCCGTACGGAAGGTGTTCCGCTCGTGATCGTCGGCACCGACGAGCACGGCACGGTCGACATCTTCGACCACGACCTCACCCAGCCGACGCTGCTGCTGATCGGCAACGAGACCTCCGGCCTGAGCGCCGCCTGGAAGGACCTCGCGGACCAGCTCGTGCGGATCCCGATGACCGGTTCGGCGAGTTCGCTCAACGCGGCCAACGCCGCGACGGCCGTCCTCTACGAAGCTGCCCGGCAGCGTGCCCATTCGTCCAAGACGGATGCCGGCGGCAACACCTAACCTCACCACATGACTGCATCCGTACGACCCCAGCCGATGATCGCCGTGTCCGACGTGGAGAAGAGCAGCGCCTGGTACTGCGAACTGCTGGGCGCGGCGAGCGGCCACGGCGGACCGGAGTACGAACAGCTCCTGGTCGACGGGGAGCTCATCCTCCAACTCCACAAGCTCGAAGTCGGCCATCACCATGGTGCGATCGGCGACCCAGAGGTTGCGCTGGGCAACGGTGTGGCGCTCTGGTTCGAGGTCGACTCCCTGGAAGCCGCAGCCGCTCGGGCCCGGTCAGCCGGTTTCACGATCCAGACCGACCTCCACCACAACCCGAACGCAGGCCACCAGGAGCTCTGGCTCCGCGACCCGGACCACTTCCTCGTAGTACTGTCCGATCCCGCTGCCTGATCAGCTCAGGCCGTAGCGAGGATTTCGCCGTGTAGCAAGGAGATCCAGGCGTCGGGCGTCGTCGACCAGGTCTGCCACGCGGCCGAGATCCTTTGCAGCGTCGACTCCGGTACGCCGTCCGCGCGGGCCTGGTGGGCCATCGCCGACTCGAGGATCCGGTCGGCCCACATCCCGCCCCACCAGGCGCGATCCTCGTCGTTCGCGAAGGTCCAGTTGCTCGCGGTCGACTCGACGTTCTCGAAGCCCGCTTCCAGTGCCCAGGACAGCAGCCGGCGACCGGCATCGGGCTCGCCTCCGTTGGCCCGCGCGAGTCGCTGGTACAGCTCCATCCACTCGTCCAACTCGGGCAGCAACGGATACCAGGCGAAGGCGCGGTAGTCCGAGTCGCGCGCGGCGACGATCCCGCCCGGCTTGCAGACCCTGCGCATCTCCCGCAACGCCTGGACCGGATCGGCCACGTGCTGCAGGACCTGGTGCGCGTGCACCACGTCGTACGAGTCGTCCGGGAGGTCCAGCTGGTGCACGTCACCCACGACGAACTCGACCTTGATGTCGAGCTCGGCGAAGGTCGATCGAGTGACGTCGAGCGCCGACTCGCTTGCTTCGAGGGCAGTGGTCGGGCCCGGCTGAATGAGACGGGCGAGGTCGGCGGTGATGGTGCCGGGACCTGCGCCGACGTCGAGCAAGGACATGCCGGGACGAAGGTGGGTGAGCAGGTAGCCGGCCGAGTTCTCCGCGGTCCGCCAGCGGTGCGAACGCAGGACCGATTCGTGGTGGCCGTGCGTGTAGACGTTGTTCATGGTTCGCCCTCTCCGCGTCGTCGTTGACCGCCTCAGACTAACCGAAGATCTTGCTTAGTGAGACATATCGTCTTGCATAGTGATACTTCATCCATGACCGAATATGGCCAGACCGGAGGTACCCGCACGGGCGAGGCTTGGGGCAGCGAAACAACCACCCCAGGAGGACGAAAGTGCTTGCCAAGGTATTTCCGATCAAGTTGAAGGACGGCAACCAGGCGAAGGCCGAGGAACTCGTCCAGGTGTTCGCGCCGCAAGGCCCCGGGCAGGAGGAGGGCACCCTGTCCTTCCGCGTGTACCGCGACCCGGCGCAGCCGGACTACCTGCTGTTCGTGGAGCACTTCGCCGACCAGGCGGCGTACGACGCGCACACCGGTTCGGCGGTGTACAAGGAGCTCATCGCGGGCCGGTTCGCGGACCTGATCGTCGAGTTCGTCGAGATCGATCACGAACTGGTGGTGAGCTTGTGACCATCGATCGATTGGCGCAGGCACGCGAACTGCAGGCGCTGCATCGGCAGCCGCCGCTCGTCCTGCCGAACGCCTGGGACCCGGGCTCGGCGCGGGCGATCGAGGCCGCGGGCGCGAAGGCGATCGCGACGACCAGCGCAGGTGTTTCGTGGGCCGACGGTGTCACGGATGCCGGCGGACTCACCCGGACGGCCGCCCTCTCGGCGCTGCGCCGGATCGTCTCCGTCGTCTCGGTGCCGGTCACGGCAGACATCGAGGGCGGGTACGGCGGGTCGCCGGCTGAGGTCGGCGAGACGGTGGCCGAGGTGATCGAGATCGGTGCCGTCGGCATCAATCTCGAAGACAGCTCGGGCGGTGCGCTGATCGACCCGGCCGCACAGGCGGAACGGATCGCGGCCGCCCGGGCTGCCGCGGACGCGGCCGGTATCGAGCTCTGCATCAACGCACGGATCGACACGTATTTCTTCGGCGATCCGGCGGACACGGTCAAGCGCGCCGCAATCTACACCGAGGCCGGCGCGGACGTGCTGTTCGTTCCTGGCTTGCTCGATCCCGCAGCGATTCGCGAACTCGTCCCGCAACTCGCCCGGCCGCTCAATCTGATGGTCGGCCCGGGTGCGCTCACCGTCGCAGAACTCGTCGACCTCGGCGTCACCAGAATCAGCGTCGGCCCAGCCATCACCGCCGGCGCCTACGGCCTGGCCGCGGGCGCTGCCGAAGAGCTCCTCACCCACGGCACCTACAACCTCCTCAAAGCCGCCGCGGGTTACGCCAAACACAACAACCTCCTCCACTGACAGCACCTGGCCGCCGCCACCCACCGCGGGTGACGGCGGCCGTCTGTCTGTCAGGCGGTTTGTTCTGCGGCCTCCAACTGCATCGTGGCGAGCGCGCGCCACGGGCGCCATTCCTCGTTGGGCTCCTTCGTCTTCGGTGAAGCATCGCGAGCACCGAGCCGCAACGCGATCCACTGAGCCGCCGTCTCACTCACACCGTCGATCGCCAGCAACGCGCCGGTCAACTCCTCCAACGGCGCACACGCCGCCAACGACAAGTTGCCCTCAGCAACTTCACCGGCGAGGGCCCTGACCGTCCGGCCCACCTCCTCCGGTACGCCGTACAGCTCCGCCCCGGCCACCGCCTCTGCCGACGGAAACGCATGCGTCAACCCGAACCCCAGCCCACTCACCACCACCCCCGCCCCCTCAACCACCCGCCTGAGCACTTCCGCCCCCATCGCCGGCGTCATGAGCGCCGGATGGTGCGTGACAACTGCTTGTATGGCGACTTCAAAAGGACCCCAAGCGCCGGGAACTCGCACCCCCGGGCGGGCCTTGATGAGTGGGCCGATGACGGGGTCGCCGGCGAGTTGAGCGGTCGCGAGGATCGGTTCGGTGGTCAGCCCGACGAGGCAGCCGGCTCGTTCGACCACGTGGATCGCCCCTTCCCAGTAAGGAAGATGAGCCTTCAGCAGCAGATGATCGACACCTCCGGGCCCGATCTCCAGCATCCCCAGGTCGCCGTCGAGCGCGATCGTCCGGCGATAGACACCATCGACGACCGACTCGACTCCCGGCACCGCGTTCCTGGCGAGGAACGCGGTCATCGCGTCCCAGTCGTACGGCGGCGAGTACGGCATACGCAGTACGAGACCACCGTCCGCGGCCAGCCGGTCCGAGCGGCGACGCCGTTCGCGCAGCTCCCGCGGCGTCGCGCGGAACACCTCCCGCATCGCCCGATTGAACTGCCGAAGACTCCCGAATCCGGAGGCGAAGGCGATGTCCGCGATCGTCAACTCCGAGTCGTCCAGCAACCGCCTGGCGAAATGCGCCCGCCGGGACCGCGCGAACTGATCCGGCGTCACGCCGAGATGATCGTTGAACAGCCGCCGCAGATGTCTCGCCGACATCCCCAGTTGCGCGCCGAGCGCGGTCTCGTCCGCGGCGTCGAGGACGCCCGAGATGATCAGCTGCACCGCGCGGCACACCAACTCGGGCGCGTCGTCCGCGACGGTCCCCGCTACCCGGTACGGCCGGCACCGCAAGCACGCGCGATACCCCTCGGCCTCAGCCGCGGCAGCCACTTCGAACGTCCGCACGTTCTCCGCCAACGGCTTCGCCCCACACCCGGGCCGACAGTAGATCCCGGTCGTCCGCACCGCCGAATACGTAGTCACACCTTCACTCCACCCACCCGATCCCCACCGCCCGACCAACCCGGCCGCATCCCTGACACTAGGCAAACCCACCGACACTTCCCACCTGTTCGGCCGTACTCGCAAGGCTTCCACGCGTTAGGGTGCGGCGGTGCGTTCGAAGCCGATGCTTGTGGTGATCAGTGGGCCGCCCGGGACGGGGAAGACGACGCTGGCGCACGAGGTCGCGCGGGCGATCGGCTGTCCGGCGATCTGCCGCGACGAGATCAAGGAAGGCATGGTCCACGCGACGACCGACTTCGCGCCGGGCGACTCGGATCCGCTCAGCCTGCGCACGCTCGCCACGTTCTTCGACGTGATCGGCCTGCTGATCGACCGCGGTACGACGGTCGTCGCCGAAGCCGCCTTCCAGGACCGCCTCTGGCGCCCCGGCCTGACCCCGCTCCTCGACTCGGCCGACCTCCGCATCATCCGGTGCACGGTCTCCCCCGACGTCGCCCTGGACCGAATCACCACCCGCGCCGCCGCCAACCCGCTCCGCAGAGCCCACGAAGTCACGCCCGACCTCGACGCCCACCGCCGCACCCACACGACCTACGACCCGATCACCCTGCCCGTCCCCACTCTCACGGTCGACACCACCGACCAACCACCCCTCGCCGAAATCCTCGCCTTCCTCGACCACTAGCCCCGCGGCTCGCGACCGCGACGCAGTACGGCGGAACTGTGGTGCCGTATCGATTCGCTGACTAAGGTCAGGCAATCAGCGAGCGAAGGGGACGAGTCATGGCGGAACTTCACGAGCGGTTCGCAAAGCTGACGTGTGCCCACGTCGCCGATGCCTGTCTTCGGTTGCACATCCCGGTCCGGACGGTTTCTCTGACCGCCGTGTTCCCAGCCCGGATCGCCGGGCGGGTGCTGCCGGTTCAGCACGTGGGTAGCGTCGACATCTTCCTGGAGGCATTCGGGTCGGCAGCGCCAGGCGACGTACTGGTCGTCGACAACGCTGCCCGACGGGACGAGGCCTGTGCAGGTGACCTGGTCGCCGCGGAGGCCAAGGCGGCCGGTCTTTCCGGTCTCGTTCTGTGGGGGTTGCACCGCGACACCGTCGACATCAAAGAGATCGGCCTGCCCGTCTACAGCCTCGGCGCGATGCCGACCGGCCCGCTCCGCCTCGACCCGCTGCCGTCGGACGCGCTGGAGTTCGCGACCGTCGGCGAATGGACAGTCACGCGCGACGACGTAGTACTGGGCGACGAAGACGGCATCACCTTCGTCCCGGCCGATCGCGTCGACGAACTCTTCGGCCTCGCCGAATCGATCCGCGACACCGAACGCCGTCAGTCCGAACTCATCAAAGCCGGTACTACGTTGCGCGAGCAGCTGGGTTTCGACGCTTACCTCGCGGCCCGAGCCGAGCGGCCGGGGCTGACGTTCCGCGAGCACCTCCGCGGCGTCGGCGGCGCGATCGAGGAATGACCTGCGCCGTTGGACCTGCGCACTAGGGTCGAGGAATGGCTGCTGACCTTTCCGCGACTGCCGCGGGTACGTGGACTCTGGGCGATCTCACCGTCAACCGACTCGGGTTCGGCGCGATGCGCATCACCGCGAACCCGGATCGCGAAGTGGCCATTCGGGTACTACGTCGTGCGGTCGAGCTGGGCGTGAATCACATCGACACGGCTGCGTTCTACCGTTCGCCCGGCGGCACCCTGGGAGTCGGCGAGGGGCCGGAGCGGTTTGCCAACGAGCTGATCCGCGAGGCGCTCTCGCCGTACCCGGAAGGTCTTGTCATCACCACCAAGGTCGGCCCGGGCGTCGACGAGCGCGGGTTCTACAACGCGACCACGCCGGCCGAACTGCGAACCCAGGTCGAGGAGAACCTCCGCCAGCTCGGCCGCGAGCACCTCGACGTGGTCAACCTGCGGATCATGAACCGGCCCGGCGAATCGATCGCCGACCGCTTCGGCTGGCTCACCGAACTGCGCGACGCCGGGTTGATCCGGCACCTCGGTATCTCCAACGTCAGCCCCGCTCACCTCGACGAGGCGCAGGCGATCGCACCTGTCGTCTGCGTCCAGAACAGCTACAGCATCGACACCCACCGCGAGGACGACAAGTTCCTCGGTCTCTGCGGCGAACGCGGCATCGCCTTCGTCCCGTTCTTCGCGATCGCCGGCTCGCAACGCGAAGGCGGCCCGACCACCGACCACACCGCGGCCATCGAGGCTTTAGCTGCCGCCCACGACGCGACCCCCGCCCAGATCCGCCTCGCCTGGACCCTCCACCAAGGCCCCCACGTCCTAGCCATCCCCGGCACCGGCAACCCCACCCACCTGGCCCAGAACATCGCCACCGCCGCCCTCCACCTCACCCCCGAAGAACTCGCCACTCTCAACTGAAGACAAGCAATCACCTTTCAACTGAAGACGAGTTGTCACTTTTCACCTGAAGACGAGTTGTCAGCTTTCGCTCGCCACCTGCGTCGCCGGCCGAGACACCATCCGCCTCGGCGCCACCGCGGACAGCTCCTGGACGCAGCCAGCTCGACGACTGGCCTGCCGAGCCGCCGCCCGCCACCGGGTGCCGCCGCGGCCAGCCCCCGGCATTGACCAACGCGACGACGGCCGGCCTGACACCTGCGATGCCTACTGTTGGTGACGTAGTGGTCACGTTCCGAGGGGGAGCTATGCGGAAGCGCTTTCTGAGTTTCGGCGTACCGGTGGTCGCGGTGCTGGCCGTGCTCGGTGGGGCCTGGATCTTCGATGCCCGGAGCGGCGCGGCTCTGGACGAGTCCGGAGGCAGCCTGGGGATCCGCATGGATGACGTGCGGCAGGGTGCTGACGTCTACTTCCTGGCCCCGACCCCGATCAATCGATCCGGCCGGGCACTCGAACTCCTCGCCGCCGCACCCGATCAGACGCCGGCCGGACTCGAGTTCGTCGAAGCCAGGGTGTACAAGACGGCCGAGTTCCTCGACGGTGTTCCGGCGTGCTGGGCGACCGGCCGCGGTGAGGGCGCCGACCCCGCACGGCACAAGTCCACGCCGATCGCGGGACAACGGATCGGCGCGCATGCCGACCTTGGCGCTGTCATCTATCTGCATTTCCGGGTCAGCAGCGCCCAACGCCCGCTGATCTCGTCAGGGGTCCGATTCAGCTATCGGCGAGGCTTCCGAGAGCACAGCCAAGTGCTCGGCGGCGAGTACTCAGTCGGCGAACTAACGTGACCTGTTGCTGCTCGGCCCCCTGCTGCTCGATCGGCTGCCCGGTCGCCTGCTGCCCAGTCGCCTGCTGCTCGATCGGCTGCATCCCGGTCGGCTGCTGCTCGGTCGGCCTCGGCTCGGTCGCCTGCTGACCGGTCGTCTGCTTACCGGTCGGCTGCTGGCTGGTCGGCGGACTAGCGTGCCCTGCTGCTCGTCGGCGAACTAGCGTGATCCGGTTGCGGCTCGGACGGCGGGGGCGATTTCCTGGGACCAGCGCTTGAGGGTGGTGTCGTACGGGTCGGGGCCGGTGGGGAAGAGGGTGAAGCCGGCGGCGCTGTGTTCGAGGACGGCACCGGTGAGTTCTTCGATCCACTGGTCTGTGGAGCCGCCGATCCAGCGGCCGTCGTCGTCGCGGGTGCGGGGTAGCGGCCGGGCGGTGATAGCGCCGGGGAAGTTGTAGATCGTCGCGATCTCGGTGGGCTTTCGTCCGACCGCCAGCGCGGCCTCGTCGATGATCGCGCGGGATCGCAGGTACGGCTCGCTCAACCAGTCGGCCGCGTGGCCTGGGATCCAGCCGTCGGCCTGTCGACCAGTCGCCACCAATGATTTGGGGCCGACAGAGCCGGTCCAGATCTCCGGCGCTCGGACCGGAGAAGCCGCGAGACCTTTGACTGGGTAGTGAGTCCCGGACGTAACCGCCGGTCCTCCGCCGGACAGCTGGCGGACCAGCACCATCGCTTCCTCGAAGGCCTCGACTGCCCCTGCGGGCGTGAGGCGCGGCACTCCCATCGTGGTGATCCGATCCCACGCTCCCCCTGCGCCGAGCCCCAGGATGAACCGGCCCTCGGACATCGCGGTCAGCGTTGCCGCGGTCCGCGCCAGGATGGGCGCCGGGCGGAGCGGCAGGTTCGTCACGTTGACGAAGCCGGCAATCCTTTCGGTCCGGCCGAGCAGGAAGCCGACCATGGCGTAGCCGTCGAGGCGCTCAGCCAGGTACGGATGGTCCGAGGTCGAGAAGTGGTCGAGACCGTCCCGGTCGGCCTGCTCGGCCAAGCGCAGTATTTCGCTCAACTCGCCGAGTTCGGCGGGTGAGCCGTAGCCGAAGCGCACGTTCATTGTCTGTCTCCGTCCGTAGATACTTCGTAGACCTAAATACTAGCCCTACGAACTATTAGAAGCACAAACAGTTCGGTCTGCGGACTACAGTGGAGGGGTGGCAACCAAGACGGCGAGAGACACGGAGCTGGTCGGCTCCCTGGTGACCTTGATGCACGTACTCCAGGACCTGTACGCCGAGACGAGCCGGCCGCTCGGCTTGACGCCTCAGCAGGCGCACCTGATCTGCGTGCTTCTCGACGGACCGCTCGGCATGACCGAGCTGAGCCGGATCATGAGCATCGAGCGCTCCAGCCTCACCAGCATGGTCGACCGGCTGGAACGCCGTTCGCTGGTCGCGCGGTCCGCCCACCCCACCGACCGCCGCGCGTGCCAGATCGCCCTCACCGACGAAGGCCGCACCCTCGCCCACCAGGCACACGACGCCTACGCGGGGCGAGTCGAGGCCCTCACCACAGACCTCACTCCCAGCCACCGCTCCCACGTCCTCGCAGCCCTCAACCGCATAGTCACCGCCGCCACCCCCAAACACCCCTAAAACCAAGGGCAGAACGCCGAGAAAGCGCACGAGACGTAGAGCGCGCGGTGGGGCGGGTGCGTTCGTCGGTGAAGGGCAGGCAGTCGGACGGACGCCTGAGCGGGGGAAAGTGCGGGCAGTCGGACCGGCTGACGGGCGGGGAGCAGCCGGCGGGACCGATCCGTCTGTCGGCTGGCTGCGGAGGTTTCGTCCGACACCGCTTGTTGGCGAGTTCTGACACCGCCGGGCACGTGTCGGTGCCGCGGATGTTGGTTTGCGTCGACACCGCTTCCGCTCCCGACGGGTGTCAGGTTGTCCGCTGCCTTGTGGCTTGGGCCAGACGGTAGGAGTCGGTGCCGGTCTCGAGGATGGTGCCGCCGAAGGTGAGTCGGTCGACGATGGCTGCGCATAGCCGGGGGTCGGTGAAGGTCTTGGTCCAGCCGCCGAAGGACTCATTGGACGCACTTTCGGCACCGGGCCACCGCCCGGGAATGGTGACCGCATGCGACCACAGCCCGGAATCACTGGCCCTGCCGAGGTGCCTGGTCATGTGCTGCGCAGGGGTTCGGTGGGCGGTACTAAGTCGGCGCGGAGTGCGGGGTACGACCGACGACGGAGCCGATGAGCCGCGAGTAGGCCAGGTCGACTCCCACTGAAGCCCAGGTCAGTACGACGGCCCGGCCTTGCGCGGCGACGAAGACGTTGGTGACGAGCACGCCCAGGATCAGGCCTGTGATGCCGCCGACGACATCAACCTCGGCACCACCTGTCCGCCCCGTGTCCCTGGCGCGACGAAGATCTGCTTGCGCGGTGCCTAATCGGTCTTCCCGCACCACCTCGCGGGCCTCTCAGTGTTCGCTGCTGAAGAACCGTAGCAACAGTGGGCCGATGGTCTGTGGGTCGACGACGTGATCCGGCCCGTCGAGGGTCTCCCGTTGAGCGTGGGGTAGTAGGTCTGCAAGCTCGTCGGCTGCGCGGTCGAAGAAGTCCGAGGGCAGGCCTGCCATGTAGGGGACCGTGATCGGTCCTCCGGTGGTGACCAGGACCGGTTGGGTGACCGTTGCCAGTCGATCGGTCGGCAATTGGTAGCGGTTGTCGAAGACGCTGTCGTGGACCAGCGTGGGCGCGAGGGCGACCGAATCCGCCCAATGCGCCGTCTTCTTGCCTGCCGCTTTCCTGGCCGCGATGTTGTCGTCGGAGGCGCCGGTCATGCGCATGAACAGTTCGAGAACCTCCTCGTCTCGCCCGGCGTCGAAGGCGCGTCGGGTGTCCGCGACGTACTCCTCGAATCGCGGGCGTATGTCGTCTCCGACCGCGTAGGGCACCTCCCACACGGCGATCGTGTCGATGGCTGACCCGGCCGCGGCGGCTTCCAGCGCCAGAGCGCCACCAGAGGACGCCCCGAACAGGTGCGCCGAGCCGCCCGCCTCCGCGATCAACGCATCCAGGTCCTCGATCTCCCTTTCCACGGCGTAGGGCTCGGTGAAGCCGCTCGCGCCGCGTCCCCGACGGGCATAGTTGTAAACCGTGAAGTGCTCGGCGAGAGCAGGTACCAAGGGAGCGTTCTCGGCTCCGTCGTCCTGTGCGCCGCCTACCAGGACGACAGCCGGGCCGCTTCCCTTCCGGTCGTAGGCGATGGTGGTGCCATCGTTTGATGTCACGCGAAAGTCCATCTCGTTCATCTCACATCTCCGTTCGAGAGGTTTGTCTCAGCGCCTGAGCAGCGTGCCGACGACGGCCTCGGTGCGCGACCACCGCGCCCTTGCGATCACGGCCGCCACGGCGAGACAGGCGAGCGGCAGCCAAGGGCTCTGCTCGAGCACGAACTGATCGGTGATGACAGCACCGGTCAGCAATGCCGCCAACCCGAGACTGGCCAGGCCCGCCAGAGCCGGGATCAGGAGTCCAACCCCTCC
Organism: Kribbella voronezhensis; assembly: GCF_004365175.1. Lineage (NCBI taxonomy): Bacteria > Bacillati > Actinomycetota > Actinomycetes > Propionibacteriales > Kribbellaceae > Kribbella > Kribbella voronezhensis. Next base: position 4,646,080 of record NZ_SOCE01000001.1, on the reverse strand, counting down.
CGCGACCTCCAGCGCTCCGACCAGGTACCGGAGCCACTGGCCAGCCCCGATGTCGGCGAACATGTCCACCATGACCGGGTCGCCGGCGAGCTTCGAGATTCCGCCGCCGGCGATGATCGCCGCCAGCACGACTTGCAGAATCCAGACCCCGATGCTGCTCGCCCGCCCGGGCGTGTGCGCAACGGTTTCCAAGTTGTTCTTGGGGATGGTGCTCATTCGGCTCTCCTTGTCGTGTCCGGGCCTGGTACCGGTGATGGCGTTGGCCGAGTGGGCCGGGTTGTCGGAGCTGATTTCGACCAAGTGCTCGCGGTAGCGGCATCTACTTCTTGTTGCGGTAGAGGACCATGGTGATGGGACCGAACACCGCGACGAGAAGTACGGACGAGACGAGCACCCAGCCGATTTCCCCGGCCGGGACCGAGCCGTCCATCAGGCCGCGTACCACGGTCGCCAGGTGGGTGATCGGGTTGACCTCGACGACCGCCTGCATCCACCCGGGCATCGTCTTCGGGTCCACGAAGATGTTGCTCACGAACGTGAGCGGGAACATCACCATCATGCTGACCCCCGCCACCGAGTTCGGCGTGCGCAGGATCAGGCTGAGCATCGTCCACAGCCACGACAGGCAGAACGAGAACACCAGTAGCAGCACCACCGAGAGCACCACCCCGACGGCGCCACCCTCCGGCCGGAACCCTAGGACCAGTCCGAGCGTGATCACGATCGCCGACCCGATCGAGTAGCGCACCAGATCGCCGAGCAGGGCGCCGACCAGCGGCGACGGTCGCCACACCGGAAGTGACCTGAACCTGTCGAACACCCCCTTCTGGATGTCGGTGTTCAGCGTGATGCCGGTGTTCATGGTGATCATGACGTTCGCCTGCACCAGGATGCCGGGCAGCAGGAACTGCAGGTACTCCTGAGTCGACCCGGCGAGCGCGCCACCGAACAGGTAGGTGAACATCAGCGTGAACATGATCGGGAACATGGTCACGTCGACGAGCTGCTCGGGCACGTGTTTGATCTTCAGCAAAGCGCGCCAGCCGAACGTCAGCGAGGTGAGCACCGGGCCGGGGCGCGACGGCCGCTCGCCTGCCAACAGCACACTGCGCAGCGCGTCCTCGGTGACCGGCGCCGACGCCTGTTCCGCGGTCGTGGCATTCATGCGGCATCCTCCTCGGCGGCGTGTCCGGTCAGGGTGAGGAACACCTCGTCCAGGCTCGGCTGACCGAGCGCGAACTCGGTGACGTCGATGCCGCTGCGGGACAGCTCGGCCAGGGCGCGGGCGACCCGCTCGGGGTCGGAGATCCGCGCGGACAGCGCGGACGGGTCGGCGGACGGCTCGGCCGGCACCTCGAGGACGCCGGCGAGGACCCGTTCGGCCTCGGCCCGCTGCTCGGGCGCACGTAGCCGTACGTGCAGCGAGCCGGCACCGACCGATGCCTTGAGCTCGCCACTCGAGCCCTCGGCGATCACCTTCCCGTGGTCGATCACCGCGATCCGGTCGGCCAGCTGGTCGGCCTCGTCGAGGTACTGCGTGGTCAGCAACACGGTGGCGCCCTCGGCGACCATGCCCCTGACGATCTCCCAGACCTGGTTCCTGCTGCGCGGGTCGAGCCCGGTCGTGGGCTCGTCGAGGAAGATCAGTTCGGGGGTGACGACCAGGCTCGCCGCGATGTCGATGCGCCTGCGCATCCCGCCGGAGTACTTCTTCACCTGCCGGTCGGCCGCCTCGGCAAGACCGAACGCGTCGAGCAGGTCGGCCGCCCGCTCCCTGCCTCGGCGGCGTGAGTAGCCGAGCAACCTGGCGAGCAGCAACAGGTTCTCCACCCCGGTGAGGTCCTCGTCGACCGACGCGAACTGCCCGGTGAGGCCCACCCTGCTCTGCACCGCCCGGGCGTCACGCACGACGTCGTAGCCGAGCACTTGCGCCTCTCCGGCATCGGGGCGCAGGAGCGTGGCCAGCATGCGGATCGTGGTGGTCTTGCCCGCCCCGTTCGGACCGAGCACGCCGTACACGCCCCCGGCGCTCACGGCCAGGTCCACACCGGCGACCGCGTGGGTCTTGCCGAAGCTTTTCTTCAACCCTCTCGTCTCGATCGCGAGCTTTCCCATGGGTTCGAGTCCTTCTCTCGGTGTTGCGAACGGATTGGTTGAGCACTAGTCAAGTTTGGTTACTTGGCCAGAGTGCACGAAGAGGAACGTCTAGTCAAGTTTGATTAGAAGCGCATCTTGAGGTGATCGGCGACCGTTCGCCACGAACCCGGATCATCGGCCATGGTGTAGGCGCCCTCAGCCAGTCGTTTGCTCAGGCTCTTCGCCCACTCCAGTTCGGTGCGTGCGTGTCCCGCCCACAGTTCGGCCTGATCGCGGACGTGCTCGGGGGTGTCCCGATTGGGGTGCTCCCGCCACTTGGCCTGCTCTACGAGCTCCGCTTCCAGGCGCGCGACCCGCTCGTTGACGTGCGCGATGGCATCTGTCCTGGTCAGCATGGGCAACATGGCGATGGCCGCGTTGAGCATGGCCGGGTCGTGGGTGCGCCGCAGACCGTCGCGGACAAGTTCGACTATCTCGTCACGTCCCCGAGCTGTCGCGCGGTACAGAACGCGCTCCGGCCCGGAGTTGCCCGGCTCGGGGTGTTCGGTGAGGAGGCCATCAGCCGCCGCCTTCTTCAGCGCATGATAAATCGAGCCGGGCTTGATCTTGGCCCAAATCTCCACACCCCAGCTCTGCAGTTCGGACCGCACCTGGTAGCCATGCGCGCCGCCGGAGAGGTGCACGACACCGAGTACCAGGAGCTTCGTCGCCGACATGCGCCCACCTCCGCTCAATCTGCTCGGACTCGCTCCGCTTGCGCGCCCGCCAGGGTGTTGTCAACTCCCACCAACACTAAGGTGCCCTCCTGGTCCGGGTGGTGTCAGCACTGACCTACAAACGGTGCTGGTGGAGACCTCCAAAGCCACTCGGCGAGGGGCGCGCGGTGGAGCCGGTGGGTTAGTGGCGGGTGGGTTAGTGGGTGAAGGTGAAGAGGTGTTGGGTGGGGTTTTGGTGGGGTGGGGTGCCGGTGAAGCGGTGGGAGCCTACGCCGATTTCCAGGTCGTCGGGGGCGTGGAAGGACTCCTCGGTGAAGTCGTTGGCGGCGAACCATTCGCGGATCGTCGGGGTGAAATCGGGAGCACCTCGATGGCGCGTCCAGATCACCAAGGCACCTGGGTTGCACATACCGGGTAGAGCTTCGATGGTCCTGCGGATGTCGTCATCGCTGATGTTGCCGAAGACACCGACCATCAACACCAAGTCGGCCGGGATCGCGCCCGCATAGGAGGCGCCTTGGCCGGCATCAGCCTGGCGTACTGCGATCGCCGGAAACTCCGCGGCGGCCGAGCGGGCCCGAGCGACGTTGCGTTCGTCGTACTCGAGCAAGGTCGCCGTGACGCGATTCGAGTCGCCGCGATTCCGTAGTACGCCCAAGAGGTCTCTGCCGTCGCCGGCACACGCGCTGACCACGCGGACGTCGTTCGGCGCCGTGCGGTCGAGCCACTCCCCGATCAGCCCTTGGATGATCCGCAACCGCCGGGACAGCCCGGATCCAGGATCGTCGTACGCGGCGTGCCAGGCTTCCCAATCCGTCGTCATGCCACCGAAACTACCCATCCCCGCCGACAATCACCCGGCCCCTTGGCCTACCGGATGACTCGTGTCGAAGAGGGTCGTTTGCCCATCCGCCCAGACGATCAACCCGGTACGTCGAGGGCGGGTGCGCAGCCAACTGAGCGCCTGCGCCCCCTGCGCAAAAGCGGCCGTGGCCTCGATGTCCACCCAGGTGAGCGAATCGCCGACGACGGTGACCGAAGCGATCCCGTACGCCGGGCGCCCGGTGCGCGGGTCGATGATGTGGGTGCCGCGGTGACTGGTTCCGGCGGTCGCGACGGCTCCTGTGCGCAGGGGAACGGTGGCAACGAGCCGGTTCGGATCGAGCGGATCCTCGATGCCGATACACCAGGGCTCGGTCGTTGGGTCGAGAGTGCGAGCGACCATGTCGCCGCCCGCGGAGAGGCAGTAGTCGGTGTCCTCGAGGCCGTCGAGATAGCGGCGAGCTGCGCGTTCCACCGCCCAGCCCTTGACCACGCCGCTCGGGTCGAACACCAGCCCGCCCGCGGGATCGGGCAGGTAGACAGAGAAGGCACCATCGGAGATTTCGACCGCCTGGTTGGCGATTTCGAGCACTTCGCTCACCTCGGGCGGGCAGTCGGGCAAGCTGAGCTCGTCGCGTCCGAGGCGGGAGATGAACGAATCCGCGCGGTACGTGCTGAACACCCGATCGACCTCTCGCAACTCGTCGACAACAGCTTCCCACGTACTGCGTGCGCTCGCGTCCCTCGTGTGCTTGCCGCGAAGCGCGAGGCTGATCGGCATACCCATCACCTGCTCGACGTACCGGGCGATCGGGGCGTTCACAGGCCGGCCTTGTCGAGGGCGGATTGCAGGGATCGGGTGTAGCCGTCGCTGGTGACTGTGGCGCCGCTGATCATGTCGATGGCGGCGCTCTGCTTGGCGAGCGTCTCGTTGATGAGTACCGGCAGCGCGTACGCGTTGATCTGCTGGTCCTTGCCATTGCCGTTGGGGTACTGCAGGACGGACACGTCGGTGATCTTGCCGTTGGCAACGATTACTTGGACCTGGACCGGACCCCATTGCGTGTCGGCGACATCGCCTTGCACCGTGGTCGCCGCGGTGGACGTGGAGGCGGTCGAGCTCGGCTCCGGCGTACCGCCCGAACCCGGCGAAGCCGCGGCGCCTGTGCCGGAGCTGGTGGTGGGGTTTGCGGAGCCGATCACGGCTGGAGCGCTGGCGGCTTTGCCGGAGGTCGAGGTGTGGTAACCGAAGAGCAGGACGACGACCGTGATCGTGCTGAGGAGCCAGGTTGCGATGCGTTTCATGGGGTCACCACGTGAAGTTCTCGAGATGGATGCGGTCTGCGGGTACGCCGGCTGCAGCGGCTGCGCGTTGCACGGAGGCGGTCCAGGGATCAGGTCCGCACAGATAGACGTCCCGGTCGGCAATGTCAGGGATCCACGTACGAAGGGCCGCCACATCATCGAGGTGGTCCGCGCCGTGGCCGAGCCATGAATCGGGAGCGCGTCGGTGGCCCGGCAGCAGGCCGACGAGGAGTCCGCGTTCGGCAGCGAGCATCCGGAGCTCTCGCTCGAAGAGCGGCGTACGGGTGTAGCGCTGGATCAGGACGGCTTCACCGGGGCCGTAGTCGAGTCCTTCGGCCAGTGCGCGCAATGGAGTGATCCCGACTCCAGCACCGATCAGTGCGACCTTGCGGCCGGTGCGGGCTCGCGCGGAGAGCCGGCCGTACGGGCCTTCCATCAGCACGGGTGTGCCGGGTCGCAAGCTTCGGAGGGACGCACTGTTGTCACCGAGCGCCTTGACCGAGATCCGGAGGCTCTGACTGCTGGGTGCGGCGGACAGCGAGTACGGGTTGCCGCGGGTCCACCCAGTGCGGTCCATGAACCGCCAGGTGAGGAACTGCCCTGCTTCGGCGCCCAGTCGATCCAGGTGTCGCCCAGTGAGGTACACCGACACCACGCCGTCTCCCTCGTCCGCAACGGCAGCTACGCGAAGGCGGTGACGAGCACTGTTGACCAGCGGCGCTCCGACGCGCCAGACCAGTACTGCGGCTGCGGCGACGGCCCAGAGCGTCCACCAGTACGCCGTGGCTGCTGGCGAGCTGATGAACTCCTGGCCTGTCCACAGCTGATGGGGAAGAGCTAGGCCCACTCCTAGATAGGCGTAGAGGTGCAGGAGATGCCACGACTCGTAGCGCAGCCGACGACGCGCTGCGCGCACGCTGGTCACCACGCTCAGCACCAGGCACGCAGTACCGGCTAGTGCGAGCAGGACTCCTGGGTAGTCGGTGATGAGGTCCCAGAAGGTGCTTGGGATCTTTGTGGCGCTACCGGCGGCATAGCCCCAGGTGATCAGCACCAGGTGGGCCACCATCAGGTTGAACGAGGTGAAGCCGACTACTCGGTGGACCCGCAGCACCCGGTCCTGTCCGAACGCACGCTCCAGCAGCGGGACGCGTGCGATCAGTAGGACTTGCACTAGCAGTAGATCCGAAGCCAACAGACCGCCGAGCCGCCCGAGCGAGGTAAGCCCGGTCTCCCACCCGCCCAGCGCCTGGATGCCCCGACCGGCCACCCACCAATAGGCGACCACCAACAGGCTTACCCAAAGCGCAGCCCCCGCAACAACGCGCACACCCGCGTCAAATCGCGCCCGCCGCCCCAGCACGTGCCGCCAAGCCTCGCGCCCACCCACCCCGTACTGGGTTGCCGCACCCGAGTGCTGCTGGAGCTCAGCGCTCGGGTGCCGCGGGGTCGCGCCTGCGCTTGGGTGGGTCGGCGGCGTCGTAGTACCGCGGTCGGCTGCGGCGGGGCGGCGTACGCCTGTCGTTGTGTCCATCGAGGCTCCCTGGCGGAGTGGTGATTCCTCGATGGTTCACGGACTTGCTGAGACGACGACCCACGCAAGCTGGGAGCTTGCTGTGGATCTGCCGACGGGGTGTTACGACTTGGCCGCCAGATACAGCCGAAGAACGGTGTCGTAGTCGACGACCTCAACGGCCTCCGCCTCACCGACCTCGACCGCGTCCTGGCTGGTCGTCACCAGAAGCCGCCGCGGATCGTTGAGCTCCACGCCGTACTTGGTCTTCGCGAAGGCCCGGTTCTCGGCGTTCTTGAAGAACTCCCCGTACTGCGTACCGTCGCCGGCCGCCGTCGTAGAGCGCCGCCGCTTCTTGCCGTCCTTCGCCGTCTCCAGCAACGGCAGCGCGAAGTCACCGACGATGTGAGTCCCGTCGGAGCGCTCCAGGATGAAGTCGGGCGTGACCGCAGTACCGTCTTCTGCCTCGAGTACCGGCTCGCGGATCAGCTGGGTCGCGTCGAACGCGGACAGCAGGATCTCCTCGTGCTGCTGAAGGAACTCCCCGACGGTCGTCTTGTGCAGACCCTGGTGATACGTGCTTCCGAACGGGTCCGCCTTGAGCAGCTGGTCGAGCTCACCACGCGGTACGGCGAACGTGCCGACCGGGTCCAGGTGGGGCACGGAGTTGACCAGGTTCTGCAGGAAGTCGCGGTACTTGTCGGCCGGCTCGGACCGGTGGATCGCGATCGCCAGGAAGGTCCAGTGCAGACGCTGGCCGGAGGCGAGCAGTACGCGGTTGAGCACGGAGTAGTTCCCCGGGGCGAACTGCAGCAGCTTGCCGTCACCGGTGCCGACGAGCTCCCGCCCGATCAGTCCCTCGGCACCCGGGAAGCGGCTGCGCAGAGCGCTGCGCCCGGTCTCGGTGGCGATCGTCGCGTCCTGATAGACATCGGCCTCGCGCAGGATCACCACCGGCTTGGAGCCGGCGGCATCCGCGAAGTACTGATCGATGCCGGCAGCCTTCTGCCGCCGTACTTCGAGCGAGCGGTACTCCCGGCTGATCCCGGTGAACTCCAGGATGTTCCAGTCCGGCGTCTCCGTCAGCACCATCACCCGCGGAAACAGCAACGGCCCCGGCAGCTCACGGGAGTGACTGGCCGTCAGATGCTCGCTCACGCCCCGAAGGTGCTCGCCCCAGAACTGCCCATTCACCTTGACGAACTCAGTGGGTTTCATAGCCCGCGTCTCCTACCTGGAACTCAGCCGAACCGACTAGACAACCAACCTGCGACAGCCCCACCACTATTCCCCATGGTGACGGGCTGTTCCGCAGCGGCCGCCCAGTAGCTCGTGAGCTACGCGGTGGCAGTGCCTGCGATGTGCGTGTTGAACGGCAGGAACGGCGAACGGATCCGGTGATGCTGGAGGTCGACGCCGGCGAAGCCCGCCGATTCGATCGCGCTCGCGAGATCTCGCTCGCACGAGCAGCCCTCGAACACCCACGCCCACGGACGGCGTACTGCACGCTGTGCCCACCGGGTCGGCGTGTTCTTCTTCGCGACGACGTGCTCGGCGAAACTGAACCGGCCACCTGGCCGCAGTACGCGTCGTACCTCGGCGAGTACTGCGGCCGGATCACTCACGCTGCAAAGGACAAGGCTCGAGATCACGGCGTCCGCGCTCCCGTCCGGCAGGTCGATGCGCTCAGCGACGACGTCGCGGACCTCGACCTCCACACCGTGCCTGGTGGCTGCACGCCGGAGCCGGGGGTGCATGTAGCGGTTCGGTTCGATCGCGATGAGGTGCGTACCCGGAGCCAGGTAGCGCAGGTTCGCACCGACGCCCGAGCCCAGCTCGACCACGGTCTGTGGCAGCTCGGCGAATACCGCGGTCTTCCGTTTGCGCAACTGCAGATCGAGGTAGCCGCCCAGCGCCGCGAAGAACATCGAGTTGAACCGGCCGCGGAGGGGATGCAGAGTGAACCCGTCACGTTGAGTCGCCGTCTTGGTCATGCTGTCATCCTGCGGGTACGGCGAGCGCCAGGGCAGCCGTGGAAATACGGCACTTCAGCCCGTCGGGTGCGTCGCGGCGTACCAGGCGGCGATCTGTGCGCGCGACCGGAAGCCCATCCGCACGAGGATCCGCTCGATGTGCGACTCGGCCGAGCGTTCGGTGATGACCAGTTCCTCGGCGATCTGCCGATTCGACCACCCGCGGACGACGAGGGCCGCGACCTCTGCCTGTCGCGGAGTCAGCGAGGGACGGGCCGTCCGCGGCAGCCGCGGTAGTCCGAGGCCGGCGCGGATCGCATCGACGAGAGTCTCCACGTCGCCGGCGAACGGCACGTGCGTGCGGCCCGGCAACAGCTTCAGGGTCGCGCCGGCGATCCCGGCCGCCAATCGCTTGCCCTCCGCCACGGGCGCCGCGCGATCGTCAGCACGGTGGATCACGGTGGTTTGCACGCCGCCGATCCGGGCAAGGTCCTCGCTCACGTCGATCTCGTAGCAAGCGGCCAGCAGCCGCCGGGCCGTCGCGGGGGACGCCGACTGACGTTGGTACGTCGAGAAGGTGGCCCGGAATCCGGCGTCGGCATCGGGTGCGAAGATCTCGACCAGGACATCGGAGGCGAATCCCCAGTGCTGCTCGACCAGCCCGAGCAAGTGCTGGCGAAGAGCAGGCGGAGAGACTTGATCGCCCTGCACCCAACCGCCGTACAGCACCAGCCGGTCGACCGACTCGGGACGACGGGCCGCGAACTTCACCGCCAGCGGCGCTCCGAACGACGTACCCACCAGGTCGAACCTGTCGGCACGGACCGCCTTGGTCACTGCCTCGATGACCTCGAGTTCAAGCTCGACGACGTCCGAACGATCCGTCGCCCCGGACAGCCCGCAGCCGGGCCGGTCGTACCGCACGACCGTGCGGCCATTGGCGAGACTCTCGTAGAACAGGCGCTCCGCAGGCATCGCCCACCCCAGTTCGAGATGCGACACCCACCCCGGCACACAAACCACGACCGGCCCCACCCCGGCCACCGCGAACCGAATCGCAGTCCCGTCCCCCAACACCACCGAGCCGAGCCTCTGCTCCACCCCAAGAGTCTGACACCCCCACCACGAAACAGCCCCCAACCCGAATCTCTCCAGGTCAGGGGCTGTTTAGCTCCTGTGGCGGGTGCAGGGTTCGAACCTGCGTAGGCATAAGCCGACAGATTTACAGTCTGCTCCCTTTGGCCGCTCGGGCAACCCGCCAGGGCGCTGCTGATCCGTGGACCGGCGTGAGAGACGATACAACAGACAGTGCCCCTGACAGCAAATCGGAAAGGAACTGCCCATGGCTTCGGAGTCCTCCTTCGACATCGTGAACAAGGTCGATCACCAGGAGGTGGACAACGCCGTGAACCAGGCGGCGAAGGAGATCAGCCAGCGGTTCGACTTCAAGAACGTCGACGCGGCCATCAAGCTGACCGGCGAGACGATCGACATGCAGGCGAACACCGAGGAGCGGGTCAACGCCGTCCTCGACGTGCTCAAGGACAAACTGGTCAAGCGGCAGATCTCGCTGAAGGGCCTGGACGCCGACGAGCCGAAGCTGTCCGGGAAGGTCTACAAGATCACCGCCTCGATCAACGCCGGGATCACCCAGGAGAACGCGAAGAAGCTGTCGAAGCTGATCCGCGACGAGGGCCCGAAGGGCGTCAAGGCACAGATCCAGGGCGACGAACTCCGCGTCTCCAGCAAGAGCCGCGACGACCTCCAGACGGTCCAGGCGCTCATCAAGGGCGAGGACCTCGACTTCGCCGTCCAGTTCGTCAACTACCGCTGACCCACCCGAACGTCGCGCCGGCCGCCCGAGCCGGCGGCGACGCTCGACCGGCGCCCGCCGCACGGCAGCCGCCGCCCCGGCGCACCGCGCCGGTGCAGCGCCGCCTCGGCGCATCGGCCGTACCCCGGCTGGTCGCCGCGACCCCTGTCTCCGACTCCGACCTTCCTGCCGGCCAGCCTTCTGGCGCGCGGGGTGACTGATCTCACCAGCCCCGACACCGTGAGGGGTCCGTCTCACTAGCCCCGACACCGTGAGGGGTCCGTCTCACTAGCCCCGACACCGTGAGGGGTCCGTCTCACCAGCCTCGACACCGTGAGGGCTCCCGCAGTACGGGGTCAGCCGAGGCGGGTTAGGTGGGGCCAGACGGTTGACCAAGGGTCGCGGAGTTGGCAGATCCAGATTGGTTTGCCGCGCTCGCGTGTGGCGGCCGGTGCCTCGACCACGCCGGCCTGGGTGAGGGTCTGGCAGGCCTGCCAGGTCCATTCCGGGATGTCTGAAGGTCCGGTACGCCGGAAGCCGTCCACCACGACGGCGATGTCGGCCGAGTCCGGGGGCGGGCCCCAGTTGGCGAAGCCGTTGTGGCCGCTGTACGCCCGAGGCAGTCCGCGAGCCGGCCCGAAGCGCTCGAGGGCCGCGGCCTGGCCGTAGCTGTAGGTGTAGACGACCGCACGGGAACGCTCTGCCGGGGATAGTTGGTTCATAGCGCGAGCGACCGAGTCGGCGAGCTCTGGCCAGCCGATCTGGCTGCGGGCCTGGTCGACGGTCAGAGCCTTGCCGTATGCGACCGCCGTCCGCTCCGGCAGCAGGGGCAGGCCGAGCGGCGCTGCGATGAGGAGGGACAGAGCGAGTACGCCGTACAGGGTGATCGCTCGCTGGCGAGAGTGGAGCCAGCGGTCGGCGGCGATGCCGGCTCCGGCGAAGACGGCTGGGTAGGCGCTGGCGAGGTAGGTCGCTTTGCCGCCGGTGATCATCAGCAACGCAGCGAACACTATGAAGGTCACTGCGAAGACACGAAAGCTACGCCACAGCCAGACGCCGCCGGCGACGCACAGCGGTAGCAGTAGTGGGCCGACGACGACCTGGTACGGCAGGAGGCCCAGCGAGCCGCCCTGCGCCGCCTGCTCTCGCAGTACCGAGGCCATGGTCAGCTGAGGCCAGTCATGTCGAGCCTGCCACAGCAGGTACGGCGTCCACAGCGCCAGCGACACCAGAGCGGCGACGACGAACCACCGGCTGTACATGATCCGCCGAGGGCCGACCAGTACCAGAGCCACCAGTACTGCGAACACCCACAGAGCCAGCGTCATCTTGTTGAGCAGGCCGACGCCCAGCACCAGTCCGATGATCAGCCAGAGCCGGTCGTTGCCAGTGCGGATCAGTCGGCACAGCAGCCAGCTCAGAGCCGCTACGAATGTGAGATCAGTCGTACTGGTTCCCAGCACGTGCCCAGTGATCAGCACCATCGTCGAGCAAGAGAACGCGCCCGCAGCGATCAACTCGGCTCGCAGCGAGCCACCCAGCTCACGGACGAGCAGTGCGACGAAGAGCACCGTCAGTACCGTGCAGATCGTCGCAGGAACCCGCAGCGCCCAGACCTCGCCAGGTGCCAGCGCGTCGCCGAGGCGGGCCAGCAGTGGCGTCAGGGGCGGTTGGTCGGGGTACCCCCAGGCCGGGTGCTTGCCCGAGACCAGGAAGTACAGCTCGTCGTGGTAGTAGCCGTAGCGGTTGCTGACCAGGGTCAGTACGGTCGCCAGTGAGCCGAGCAGGGCCAGCAAGGGGCGATTGCGGCTGGGCTCGCGGCGCACCGGCGCGGGGACCTTGTCGGGTCCGGTCGCCTCCTTCTTGCCGAAGGCGGTCGCCTCGAAGGTGTTCGCCGGGGAGCTCATGCTTCCGAGATTCGCGCTCCGGCCTATACCGCTGTCATACCGCGAAACTCCGTGGCGGGAGGCGGCGGTCGCGACTAGCGTTCGCGGCATGTACGAGCTGATCCCGGTCGCCACCGCACCTGAGCTGGACGAGGAAGCCGAGCGGCGGTTCGTAGAGGACTGGCCGGAGTTCATCTTTCACGACGAGGGCGTGACGCCGTACCGCGAGCGCCGGATCGAATACTTCCGCGACTGGGAGTTCTACCTCGTCGACGCCGATGACCGGCGGTTGATCGCGGGCTGCTGGGGGGTGCCGATCGCCTGGGACGGCACGGTCGCGGATCTTCCGGGTGGCTTCACGGACTCGCTGGCCCGCTCGGTCGAGTCGTACGAGGCCGGGGTGGTCCCGGACACGTTCGTGCTGATGGCGGCGGCCGTGCGGAACGACGAGCAGGGCAAGGGACACGCCGGCCGGGTGATCACCGCAGTGAAGGAGCAGGCGCTCGCGCGCGGTCTCACCAAGATGATCGCGCCGGTCCGGCCGACCTTGAAGTCGCAGTACCCGCTGATCGACATCGCCGAGTTCATGACCTGGACCCGCGACGACGGGCTCCCGCTCGACCCCTGGCTGCGCACTCACGTCCGGCTCGGCGCCACCCTGCTCGCCCCGGCTCCGGCGAGCCAGACGATGACCGGCTCAGTCGCTGACTGGGAGAAGTGGACCGGCATGGCGCTCCCAGCCACCGGCACCTACGTCATCCCCGACGGCCTGACGACCCTCACCATCGACCGCGACGCGGACACCGGCCACTACCAAGAACCCAACATCTGGCTCCGCCACGCCTGACCGTCAGGCGAGAGCACGTACTGCGAGGCCTTCGGGGCTGAGGATGAAGCGGACGACCTCGAGGCGTTGTGTGCGGTCGAGGGCTCCACTGAGGACGTAGTCGGACCAGCCCGTGAAGTCTTCGATGGCTCGGGCTGAGCGGTAGTAGGCGAGGCGGGTCGGGTCCAGCTCGACGCTGCCGTAGCCGGTGAAGAAGGCGTCCTGTTCGGCGGGGCTGGTCGGGCCGATCGAGCCCATGCCGCCCAGGAAGAACAGGAGGTCTTGCTCGGGCGGCGCCAGTACTACGTCGTCCCAGTCGATGAGGTACAGCTGCTCGGCAGTGACCAGCACGTTGGCGAGATGGGGGTCGGCGTGGCAGAGCACAGCAGTGCCGCCGAGGTCGCGGGCAGCAAGGTCCGCGCACTGATCGAACACTGCGGTGATGAGGTCGTCGTGAGCTTCCCAGACAGCCGCTAGCTCCTCCTCGACAGTGTCGGCCGGTGTAGCGAGCCTGGCTCGGACAGAGCGGGCCAGGGCGGGCATGCGAGCGTTGATGGGGTTGATCCGCGGCAGCACGGCTCGTAGCTCAGCGGGCGGCTCTGCGCGATGTACGTCCGCCAACAGACCGCCGTACGACGTCCACTGCTCAAGAGTGAGCCCTGTCTCGGAGGCGCGCTCTCCTGCGATCCATGGCATCACCGAGAGCCGCCGGCCCTCGCGCTCACTCCACAAGCCACCAGTGAGAGTCCGGACCGGCCCAGGCACTTCCTGGACGCCCCTGCTTGCCAGGTACGCCGTTGCGCGGGGTCCGGCGTCCGTGCCGCCACCGGACCACTTCACCGCGTACGACGCGTCGCCGACAGCTCGCCACACCTCAGCGGCGACGTCAGCACCCTCGTGCACCTGCACCAGGTCCAGTACGTCGAGCCCGAAGTCCTCGGCCAGCCAGCGCCGCAGCTTGTCTGTCACGGATCCAACGATGCCCTGCACACTCGTCGGCCGCAGCCCACTTACCCGGCGCGGACCGAGCGTGGGGAGCCGCCCAGTTCTCGGTGGCAGGACTTGTTGAAGGCGTGCAGGTCGGGAATGCCGACCGAGGCAGCGACGGCTGGGATGGACAGAGTCGAGGAGACCAGCAGGTGGCGAGCGCGAGCCATCCGGCGTTGGCGGATGTAGGCGACGACCGTCGTTCCGGTCTCCGACCGGAAGAGGCGGGTCAGGTGGTTGTGCGAGACACCGGCGGCTCGGGCCAGCGCGGGGACCGTTAGTGGCCGCGCCAGGTTTGCTTCGATGTAGGCGATGGCTGCGGCGACGGCCGGGTGGCCCGCAGTACCGCCGCCTTCGCCGAGTGCTGCGCTGAGCTGGGCGACTCGCCAGAGCGCGGTCCACACCTCGGCGGCGACTCGGGCCGTGCCGGACGGGGTCGCCTCGATCGCCTGGCGGAGCAGATCGGACAGTACGGGCGCCGCAGTACCGGAGTCCTGCACCACCGGAACGTACGACGGCTCGCCGACGAGGCGCGGGCGGAAGTGCGCGTAGAGGTGCTCCGAGCGACCGCGGTATGCGAACTCCACCTGCACTCCGGCCGGCACCAGACTGACCGAGCCGGGCGAGACCTCGTACGCCGTGCCGTCGACCGTCAGATCCGCCGAGTACCCGTAGAGGTGGAACTGCCACAGGTCGGGCAGCAAGTAGGTGTCTCGCCGGCCGCGCACGCCGTGAACCCCGACGCCGGCGTGCACCCGCTCGGGCGGCTCGGCCAGGTGCAACAAGACCATGGTGAGAAATTACCACCAGTGGTGATCTCAACCCACGCGAAACAAGTCTCGCCATACCTAGCCTGGACGAGTACCAACCACCACGGACCAGTCGCCCCGAGAGGGAGAGACATGCCCCATCCACATCGCAAGAACCTGCTCACCTCGGTCCAGATGGCGCATTTCGTCGCCACCGGAGCGTTCCGGATGGACGCCGTCGTACCCGACGAGATGAACCGCGAAGCGATCGACGTACTGAAGGCCGGCATCCCGGGCGTCCCGTACGGCACCCCGCTGTCGGAGGCGTTCGAGGGCAGCGAGTTCGTCCAGAAGCTGGTGCAGCTGCCGGAGATCGCCGGCGCCATCCACAGCCTGGTCGGCCCCGAGCCCACGGTCGACCACCACGCCGTCCACATCCGCAAGGCCAACGAGGGCGAGGCGCAGGACCTGCACGGCGACGCGATCATCGACGTCCGCCCGGACGCGTTCGACGTACAGCTCATGTACTACCCGCAGGAGGTGACGCTCGAGATGGGCGGCACCCTCAGCGTGCCCGGCAGCCATCTGCGCAAGACCAACGAGTCCGACACCGGCCGGTACCAGAACCTGCTCGGCCAGACGCGGCTCACCTGCCCGCCCGGCACCGTGGTGTTCCTGCACCACGGCATCTGGCACGGCGGCCGCAGGAACGACAGCGACATCGACCGCTACATGTTCAAGATCCGCTTCAACCCGACCGTCCGCCAGGTCCAGCTGTGGAACACCGACGACCTGTACGACGAGCAGGTGGCGGCCGAGCTCGGTCAGTACTTCCCCTGGTACGAGAACGCCACCGCCCGGCTCGAGATCTACAACCGGGTCAAGCTGTGGCAGGCACTGACCGGTGACGACACGTTCGACCCGGACTACTGGGTCACCCGGGTGTCGAACCGCCCGCAGCGGGTGGTCGCGCAGCGCAGCGTCAACCCGCACGCCGCGAAGAAGGAGATGGCATGACCACGACAACTGCCCAGCAAACCGTTCGCCAGCAGGTGCTCGTGCTGTACCTGGCCTCGTCCGCGCTGGACTCGCGCGTGGTCGGCTGGTCGACGTACGACGGCACCGGGGCGACCACGCCGACGACGGGTGACAGCGACGAACCGCCGTACGGGACCGGGCTGGACGCCTTGAAGGACGGCTGGCGGCTGTTCCAGGCCGCGCAGCTGCTGCCGCCGCAGCCGGGTCACGAGTACGACGTGTCGTTCCTCAAGCACGAGTTCTTCTTCGAGAAGCTCGTCTGAGACCTCGGTCAGGCAGGCAGCACGCAGACCGGCTTGGGCCAGCTCAGCGGCGTCCCCGTTGCGGTGAGGGCGCCGCTGCTCTGGTCGACGGCGAAGACGGCAATGGTGTCCGACTTCTCGTTCGCCGCATACAGCTCGGTCCCATTCTTGCTGAAGGCAAGGTGCCGCGGCCCGGAACCACCGGAGGGGATCGTCTGGATCAGTTCCACGTCGATCCCGTCGGCACCGGTCTCGAACACCGCGATGGTGTCGTCGCCGCGGTTCGACCCGTACACGAACCGCCCGTCGGCCGACACCAGCACCTCGGCCGGTGCGTTCTCCCCCTCAGCACCCTCAGGCCGGGTCGACACCGTCTGTACTACGGTCAGCCCGCCGTCGGCGTAGCTGCAGACCGACAGCGTGGAGTCCAGCTCGTTGATCACGTACGCCGCGCCGCCGCCCGGGTGGAACGCGATGTGCCGCGGGCCGGCGCCGGGGTGGACCGCCAGACGGTCCACTGCCTCCAGTTGGCCTTTGGGGGTCAGCGTCGACACGTGTACCGAGTCCGAGCCGAGGTCGACGTCGAACGCGTACTGGCCGGCCGGGTCGAACGTCACTTGGTGAGCATGCGGACCTTCCTGGCGCTCCTGGTTCGGCCCGGTGCCCTCGCGCTGCAGGAACTGGGTCGCCTCGCCGAGCGAACCGTCGGCCGAGATCGGGTGGATCGCGACCGACCCCGAGCTGTAGTTCGCCGACAACAGGAACGCGCCGGTCGGGTCGAGCTCGACATGGCAGGGATGCGCACCACCGGTCGGCTGGTCGTTGAGGAACTCCAGCGAGCCGTCGTCCTGAATCCGGAACGCACTGACCCGACCGGCGTCGAGCTCGTTCGCCGCGTACAGGAACCTGCCGTCGGCCGACCGAGTCAGGAACGACGGATCCTCGGTCACCGCGGCAACCCCCATCGCGTCGAGCGGACCGAACCCGATCCCTTCCCCGCCGCCCGCCTGACTGGTGTACCCACCGACATAGATCCGCTCCGAAGTCATACCCCCTACCCTGCCAGGTCCCCGCACCCCCAGCACCCACCAATCCACCATTCAGGCGAGTGCTCGGGTCTTGCGGATAGGTAATGTCGGCGGGTGATCATCGACGACCAGCGCACCGCCCGCGGCCTCCGGACCGTTGCTGAGCTACTGGAACTGGCCGAGGCGGGCACGATCATCCTCGACCCGTACTCCGTCCTGGTGGGCACCCGCGTGCGTCTGGGTGACGGAAATGTCCTTTACCCGGGGGTCGTGATCGAGTGTGATCCAGAGAGTTCCTGCGAGCTCGGTTCGGGAAACACGCTGCTCCCGGGCACCTTCATCGCCGCATCTGGCGGCGGCTCGATCGTCATCGGCGACCACAACCGCATCGGCGAAGGCGGCGCTCGCCTCGTCGCCGGGCAACCCGGTTCGCGATTGACCGTCGGCGACCGCACCCGCATCAGCAGTTCACCCGTGATCGTCGCGCCTGCCGACCTCGGTGACGGATGCCAGGTACTCGGTCAGATCACCGCGCAGCAGGTACAACTGTCCGGCGGTGCCGACTGGTCTCATCCGGACCCTGACCATCGCGGCGCAGTTCTCAAAGGTTTCGGCAAGGCACGAGGGCTGAGCGTCGGAGTGGGCGAGGTCGTGAACGGTTCCGGCGACTTCGCCGACGCCTCGCTCGAGCGTCAACGCGCCTATCATCCGGATGCGCCACGCCTCAGCTGATACTGCGGACACGCTTCCTCAACGACTCGCCTCGTCCGCCGGTCCACGGTGGAGGTGACCTTCGGCCCTGGTTGGGCGGCAGGGTCGGTGTCAGCGTGAGTTCGTGAGCACTCAGAAGAATGCCGGTGAGGCGAAGGGCCTGCACCGGTTCGACCGTTGGCTGTACCGCGGCGGGCGGCCGAATCGCCTGGCGCGAACGATGAACCGCATCTCGGCCGTCCACTTCGCGAGTGGCCTCGCGCCGAGCAGCTGGGTCACCCTGGAGGTGCCCGGACGGCGTACGGGCCGCGTCGTCTCCTTCCCGCTTGTCGTCGCGGACTACCAGGGCGAGCGCTATCTGGTTTCGATGCTCGGAGAGAACACGAACTGGGTACGCAACGTCCAGGCGGCCAACGGGCGCGTGCTCCTGCGCCACGGCCGCCGCGAGACTGTCCAACTGGAGGAGGTCGAGGTCGGCGCTCGACCACCCATTCTTCGCCGCTACCTGGAGTGCGCTCCGGGAGCTCGGGCTCATCTGCCGGTCGACCGGCACGCGCCGTTGACGGAGTTCGAACGGATCGCCGGGCAGTTCCCGGTCTTCCGGATCACTTCCGTGCCTACGTGACCAGGGCGAAGAGGGTGCTGGGGAGGACGGAGAGGACTACAGCGGCGCCGGCGCAGGTGCTGATGACGGCGACCGCGGGGTTTTCGATGTCGACGGAGAACGGGTCGTCGGCGGGGAGGCGGAAGAGTTCTGCGATCCAGCGGAGGTAGACGGCCAGGCCGATCATCACGTTGACGGCCATCACCGCGGCCAGCCAGCCGATGTGGGCGTCGAGGACTGCCTGGAACGCGGCGAACTTGGTGAAGAGACCCGCCAGGCCTGGTGGAAGACCTGCCAGGACGACGAGGAAGAAGACGAGCGCGACACCGAGGCCCGGCTCGGAGCGAACCATGCCGCGGTAGTCGGTGAGCAGACCGGCCGGGCGATGCCGCTGGACGACTGCCACTGCACCGAAGGCGCCGAGCGTGACCACGACGTACGCCGCGAGGTAGCCGACGACCGCTTGCGCGTCGCCGACCGCGAGTGGGGCGAGCAGGAAGCCGACCTGACCGATCGACGACCAGGCGAGCAGCCGGACGGCCTCGACCTGGCGTAGCGCGGCCAAATTGCCCACCGTCATCGTGACCGCCGCGAGGATGCAGACCACTGTCCGCAACGACGACCCGCTCGGCGCCACGCCGAAAGTGACGAGGACCAGGAGTCCGGCGACGCCGGCCGACTTCGACACGACCGCGAGGAAGGCGGCGACCTCGACCGGCGCACCGGCGTACGTGTCGGGCAGCCAGCCGTGGAAGGGCACCGCGGCGATCTTGAACCCGAACCCGACGATCACGAACAACCCGGCCGCGAACGCCACCCGGCGCAGGTCCGGATCGATCGCGGGCAGCCGGGTGACGATCGTCTGGAGATAGAGCGACCCCGTCACGCCGTACAGGTAGGAGATCCCGAACAGCATCACGGCCGTCGACAGCACCGAGACCAGGAACGCCTTCAACGCACCTTCGGAGCCTCGCCGGTCGCGCCGTAGGGCAACCATCGCGAAGCTCGGCAGCGAGACCACCTCGAGCGCGATCACGACGGTCGCGAGATCCCGCGCACCGGCCAGAACGGTTGCCCCGGTCAACGCGCTGAGCAGGAGGAAGTGGTACTCCCCCACCGGGATGTCGACGTCGAGCAACCGGTACGCCGACAGGCCGACGACTCCGAGCCCGCCAAACAGCAGCACCGCCCACAAGCCGACCGTGAGTGGCTCGAAGACCAGGCTGCACTGCGCCGGCCCTTCGACCGCCGGCCGACAGAACGCGGGCTTGAGGCTGTTGCGCTGCACCGCGATGAACGCGAGCCCGAACAGGATCGCGGCTCCGGTGATCAGCGTGATCACCGTATGCCTGACCTGCTTGCTGCCGGTCCGCCACAAGGCGTCGGCCAGCAGCACGGTGACGGCGCCGAGGGCGAGCACCAGCGGTACGGCGATCGCCTGCCAGTCGGTCCAGGTCATCGTCATAGGAACGTCCAGTACTGCAGCAGGAACCAGGGCCAGAGGCCGAGGAAGACGGTGAGCAGGATCAGCGGCGCCCAGGCGATCAGTTCGATCCGGCTCAGGTCCACCGCGAAGGCGGCGGCCGGATGCTCGGCCGGGTCACCCTGGCAGAGGTTGCGGACCAGGCGGAGGAAGTACGCCGCGGTGAGCACCGTACCGATTCCGGCGATCACCATGAACACCAGGAACGTTGTCCGAGGCAACAGATCACCGGGATGGTAGGCGCCGAGGAGGACCAGCATCTCGCCCCAGAACCCGGCCAGCCCGGGCAGGCCGAGCGAGGCGAGGCAGGCGAACGTGAGCAGCCCACCGATGCGCGGCAGTCGCGCGTACAGCGCGCGGCCGATCGCGCGCAGGTCGCTGGTGTCGTGCCGGTCCTTGATCGCGCCGGCCAGGAAGAACAGCAGGCCGGTGATGATGCCGTGCGCGATGTTGGCGAACAGCGCGCCGGTCAGCCCTTCTGGCGACATGGTCGCGATGCCGAGCCCGATGAAGCCCATGTGACCGACGCTGGAGTAGGCGATCAGCCGCTTCACATCGGTCTGGGCCAAGCACGCCAGCGACCCGGCGATGATCGCCACGGTGGAGAGACCGCCGAGGTACGGCGCGATGGTGGCCGAGTCGCCGGGCAGCACCGGCAGCAGGATCCGGATCATCCCGTAACTGCCGAGCTTCAGCAGGACGCCCGCCAGCAGCACCGAGCCGACCGTGGGAGCCTTGGCGTGCGCATCGGGCAACCAGATGTGCAGCGGCCAGAGCGGCATCTTCACCGCCAGGCCGACCGCGATCAGCAGCGCGGCCTTGAGACCGGTGCCGCCGCTGCTCCGCCACGGATGGCTGCTCAGGTACTCGATGTCGAACGACCCGGTCAGCCGATGCACCAGCAGGAAACCGAGCAGCATCAGCGCCGACCCGAGCACCGTCATCAGCACGAAGGTGGTCGCCGCGCGCCGCCGCCCGGCCGGGTCGTGGTCGTCGCCCCAGATGTCGATCACCAGCCACATCGGGATCAGCACGACCTCGAAGAACAGGAAGAACAACACCAGGTCGAGCGCCGAGAACGTGCCGATCACGCCGGTCTCGATCACCAGTAGCAGTGCGATCAGCGACCGCATCCGGCCCGCGCGCGGCGTGATGCGCAGGGAGTACAGACAGCAGAGGAAGACCAGCAGGGCGGTCAGCGCGATCAACGGCATCGAGATCGTGTCGATGCCGAGATGGAACCGCACATCGAGCGATGGGATCCAGGAGACGTCGGTTTCGGCGTACCCATGGACCTTGCCGGGCAGCGTCCGAGGTAGCGGCCCCGCCGTCAGCAGAGACGGTCCGTCCGGCGTGACCAGTTTCCACCAGAGCACGCCCGAGCCGATCAGCACGAGGCCCGAGATCACCGACCCGACGACGGCGGCGACCCGCTCGCCGGTCCCGGCGGGCAAGGCCCACAACAACGCAGCGGTCAACGCGGGAACTGCGAGCAGGGCGATCAGCAACCAACTCACGAGCCGATCACCCCCGCGAGAATCGCGAGCGCGACCACACCGACCACGGCCGCGGTCAGATACGTCTGCACATTGCCGGTCTGCAGCCGCCGGAAGCCTTCGGAGGCGAGCGTTCCGGCCTTGCCGGTCGCCCGCACATAACCACCGATCACATCCCGGTCGCCACCGACAGCAAGCTTGGCGAACCACCGCACCGGTACGACGAACAGCCGCTGGTACGCCGAGTCGACGCCGAACTCACGTTCCAGCAGCACCGGCCGTGGATCCGCACCCCGCTGCCACAACGAGTACGCCGGGAGTGCGCCGAACAGCGCCAGCACAGTCGTCACCAGAGCGATCGGCCAGTCGATGTGCACCCCGTCGGCGTAACCGAGCCCAGCGGCACCGATGGCGAGCAGGATCAGCGGAGCGAGCATCAGCCAGGAACCGTCGTGCAGCTTGGACGTGTCCGGGTCCTCCAGATCCGCCATCGGATCGTCGGCCTCGAACGCTCCCAGCGCGCCCGCGAGCGCCGGAGTACGGAAGAAGACCCAGAGCCACAGGCGCACGCAGTAGAAGGCGGTCATCGCGGCGGTGAGGCAGACCGAGATCAGGACGACCCAGCCGAGGGTGGATCCGTCCCGGGCGTGGTCCCAGGCTGCTTCGACCACGGAGTCCTTGGAGAAGAATCCGGCCAGCCCTGGTACGCCGGCGAGCGCGCCGAGGCCGATCGTCATCGTGACGAAGGTGACCGGCATCGCCTTCCTGAGCACACCGCGGCGGGTGTAGCGCCGGAGTACGACGAAGGCCGCGCTGCCGATCTGGTGCAGCAGAACGCCGGCGCAGAGGAAGAGGAGGCCCTTGAAGGCCGCGTGAGTGAGCAGGTGGAACAGGGCGGCGTGCCGACCGTCCTTGGTGCCGAGCGAGAGCCCCGCGAACATGATCGCCAACTGGCTCACGGTCGACCAGGCGAGCACCCGCTTCACCTCGACCGCGGCCATCGCGCAGAGTGCGGCGAAGACCATGGTCACGCAGGCAACGATCGCAAGCACCGTGAGCGTCGCGTCGGCGGCGGTGAACAGGTCGAACAGCCGGGCGATCACGAAGACGCCGGCGGCAACCATCGTGGCGGCGTGGATCAGCGCACTGACCGGGCTCGGACCCGGCATCGCGTCCGGAAGCCAGGTCTGCAAGGGCACTTGCGCCGACTTGCCGACCACGCCGACGAGCAGCAGCAACGTCCCGGCGGTCAGTGCGGGCGACGACATCTCGTCGGCGCGCAGGTCGGAGATCTTGAACGTATCGCCGGCGACACCGAGCACGAAGATGCCGAACAGGAAGCCGACATCGCCGAGCCGGGTCATCAGGAAGGCCTTCATCGCGCCCGCGCGCGCGTCCTGGCGCTCCCAGTAGTGGCCGATCAACAGGTACGAGCAGGCACCCATCACCTCCCACCCGATCAGCAGCAGGAACAGGCTGTCCGAGACGACCACCGTCACCATCGCCGCGGTGAACAGCGTGACGAGCGCCGTGTACGACGCGACGCGTTTCTCCAGGTAGCCGATCGAGTAGACCTGCACGCAGGCCGAGACGACGCCGACCACGGCGAGCATCAGCACGGTCAGGTCGTCGGTCCGGACACCGAAAGTGAAGTAGGTGTGGATTCCGGCGTAGCTGCCGGCGAGATCGGCCTGCTGAGGATCCACGCCGTACAGCAGGGCGGCGGTCAGGATGACCAGCAGGGAGAAGCCGACGCCGATCACCCGCCAGGCGGTCGCGATCACAGCTCGTTCTCCTGGAGCTCGGGCTGCTCGCGTAGATCACGGGCCAGGTCGGCGTCGACATGGCCGTGACCACGGAACAGCAGCAACACGATCGCCAGACCGAGGCCGATCTCGGCGGCCGCCAAGGTGATCACGAAGACCGCGAGCGTCTGGCCGGTCGCCAGGCCGTCGAGACGCCAGGCGTCGAAGGCGACCAGGTTCAGGTTCACCGCGTTCAGCATCAGCTCGAACGACATCAGCATCGTGATCGCGTTCCGGCGCGCGAGCACGCCGTACACGCCCAGGCAGAACAGCAGCACCGCCAGCAGCAGCGGCAGGACCAACGGCATCAGTCGTCCCCCTTCCCCGAGGACGACACCGTCTCATCAGGCTCCGACAGTTTGCCGGACCGCTGGGAAAGCACGATCGCGCCGATCAATGCCGCGAGCAACAACACCGACAGGACCTCGAACGGCAACACCCAGACGCGGAACACCGCAGTACCGACATCCGCCGCGGCGCCGGCGGGCACGGGCTTGATCTTCTCGTTGCCGAAGGCAATCACTATGCCGGTGCCGAGGAGCAGGAACAGTACGCCGGCGACGGCGGCGGCGAAGGGGCTGCGGCGGGTCGTCAACGCAGGCAGCGGGTTGGTGGGTGCCTTGGTCAGCATGAGGGCGAAGAGGACCAGTACGACGATCGCGCCGACGTACACCAGGATCTGCACCAGCGCGACGAACTCGGCGTGCAGGGCGCCGAAGCAGCCCGCTACCGCGCCCAGTGCGACCACCAGCCAGAGCGCGGCGTGCACGATCCGGCGCGTGGTGACGACCACCACGGCCGCGACCACTGCCACCGCCCCCGCGATGGAGAAGAGCGCAGTGGTCACCCGTCGCTCCTCGGCTCATCCACTCGCGCGGCGTCGCCCGGTCCGGGGTCGATGGGCTCGATCACCGAGGGTCCCGGGTCGATCGGTTGGGGTGCCGGGACGGTCCACATCCAGTCGCGGAGGCGATCCTTCTCGTGGGTGAGGTTGCGCAGGTCCGTCTCGGCGTACTCGAACTCGGGCGACCAGAACAGCGCGTCGAACGGGCACGCCTCGATGCAGATCCCGCAGTACATGCAGAGCGAGAAGTCGATCGCGAACCGGTCCAGCACGTTCCGGCTCCGCTCGCGCGCCTGCTCACCGACCGACGGCGCGGTCTCGGTGTGCGAGTCGATGTAGATGCACCAGCTCGGGCACTCGCGCGCGCAGAGCATGCAGGAGGTGCAGTTCTCCTCCATCAGCGCGATCACTCCGCGCGACCGCGGCGGGAGCTCCGGCTGGACATCCGGATACTGCTCGGTGACGGAGCGGCGGGACAGCGTCTTCGCGGTGACCTTCAAGCCATCGATCAGACCCTTGCCAGGTACGGCCACGCCTCCTCCTCCGTCAGTCGGTTCTGCACGCTGAGACTAGTCGCTCCCACCCCGGGAGAGCACGAACAGGCGCGTACTCCGCCCAAACGGTGCGGACCGCCAGGCCATCAGTGCTGCGTGACAGGCCGTCAGTGGGGTGGAAGTCGGATCGCCCTGAGCGTAGGCGGCGCCGCCGAACTGCGGCACTGATGGTGTGGCGGTCCGGTCAGAGCTCGCGCTCGAGGCGGGCGGCCACCTGGCGGTAGCGGCTGACGGGGACGAGGTGTACGCCGTCGAAGGCGCCCGATTCCTTGATCTGGAGGATGTGGTCGCAGGCCGCCTCGACGCCGGCGTCCGGGTCTTGTTCTACCGCGGCGATCAGGTGGTCCGGGATGGTGAGCTGTGGGAGGGCGGCCAGGTTGTGGGCCATTTTGGCGCTGGCGAGGACCATCACGCCCGCGTAGATCGGGATATCGGCGGTGACGGTGTCACGCCAGCGCAGGAGGTCGTCGAGGGAGTAGCTGACCTGGACGTACAGGAAGTCGGCCTCCGCCTTCCAGGCGGGGATCGGGCGGAGGCGGGTGGCGGCGCCGACCTGGAAGGGCGCGATGCCGGGGAAGGAGGTGGCTCGGGCCTCCTCGATCATCGTCCGGACGGTCAACTGGCTGGTCCGCGCCCCCGCTGTCGGCTCGTCACCGTGGACGAACAGGAACTGCTCCACGCCGTACGCCGCCGCCGTCAACAGGTCGCGCCGGAACCCGAGCAGGTTCCGGTCCCGCGAGTTCAAGCAAGCGATACCGCGCGCACCCATCGCCTGCACCTCGTTGGCCACCGCCACGCTGGACACCGTCGCCCGCCCGATGTGATTGTCCGGAATCAAGAACGCATCCGCGATCGGGCT
This sequence comes from Kribbella voronezhensis, assembly GCF_004365175.1. Lineage (NCBI taxonomy): Bacteria > Bacillati > Actinomycetota > Actinomycetes > Propionibacteriales > Kribbellaceae > Kribbella > Kribbella voronezhensis. Next base: position 4,620,729 of record NZ_SOCE01000001.1, on the reverse strand, counting down.
CATCACCCCGATCTGATGCCGAACCTTCCGCAAATCCGGCCGCGTCGGCGGCTCCACCTCACAAACCACCTCAAACCCGTCACCCATGCCACCGGACTGTAGCGACCCGTACCTTCGACCGATGGCGATATATCAGCTGTTGATCCGGGCGATGGAAGGGCAGGGTGAGCCGGCTGCTACGGATTGGTCACCTGCGCGCGTTGATGGGTGAGGAAGGCCTTTTCGGTGGTGTTCGTGGTCAGGGTGATGGCTGTGTCGTAGGCGGCGACGGCTTCGGGGAGGCGGTGGAGGCGGGTCAGGAGGTCGGCTCGGATGGCGTGGAAGAGGTAGTAGTTGCCGAGGTCTAGGTCGTCGATGAGGGCGAGGGCCGCGAGGGGGCCGTCGAGCTCGGCGACGGCGACTGCTCGGTTGAGGGCGACGATTGGGGTGGGGGTGAGGGCCAGCAGGTGGTCGTAGAGCTGGACGATCTGGTCCCACGCTGTGTCGGAGGCCGAAGTCGCGTCGCTGTGGACGGCATTGATGGCTGCCTGCAGTTGGTACGGACCTGGCGCGCCTCGGCGAAGGCAACGGCGTACGAGATCCTGACCCTCCGAGACCAAGCCCCGGTCCCACAGTGAGCGGTCCTGTTGCGGCAGCGGGATCAGCGAACCGTCCGGCCCGACCCGCGCCGGCCGGCGGGATTCCTGCAGCAGCATGAGCGCGAGCAGACCGACCGCCTCAGGCTCGTCTGGCATCAGCGAGACGAGCAGCCGGCCGAGCCGGATCGCCTCGAGGCAGAGCTCGGAGCGGATCAGCTCGTCGCCCGACGAAGCGGCGTACCCCTCGTTGAAGATCAGGTAGACGACAGCCAGTACGCCGCGCACCCGCTCCGGCAGATCAGCCTCGTAGGGCACCCGGTACGGGATCCCCGCCGTACGGATCTTCGCCTTCGCCCGCACCAGCCGCTGCGCCATCGTTGCTTCAGGCACCAAAAACGCACGGGCGATCTCCGCAGTGGTGAGGCCGCCGAGCAACCGCAACGTCAAGGCCACGCGGACGTTCAAGGCGAGCGCCGGGTGGCAGCAGGTGAAGATCAATCGCAGTCGGTCGTCACGCACAACGCCCTCCTCCAGCGGCTCGTCCTGGGCATGCAGCAATGCCGCCTGCGCGTGCTTGTCCTCCCGCGACGCCTCGCGCCGCAACCGGTCGATCGCGCGATTCCGTGCGGTCATGATGATCCACCCGGCCGGACTCGGCGGCAGCCCGGCGTCCGGCCACTTCTCCACAGCCGCCGCGAACGCTTCCTGTACTGCGTCCTCCGCGATGTCCAGGTCGCCGAACACCCGGGCCAGTACGGCGACCGCGCGCCCGTGCTCGGCCCGGAAGACACCCGCGATGTCCGCTGTAGAAGGATGCATCAGACGACGGGTCTGATTTCGATCGACAGCGGCTCGAGGATCCGGGCGAGTCGGCGGGCCCAGTCCAGCGCCTCGTCGAGGTCCTCGGCCTGGATGATCATGAACCCGCCGAGGTGCTCCTTGCCCTCGGTGAACGGGCCGTCCGTGACGAGCAACTCGTCACCCGCGGCACGCAGTACGGTCGCCGACTCCGGCGGATGGAGCCCCGCGTCCATCACCCAGGCCCCGGCCGCGCGGAGCTCGTCGGCCAGGCTGGTCAGGTTCTTCATGATCGGTTCGAGCACCGCCGGCTCCGGCGGCGGGCCGTCCGGCTGATAGATGCTGAGCAGGTACTTCTTCATGAGGTCCTCCAGAGATTCGGTCCCACCCACTACACGAACGGGTTCACCCCGGATCGACAGGCAACGTCACGACCACCACCAGTCCACCACCCTCACGCGCCCGGGCCTTGACCGATCCACCGTGCGCCTCGGCCACGGACCGGACGATCGACAACCCCAGCCCGGCGCCCTTCGCCGAGACCAGCCGGTCGTCGTTCAGCCGATGAAACGGCTTGAACAACCCTTCCACCTCGTACGGCGGGATGTCGGCCCCGCTGTTCGCCACCTCGACCTCCACCTGATCGGCCGTACGCCGGCTGCTGACCTCGACCCACCCGCCGGCCTGGTTGTGCCGGATCGCGTTCTCGACCAGGTTGTGCACCAGCCGTTCGAGCAACAACGCGTCCCCCGACGTCGGCCCATCCCCCGGATCAGCCCGTACTTCGACGTCGGCGGCGCCCGCCTCGCTGGCGGACTGGGCCACCACGTGCCCGACCACATCGGCCAGGTTCACCGGGTAGCGGTCCGTCAGCTCCTTCTCCGAATCGGCGAGGATCAGCAGGCCGCTGATCAACTGCTCGTGCCGGTGGTTGATCGCCAGCAGACTCTCGCCCAACTGCTTCACATCCTCCGAGGCCGATCGCCGGTGCATGGCGACCTCCACCAGCGCCCGGCCGACGGTGAGCGGCGTCCGAAGTTCGTGGGAGGCGTTCGCGACGAACCGGCGCTGCCCGTCGAAGGAGTGGTCCAGCCGCTCCACCATCGTGTCGAACGCGTCGGCGAGATTCTTCACCTCGTCGTCCGGCCCGCTGAGCGCGATCCGCTCGTGCAGCCCACGTCCGGCGGCCGGTGCCGTCGCGATCCGGCGGGCCGTATCGGTGACGCGATAAAGCGGCGCGAGCACCCGCCCCGCCACCAGCCAGCCGGAGCCGGCCGCCAGACCGCCGACCAGCAGGAGCGCGATCCCGCCTTGAGTCAGCAAGGACTTCGTGGCGGCCGACCGCAACTGGTCGCGCTGCTCGTTCATCACCCGCTCGGCGTCAGGTCCGGTCAGGACGTCACCCGCGCTGTTGAGGACGACCAGCTCCTTCTGTGGCTGCTTGGCCGGCGTCGCGCCGCTCGGAGCGGGCGTCAGGTAGGTGCCCTTGACGATCACCCGATGGTCCGACGAGAGCTGCTGGCTGAAGAGCGCGTAGGTCAGGCCGAGCAGCAGCACGCCGGCCACCATGAACAGCCCGCCGTAGATCAGGGTCAGCCGGGCGCGAAGGGACAGATGCTTCACGGGATCCGGTACCCCACTCCCGTGACGGTTTCGACCACCGCGGGCTCGCCGAGTTTGCGGCGGAGCTTGAGGATCGTCAGTCGCACAGCGCCGGTGAACGGATCGACATGCTCGTCCCAGGCCTTCTCCAGCAACTGCTCAGCAGACACCGTGGCCCCGTCGGCCCGCAGCAGCTCGGCCAGTACGGCGAACTCCTTCTTCGCCAGCGGCACATAGCGGCCGTCCCGGAACACCTCGTGCCGAGCCGGATCCAACGTCAGCCCGCTACGCCGTAGTACCGGTGGATCGGCGGGGCGGCTTCGGCGGCCCAGTGCCTGCACGCGAGCAGCCAGTTCGGCGAACGCGAACGGCTTGGTCAGGTAGTCGTCGGCACCGAGTCCGAGCCCTTCCACCCGATCGTTGATCGCCGCCGCGGCCGTCAGCATCAGTACCCGGGTGGTCGACCCGGACGCCACCAGTTCACGGCAGACGTCGTCCCCGTGGACGCGCGGGAGATCCCGGTCCAGCACCAGTACGTCGTACTCGTTGACCGTCAGCCGTTCGAGCGCGGCCGAGCCGTCGGCGGCCAGGTCGACAGCGTGCGCCTCGTCGCGCAGCCACTCCGCGATCGCTGCCGCGAGCAACGGTTCGTCCTCGGCCACCAGTACCCGCATTCGACCGCCCCCTCTCCTCGGTTCTCCCATGATCGCCGACCGCGGTGTTTCCTCCGCGTTAGCGACCAGTGGAAACGCCAGGGAAACGCCGGTCCCCCTTGGCTGGGGCAGGTCAGCCAACTCAGAAGGAGACACCGTGAAGCGACAGCACACCCTCGGCGCCCTGGCCGCGATCGTCCTGGCCATGACCCTGACCGGTTGCGGGTCCGGGGCCGAGGACAAGCAGGTGGCCTCGGGCAACGGCAGCCAGGCGGCGACCGGCCCGAGCAGTGCGCCGGCGAGCCTGAGCCAGGACGAGAAGGGCGTGAAGTTCGCCCAATGCCTGCGCGAGAACGGGATCGACGTCAAGGATCCCGAACCGGGCAAGGGCATCCAGCTCAAGCTCGACCCCAGTAGCGGGATCCGCAAGGAGGACGTCGACAAAGCCATGGAGGCCTGCAAGCAGTACGACCCGCAGGCCGACGGATCGAACAATGCCAACCCTCAGGCGGAGGAGAACGGGCGGAAGTTCGCGGAGTGCATGCGGAAGAACGGCGTCGAGAAGTTCCCGGACCCGAAGCCGGGTCAGCGCGGGATCGTGATCGACAAGGCGACCGCGGACGACCCGGATCTGCAGAAGGCGCAGGAGACCTGTCAGCCCATCCTGGCGGGCAAGTGATGCCGCGGCGCGCAGTACTGGTCGTAGTGGCGCTCGCAGCCGGTGGCGCGTTGACAGCCGTTCTGCTCAGCCGGTCGGACAGCAGTCAGGCCGCGGACAAGGACACCGCTGCTCTGCCGCCCAAGACGGCCGAGGTGACCCGCCAGACCCTCACCGACAGCGAGACCGTCGACGGCGAATTGGGCTACGGCACCACGACGTCCGCGGTCAGCCGCAGGCCCGGCACGATCACCTGGCTCCCTGAGACCGGCCAGGCGCTCAGCCGCGGCCAGGCGCTCTACAAGGTGAACAACGAACCCACCAGCATCATGTACGGCGGCCTGCCGGCGTACCGGCGGCTTGCAGTCGGCAGCGAGGGGCCAGATGTCCTGCAACTCGAGCAGAACCTCAAGAATCTGGGCTACACCGGGTTCACGGTGGACGACGAGTACACGTCGGCCACGGCCGACGCGGTCGAGGAGTGGCAGGACGACCGCGGCTTCGACGAGACAGGGGCGGTCGAACTCGGCCAGGTCGTCTTCACCGACGGCCCGGTGCGGGTGGACAGCCTCGCGGCCTCACAGGGCGCGCCGATCGCGCCCGGACAGCCGGTGTTGAGCTACTCCGGCACGACCAAGGCTGTCACCGTCGAACTCGACGCGGCCGATCAGCGGCTGGCGAAGCGGGGCGCCAGGGTGTCGGCCACCTTGCCCGACGACAGTACGGTCGCGGGCCGGATCGACGAGGTGTCCACCAAGATCGTCCCGGCCACCGCGCCGGAACAGGAGCCGACGACGAAGTTCGAAGTACTTGTTGCCATCAGCAACCAGAAGGCGCCGGCGCCCGCCTCGGTCGCTGTGGAGTTCACGGCCTCGGAGCGGAAGAACGTCCTGACCGTCCCGGTCGCCGCGCTGCTCGCGTTGCAGGAGGGCGGTTTCGGCGTCGAGGTCGTCGGCGCCGACGGTTCGCGGTACGTGCCGGTGAAGACCGGGATGTTCGCGGGAGGACGGGTCGAGATCAGCGGCGCCGGGATCGCCGCCGGAATCAAAGTGGGGGTGCCGAAGTGATCGAGCTGACCGACGTGACCAAGACCTATCCGGGCGGGGTCAGCGCGCTGGCGGGTGTGTCGTTGCGGATCGAGACGGGCGAACTGGTCGCGATCGTCGGACCGTCCGGGTCCGGCAAGTCGACGATGCTGAACGTGCTCGGCACACTGGACCGACCGACCACCGGCCGGGTGCGGATCGACCGGTACGACGTGGCGCGGCTGTCCGACGCCGGTTTGTCGGCCTTGCGGGCGAGCCGGATCGGCTTCGTGTTCCAGCAGTTCCACCTGGCGGCCGGCGTACGGGCCCTGGACAACGTCGCGGACGGGTTGCTGTACTCCGGTCTGCGCCGGGGCGAACGACGTCGCCGGGCCGAGGCCGCGCTGGAACGCGTCGGTCTAGGACATCGACTGCACCACCGACCGCACGAACTCTCCGGCGGCGAGCGCCAACGGGTCGCCGTCGCCCGCGCTGTCGCGGGCGACCCCGCGCTGCTTCTCGCGGACGAGCCGACCGGCGCACTCGACTCGGTGTCCGGTGCCGGCGTGATGCAACTGCTCCGCGACCTCAACACCGCCGGTACGACGGTCGTCGTCATCACCCATGATCGCGACATCGCCGCCTCGCTCCCCCGCCGGCTCGCCATGCGTGACGGCCACCTGCTTCCCGAGGCCGCCTGATGGCGGCGGCTGAGGTGAGGCCGCACGAGGTCTTGCGTCCAGCCCGGCTCTGGGCAGGAGATGTCGTACGCGTCGGCGCGGTGGGGCTGAGGACGCGGCCCCTGCGAGCGTTCCTGTCCGCACTGGGGATCGCGATCGGGATCGGCGCGATGGTCTCCGTGGTCGGCATCTCCTCGTCCTCGCAGGCAGAGCTGAACAACACCCTCGATGCCCTCGGCACCAATCTGCTGACCGTCACTCCCGGCACGACGCTGACCGGATCACAGGCGCAGTTGCCGCTGACCGCCGAGGCGATGGTCGGCCGGATCGGCCCGGTCCTGGAGCAGTCCGCGATCGGCCGCGTGGACGACAGGAACGTCTACCGCACCGACCGGATCCCCGCGGTCGAAACCAACGGAATCGTCCCGTACGCCGCCCGCGTCGACCTGCTCACCACGGTCGGCGGCACCCTTCGCAGCGGCCGCTGGCTCGACGCGGCGACCGGCAGGTACCCGGCGACCGTGCTCGGCTCCGCCGCGGCCGAACGGCTCGGGATCAGCCGGCCGGACACCCAGGTGCTGATCGGCAACCGCTGGTTCACCGTGATCGGAATCCTCCAGCCGGCCGCGCTCGCTCCCGAACTCGACAGCGCCGCGCTGATCGGCTGGCCGGCGGCAGACTCGACCCTCGGCTTCGACGGCCACCCGACCAGGATCTACACCCGGTCCCGCGACTCCCAGGTCGACGCGGTCCGCTCGGTCCTCGGGGCTACCGCGAACCCCGAGGCGCCGAACGAGGTCGAGGTGTCGCGTCCGTCCGATGCGCTCGCGGCGAAGCAGGCCGCTGGTGAGGCGTTCACCGGGCTGCTGCTCGGACTCGGTGCGGTCGCACTGCTCGTCGGCGGGGTCGGCGTTGCCAACATCATGGTGATCTCCGTGCTCGAGCGCCGGGCCGAGATCGGCCTGCGGCGATCCCTGGGCGCTACCCGGGGGCAGGTGCGGACGCAGTTCCTGACCGAGTCGTTGCTGTTGTCCGCGTTGGGCGGTGCTGGTGGAGCTGTGCTGGGCAGCGGAGTCACCGCCGGGTACGCGGCGTACCAGAACTGGCTGACGGTGATCCCGGTGTGGGCGTTGCTCGGCGGCTTCGCGTCGACCTTGGTGATCGGCGGCCTGGCCGGCCTCTACCCGGCGATCCGCGCGTCACGGCTCGCGCCGACCGAGGCGCTGGCGACGCCGTAGTACCGGCGGCGTCGTAGTGCGTCGTGGGACTCAGTAGAAGACTGCGACGCCGATGCCGGTGAGGGCCAGTTGGAGCAGGGCCAAGGGGACGAGGCCCTGCCAGGCCAGTTTCTGGAGTTGGTCGGCGCGCATGCGGGGGAAGGCGACCCGGACCCAGATGACGACGAGGGAGACCAGGGCGACCTTGATCGCGGTCCAGACCCAGCCGAGGCCGTCCGGTCCGGGACCGCTCCAGCCGCCGAGGAACAGCACTGTGGTCAGGCCGGCCAGCACCACGATCCCGGCGTACTCGGCGAGCAAGAACATGGCGAAGCGGAGTCCGGTGTACTCCGTGTAGGGACCGAAGATCACCTCCGAGTCGGCGACCGGCATGTCGAACGGCGGCCGCTGCAACTCGGCGAGGCCGGCGATGAAGAACACGATCAGGCCGGGCAGCTGCCAGAGGATCCACCACGGGTTCCACTGGTGGACGATGCCGCTCAGGCTGAGCGTGCCCGCGGCCACCGCGACGCTGGCTGCCGACAGCACGAACGGCAACTCGTAGCTCATCAGCTGGGCCGCGACGCGGAGGCCGCCGAGGAGGCTGTACTTGTTGCCGCTGGCCCAGCCGGCCATCAGCGAGCCGAGCACGCCGACGGACATCACCGCGAGGACGAAGAACAGGCCGGAGTCGAGATCCGCGCCGACGACGCCGGGCGCGATCGGGATCGCGGCCATCGCCGCCATGTACGGCAGGATCGCGACGATCGGCGCCCACTCGAAGACCCGCCGGTCCGCGGCGGCCGGGGTCACGCTCTCCTTCTGGACGAACTTCACCCCGTCGGCGACGAGCTGCGCCCAGCCGTGGAACGCACCGGCGTACATCGGCCCGAGCCGCGACTGCATGTGCGCCATCACCTTGTGCTCGGCCTGGCCGACCAGCAACGGCGTCACCAGGAACGCGACCAGCACGCCGACGACCCGCACCACGAACTCGAGCATGACCGAACCCTACCGAGTCCGGCTTGACCTGAACCAATGTTGAGGTCGCAGGGTGTGGAGAAACAACCGTCTGAAGGAGCTGGAATGACCACGATCCTCGTCACCGGAGCGACCGGGCGCGTCGGGCGCCACGTAGTACAGGGCCTGCTGGAAGCCGGTACTACGGTGCGCGCGCTGGTTCGCAATCCGGCGGGTGCCGCGCTGCCCGAGGCTGTTGAGGTTGTGCAGGGCGACATCACCGACGAGGCGGCTGTCGAGCGGGCCGCGACCGGGGTGGATGCTGCGTTCTTTCTGTGGCCGTCGTTCAGCGCCGAAGGTGCACGGCCCGTGGTCGCGGCCCTGACCGAGCAGGTCTCGCGGGTCGTCTACTTGTCCTCGATGAGCGTGCGCGACGATCGACCGCCGGCCGCGAACGGAGTCTGGGGGCAGATCGAGGACCTGCTGGTCGGCTCGGACTGGACGTACCTGCGCGCTGGTGGTTTCGCGGTCAACACGCTCGGCTGGGCAGCCGAGTTCCGCCGCGGAGACGTCGTACGGGTTGCGTCGCCCGAGGCCGGGCGGTCGCTGATCCACGAGCGCGACATCGCCGCGGTCGCGGTCGTCACGTTGCTGGACGACAAACACATCGGCCAGAAATATGTGCTGACCGGTCCCGAGGTGCTCACCCAGACCCAGCAGATCACCATCCTCAGCGAGGTCACCGGCAAACCAATGCGCATCGAGGAACAGACCCCAGCCGAAGCCCGCCAGGCCATGCTCGCCCTCGGCGCCGACCCCACCCTCGCCGAAACCTCGGTCGCCTACTGGGCTTCCCTGGTCACCAACCCGGAACCAGTCAGCCCCACAGTCCCCACCCTCCTCAGCCGCCCGGCCCTCACTTACCGCACCTGGGCCCAAGAACACGCCACCGCCTTCCAACTGACCCCGTGAATCGCGGGCGGCTACGCGCTCGGCTGTGGAGCCCGGCCTAGGCGTCCGGAGTTTCGCTACCGCGGTCGGACGGATCGTCGGCGGGTGGGACGGCTGGCGGAGTGGACGCGTCGGCGGGTGGGGCGAGCCTGTCGGCTGGCGGAGCGGACGCCTCCGCCGGCGGAGAAGGCGCGTCGGCTGGCGGAGAAGGCGCGTCGGCCGGTGCGGAGGACGCGTCGGCCGGTGGGGAGGACGCGTCGGCTGGTGGGGATGCTGTGCGGGTGCGGCGTTCGCCGGCGGCTCGGCGGGGGCGGGCGGGGGTGGAGGCTGCCAAGGCCGGAGCGAGCGGGTCTGGGTCTGGGGTGCCGGGTGGGCGGGGGCCCCAGGATTCGGGGTCGGGGACGCCGGGTGGGAGGGTGCGACGGCGGCTGGGGGCGCCTGGTTTGGAGGTGGGGGCGTGGTCGGATTCGCCTGGTTCCTTGGCGCCCGGCCACGGCTTGGCGACGCGGGAGGCGAGGACGAACTCCTTGCGCAACGGGTTGCCCTCGAAGCCGTCGGGGAGGAGGAGCGGGACGAGGTTCGGGTGCCCGTCGAAGGTGATGCCGAACATCTCGGCCGTCTCGCGCTCGTGCCAGTTCGCGCCGGCGTACACCTCGGCCAGCGACGCGAGCTGCGGCGTCGCCCGCGGGACCAGCGTCCGCACCATCAGGTGCTCGACGTGCGAACCGCCCCAGAAGTCGGCCAGGTGCGTGACCACCCGAAACCCGTCACCCAGCTCGTCGCTCGCGGTCAGGAAGTCGAAGAAGGTCAGCCCGACCTCGTCCCGCAGTACCTCATGTGCCGCGACCCACGCAGCAGCCGGTACGTCGTACGCCTGCGGGCCGAAACTGTCGGAGGCAGTCGCCTCGATCCCCGCCGCGCTCAACGCGGCAAGCACCTCGTCGCTCACTCCGAGCCCACCCCGTCACGCGCGGAACCCGAAGTACCACCGGACTCAGAAGCCCCCAAGCCCGAGGCACTCGAGGCGTCCGGAGCGATGGAAGAGCCCTGGCCAGGGGCGACGAGGCCGCGGGTCAGTGCGCCGGCCGACGGTTCGTACCGGCTGGTGACGTTCTCGCCGGCGATCTTCTCCTGCAGCTTGAGAATCCCCTGCAGCAACGCCTCCGGCCGCGGCGGGCAGCCCGGCACGTAGACGTCCACCGGGATGATCTGGTCGACGCCCTTCGTCACGCAGTACGAATCCCAGTACGGTCCGCCCGAGTTCGAACACGAGCCGAACGAGATCACGTACTTCGGCTCTGGCATCTGGTCGTAGAGCCGCTTGATCGCCGGCGCCATCTTGTCCGTCACCGTGCCGGACACCACCATCAGATCGGCCTGCCGCGGCCCGGGTGCGAACGGGATGACGCCGAGCCGGATGAAGTCGTGCCGCCCCATCGAGGCCGCGATGAACTCGATCGCACAGCAGGCCAGCCCGAAGTTGAACACCCAGAGCGAGTACTTGCGGCCCCAGTTGAGCAGGTACCGGACCGGCTCGGGCGCCAGTTTCGCCAGCGCACCGACCGCCGGCCGGACGGTCGGCGTCGGCAGATGGACCGGACTGTCAGGCATGGGCTCAGCCTAGTCCGACAATCTCCTCCGCGAGGATCTCCGGGTATTCCAGCGGCGCGTAGTGCCCGACCCCGTCGACGAACCGGAGCCGCTCGTCGCTGAAGAAGTCGTCCAGCCGGTCCGACCACGCCCGCGGGAACAGCGGGTCGAACTCGGGCCACAACACAACCGTCGGTACGCCGATCCGGTCGTACCGCGCCGGCGCCGTCTCGGCAGCCGACGTCGCGACCGACCCGGCTCCCGCCCGATACCAGTTGATCGACGCCGTGAAAGCGCCGGGAGCCGAGTAGACCTCCACCAAGTGGTCCAGCGACGGCTCGAACCCGGGCCCCGACCAATGCGTCCAGAAGTGCCGCAGATAAGCCCGTACCGCGTCGGCGTTCCCGTCGACCAGTTCCTCGATCAGCGGCAACTTGTGGAAGGCCTGGTACCAGAACTCCGCTTGCGCGTGCTCCGAGAACACCCGCTTCCCGATCCCCGGCAACGGCGGCGCCACCACCAGCCCACGGATCGCGTCGGGCCGGCTCCGCGCGATCGCCTGCGCGATCCGGCTGCCGACGTCGTACCCGGCCAGCACCGGCCGCTCGAGCCCCAACTCCTCGATCAACCCCAAGACACTCCGCGCCTGCCCAGCAACCCCGTACTGCGTCGCCGCGTCGGCCTCGTGCTTGTCCGACTCCCCGAACCCCCGCAGATCGGGTACGACGACCTCGCACCCCTGCTCCACCAGCATCGGCGCCAGCAGCCGGTAGTCCGTCCGATCCCCCGGCCAGCCGTGCAGCAACACCACGGCAGGCCCTTCACCGTCCCGGTCGTACGCCAACGAGAACCCGTCTACAGCAGCACTGTTCGGCATGGGCCCATCATGGTCCGCCCGGGGAAGTCGGTGCGGGAGGACAGCAGCCTCCAGCTCAAATCTTCTTGACCGGGACAGGGCAGCGTCGTAGCTTGATTGAACAGGACTGAACAGGTTCATTCCGGGATGAGCGATGGAGAGCCGATGACCGATCAGGTGCAGGTCGAGCCGGGCGAGGTGCGGGCTCTGCAGGTGGAGCTCAACGGGTTGAACGTCATCGACGACGCGGACCGCAAAGGCAGGCCGAGTCAGCTGTTCTGGCCGTGGTTCGGCGCCAACGTGTCGGTGCTCGGGCTGAGCTACGGGGCGTTCGCGCTCGGCTTCGGCATCTCGTTCTGGCAGGCCGTGATCGCAGGGCTGGCCGGGATCGTCTTCTCGTTCCTGCTCTGCGGCCTGATCGCGCTGGCCGGCAAGCGCGGGTCCGCTCCGACCATGGTGCTGAGCCGCGCGGCTTTCGGCGTACGGGGCAACAAACTGCCCTCGCTCATCTCCTGGCTGCTGACGGTCGGCTGGGAAACCGTGCTGACCATCCTCGCCACGCTCGCGACGGCGACCGTGTTCGAGCGGCTCGGCTGGGGCGGCGGCGGGATCACCAAGGTGATCGCGCTCGTTGTCGTGGGCACCTTGATCGTTGCCGGCGGCGTGCTCGGTTTCGACCTGATCATGCGGATGCAGACGGTCATCACCATCGTCACCGGCGTGCTCACCGTCGTCTACATCGTGCTCGTCGCGGACCAGGTGAGCTGGAGCAAGGTGAGCGACCTGCCGAACGGCTCGACCCAGGCGGTGATCGGCGCGCTGGTCTTCCTGATGACCGGATTCGGCCTCGGCTGGGTGAACATGGCGGCCGACTACTCGCGGTACCTGCCGCGCTCGTCGTCCAGTGCCGGCGTGGTCGGGTGGACAACGTTCGGCTCGTCGCTCGCGCCGATCGTGCTGCTGGTCTTCGGCCTGCTGCTCGCCGGTTCGTCGACGGACCTGTCAGCCGCGATCGCCGCGGACCCGATCGGCGCTCTCGCCGAGGCGCTGCCGACGTGGTTCCTGGTGCCGTTCGTGATCGTCGCCGTCCTCGGCCTGGTCGGCGGTGCCGTCCTGGACATCTATTCGTCCGGGCTCGCGCTGCTCTCGGTCGGCCTGCCGGTACCGCGGTACGTCGCGGCCTTCGTCGACGGAGTCATCATGATCGCCGGCACCGTCTACGTGGTGTTCTTCGGCGACGAGTTCCTCGGCCAGTTCACCGGCTTCCTGATCACGCTCGGCGTCCCGGTCGCGGCCTGGTGCGGCATCATGCTCGCCGACATCGCGAGCCGCCGCCGCGACTACGCCGAGGCCGACCTGTTCGACCGCACCGGCCGGTACGGCGACATCCGCTGGTTGCCGATAGCAATCATCGTGGTGACGACCGCGATCGGCTGGGGCCTGGTCACCAACGCCGGCGCGCACTGGCTGACCTGGCAGGGTTATCTGCTCGGCCCGCTCGGACTCGGCGGCAAGCAGGGGAACTGGGCCTTCGCCAATCTGGGCGTGTTGTTCGCGCTGGTCGTCGCCTTCGTCGTCCAGCTGGCGGCCGGGCGTCGTACCGTCCAAGCACAGGAGGTGACGGCCTGATGGTGCTCGCGGTCATCGACCTGCAACGCATCTTCGCCGAACCCGAGAGCGGCTGGGCCACGCCGGACTTCCAGCGGGTGGTGAAACCGACCCAGCGACTGGTCGAGCTGTTCGGCGAGGACGTCGTCTTCACCCGTTTCATCGCGCCCGAGCACCCGACCGGCTCGTGGATCCCGTACTACGAACAGTGGCCGTTCGCGCTCCAGCCGCCCGATTCGTACGCCTACCAGCTGGTCGACGAGTTCCGCGGTGCCCCGACGCTCGACAAGACGACCTTCGGCAAGTGGGGTCCTGAACTCGCGGCAGCCGCCAATGGGCACCTCGTGCTCAGTGGGGTGACCACGGACTGCTGCGTGCTCACGACTGCCCTGGCCGCGGTCGATGCGGGCGTCGCAGTACAGGTGGTCGAGGACGCGTGCGCCGGAGTGGACGAGGCCAGCCACCGCAAGGCGATCGATCTGATGCGCCTCTACTCCCCCATGCTCGAGGTCGTCACGGTCGACGAGCTGGTGAACCGCGCGGGGCAGCAGTGATCCGTGGCGTGAACCTCAAACACGAGCGGATCGCGTCGATCCTGGCCCGGGAGATCCGCTCCGGCCGGGTCGGGCACGGGGACCAACTGCCGGGCGAGGTCGAGCTGGCCAAACGGTTCGCCGTCAGCCGGAACACGGTCCGCTCGGCGCTCGCCGTACTGAACGAGGACGGGCTGATCACCACCCGGACCGGCAAGGGGTCGTTCGTCCTGTTCGACGGCCGCCCTCTCGACGACCGGCTCGGCTGGACGCACGCCCTGGCAGCCCAAGGCGTCGAGACCCAGGTCCGCGTACTACGGCTCGCGCTCGTGCAGGACCCGGTGCTGACCGAGCGGGTCGGCCTGGAATCGCCCGACCTGATCGTGATCGAGCGGCTCCGGGTGATCATCGGCGGCGAACCGATCTCGATCGAACGCAGCCGCATCCCCGCGATCGGCGAGCTCCGCGACCTGCCGTCGCGCGGACTGCTGAACGACTCGATCATCGCGACCCTCGGGCACGCCGGTCTCCACCTCGACCACGGCCGGCAACGCCTCCGCGGCCGCCCTCTCGACGCCGAAGAGGCCGCCTTGCTGCAGCGACCGCCCGGCACCTGGTTCCTGCACACCCGCCGAACGAGCTGGACCGCCGACGACCGCTTCGCCGAGCAGGTCGACAGCCTGCTGGATCCGCAGCACTTCGAACTCAGCCACACCTACACCGGAACCACCCAGTGACCCCTACCCGTACGGCGCGCGCCGCCGGTGCCCTTTACGGTCTGGCGATCGGCGACGCCCTCGGCATGCCGACCCAATCGTTGCCCAGGGCCCTCATCGTCGAGCGGTACGGCGAACTGCTCGACGGCTTTCATCCGGCGCCCGACGACCAGCCACTGGCGGCGGGCATGCCTGCCGGCGCGATCACCGACGACACCGAACAGGCGATCCTCCTCGGCGAACTGGTGGTCTCCTCCCGCGGCAAGATCGACGGCCACGAACTGGCACGCAGGCTCCTGGCCTGGGAAGACTCGATGCGCGCCCGCGGCTCGCTCGACCTCCTCGGCCCTTCCACCAAGCGTGCAATCGACGAACTGCTCGCCGGCACCGACATCACCGAGACCGGCCGCTTCGGCACGACCAACGGCGCCGCGATGCGCATCGCCCCCGTCGGCATCGCAACCTCGCTCGGCTCTGACGGTCTGCTGCTCGATCGCGTGCTCGCGGCGAGCGCGGCGACCCACAACACCGGTCTCGCCCTGTCGGCCGCAGCAGCCGTCGCGGCAGCGGTCAGCGCCGGCATCGACGGCGCCACCGTCGCTGAAGCGATTCCCATCGCGATCCGGGCCGCTTCCGACGCGGCCGACCACGGCCACTGGACAGCCGGCGCAGACGTCGCCACCCGCATCCGATGGGCCACCTCCCTGGTCACCTCATCCCTGGTCGGCCAGCCCCCGGTCACCACCTCTCTCATCGACACTCCCCTGATCGACACGGCGCCTGGTACTACCCCTCCTCGGCCGGGCGCCGTGTCCGCACTGGTGTACGAACTGGTCGGCACCAGCCTCGCCAGCCAGGAGTCCGTACCGGCTGCCTTCGCCGTCCTCGCCGCTTACCCCGACGATCCATGGCTGGTCTGCCGGCTGGCCGCCTCGCTCGGCGGCGACACCGACACCATCGCCGCCATCGCCGGCGCGATCGCCGGCGCCTGCCACGGCGTCGAGGCCTTCCCGGCCGACGCCCGGCAAACCGTTGCCCTGGTCAACAACCTGCGGCTGGACGACCTGGCCCGCCGGCTCCTCGAAGTACGCGACGCATGAGACTGGTCCACCTCGGCAACGTCGTCGTCGACCTGGTCCTCACCGTCGGCGACCTTCCGGCCCGCGGCGGTGACGTCATCGCCTCCAGTACGACGACCTCGCCCGGCGGCGGCTTCAACGTCATGGCCGCCGCCGCCCGCCTCGGCCTGACCACCCTGTACGCCGGTGCGCTCGGCACCGGACCTTTCGGCGATCGGGCGCGGGCCGCCCTGCTCGCCGAGGGGATCGACTGGTTGCTGCCGGCAAGAACCGGCCTGGACACCGGCTTCGTGGTCACCCTCGTCGATTCCTCCGGCGAACGCACCTTCGTCACCAGCCCCGGCGCGGAGGCGACGCTGCGCAGTACCGATCTCTTTCAGCCGGGGCTCGACGACCTGGTGTATCTCTCCGGCTACAGCCTGCTCCACGACGCGAACCGAGACGCCTTGATCCGCTGGCTGCCGACGATCCCGGCCGGCGTCCAGGTCTTCTTCGATCCCGGTCCGTTGGTTGCCGACATCCCCTCAACCACCCTCGAACCCGTCCTCGCCCGGGCCGATTGGCTCAGCTGCAATTCCACCGAAGCACAGGCGATGACCGGCTCGAACGACCCCACCGAAGCGGCCAGAGCTCTGATGGCGAGAGCGGGAAGGAGCTCCGAACTCGGTGCGGGCAGGGTGTTGGTGCGGGTGGGACGCGCTGGGTGCCTACTCGGAGTACAGGGCGAGGTTGTGAGCGTGGCCGGGTTCGCGGTGGAGGCGGTGGATCTGAACGGGGCCGGGGATGCTCATTCGGGGGCGTTCCTGGCGGGGATTGCCGAGGGCAAGGAACCGGCCGAGGCCGCTCGGTGGGCCAATGCGGCGGCGGCTCTTGCGGTCACGCGCCGAGGACCGGCTACCGGGCCGTCGCGAGCGGGGCTGGAGGGGTTCCTAAGGGCGCACTAGGGAGGCCCCGACGGACCTAGGGCGCTGGATAGGGAGTTGTGCGGATGTGCCCGTACTCCTCAGGCGAGCAGAGTCGTCGCATCGACCAGCTCCCGGAGGACACCATGATGTTGTTCTACTCGTCGCAGTACCTCGACGCGGAGATCGCCTACCGTCAGGAGCGGATCAAGCGGGACTTCCAGCGCCCGCTCTGGTTCCAGAAGAAGCCCGCCCCGAAGGCCACTCCGCAACCGGTCTGCCGCCCGGCGGTCCAGGCCCGGCACGCGATGTGAGCGCCCGTCCACCCCCACCCCCACCCATCCCCAGCGCGGCCGAGGTTCCCACCGGAACCCGGCCGCGCTGCCGTGTTCCGGGCCTCACCGCGGTTTCGCGTTCCCAGCCCACCACGCCTCCGCGTCCCGGCCCCACCACGCTGCCACGTTTCCTCCTCACCACGCCGCGCGTTCCCGAGCCTCACCGGGTGGTTGGCGTACGGCGTACCGGAGGGGGTCCTAGGGGGTGAACCCGGTTGACGAGGACTCCCTAGTGAGCGCCTAGGGGCGGGGATAGGGAGGAAGTCCGATGTGCGGGTCCTCCTCAGGCGAGCAGATTAGGGGCATCGGCAAGGAGCCGAAACAACCAGGAGGCACAAGAAATGTTCACCACCGACAGCGTCAAGGCCGAGGTCAGCTACCGCCGCGAGCGTCTCGCCCGCGACTACGGCCGGACGGCTCGCCGTACCGGAGCCCGCCGGCACCTCGTCCACCTGTTCACCAAGAACGCCTGAGGGGAGGCAACCATGTTCATCACCACGCAATCGATCCAGGCGGAGACCGCCTACCGACGCGAACGGACCAAGCGCGAGTTCCGGGCCACCGCCCGCACCGAGAGCCAGGAGCGGGCCCCTAAGCCCGAACCGCGGCACGCGCGCCGGGCCCTGCGACCCACTCACGCCGCATGAACGCCGTGACCACCGTCCCCGACCAGATAGCTCAGGTCGGGGACGGTGTTCTTTCTCCGGGCGCCGGGCGGAAAACAGGTGCCGGAACAGCTGTCCGGACAGTCGTTGGTGCGGCCGCGGACGCCGCGCGGACGGGATGCCGTCGAATTGTGTCGGCTCCAGGGGCGAAGATGGACGTCGTGCCCTGGAACTCGACACCTCTCGTCGGCCGCTCGACCGAGATGGTCGCCCTGCTCAGCGCCGTCGACGACGCCAAAACGCGTCGCGCCGGCGCCGTTCTGCTGTCCGGCGACGCCGGCGTCGGCAAGACCCGCCTGCTGGACGAGGTCGCCACCGGCGCTCACGAGCGCGGGTTCGGTGTCCTGGTCGGGCACTGCACCGACTTCGGCGACGCCGGCCTGCCGTATCTGGCCTTCACCGAGATCTTCGGCCGGCTGGCCGGTGAACGACCGGACGTGGTCGACAGCGTGCTGAACAACTTCCCGGCGATCGGCCGGCTGCTGCCCACGCACCGGCTGATCGGCGCCCCGGCCGTTCCGCAGGAAGGTCAACTGGACCGCGCCGCGCTCTTCGACGCGGTGCTCGGAGCCTTCACCGCGCTGTCGACGAGCGAGCCGCTGCTGGTGATCATCGAGGACGCGCACTGGGCCGACGACTCGACCCGGGACCTGATCGGTTTCCTGCTCACCCGGCTCACCTCGCAGCGACTCGCGCTGGTGATCTCCTACCGCAGCGACGACCTGCACCGGCGGCACCCGCTCCGCCGCCCGATCGCCGAGTGGTCCCGCATCCCGCGGGTCCGCCGGGTGAACGTGGCTCCGCTGGACGCCGACGAGTCGCTGACGCTCCTCAACGAGCTGACCACCGAGCCGCTGTCCGAGGTGGAGGTACGCCGAATCCTCGAGCGCGCCGGCGGGAACGCCTTCTTCACCGAGGAGCTGGTCGCCGCCGCGTCGATGGGTGACGCCGACGCCGTACCGCCGGATCTGGCCGATCTCCTCCTGGTCCGGCTCGACCCGCTGTCGGACGACGCCCGCCAGGTGGCCCGCGTGATCGCTGTCGCCGGGCGCCGGGTTCCGCACACCCTGCTGACCTCGGTGGCCGGCCTACCCGATCGGGAGCTGGACGCCGCGCTCCGGGAGCTCATCGACGCGCACATCATCGAGCACCCGGGCAACGCGAGCTACTACTTCCGCCACGCGCTGCTGGCCGAGGCGGTCTACGACGACCTGCTCCCCGGCGAGCGGGTGCGCCAACACGCGGCGTACGCGAAAGCACTGAAAGACCAGACGGTCGCCGGTACTGCGGCCGAGCTGGCCGGGCACGCCACCCGCTCCCACGATCTGGCGACCGCCTTCGAAGCGCGGGTGCGGGCCGGGCAGGAGGCGATCTCGGTCGCGGCCCCGCAGGAAGCGCTGAAGCACTACGAGATGGCGCTCGAGCTCTATCCCAACGCGGCCGGGGACGCCAGCATCGACAAGACCTGGCTGATCGTCGAGACAGCAAGGGCGGCCGCGTTGTCGGCCCAGCAACCTCGGGCCTTGAAGCTGCTCCGCAAGGCCCTGGCCGAGCTGCCGGCCGACGCACCGCGCCTGCAGCGGGCTCAGCTCTTGATCCCGCTGGCCGAGATCGCGCTCTACATCGACCATGACCAGGAAGCGCACGAGGCTGTGTCGCAGGCGTTGCGGCTGACCTCCGACGAGCCGGCGAGCGTCTTCAAGGCCCAGGTCGTCTCGCTGTACGCGAATGTCTGCTACCAGCTGGGCCGGCCGATGGAGGCGGAGCGCTGGGCGCTCGAGGCGGTCCAGATCGCCCGCGAGATCGGTCAGGAGGCCGCGGCCGGCGACGCCGGGATCACCCTCGCTCTGCTGCGCCGCCAGGCCGGTGATCCCGTCATCGCGGTGAAGCAGTTGGAGGAAGCCGCCGTACGGGCTCAGCTGGCCGGCGACTCGGCGGCCGAAGTACGCAGCAGGTTCCTGCTCGGCTCGACGCAGTACGAGCAGGGCGACCTGATCAACGCCAGGGCTTCCATGGAGAACGCGTGGCACCGGGCAGGTGAGCTCGGGCGTCAGTGGGCCGCCTATGGGTTCGACGCTCGCCGGATGCTGGCGTTGACCCAGTTCATCCTGGGCGACTGGGACGGCGCTGCCGAGACGGCCCGGGTCGACACGATGACACCGGTGGCGGCCGAGGCGTCGTTGCGAGGAGTGGCCCTGGCTGTGCGAGGCGGCCGCGGCGACACCGCGGTCGCCGAGGACCTGGAGCGGCTGCGCAAGTGGTGGTCGCTCGATGTGATGCTGCCGATCATCGGACTGCAGCCCGCGGTGGATGCCTATCGTGCGCTGGATCAGGTCGCCGAGGCGGAGAAGCTGATCGCCGACGTGTCCGCGTTGTGCGCCGAGGTGTTCCAGACCGAGTGGTTCATGGCGAAGATCCGGTTCTCCGCACTCGGCCTGCAGTTGCTGTGCCAGCGGGTGGTGAGTGAACCGACTGCCGCTGCTGAGTTGGTCGCGCGCGGCGCGGAACTGCTGGCCGACGGGCAGGCGACAGCGGAGAAGGGCTTGCCGCCCGGGCGCGTGCTCGGGGTCGAGGGGATCGCTTGGCTGGCCAGGCTGGAGGCGGAGTGGGAGCGGCTGCGGTGGCTGGCGGGGATCGATCCGCCGTCGGCCGATGAGCACGTCGCGACCTGGCAGCGGACGGTCGACGCCTTCGGCTACGGCTATGTCTTCGAGCAGGCACGCTCACGGGTCCATCTGTCGGCGGCTCTGCGTGCGGGCGGGCGGATCACCGAGGCGCACGAGCAGGCTCAACTCGCGGCCGAGGTGGCGCGGGCGCTGGGCGCCAAACCGCTGCTCGACGAACTCGGCGGGGCAGAGGCAGGAGAAGGACCTGCGGCGTTGACCGCTCGTGAGACCGAGGTGCTTGCGTTGCTGGCCGAAGGCCGGACGAATCGGCAGTTGGCCCGCGAGCTCTACATCAGCGAGAAGACGGTCAGCGTGCACGTCTCCAACATCCTCGCCAAACTCGGCGTCCGCTCCCGCACCGAAGCCGCCGCCGTAGCCCGCCGCGACGGCCTCCTCGACACCTGACCCACTACCCCCGGACAGCCGCGCCGGCGTCTGTGCCGTGCGAGCCGGTGTTAGTGGTGGCGGCGGGAGTGGACTGCTATGTGGGGCAGGTGACCGACGATGCGGCGTGGGGCCGGTGTGCGGGCGAGGCGGCGGCGTGCGACCTCGTCAGCGGCTGGATCGGTCTGCCGGACGATCCGGTCGAAGACTTCTTGAGCGTGCCGAAGCCGCCACGCGAAAATCCCGACCACGCCCGCGACAGCCAGTCCAATCAATACCCAGAGTTGCCAAGACATGCCTCACCACCCCGTATTCGCCCCGTGTCCCCGAGTAATCACCATAACCTTGTTCTGACGAATTGGCGATGCCCCAATTGCAATCCGTGACATAACAAGGCATCTGATCGATATTGTTGTCGGAAGCAATCACTCAGGGTGAGCAAGCAACGATAGTTCCCTGCGGAGGCAGGTGACTCACAGTCACCGCCGTCAGGTCCAGGTGAGGACGCCTTTGCGGTAGGCATAGAGCAGGCCGACGGTGACGAAAGCGAGGAAGACGAACATCTCGACCAGCGACGAGAGACCCAGGGCCGCGTAGACGCCCGCCCAGGGGAAGAGGTAGACCGCGTCGACGGCGAAGATGACGTACAGGTAGGCGTAGAGGTAGTAGCGGATGTGAACCTGCGCCCAGCCTTCGCCGACCGGGTCCACGCCCGACTCGTACGTCTTGAGTTTCTCCGCGGTCGGGTAGGTGACGGTGAGGGCACGGTTCAGCGCGAACGCACCGATCAGGCCGCCGAGCCCCAGCACGAGGATCGCCGCGACAACTCCGTAGGCCTCTGACACCTGGTCCACTTTAGTTCGTACGACCTGTCAGTTGGTGCAGAGCAGCATCGAGTCGGTGGCGACCTGCGGGCCGTAGCCGGATCTCACGTCGGCGACCTGCAGACGCAGGCGGGTGACGCCGGTGATCTTCCGGTTCAGCCAGCCTTCGGTCTCCTGAGCCTGGTCGAGAGTGCCCAGCACCGTGCTGCCGTTCAGCAGCGACGCGCGGATCGTGCCGTCCGTGATGTTGCCGAGCCAGTTCTTCACCCACGTGCAGCCCGCGCTGTTGATGTCACCCCAGACCACGCCGCCCTTGTCGGCGAGCAGTTCCGCCTCGGCCCGGCGCGGCGCCTCGGACGGTGGGACCACGTTGTACTGCGGGTGTCCCTTGCCGCCGGTGGCCAGCAGCGGCTTCTTGTAGATGCCCCGCCAGACGTAGTGGTAGAAGCCAGTCGGCGCAGAAGCGGCAGCGGCGTACGGCGCCTGTGGGCCGATCGCCAGCCGGTAGGTCCGGATCGAGCCGGGCTGGTTCACCGAGATCGTCACCTGGGTGCCGGACGAGCTCGCGTGGCCGATCTCCTGCCAGCCCGCGGTCGCCGACCAGCGCTGGAAGGCGATCCGGGAACCGGCTGCCGGCGCCGGCGTGAGCGTGCCCGCGACGGTCAGCGTGCCTTTGGTGTAGTCGGTCGTCCGAAGGCTGGTGATCTTCACGGTCCGGACCGGAGCCGCGGCCTGTGTGGCCACCTGGCTGCGTTGGAGCGAGAGCGAACTCTCGGCCGGTAACGGGGTCGCACCGCAGGCGGTCAGCGGTGCGGTCAGCAGGGCCGCGGTGATCAGGCCGGCGGCGATCGGGCGAAGGCCCATGGCGAAACTCCTCGAGCCCGGGTGGATCCCGGGGTAGATCACGAATTCATGACGACACCCTGCACGCATTGACTGCAGAAGGCAAGCGAGCGACTGCTCGCAGTGACCTCAGGCCGGCCAGGCCCACGCACGTAGTACGCGCTGGAGGCGGGACCGCGAAGGGCGCATCAAACCACTGCCGGGCCGGTGGGCATCGGTTGATCCCAGGCTGTGGACTGCACGAGGTTTCGCATGGTTCCGTACTAAGGGCGAACTAATATGGGGGTATCGCCCTTACCCGGGGGGATCGGCTGACTCCACGAGAGCTCCGGCCGGCCCAAGCTCGACTTGGAGATGAACAGAACAGTGACCATCGAGGTCAGGCAGCTCGACCGCGTGGTGATCCGGTTCGCCGGTGACTCCGGTGACGGGATGCAGCTCACGGGGGACCGATTCACAGCGGAAACGGCATCGTTCGGCAACGATCTGTCGACGTTGCCGAACTTCCCAGCCGAGATCCGGGCACCAGCCGGGACTCTGCCGGGAGTGTCGTCGTTCCAGTTGCACTTCGCCGACCACGACATCCTCACGCCCGGTGATGCGCCCGATGTGCTGATCGCGATGAACCCCGCCGCGCTCAAGGCGAACCTGCGCGACGTACCGCGCGGTTCCACCCTGATCATCGACACCGCGGACTTCACCGCGCGCAACCTGAAGCGGATCGGGTACGACGAGAACCCGCTGGAGACCGGCGAGCTCGACGCGTACCACGTCGTACCGCTGAACCTGACCGGGATGACCGTGGAGTCGGTCAAGGAGTTCGGGCTGACCCGCAAGGACGCGTCCCGGGCGAAGAACATGTACGCGCTCGGCCTGGTGTCCTGGCTGTTCCAGCGGCCGGTCGAGTCGACGATCGACTTCCTCGAGTCCAAGTTCGCCGGCAAGCCGGACATCCGGGACGCGAACATCGCGGCCTTCCGGGCCGGCTACAACTTCGGCGAGACGGCCGAGGAGTTCTCGGTCCGCTACGAGGTGAAGCCCGCGCCGATGGCGACCGGTCAGTACCGCAACATCTCGGGCAACCTCGCGCTGGCGTACGGCCTGGTGGCGGGCGCTCAGCGAGCCGGGATGCCGCTGGTGCTCGGCGCCTACCCGATCACCCCGGCGTCCGACGTCCTGCACGAGCTGTCGAAGCTGAAGCGGTTCGACGTGACGACGATCCAGGCCGAGGACGAGATCGCCGGTGTCGGCGCGGCGCTGGGCGCCTCGTTCGGCGGCGCGCTCGGTGTCACCACGTCGTCCGGTCCGGGGATCAGCCTGAAGTCGGAGACGATCGGCCTCGGCGTGATGCTCGAACTGCCGCTGGTGGTGTGCGACATCCAGCGGGCCGGCCCGTCGACCGGTATGCCGACCAAGACCGAGCAGGCCGACCTGCTGCAGGTGATGTTCGGCCGCAACGGCGAGGCCCCGCTGCCGGTGGTCGCGGCCCAGTCCCCCGCGGACTGCTTCGCGATCGCGATCGAGGCGACCCGGATCGCCGTCACCTACCGCACGCCGGTGATCGTGCTGTCCGACGGCTACCTCGCGAACGGCTCCGAGCCGTGGCAGATCCCGGTGATCGAGAACCTGCCGACGATCGACCCCAACTTCACGACGTCGCCCAACGCGACCAACGACAAGGGTGAGCCGGTCTACCTTCCCTACCTGCGCGATCCGGAGACCCTGGCGCGTGCCTGGGCCGTTCCCGGTACGGCGGGGCTCGATCACCGCATCGGTGGTCTGGAGAAGGAGGACAAGACCGGCAACATCTCCTACGACCCGGCCAACCACGACCTGATGGTCCGCACCCGCCAGGCCAAGGTCGACGGCATCACCGTCCCGCCGCTGGAGGTGGACGACCCCGACGGTACGGCGAAGGTGCTGGTGCTCGGCTGGGGTTCGACGTACGGGCCGATCGGTGCTGCCTGCCGGCGCGTTCGCAAGGTGGGCGGGAAGATCGCGCAGGCGCACCTGCGGCACCTGAACCCCTTCCCGCCGAACCTGGGCGACATCCTTCGCTCTTACGACAAGGTGCTCGTGCCGGAGATGAACCTCGGGCAGCTCGCGATGCTGTTGCGGGCGAAGTACCTGGTCGACGTGGTGTCTTACGCACAGGTCCGCGGCATGCCGCTCGGCGCGGCCGAACTCGCCGAGGTGATCGGCAACCTGGTCGAGGAGACCGAGGGGATCGACGACGACGCGCGTCACCTCGGCGCCGACGCGGCTGCTGTCACCCACGGCGAGGCCCTGCACGATCCGATCGCTCACAACGGCCACAACGGCCATCCGTCCGCGAACGGCCACCTGAACCCGGAGGGAGCACGATGACCTCGATCGATCTGGGGCTGCCCGGTCTGAGGGGAGTTCCCGCCGCCGACGAGCCGCAGAACCGCAAGGAGTACGTGTCGGACCAGGAGGTCCGGTGGTGCCCGGGATGCGGCGACTACGCAGTACTGGCTGCTTTTCAAGGGTTTCTGCCGGAGCTGGGGATCAAGCGCGAGAACGTCGCGATGGTCTCCGGGATCGGCTGCTCCTCACGGTTCCCGTATTACCTGTCGACGTACGGCATGCACTCGATCCACGGCCGCGCGCCGGCGATCGCGACCGGGCTCGCGGTGGCGCGGCCGGACCTGAGCGTCTGGGTCGTCACGGGCGACGGCGACGCGCTGTCGATCGGCGGCAACCACCTGATCCACACGCTGCGGCGCAACGTGAACCTGAAGATCCTGCTGTTCAACAACCGGATCTACGGGTTGACCAAGGGCCAGTACTCGCCGACCTCGGAGCCGGGCAAGGTGACGAAGTCGACGCCGATGGGTTCGGTCGACAACCCGTTCAACCCGGTCTCGCTGGCGCTCGGCGCGGAGGCGACCTTCGTGGCGCGCACCATCGACTCGGACCGCAAACACCTGACCGACGTACTGCGGCAGGCCGCGGCCCACCGCGGTACGGCGATCGTCGAGATCTACCAGAACTGCCCGATCTTCAACGACAACGCCTTCGACGCCTTCAAGAACCCCGAGACCCGCGACGACGCGATCATCCCGCTGGTCCACGGCGAACCCATCCGCTTCGGCACCGACGGCCGCCTCGGCGTCGTCCGCGACGGCTTCGCCTCCCTCGCGGTCCGCGAAGTCGCCTCACTGCCCGGCGGCGAGGCCGACCTGGTCATCCACGACGCCCACGCCGACGACCCGGCGTACGCCTTCGCCCTCTCCCGCCTCACCGACGCCGGCGTCCTCCACCGGGCCCCCATCGGCGTCTTCCGCTCCGTAGACCGCCCGGCCTACGACGACCT
Source organism: Kribbella voronezhensis (assembly GCF_004365175.1). Classification (NCBI taxonomy): domain Bacteria; kingdom Bacillati; phylum Actinomycetota; class Actinomycetes; order Propionibacteriales; family Kribbellaceae; genus Kribbella; species Kribbella voronezhensis. The sequence continues at coordinate 4,595,269 of NZ_SOCE01000001.1, read as the reverse complement.
GGTCCGCCAACAGGTCACCACCTCCAAGGAGTCCCAGGGCACCGGCGACCTCCAATCCCTCCTAACCGGCACCGACACCTGGACCGTCAACTAACGCCCCACGCAGCTCCCACCACCCCGAGCCGCCGCTCCCCCGCCGCGGCTCGGCTGGTGGTTGCTGTCGGCGTCCCGGTGAAGGTGCCGCAGCAGTGCGCGATCCTCAGGTCCGGGTCGTCAGACAGCGACGACCTCGAGGTGTTCGTCGAGCCCGTAAAAGTCCTTGGGATTGCAGGTGTAGAGCACGGCGTCGTGGGTGGCGGCGGTGGCCGCGATGAGTAGATCGAGGGATCGACTCCGGGGATGACGACCAGCAGCTACAACGGCCGCCGCCAAGGCGCCATATGTCCGGGCGACGGCATCCGTGACCGGAAGTGGCTCGAAGGCACGCTCGATAGACGCGACGCGGCGCAATCGTGCCGCGCGGACTTGCGGCGTCTTTGCGATCAGGACGCCGAAATGCAGCTCGGCCAGGCTGACTGCGCTGATCGCCAGCTCGGCATCGATCGGTTCCGCGAGACCGCCGATCAGGACGCTGGTGTCGAGGACGGCCCTCACTGGTTCTCCCAGGGGTCCCGCAGGGCGTGGTCGACCAGTTCACGGTCTGCGGTCCAGTCGTCGTCGGACCGGACGCTCAGAACTTCGGCGACCTCGTCGTACCGTCGCCAGTAGTCTCGTTCGGCGGGTCCGAGCACAGCCGCCGGCCGGCCGGACACGGTGATCACCAGGTGCTCGCCGGCTTCGGCCCGGCGGACCAGGTCACTCGCGTTCTGGCGTAGCTCGCGCAGTCCCAAGGCATCCATACCAGCCAAAATAGCACATGTGCTACCTCAGAGCAGTTGGGTGAGGGTGTGGATTGTCAGGCCTACCAGGGCGCCTACGACGGTGCCGTTGATGCGGATGAACTGGAGGTCTCGGCCTACGTGGAGTTCGATGCGGTCGGCGGCTTCCCGGCCGTCCCAGCGTTCGATGGTGTCGGAGATGATCGAGACGATCTCGGTGCCGTAGGTGCGGATGATGTAGGTGACGGCCTCGGAGGCTCGGGTGTCGATGCGGGCGCGGAGGGTGTCGTCGGTCTGCAGGCGGTGACCGAGGTCCTTGATGAGTTGGGCGCCGCGTTGGCGGAGGTGGCCGTTGGGGTCGGCGATCGCGTCGATCAACGCCGTACGGGCCGCGTCCCAGACGGCGGTCAGGCTGGTGCCCATGTCGGGGTGGGTGAGCATCCGGCGCTTGAACGCCTCGAAGCGTTCCATCATCTCGGGGTCGTGCTGGAGGTCGTCGGCGAGTTGGTCGAGGAGGCGGTCGACGGCCTTGCGGGCGGGGTGGTGCGGATCGTCCCGTACGCCGGCCAGCCAGCTGAGTGCCTCGCGGTGGATCCGGTCGATCACGAGCGCGTCCACCCAGCGCGGTGACCAGCGAGGTGCGCGCGGCCCGACGACTTCGGCAAGAGTGTCGCGGTTCTCCAGCAGCCAGTCGTACGCCTCGACCATCAGCAGTTCGAACAGGGCGTGGTGAGCGCCGTCGTCGACGACCGACTTGAGGAAGTGGCCCGCGATCGGGCTCAGCGGCTCCTTCGCGAAGCGCGGTAGCAGCGAACCCTGGACGAACGCCGTGACGTCGGCATCACCGAGCTTCGGCAAGGCGGCGCCGATCGTGCGGGCGCCTTCCTCGACGATCCGTTCGGCATGGTTGCCGGTGGCAAGCCATTCGCCGACCCGGCGGCCGACTTCGGCGGTGCGCATCTTCTCGGCGACGACGGCCTCGGACAGGAAGTTCTCGGTGACGAACTGCTCCAGGCTCTCCGCCAGGCTGTCCTTGCGGGTCGGCACGATCGCGGTGTGCGGGATCGGCAGCCCGAGCGGGTGCCGGAACAGCGCGGTGACGGCGAACCAGTCGGCCAGCGCGCCGACCATCGCCGCCTCGGCCGCCGAGTTCACGTATCCCCACGCACCGTCGTGATGCAGGGTGAGGACGTAGATGACGGCGGCGAGCACCAGCAAGGACAGCGCCACCAACCGCATCTGCCGCAGCCCACGCCGCCGCACCACATCGGCCCCGCTCAACACCATGGTCGCCATACCCTGATTCAACCAACTCGCCGAAGCGCGGGCCTCCGGAACACCCCTGATTCCCCAAGGACCTACAGCCAGCCGGCGTTGCGCGCGATCCTGATCGCGTCCAGCCGGTTGTGCGCACCCACCTTGGTGATGGCGTTGGACAGGTAGTTGCGCACCGTCGCGGACGACAGCGACAGCCGGCTCGCGATCTGATCGGTCGGCAGCCCTGACTCGGCAGCTCGCAGTACGTCGGCCTCCCGGGCGGTGAGCGGGCTGGTGCCGGTTTCGAGGGCGGCCGCGATCAGATCCGGGTCGATGACCCGCTCCCCCGCGTGAACCCGTCGTACGCCGTCGGCCAGCGTCTCGGCCGGCGCGTCCTTCACGATGAACCCGCGAACGTGGGCCTGCAGAGCCCGCAGCAGTACGCCCGGCTGACTCAATCCGGTGAGCACCAAGATCCTTGCTGACGGCAACTTCTCGTGCAGTTCTCCGGCCGCGGTCAGTCCGTCGACGCCCGGCAGGTCGATGTCCAGCACCGCCACATCGGGCTGCGTCCGCAACGCCGCGGCGACGATCTCGTCGCCGCGATCCAGCTCCGCCACGACCTCCATGTCCTCCTCCAAGGACAGCAGGGCCACCAGCGCGCCGCGGATCATGTGCATGTCCTCGGCGATGAGGACCCTGATCATCTGACCTCCAGGCTGACGGACAACCGGAAGGTGTTCCCGGCCGTCTGCGTACTCACATGTCCACCCAGCGCCGCCGCGCGCTCGTGCAACCCGGCGATCCCGCTGCCGTCCGCACTCACCGCCGACCGTACGCCGTCGTTCACCATCTCCAGCGAGACCTGTCCGTCGACGAGGGTCAGCTTGATCACGCAGTACGACGCGTCGCTGTGCCGCAGCAGATTCGTGGTCCCCTCCCGTACCGCCCACGCCAGCACGCGCTCGACCGGCGACGGCAACTCGTACCCACCGTCCTCGATCCGCGCATCCACCCCGGCCGCGGCGAGCAACGCGGCCGCCGCGGCGATCTCGTCTCGCAGCGTTACCTGGTGTTCGTCTCTCGTGATAGCCCGTACGTCGCGCAGCGCGGTGCGGGCCACCTCGGTCAGGCTGACGATCTCGGTCCGCGCGCCGGCCGGGTCGATCGGCAGCAGCCGGATCGCCAGGTCTCCCTTCAGTGAGATCGCCGACAGACTCTGACCCAGCAGATCGTGCAGATCCCGCGACAGCCGGATCCGCTCCCGGTCGACCGCCGACTGCGCCAGCTCGGACCGCGTCTCGTACAGCTCGTTCACCAGCACGACCAGCCGGACCACGCCGTACAGGGCGAAGATGAAGACGCACTGGATGCCCACCCAGTAGACCGCGACCACCACCTCGTTGTCGTTGCTGCCGGACGGGTCGCCTTGATCAGCCCCCAGATAGCCGAAGGCCAGCAGGATGTTCCACGCGGTACCTATGGCGAACGGAACCGCGAAACCGACGGAGAACCGCCAGTGCCCGGGAAGCAGCAGCATCGCCGACGCGGTCAGCAGAAGCCCGGTGGCGGCCCAGTCGCCTCCGATCCAGTTCAGCGGCAGGTACGCGAGGGCGGCCAGAGCGATCAACGACCAAGGCCATCCCCTCGGCCGCGAGCCCCGGGCGGCGGCCCGGACATGGCGCAGGTGAAGGATGGCGAAGACCGTCAGCGCCGGTACTGCGAACGCGATCTGCCGGGCGCTGTGATCGGCAGCCCCACCGGTGGTCACCAGGACCAGCGGTAGCACGACGACGGCCAGATGAAGGCCCAGCATCGCCCAGGAGGCACGGCGGGTGATCCACTGCAAGGAGTCCGGTGTCATGCTGGCGTCACCTCGTCCGAAGCCTCGGCCTGGAGCACCAGCCGTTGGTCCCCGACCGAGCGGACCACAGTGAGCCGGCAACTGCGGACCGAACCGTCGTGGAGGAGTCGGTCGACGACCGCACGGAGAGACGCCGCGAAGGTTTCGTCTGCCGCCGCGGTCAGATCTCCGCCGGGAAGTACGAGCCGGACCCGGATCCCGGCTGCGCCCAGCAGCGCCACCGCGGTGTCGAGTTCCGCGCCCAGCGAGCCGCGCTGATAGGCGCGGACCAGCCGGCGGGTCTCGGCCAAGGTCTGCCGCGAACCGTCGACGAGTGTGCGGAGCTGCTTCGCCGCGAGCTTCGATTCCGAGTCGGCAAGCCGGGTGATGGCCGCGCCGCTGACGGCAATGGAACCAAGGGCTGTGCCGACGGTCGCGGCCAGCTCCGCGTCGATGCGGATGCGCTCACGGAGTACGGCCTGGGTGGCCAGATCCTCTCGGGCTGCCAGGAGCTGGCGCAGAGCGGCGGAGAACCAGGCCAGCACCAAGCACGCTCCCGCCCGGTTGAGGACGACAACGATGAGCCAGAGCGGATTGGCGGTCTGGTCGAACAGCTGGCTGACGACCAGCATCCCGATCCCCACGCCGAATCCGACCGCTACCGACCAGGGACGCGGCAGGACGATCACCGCCGACACCAGCAGCTGCACGCCCATCAACGTCCAGCTGAACCCCAGCGTCAGCCCGGCTGGGTAGGCGACGAACATGAAGGCGAGGGTCCAACGTCCTGCTCGCGGCCGTTCGGCGTGCCCCAGAGCCCACAGATGGTGCAGGTTCGGCACCACCAGACAGCTGCCGAGGGCAACGACGATCAGGGTTCTGGCCGGGCTGCCGGTGAGATTCGTCAGCTGGACGACGGCGATCAGGGCCGAGGCGAGCAGCGGGGCGACGGCGATGAAGCGGACCAGCAGGTCGGAGTACGCCACTCGGTCCACTGCCCGGTCCGGAGTCACAGCTCCATACGCTATGCCGTCGGCAGACCGCAGGACGCTCCGCGGCCGCTGGAAGTCCAGCACAGTCGCCATCTGCCCTCCTTCCGCGCCAGCCTGACCGGTGCGGACCCGGCCGCGGTAGATGCACCCGTCCACAGCCACCGATGACATCTGTCATCTCCGGCCGGCGAGTCAGGAGTTGCTCGCAACGTTCCGATCATCTTCGCCTGGAACGGCGCGGAGATCGTCGTGAGTACGCCGAAGAACGCCCTGAACTGCATGCCCTGAAGCAGAACCCGATGGTGGCCCTGCCGATGGACACGGAGGTGCGATTGCTTTACCACGACGGCATGGTCAGGGTCGTCGTGACGCCGACCTGGGCGAAGCTGATCGTCTTCGAGACGACGCTGCCGAGCGCGGTCGAGGAGCTGATCCAGCTGCGGGCCGAGCGTCAGAGGGCCTGAGATCCTGCGGTCGTGGTGGCCTTCCGGCGGTCCATCCAGCCTGAAATCAGGGCAAGGACGAGACCCGCCACGGCCAGCGCGGCGCCGACCCGGCTCGGCCATTCGTAGCCGTAGCCGGCGGCCAGTACGACGCTGCCGAGCCAGGCGCCGAGTGCGTTCGCGACGTTCAGCGTCGAGTGGTTCAGCGAGGCCGCCAGCGACTGGCCCTCGTGCGCGACATCCATCAACCGGGTCTGCAGCGCCGGAATCAGGATGCTCGCGCTGAACCCCATCGCGAACACCCCGACCAGGGCGCCGACCTTGGACTGCGCGAGCCAGCCGAAGGTACCGAGAACGACGGTGACGGCGACCAATCCGCCGTACAGGCTGGGCATCAGCGCGCGGTCGGCGAGCCGGCCGCCGACCAGGGTGCCCCCGGTCATGCCGACGCCGTACACGGCCAGCACGATCGTCACCGCGGCCTCGCTGAAGCCGGCCAGCTCCGTCATCGTCGGCGTGATGAACGAGTACGTCGCGAACATGCCGCCGAAGCCGACCATGCCGACCAGCAGGGCCATCCAGACCTGCGGTTTGGCCAGCGCGCTCAACTCGCTGCGGACGTTGACGTCGTTGCCGACCGGTTGCGGCGTGACCCAGAACCAGACCGCGACCAGCGTGAGCAGACCGAGTACGCCGACCGCGAGGAACGGGATCTGCCAGCCGACCCGCTGACCGAGCAGCGTGGTCAGCGGGACGCCGATGATGTTCGCCACCGGCAGGCCGACCATGATCATCGAGACCGCCCAGGCCCGCCGGTTCGCCGGCACCATGGACGCGCCGACGACGGCCCCGATCCCGAAGAACGCGCCGTGCGGCAGGCCGGTCAGGAACCGAGCTGCCATCAGAAGCTGGTAACTACCCGCGACCGCCGAGAGAACGTTGCCGAGGACAAATATCGCCATCAGCCCGAGCAGCAGGCGTTTGCGGCCGGTCCGGGCGCCGAGGGCGGCGATCAGTGGAGCGCCGACGACCACGCCGATCGCGTACGCCGAGACGACGTGCCCGGCGGTCGGGATCGAGATGTGCACCCCGTCGGCGATCTGCGGCAGCAGGCCCATCGTGACGAACTCGGTGGTCCCGATCGCGAAACCACCGATCGCCAAGGCCAGCAGGGCCGGCCCGACATGCCGCGAAGCCAGCCGGCTGTCAGGAGTCACTGAACTCGTCACGCCTGATTGTCTCATCCACCGTCGGAGCGCCGGCCGTCGTACCAGCCGCGGGTGTGACGACTGCCACCCGTCGCCAGGCGAACCACAGCAGGACCAGGGCCAGCGCCGCGAACACCGCGTTCCCGATCAGGTCGACCGTCTTCGAGGCGTCGAACACCGGCGACTCGGGAAAGGCGTGCCAGGCATAGGTGAGCAGCGCCCCACTCGCCAGTGCGAGGACATGCTGCCGGGTCCACGCTTCACGCCGCGACCAGAACAAGACAAGGAGACTCGCAACCACCCAGCCGACGACATAGATCGCTGCAGTCGGCCAGCCCGGCAGGTCCAGGTCGCTCACGAGCATGAAGGCTGACGTGACGGCCAAGGAGATCAACCCGACGAGCCACACCGCGGGCACCCCTCCGGGCCCGCGGCGCGACACGTCGGATCCGAGTTTCGCCGCCAGGCCGATCAGCGCGAAGAACACCAAGGCGACCCCGGTGAACTGCGCGGGCGATGCCACGAACGGGTCGTTCTTCAACTGGATCAGCGTCGTCGCAGCGACTCCCAGGACGAACAGCACGCTCATGACCGCGAGCCCGACCTTGCCCAGCCAGGGTTCACGGGGCCGCTTGGACACCGCTTCCACCAGCACGATCGGAACCGTGATGCTCCACACCGTGTGCAAGGTCAGCACCATCAGCGTCCAGGGCGCGCCCATGCCGAGAAAGCCGATATGACCGGAGTCGAGCAGTCGCAGATCCGCGTAATTCGGATTGAACAGCGACTGCGTGGTCACCCCTTCCTCCAGTACGCCGTACGCAAGCGCGAGCACCAGGATGCTCGGGTAGCCCCAGCCCCGTCGCCGCACGAACTCGCGGATCAACACCGCGCCACCGCCGTACAGGCCGGCCAGGCCGACCAGTGCGAACAGGGCGGTGATCGGCAGGTTCCCGAGCAGGTACTCCGCCACCAACGGCGCCAGGAAGAACAACCCGATCGCCGGCCAGAACCGCCGCTTCATCTCTTGCTCCTTCGCTTTCGTCGACTGCCTCTACCTTCGGCGAAGGTGTGCCACGCAGCGGATGCCGTCCGTCCTGACCTGCGCCTGACGGATGTCATGCCGGTCGCCCGGGCATTGGGGGTCGGCGGGGATCCATGAAAACATCCCGCCATGGCCAACTACGGCGATCACCAGTTGAGCATCTACGTGCAGGGGATGTTCCAGAACACCAGGCCGGAGATCACCACCGACCTGTCCCGGCTGGAGTCCCAGGCGGCGGCGAACCTGTCGGCCGAGGCGATGGGCTACATCGTCCCGAGCGCGGGCAGCGGTTCGACCGCCCGCGCCAACCTGGCCGCTTTCGACCGGTGGCGGCTGGTCCCGAGGATGCTGCGCGGCAGCACCGAGCGGGACCTGTCCTGCACGATCCTCGGCACGAAGATGCCCGCGCCGGTGGTGATCGCGCCGATCGGCGTCCAGACGCTGGCCCATCCCGACGGTGAGCTGGCGACGGCAAGAGCCGCCAGTGCACTCGGCTTGACCTACACACACTCGACGCAGGCCAGCCACTCGTTCGAGCAGATCGAGGCGGACAGCAAGTGGTACCAGCTGTACTGGCCGACCGACAAGGACGTCTGCCTCAGCTTCCTGCAGCGGGCGAAGAGCAACGGGTACTCCGTCCTGCTGCTCACCCTCGACACCGGCACGATCGGCTGGCGGCCCGCCGACCTGGATCGCGGCTTCCTGCCGTTCCTCAAGGGCGAGGGACTGGCGAACTACTTCAGCGACCCCGCGTTCCAGGCGAAGCTGGCCAAGCCGATCGCGGAAGACCCGACCGCGGCAGTCATGCACTGGGCACAGATGTTCCCCAACGTCGGGCTGGGCTGGGACGAGTTGTCGTTCCTCCGCGACAACTGGGACGGCCCGATCGTGCTCAAGGGCATCACGTCCGTCGACGACGCCAAGCTCGCGGCCGAGCACGGCGTCGACGGCATCGTGGTGTCGAACCACGGCGGCCGCCAGGTCGACGGTGCGATCGCGGCCCTCGACGCGCTGCCCGCGATCGCGGACTCGGTCGGCGAGCAGGTCACCGTGCTCTTCGACTCGGGGGTGCGGACCGGCTCCGACGCTGCCAAGGCGCTCGCCCTGGGAGCGAAGGCGATCCTGCTCGGCCGTCCGTACCTGTACGGCCTGGCACTCGCGGGACAGGCAGGAGTCGAGCACGTACTGCGTTGTCTGCTGGCCGAGCTCGATCTCACGCTCGCCCTGTCGGGTTACGCCAACCACCGCGAGCTGAACCGCGACTCGGTGCGAGCCGCATGAAGGCCGTCCTCTTCGACCTCGACGACACACTGTTCGACCACACCACGTCGGCCACCAAGGCCGTTCATGCCTGGGTGTCCGAGCTCGACGGCACGCCGTCGGACGAGTTGCTGGCGCAGTGGTTCGAGATCGAGCATCGCAGCTTCGAAGCGTGGCTGGCCGGTACGTTCACCCACCAAGGCCAGCGCAGAGCGAGACTGCGGGAGTTTCTGCCGCTGCTCGGGCGACCGGTTCCCGGCACCGAGGACGAGCAGGACGCGGCGTTCGAGGGCTACCTTGCCTGGTACCGCCGGAACTGGGCCGCCTTCGACGACGCGCGGCCGGCGATGGAAGTTGCCCGGAGCAACGGATGGCGGATCGGCGTACTCACCAACGGCAGCACGCCGCAGCAGAACGCCAAGCTCGAGCAGATCGGGCTGGCGGACCTGGTCGACGTGGTCTGCACCTCGCAGAGCCTCGGGTACAGCAAGCCCGCCGTCGAGGCGTACCGGTTGACCTGCGAGGCACTCGGGGTCGAGCCTGCCGAGACGTTGATGATCGGCGACAACTTCGACCTCGACGTCCTCGGCGCGCGGGCCGCGGGGCTGACCGCGGAGCATCTGGATCGCGCCGCCGGGATCACCCTCACCCAGCTGATCCGGAGCGCCGGCACCCCGTAGTACCGGCGCTCCTTGTTCAGATGCCGCAGTTGGGCGCGGACCAGGAGTTCGTGGTGCGGATGTCCACGTGGGTGTGGTCGTTGTGATCGGGGTAGCCGGGGCCGAAGATCCCGCCGAAACCGTGGTAACGCGCTTGTTTGGCCAACGTGCACAGGGACGGCGATCCGGTCAGGTCGGCGGACCGGCCGTACAGGTGCTGGCTGTTGCTTGCGCCACCGACCGAGTTGTTGCACGGGATGCTCCGGAAGCCACTGCTGATGTTGATCGCCACATCACCGAGTGCGTGCCGGAGAGCCTCCAACTGCCACATGGTCTGCAGGGCGTTCGCCTTGGTGGCCGCCTCGGACAGCGGCCCACCGTCGTACCCGCTGCCGCCGCAGCCGTCGTCGAGCTCGGCGTAGGTGAAGTGGATCGGCGTGCAGTCGTCGTCCTGCAGCGCGTAGATCTTGCTGAACGTCGCGGGACCGGCGACGCCGTCCGCGCCCAGCCCGTACGCGGACTGGAACCGCTGCACCGCCGCCTTGGTGGCCGGCCCGAAGGCGCCGTCGGTGGCGATATGACCGCCGTACGCCGGATAGCCGGCGACCCGGATCTGCAACTGCCGGACGTCTTCGCCGCTGGCACCTTCGCTCAGCGTGCGGCTCCAGGTGTAGCAACCGTCGGCGTGGGCCTTGGTCGCGGTGACGATCGAGGTGGTGATGCTGGTCGCGAGCATCGCCGCGAACAGAGCCAGGACGGCGACGATCCTGGGGAGTCTCCTACTGCTGAGCTGCATGATCTACCTCCGGGGACGCGAGGGGCGGAACGCGTGGTCACCGGCCAGGATTGCGTCATTATCTACCGCTGACCAGAGCTCACCAGAAACTTTTCGACGAACAGGCAACCAATCCCATGCCCCGGATGGTCATGCCAAAGGACTGATGCAACCTTTTCGGGGGTGTGACCGCTGGTAGGTGGTGTGGAGATCGTGGTGGAAGAGATGAGCGAGGGCGTGGAGTTCGAGGACTTCGTCGTGGCTCGCTATGCCGCGTTGCTGCGGACGGCGTACTTGCTGACCCAGGACCGGGCACTCGCCGAGGACCTGTTGCAGACGACGCTGGCGAAATGCTGGCCCGTCTGGCGGCGGATCGACGACCCGGCGCCGTACGTGCACCGCACGCTGGTGAACACCTACACATCCTGGTGGCGCCGGCGCTGGAACGGCGAGTACCCCACCGCCGAGCTACCACACACCTCGACCACCGATCACACCGGCGCCGACGACCGCACCGACCTCGGTGAGGCACTGCGCCGGCTGCCGCGAAAGATGCGGGCCGTCATCGTGCTCCGGTTCTACGAGGACCTGACGGAAGCCGAAGCTGCCCGGATCCTCGGCTGTTCGGTCGGCACGGTGAAGAGCCAGACCAGTCGCGCGCTGGCCAAACTCCGGATCGACCCCGCCCTCCTCGACGCCACCAGGGAGCAGTCATGAGCCTCAACGACCTGCGGGATCACCTGCACGACCAGGCCGCGGAGATCGACCCGACCCAACCGGTCCCGCTGGCCGCGGTACGACGGCGCAGGGCCCAGCTTCGACGGCGCCGCGTCGCAGCCACCGCTGCCGGTACTGCGATCGTCGCAGTCGTCGCCGTAGTTGCTCTGAGCAACGGCCTCCGGATCGTCACCGACGCACCCCCCGCCTCCAGTCCGTCAGTGCGGCCGACCGAACCCTCGGACGGCCTGCCGAGCCGGGCACCCAAGACCTCGGGCAAGGACCACGTCCAGTACGGGATCCGCTACCGCGCCGAGGTCGCCGGGGGCGCCCTGCAGGCCGCGACGGTCGGCAAGGTCGGCCAGGCATCTGCCAGTCTGCGCTGGATTCCAGGCGACCGGCAGGTCGACGTCCGGGTGTTCTGCAGCCGCCCGATCGCTCGGGGCGAGGACGGCCGGAAGGTTGTCCTGCGCATCGACGGCCGGGTGATCACGACCGAGGACTGCAGTTCGTTCCCGGTCACGGACCCCGGGTCGATCGTGACCGCCCGGCTCACCGCGAAGAGGATGTTCGCCGATCCGACCAGGCCGGCCGTCATCACCGCCGAGATCGTCGACCTGAACGGCATACCGTCTGCGTCACCCGACCAGCAGGTCGGCATCGGCATCTACAGCCGCTCGGACGACCGGCCGATCTTCACGAGCCCGGACGTCTCCTTTCCTGCCGTCATCGAGCACCAGGGGCACCTCTACCGCTGGGCCGACAGCATGACCACCGAGTTCGCCAAGTCCCAGACCCAGCAGGGCGTCACCGTCCAGACGCCGGCGTTCAAGCCGTTCATCGTGGTCTTCGGAACGGTTGACGTGCCTGAACTGCACACGTTCGAGATCGCCGGGGTGTCGGGAGGTCAGACCTTCACGGTCGGACCGGGCGACGGACCGCTGGCCGGGCTGAAGTCGGTCGCGGTCGAAGCCCAAGCCGCCGGGCAGGTCGAGGCCCGGCCGGTCGGTGACAGTCCCAGCCGGGGCAGCTTGGTGATCGGTCTCTACCTGCCCGCCGACTGAGTGGATCCGCGGGCTACGAAGGGCGGCGGGCGACCAGGATGTCGCGGACGATGGCCTGGTCGACGCGGTGGACGAAGTCCTGGTACGGCGGGTCGTCGAGCGGCTCGAGTCCGGCGGCGGCCAGGATCTCGATCGCCGCGTCGCGCTTGGCGACGTTGGTGTTCCAGGCGATGCCGAGTGCGCCGCCTCGTCGCAACAGCCTCGCCCAGACCGGAGCAGCCGCTTTCAGCAGGTCGATCGGGCTGCGGTGCAACCCGCTCTCCGCAGTACGGCTGCCGTGCTGCACGCCGTACGGCGCGTCGGTCACCACCAGGTCGAAGCTGCCGGGCTTGTAGAAGTCCAGGGCCTTGGTGGTGTCGGCGTTGACGTAGCTGAGATTCAGCTTGTCGCCCGCCTTCCAGTCCTCCTTGGTGAGCCCGAACGACACCTGCAACCGATGCGCCGCGACCCGGCCGTCGCGCCGGACCCGGATCACCTCGGCCTCGTGCTTGAGCCGCTTGCGCTTGAGCCAGGTCTGCACGAAGGTCCCGTACGCCTCGAAATCCTTGCGATCGACGTCGACCCCGGCCGCGTCGAACCCGTACATCAGCGCCTGGTTCATCGTCGTACCGCGGCCGCACAGCGGGTCGATCACCGAGAACTTGCGCTCCAGCAGGTCACCGGCGAAGTCCGACGACAGCAGCGTGACGTTGAGGAGCAGCTTGGTGAACAGCTCATTGGTCTTGCCCTGGTACTTCGGAATGGTGATCAGGTCGCTGTCGAGCCGGTCCAGGGACTGCAGGTGGACGGGCTCCAGCAGCTTCCCGTCGAAGCGGAACAGCGCGTAGATCGACGACAGGTTGGCCAGCTTGGCCGCGTCGGCCTCGGCGAGGTCGTCGGCCTCGAAGGTGACATACGGGACGCCGCCGATCGTCGTACGGGCGATGTCGTGGACCGGCGTCTCGAGCGCGGTCCGGCCGAACAGGGCCAGCTCGGCCATCGTCAGCTCGGTGGACGATTCGGCGTACACCCGATTGGTCGACGGAAGGATGAGTAACGCGTACTGAGCCATGTCTCCTGCACATTGCCGGTGAACCCACTGCGGGGACCCGCCATGCTATCGCCCGTGGGCCGGCCTCAGACCCAGGAGTGCAGGTCCGCGGCGTCGGTGGTGAGCTGGCTGACCGAGTCGTCGGCGACGAACTCGAGCAGCGCGTTGATCTCGCGCGGCTCGGCGGCGAGCCGGTCGAGGACGGGACGCCACAGCGATTCGCGGGCCGCCAGCGGGAGCCGGTTGTTCGACGGCCACCAGGAGAAGACGTGCACCGTGCTCAGCCAGGGCATCAGCGCCTCGAGTTGCTGCAGGCACTCCGCGTCGTCGAGATCCACCGGCGGTTGCCAGTACGTCGTGAGGTTGGGCGCGCCGACATCCAGCAGCAACGTGATGGTCGAGTCCACCTCGTCGGTGAGCGTGTTGCGGTGGAACTCCATTGCGATCTCGATCCCGGACCCGGCGGCCACGTCGGCGAGCTCCGCCAGCCCGCGGGTCACCGCCATCCGGTCGCCCACGCCGGCTTCCGCCGTACCGACCGTGCCTGCCCAGACGCGGATCCGCGGTGCTCCCAGCTCGACGGCGGTAGTGACCGCAGTACGGATCTCTTCGCGGTCGACGCTGCCGGCCCGTAGGTACGACCCGTACGCCGCGATCGCCAGGCCACGGTCCTCGCAGAGCGCCCGCGCCTTCCGGGCGGCCGGCAGATCGCCGAGCGGGACGTGCACGTCGCCACCCCACTCGATCGCCGCCAGCCCCGCCTGGTCGGCCACCTCGACGACCTCCTCGACCGCCAACTGCCGGAACGTCACCGAGACCAAACCGGTCCTCACAGCCACGCGAGCCTCCTCGTGTTCACCCCTCTATCCAACCTCATCACGCCAGCCCATCTCACGTCATGAGCAAACTCCTTGGACACCAATGACGCCGGGGCTAGACTCGCGACCGTGCCAGAACAGCGGAAAGGCCTCGTGTACGGGGTCATCAGCTATCTGCTGTGGGGGCTTTTTCCGCTGTACTGGAAACTCTTCGACCGGTCGGGCGCGGTCGAGATCCTGGCCCACCGGATCGTCTGGGCGATGCTCACGATCGTCGCCCTGGTGATCGCGACCCGCCGCTTCGGGCGGGTCCGTGAGTTGCTCCGGAATCCGCGCAGCCGCTGGGCGTTGATGGGGGCCGCGGTACTGATCTCGGTCAACTGGGGCGCCTACATCTGGGGCGTCAACCACGGTCGCGTGGTCGAGACGTCACTCGGCTACTTCATCACGCCACTGTTCACTGTGCTGCTCGGCGTCGTCATCCTGCACGAACGCCTCCGAGTCGGGCAGTGGATCGCGCTCGGGGTCGCCTTCATCGCGGTGGTCGGGCTGACCATCGAGAACGGCCGGCCGCCGTGGGTGGCGATCGTGCTGACCTTCTCGTTCGGCTTCTACGGGCTGACCAAGAAGCAGGCCGACGCCGGCGCGATCGAGGGAATGGCGATCGAATCGGCCACCGTCGCCCCGCTCGCTGTGATCACCCTTGTCGTGCTGGCGATCCAGGGCAACAGCACGGTGAGCCATCACGGACCCGGCTACCTGGCGATCGCCGTACTGTCCGGCCCGGTGACCGCGATACCGCTCCTCCTCTTCGGCTCGGCAGCAACCCGGGTCTCGATGACCACCCTGGGCCTGCTCAACTACATCGCCCCGATCATGCAGTTCGCCGTCGGGGTCCTGATCTTCCACGAAGCCATGTCCCCCATGCGCTGGGCCGGCTTCGCCCTCGTCTGGCTGGCCCTCGCCATCTTCACCACCACCGGCCTGGCCGCCCGCCGCCGCCCAGCCCCAGAACAAGTAGCCGCCACCGCCGTCTGACTAACACAGTGTGCTAGTTGGAAGAACGCCGTGTTAGCTGCGTCGCCCCACCACGACTCCGAGATGACTTGCGGTTCTTATTCTGGATGTGTAATGTCCAGATTATGAAGATGAACGAGGGCGTGGAGTGGGCGTTGCACAGTTGCGTGAATCTGTGCTTCATCCCGGGCGAGGCTGTCACCGCGAAGCGGCTCGCTGCGTTCTACGACTTGCCGGCCGCCTACCTCAACAAGCAGCTTCAGGCCCTCGCGAAAGCCGGCATCCTCAGCTCCACCTCGGGGCCCAAGGGCGGCTTCCAGCTGGCTCGGCGGCCGGACAAGATCACCTTGCTCGACGTCGTGATCGCGATCGACGGCGCCGACGACGCCTTCAGATGCACCGAGATTCTGCACGCCGGCCCGGGCGCCGACCCGAAGGCCGACTACCGCAAGACCTGCCTGGTCTCCCAGGCCATGCGCAAGGCCGAGCTCACCTACCGGCGCGAACTGGCGAGCCAGACCATCGCCGACATCGTCGCCCAGGTCGAGTCCACCTACCCCGACAGCGCCGACAACACCCGGCACTGGTTCGCCAACCTCAAGTCCTGAGCTCGACGGGGAAAACGCGACCGCTTCACGCTCTAATTCTGGACATTTGCCATCCACAACAAAGGAGAAAGCCATGACCGTTCTCGTTCGCTCGACCGATGCCGAAGTACTCGAAGCCAGCGGTGTCACCCTGCTCGCCGACACCCCCGCGACGGGCGGCCACCTCACCAGCCACCGCTCGATCTTCAAGCCAGGCAAGGAAGGAGCTCCCCCGCACCTGCACAAGGAGGCCTCCGAACTGTTCTTCGTTCTCAACGGCAGTCTCCGCGTTCTCACCGGCGAGGACCTGATCACGCTGCACCACGGCGACTTCCTCGTAGTACCGCCGAACACCGCACACGCCTTCGAAGCAGCCGGTACTACGGACGCCGAGGTGCTCTTCGTTCTCACGCACGCCAAGCCGCGCTTCGACTACTACCGCCTGCTCGAAGGCGTGTACCGCGGCGAGACCGACCCGGCCGAACTGGCGGCGACCAGTGATCTCTACGACAACCACTACGTCAACAGCCCTGCCTGGACCAGCCGCTAGTCCTCAGCCGATTCTCATCGACTTCTTAGCGCGCTGAGCGGCAATCACGGAACGCCTCCCATCGGCCCTCCCGTTGTTCTGGGAAAGGCCGAGGGAGGCTCCCGTGACTGTTCTGCTCATGCCACCGAGTGCCCGCCAAAACCTGGGCACGACCGAACTGCGCTACCCCGAAAACTCGATCGTCGTCGTGGCCGGTATCCCCGGTGCCGGCAAAAGCACCTTGCTCAGAAGGCTTTTCCGCGATCCCGGCACCGTTCGTGTCCTCGACTCCGAACGCCTCCGGGATCGCTGGATGCCAGTACTCCGCCCGATCCCGTACGCCGTCTGGCGCCCGCTCGTGCACCTGACCTACTACCTGCTCGTACTACGAGCCATCCGCACCCAAGGCCCGCTCGTCATCCACGACTGCGCAACCCGCCCGTGGGCAAGACACCTGATCGGCCGAGCCGCCCAACGCTCAAATCGGCCGCTCCACCTCATCCTGCTCGACGTACCACCAGCCGTAGCTCGCCTCGGCCAACACGCCCGCGCCCGAGTCGTACACCCAGCCAGCATGACCACCCACACCCGCCGCTGGCCCACACTACGAGACCTGGCCGCAGCCGATCCCAGCCAAGCAGTGCCCGGAGCGACCACGGCAACAATCCTCAACCGCACCGAAGCAAACCACCTAGCTGCCATCACCTTCGGACCTCATCCGAACTGACCGCCCGCAAGCGACTGGCGGCGGGCCTTCGAGCCAGGTACTGCCCAAGCCCCGTCGGCGTTCCTCCGGCGCCACTTCCCGCCGCCGATCGACCGACCGTCTCGGACGTCCGCCCGAATCTTGTCGCGCGCTCCGACTCATACGAGAGCGTTCGCCAGACCCCTTCCCGGCGCGTACGTCCGGCGCTCGCTCGAGACCCGGCCCGGGCGTTCGCCAGCCGCCTTCCCGGCGCGCGCGTCCTGCACTCGCTTGAGACCCGGCCCGGGCGTTCGCCGACTCGTCCCGGGCACCCCGCCGCCCCGTCTCGGGCGTTCGCCGACTCGTGCCGGGCAACCGCCGACCGGGCCCAGGGCTCGCCCGATATCGCCTTCCCTTGGCAACAAATGGCAGCGCAGGGGCGACGGAGGAGCCCCGTAGCTGGGGGGTGGGGAGCGGGCGACGGAGGAGCCCGCGTGGGCGTCCGTCGTACGAGAAGGTTTTAGACCGAGCGGGTGACGACCAAGTCGCAGAGGGACTCGAGGGCTGTGCGGGCTGAGCCTACGGGGAGGTCTTCGAGTAGCTTGCGGGCCTCGTCGGCTCGGCGGCGTACGTCGTCTTCGGCTTGGCGCAGCGACGGGTGCTCGCGCAGTACGGCGAGGGTTTCGGCGAGCCGGGCGTCGTCGGTGAGGTCGGAGTCGAGCAATTCGAGCAGCCGGGCGTCGACCGGGTCCGTGGAGTCGGCCTGGGCGCGGAAGATGAGGACCGGCAGGGTGGGTACGCCTTCGCGCAGGTCGGTGCCGGGAGTCTTGCCGGACTGGCCCGACTCCGAGGTGACGTCGAGGATGTCGTCGGCGAGCTGGAAAGCGGCGCCGATCTCCTCGCCGAAAGCTCGCAGGGTCTCCTGGATCTCCTCGGACGCGCCGGCGAACCGAGCACCGAAGAGCGCCGACGTAGCGATCAGCGAGCCGGTCTTGTCGGCGACCACCGACAGGTAGTGCGCGAGGGGATCCTGTCCCTCGGTCACGCCGAGCGTCTCGCGGATCTGCCCCTCGACCAGCCGGCCGAAGGTTCGCGCCTGGATGCGGACCGCTTCCGGCCCGAGCGAGGCGACCAGATCGGAGGCCCGGGCAAACAGCCAGTCCCCCGTGAGGATCGCGACCGAGTTGTCCCAGCGCGCGTTCGCGGTGGACGCGCCGCGGCGCAGCGCGGCCTCGTCCATCACGTCGTCGTGGTACAGCGTCGCCACGTGCGTGAGCTCCACCACGACGGCCGAGTCCACCACCTCGGTAGCCGAAGGCGACGGACCGAACTCGGCGGCGAGCAGCACCAGCAGCGGGCGGAACCGCTTGCCGCCGGCGGCCATCACGTGCTGGGCGGCCTCGGTCACGAAGGCAGCCTCGGACTGGGAGGAGTCGCGGAGCGCGCGCTCGACGGCCTCCAGCCCAGCACGAACCCGGGATTCGAGCGCCGCGTCGACGAACTCGAACCCCAGGCTCTCAGCAGGCGATGTGCTCACCGGATGAACTCACCCGCGCGGGAGGCCAGGTCGAGCACCGGCCCGGGCACCAGGCCCAGTACTACGGTGGCCGCGAGCCCCAGGGCGACAGCGGTCGTGGTCTGCCACCCGGGCAGCGCCACGTCGGGGCTGTCGGCCGGCAGGTCCGAGAAGAACATCAGCACGATCACGCGAACGTAGAAGAACGCGGCGACCAGGCTGCAGAGCACCGCGACCACGACCAGCGGCCAAGCGCCACCGGTCCAGGCTGCGGTGAACACGGCCCACTTGCCGGTGAAGCCGGCGGTCAACGGGATACCCGCGAAACCGAGCAGGAAGAAGGCGAAGATGCCGGCCAGCAGCGGCGACTTCTTGCCCAGCCCGGCCCAGCGCGACAGGTGAGTCGCTTCGCCGCCCGCGTCGCGAACCAGTGTCACCAGCGCGAAGGCGCCGATGGTCGGGAAGCCGTAGCAGACCAGGTAGAACAGCACCGCCTGCGTCGAGGTGATCCCGCTGGTGACGCCCGAGCCGCTCTGCGCCAGGCCGACGAACGCGGTCAGCAGGAAGCCTGCGTGCGCGATCGACGAGTAGGCGAGCATCCGCTTCACGTCGGTCTGGGTGATCGCGACGATCGAGCCGACCACCATGGTGAGGATGGCGACGACCCACATCATCGGCGCCCAGTCCCAGCGAGTTCCACCGAGTGCGACGTAGAAGACGCGCATCAGCCCGATGAACGCGGCGATCTTGGTGCAGGCCGCCATGAAGCCGGTGATCGGCGTCGGGGCGCCCTGGTAGACGTCCGGCGTCCAGGAGTGGAACGGGACCGCGCCGACCTTGAACAGCAGGCCGACCCCGATCAGGCCGGTACCGGCGAGCAGGATCGCGTCGCCGCCGGTCTTGGTGGCCAGCGCGTCGGCGATGCCGGGAAGGGACATCGTTCCGGCGTACCCGTAGAGCAGGGCGATGCCGTAGAGCAGGAAGGCCGAGGCGAACGCGCCGAGCAGGAAGTACTTCATCGCGGCTTCCTGCGAGATCAGCCGGCGACGGCGCGCCAAACCACAGAGCAGATAGAGCGGCAGCGAGAAGACCTCGAGCGCGACGAACAGCACCAGCAGGTCGTTCGCCGAGGCGAACAGCATCATGCCGCCGACCGCGAACAGCGTCAGCGGGAAGATCTCGCTGTGCTCGACCTTGGCCGCGGTGCCCTCCCGCTCGGCCTCACTGCCCGGTACTGCGGCAGCCTGGCCGGCGAAGGCGGACAGGCCACCGTCGATGGATCGCTCGGCGAACAGCAGCACGCTGATCAGCGTCAGCGCGAGCAGGATGATCCAGGTGAACAGCGCCGGGCCGTCCACCGAGATGGCACCCTGCGCGGCGACCAGAGACTTCTTGTCGTGCATCAGGATCCCGGTCAGTACGCCGGCCGCGAGCAGCGCGACGATCGCGAGCGCGACCTGGACCAGGTGACGGTAAGCCCGCGGCAGGAACGCCTCCGCGACGACGCCGACACACGCCGCACCGAACACGACGAGCAGCGGAGCCAGCTCGTTGTACTCGATCTTCGGCTTGACGAAGTCCGCCAGCGGCAACGCCTGCGCTACCAGCGGCATGAGTACTGCACTCACTTCTGTCCCTCCGTCACGGGAACCTGCGGGGCCTTGTCGGTGACGCCCATCTGCTGCATCGTCGACTCGACCGCCGGCTTGATGATGTCGACCACCGGCTTGGGGTAGACGCCGAAGCCGATGATCAGCACCACCAGCGGCGCGATCGCGAACACCTCGCGGTAGTTCAGGTCCTTGAGCTTCTCGATGCCGTCCCGGACCGGACCGGTCATCAGGCGTTGGTACATGATCAGGATGTAGAGCGCGGCCAGCACGATGCCGAGGACCGCGATCACCGCGATCACCTTGTGCTTGCTGAACGTTCCGGCCAGCACCATGAACTCGGAGATGAACGGCGACAGCCCCGGCAGCGCCAGGCTGGACAGCCCGGCGAACAGGAAGGTGCCGGCCAGGACCGGAGCCACCTTCTCGACGCCGCCGTAGTCGGCGATCCGGGCCGAACCGCGCCGCGAGATCAGGTAGCCGGCCACCAGGAACAGGGCCGCGGTGGAGAGACCGTGGTTGAACATGTACAGCGTCGATCCGGTCAGGCCCTGCGAGGTGAGCGCGAAGATGCCCATCACGATGAAGCCGAAGTGCGAGATCGAGGTGTACGCGATCAGCCGCTTGATGTCGGTCTGCCCGATCGCCACCAACGCGCCGTACAGCACGCTGATCAGGGCGAGCACCAGGACCACCGGGGTGGCCCACTTCGAGGCCTCCGGGAACAGGCCCAGGCAGAACCGGATCATCCCGAAGGTGCCGATCTTGTCCAGGATGCCGACCAGCAGCACCGACGTACCCGGCGTCGCCTCGGCGGCGGCGTCCGGCAGCCAGGTGTGGAACGGCACCATCGGCGCCTTCACCGCGAAGGCGAAGAAGAAGCCGAGGAACAGCCAGCGCTCGGTGTTCTGGCTCATGTCGACCTTGACCAGATCGGCCAGCAGGTACGACGGGTCGCCGTGCTTGGCCGAGACGACGTACAGGCCGACCACGGAGGCCAGCATCAGCAGTCCGCCGAGCAGCGAGTAGAGCAGGAACTTCACCGCGGCGTACGAGCGCTGCGCGCCGCCGAAGCCACCGATCAGGAAGTACATCGGGATCAGCGTGGCCTCGAACAGCACGTAGAACAGGAACACGTCGGTGGCGGCGAACACGCCGATCGACAGCATCTCCAGGCCGAGCACCCAGGCGAAGAAGGACTTCTCACTCCAGCGACCGGTCTTCGCGTCGTTCCAGGAGGCGAGCAGCACGATCGGGGTGAGCAGCGCGGTGAGCACCACCAGCACGATCCCGACGCCGTCCAGGCCGAGCGCGTAGTGCGCGCCGAACGCCTTGATCCAGGTGACGTCCTCGGCGTAGTCGGCCGGGCCGTTGCGGTGGTAGCCGATCGCGATCACGATCGTCAGCACCAGCGTCGCCAGCGCGAAGCCGAGCGCGACCTGCTTGGCCAGCAGGGCCTTCGACTTCGGCACGGCCATCGTGGCCAGGGCTCCCACGAACGGCAGGAGCAGTGTCAGGGTCAGCCAACCGATGTTCACGACAACCTCACCGCGAGGAGGGCGACGACCACGAATGCGGCGCCGAAGACCATGCTGAGTGCGTAGGAACGGACGAAGCCCGTCTGGAACCGGCGCAGCCGGCCGGACAGTCCACCGAAGAGCGCGGCCAGGCCGTTGACCAGGCCGTCCACGCCACGGTTGTCGAGCCAGACCAGCGTCCGGGTGAGGTACTGACCCGGGCGCATCAGGACTGCCTCGTTCAGCGCGTCGCCGAAGAGATCACGGCGGGCGAAGGTGGTGACCGGCGAGACCCGGACGGGCGCCTCGCGCGGGATGTCGCGGCGGTACAGCAGCACCGCGATGACGATGCCGATGGCAACGACCGCGAGGGTGATCAGCGTCATCACCAGCGCGCTGACCGGAGCGTGCTCCTCCTCGTGACCGACGACCGGCTCCAGCCAGTCGACGATCCAGTGACCGGCGAAGTACAGCGCACCGCCACCGAGCGACAGCGCCGCCAGGATCATCAGCGGGACCGTCATCACGGCCGGCGACTCGTGCGGGTGCACGTCCTTCTCCCAGCGCTTCTCGCCGAAGAACGTCATCAGCATCACCCGGGTCATGTAGAACGCGGTGATCCCGGCGCCGAGCAGCGCGCACAGACCGATCACGATGTTGTCCGCGAACGCGGCCTCGATGATCTTGTCCTTGCTGAAGAAGCCGGCGAACGGCGGGATGCCGAGGATCGCCAGGTAGCCGAAGGCGAAGGTGACGAAGGTGACCTTCATGTACTTCGCCAGGCCGCCGTAGTGGCGCATGTTCACGTCGTCGTTCATGCCGTGCATCACCGAGCCGGCACCGAGGAACATGTTGGCCTTGAAGAAGCCGTGCGTGAGCAGGTGGAAGATCGCGAACACGTACCCGACCGGGCCGAGGCCGGCGGCGAGCATCATGTAGCCGATCTGGCTCATCGTCGAACCGGCCAGCGCCTTCTTGATGTCGTCCTTGGCGCAACCGATGATCGCACCGGCGAGCGCGGTGACCGTTCCGACGATGACCACCGCGGTGGAGGCCGACTCGGTGACCGCGTAGATCGCGTGCGAGCGGACCACCAGGTAAACGCCCGCGGTGACCATGGTCGCCGCGTGGATCAGGGCCGACACCGGGGTCGGGCCCTCCATCGCGTCGAGCAGCCAGGACTGCAGCGGCACCTGCGCGGACTTACCGCAGGCCGCCAGCAGCAGCATCAGGCCGACCAGCGTGGCCCACGTCTTCGACATCCCCTGGGCGCCGGCGTTGACACTGGCGAAGGCCGAGGAGCCGAACAGCGCCCACATGCTCATCACCGCGAGCGACAGGCCGATGTCACCGACCCGGTTCACCACGAACGCCTTCTTCGCGGCGGTCGCGGCCGAGTGCTTGTGCTGCCAGAAACCGATCAGCAGGTACGACGCCAGGCCGACGCCTTCCCAGCCGACGAACACCAGCAGGTAGTCCGCGGCCAGCACCAGCAGCAGCATCGAGGCGATGAACAGGTTCAGGTACCCGAAGAAGCGGCGCCGCCGCGGGTCGTGCGACATGTAGCCGATCGAGTAGATGTGGATCAGCGATCCGACACCGGTGATCAGCAGCACGAAGAGGATGGACAGCTGGTCGACCAGCAGCGTCACATCCACCTTGATACTGCCGACCGAGAACCACTCGAACAGCCGGACCGTCTCGGACCGCTCCTCGCCGGACTTGCCCTGCATCTGGAAGAACAGCAGGACCCCGCAGACGAAGGACGCCAGCGACGCCGCGGTCCCCAGCAGGTGACCCCAGCCGTTGGTGGCCTTGCCACCAACCAGCAGGATCGCCGCGGAGACCGCCGGGATCGCGACCAGCAGCCACGTCAGCTCATGACTCATCGGTGATTACCTCAGTACTTCAGCAGGTTGGCGTCGTCGACCGAGGCCGAGCGACGGGTGCGGAAGATGGCCATGATGATCGCCAGCCCGATCACGACCTCGGCCGCCGCCACCACCATCACGAAGAAGGCGGCGATCTGGCCGTCGAGGTTGCCGTGCTGGCGGGCGAAGCTGACGAACGCGAGGTTCGTCGCGTTCAGCATCAGCTCGACACACATGAAGACGACGATCGCGTTCCGCCGGACCAGCACGCCGAGCGCGCCGATACTGAACAACATCGCCGAGAGCACGATGTACGGCTCGGTCTTCACAGCTTGTCTCCTTCGCCGAATCCGGTCAGGTCCGTGCCGGTGGGCTCGGCCGGGACCTCGTCGCCCGCGTCGCCGTCGGCGATCCTGCGGACCGTCTCGAGCTCCTCGCGCTCCTCCGTCTCGGGGAACACCGTGCCACGTGCCTGCAGCACCCGCGAAACCGAGGTCGGTGCGATCGACCCGTCCGGCAGCAGGGCCGGGGTGTCGACGGCGTTGTGCCGGGCCAGTACGCCGGGGGTCGGCAGCGGGCCGGGGTGGACGCCGAGTTCGGCGTACTTGCGGATCCGCTCCTCGGCGTGGTCGCGCTGGGTCAGCTTCTTGGTCAGCCGCTCGCGGTGCGCCAGCATCATCGCGCCGAGCGCCGCCGTGATCAGCAGGGCCGAGGTGACCTCGAAGGCGAACACGTACTTGCCGAACAGCAGTTGCGCGATGCCCTTCGGGTTGCCGTCGGGCTGGGCGTTGCCGAGTCCGACCGGGTCCCCGTAGTACGAGTTGCCGGTCGCGAAGATCAGCAGCACCGCGATACCGAGGAAGCCGATGCCGGCCCACAGCCGCTGGCCCTTGATCGTCTCGACCAGCGAGTCGGAGGCGTCCACGCCGACCAGCATCAGCACGAACAGGAACAGCATCAGGATCGCGCCGGTGTAGACGATGATCTGGACGGCGAACAGGAACGGTGCGTCCTGGGCGGCGTACTGGACGGCCAGGCAGATCATCACCGTTGCCAGCAGCAACGCCGAGTGCACCGCCTTACGGACCAGGATCATCGCGATCGCGGCCAGCACCATGATCGGCGCCAGCATCCAGAAGGCGACCTGGCCGCCGGTGACGAGAGGAACCATCACTGGTCGACACCACCCTTGAGCGAGCTCTCCGGGTGGACCGAGGCGCTCTGCGGTACGACGGCCGAGCCGGTCAGACCGAGGTAGTAGTCGGTCTGGGACTTGCCCAGCTGCATCTCGTGCGGCGGCTCCTCCATCCCCGGCAGGAGCGGCGCCAGCAGGTCCTTCTTCTCGTAGATGAGGGACTCGCGGGTGCGGTCGGCCAGCTCGTACTCGTTCGTCATCGTCAGCGCCCGGGTCGGGCAGGCCTCGATGCAGAGTCCGCAGAGGATGCAGCGCAGGTAGTTGATCTGGTACACCCGGCCGTACCGCTCGCCGGGCGACATCCGCCCGCCCTCGGTGTTGTCCGCACCCTCGACGTAGATGGCGTCCGCGGGGCAGGCCCACGCGCACAGCTCACAGCCGATGCACTTCTCCAGCCCGTCGGGCCAGCGGTTCAGCTGGTGCCTGCCGTGGAACCGCGGCGCGGTCGGCTTCTTCTCGAACGGGTACTGCTCGGTGAACACCTTGCGGAACATCGTCCGGAAGGTGACGCCGAACCCGGCTACGGGGTCCCAGAGGGACTCTTTGACGCTAGCCACGGCTGCCTTCCTTGCTGCGAACATCTGTCTCGCTCTTGGAATCGACGAGAGGTGGTGGGACCGGGAAGCCGCCGGCGAAGGCGTCGAACTCGGCCTCGGTGACCGGCTCGGTCTTCTCGGTCTTCTTCTGCGGCAGGAACATCGGGACGATCGCGAACAGCAGGATGATCCCGGCGACCACCAGCAGGTAGCTGCGCTGGGTGGAGCCGCTGGACTCGCGGCTGACCGCGCGCACCGTCGCGACCAGCAGGATCCAGCCCAGCGAGATCGGGATCAGGACCTTCCAGCCGAGCTTCATGAACTGGTCGTAGCGCAGTCGCGGCAGCGTTCCGCGCAACCAGATGTAGAAGAAGATGAAGCACATCATCTTGCCGACGAACCACAGCACCGGCCAGTAGCCGGAGTTCGCGCCGTCCCAGATCGAGATCGGCCAGGGGGCCCGCCAGCCACCCAGGAACAGCGTGGTCGCCAGCGCCGACACGGTCGCCATGTTGATGTACTCGGCCAGGAAGAACATCGCGTACTTCATCGACGAGTACTCGGTCAGGAAGCCGGCCACCAGCTCGCCTTCGGCCTCCGGCAGGTCGAACGGTGCCCGGTTCGTCTCACCGATCATCGAGATCACGTAGATCACGAAGGACGGGAAGAGCAGGAACGCGTACCAGCCCGGCACCGGGATGTCCGCGCCGAACAGGTGCAGCGTCTGGTGCGACCCCTGCGCCGCGACGATCTCCGAGGTGGACATCGAGCCGGCGAACAGGAACACGGTCACCAGCGCCAGGCCCATCGCGACCTCGTAGGAGATCATCTGGGCGCTGGAGCGCAGACCACCGAGCAGCGAGTACGTCGAGTTGGAGGACCAGCCGCCGAGCACGATGCCGTAGATGCCGATCGAGGCGATCGCCATCACGTACAGCACCGAGACCGGCAGGTCGGTGAGCTGCAGCCGGGTATAGGTGTCGGTGAACGGAATCTTCACCGTCGGCCCGAACGGGATCACCGCGAAGGTCAGGAAGGCCGGGATCGAGACGATCACCGGCGCCGCGACGTAGACGAACTTGTCCACGCCCTTCGGCATCAGGTCTTCCTTGAACATCAGCTTCATACCGTCGGCCAGCGACTGGAGCAGACCGAACGGGCCGTGCACGTTCGGGCCGATCCGGTGCTGCATCCGGGCCACCACCCGGCGTTCCAGCCAGATGTTGAACAGGGTCAGCACGACCAGGAAGACGAAGATCAGCAGCACCTTGATGCCCACGACCCACCAGGGATCGTGGCCGACGCCGGCGTCGGCCGGCGCTGCAAGGGGGATGAGACTCATGCGTTCCCTCCGGCGATCGTCACGATCGAGCCATGGTCTGCGTGCAACGACCGGCGGACGTGGCTGTCGGCCGAGTTGGTCGGCAGCCAGACCACGTTGTCGGCCATCGCGGTGATCACGACCGGCAGCCGGATCGAGCCGGCATCGGTCGAGACCACCAGTTCGTCACCGTCGGCGACCCCGACCCGGTGGGCCGTGG
This sequence comes from Kribbella voronezhensis, assembly GCF_004365175.1. Classification (NCBI taxonomy): domain Bacteria; kingdom Bacillati; phylum Actinomycetota; class Actinomycetes; order Propionibacteriales; family Kribbellaceae; genus Kribbella; species Kribbella voronezhensis. The sequence continues at coordinate 4,568,736 of NZ_SOCE01000001.1, read as the reverse complement.
TCAACGAGATCTTGGCCACCGGCTTGCGCGCGGTGGCGACCAGGTGCGGCTCGCCGTCGTTGCTGCGGCTGTCGTCGATCAGCATCCGCCAGGTGGCGAGCCGGGTCGAGTCGAACGCCCCGAGCGCCGGACCGGCCTGGTACGTCGGTTCGCCGGCCCGGGTACCGTCCCAGCGGCCGAGTTCGTCGAACTCCTTCTTCGCCCCGGCCGGAGTGCTGAACCCGAGCGACGAGTCCATCTCCTGTGCCAGCGCGGCCAGTGCGCGCACGTCCGGCATCGCGACCGGCACCTTCAGCACCACCGGGAACGACCGCTCGCGGCCCTCCCAGTTCACGAAGGTGCCGTCCTTCTCGGCCGGCGGTACGACCGGGAAGACGACGTCGGCGTGCTCGGTGACCTGCGAGGTGCGGACCTCGAAGCTGACCACGAACGGCGCGGCCTCGAGAGCGGCCAGCGCCGCCGCCGGGTCCGGCAGGTCGTCGATCTCGACGCCCGCGACGACCAGCGCCTGCAGCGATCCGGCTGCCTCGAGGATCTCGCCGGTGTCCCGGCCCGCGGTACTCGGCAGGCTCTCGACGTTCCAGGCGGCCTGCAGGTCGACCCGTGCCGCCGCGTCGCCGACCAGGCGACCGCCCGGCAGCAGACCCGGCAGGCAGCCGGCCTCGAGCGCACCCCGGTCACCCGCACGACGCGGGATCCAGACCAGTTGCGCGCCCGTGTCGAGCGCGAGTCGCAGCGCCGCGGAGTACGCACCGGGCGCGGTCGCGAGCCGCTCGCCGACGATGATGACCGAGTCGGCACCGAGCGAGGCGTGCGCCGCGGCACCGGCCTCACCGGTGTTGCGAAGGTCGCCCAGTACGGCGGCCTCGGTGCCCGGCGAAGCCTGGACGACGACGGCGGAGAGCTTCTCGATCCCCCGCGACGCGAGTGAGGCCACGGTGAAGACCTTGGTGCCGGTGTTGCGGACACCCTTGCGCAGCCGCAGGAACACGGCCGGCGCTTCCTCTTCCGGCTCGAATCCGACGAGCAGCACCGAACCGGCCCGCTCGAGGTCGGCGAACGTCGTACCGAGACCGGTGCCGGCCACCGCGGCGGCCAGGAAGTCGGCCTCCTCGGCGGAGTGCGGCCGGGCCCGGAAGTCGATGTCGTTGGTGCCGAGGGCGACCCGCGCGAACTTCGAGTACGCGTAGGCGTCCTCCAGCGTCAGGCGACCACCGGTCAGTACTGCGGCGTTGCCGCGCGCGGCGGTCAGCTTCTGCGCCGCGAAGGTGAGCGCCTCCGGCCAGGAAGCCGGCCGCAGTTCGCCGTCCTCGCGGATCAGCGGGTGGGTCAGCCGGTCACCGGTGGACGCGTAGTTGAACGCGAACCGGTCACGGTCGGAGATCCACTCCTCGTTCACCTCGGGGTCGTCACCGGCCAGCCGGCGCATCACCTTGCCGCGCCGGTAGTCGACCCGGATCGCCGAACCCGAGGCGTCGTGCTCGGCCACCGACGGCACCGACACCAGGTCGAACGGCCGGGACCGGAACCGGTACGCCGCGCTGGTGAGCGCACCGACCGGGCAGATCTGGATCGTGTTGCCGGAGAAGTAGCTCTCGAACGGCTCCTTCTCGTAGATGCCGACCTGCTGCAGCGCGCCGCGCTCGATCAGCGCGATGAACGGGTCACCGGCGATCTGCTCGGAGAACCGGGTGCAGCGGGCGCAGAGCACACAGCGCTCGCGGTCCAGCAGCACCTCGGCGGAGATGTTGATCGGCTTCGGGAAGGTCCGCTTGACCGCGTTGAAGCGGCTCTCACCGGCGCCGTTCGTCATCGCCTGGTTCTGCAGCGGGCACTCGCCACCCTTGTCGCAGACCGGGCAGTCCAGCGGGTGGTTGATCAGCAGGAACTCCATGATCCCGTGCTGGGCCTTGTCCGCGACCGGCGACGTCACCTGGGTCCGGACGACCATGCCGTCGGCGACGGTGATCGTGCAGGACGCCTGCGGCTTCGGCATGCCCCGGCCGTTACCCGCGTCGGTGATCTCCACCAGACACTGCCGGCAGGCGCCGACCGGGTCGAGCAGCGGGTGATCGCAGAACCGCGGGATCTGGATGCCGATCTGCTCCGCCGCCCGGATCAGCAGGGTGTTCTTCGGGACCTTCACCTCGATGTCGTCGATGGTGACCGTGATCAGGTCGACCTTTTCGACCTCGGCCCCGGCCGGCGGATTCGCTTGGATGGTCATGCGCTTGCTCCAGCGGTCGCGAAGAGGGTGGACGCCATCGGGTCGAAGGGACAGCCACCGTTGGTGAAGTGCGCGAGGTACTCGTCCTTGAAGTGCTGGATCGAGCTGGTGATCGGCGCGGTCGCACCGTCGGCCAGGGCGCAGAACGACCGGCCGGTGATGTTGTCGCTGAGGTCGAGCAGGGTCTCGAGGTCCTCCTCGCTGCCCTTGCCGGCCTCCATCCGCTCCAGGATCTGGACCAGCCACCAGGTGCCCTCGCGGCACGGCGTGCACTTGCCACAGGACTCGTGCTTGTAGAACTCGGTCCAGCGCAGCACCGACCGGACCACGCAGGTGGTGTCGTCGAAGATCTGCAGCGCCTTGGTACCGAGCATCGAGCCGGCCGCGCCGACGCTTTCGTAGTCCAGCGGCACGTCGAGGTGCTCGTCGGTCAGCAGCGGGGTGGACGAACCACCCGGCGTCCAGAACTTCAGCGTGTGGCCCTCGCGGACCCCGCCGGCCAGGTCGAGCAGCTGGCGCAGCGTGATGCCGAGCGGCGCCTCGTACTGGCCGGGCCGGGTGACGTGGCCGGACAGCGAGTACAGCGTCATGCCCTTGGACTTCTCGGTGCCCATCGAGGCGAACCAGTCCGGGCCGTTGTTGATGATCGCGGGAACCGAAGCGATCGACTCGACGTTGTTGATGACAGTGGGGCAGCCGTACAGGCCGGCCACCGCCGGGAACGGAGGACGCAGCCGGGGTTGACCGCGACGACCTTCGAGCGAGTCGAGCAGTGCCGTCTCCTCGCCACAGATGTAGGCGCCGGCGCCGGCGTGCACGATCACGTCGAGGTCGTAGCCGGTGCCGAGGATGTCGGTGCCGATGAAGCCGGCGGCCTTCGCCTCTTCCACGGCCTGCTGCAAACGGCGTACGACGTGCAGCACCTCACCGCGGACATAGATGAAGGCCGTCGACGCGCGGATCGCGTAGGCGGAGATGATGACACCCTCGACCAGCGTGTGCGGCGAGGCGAGCATCAGCGGGATGTCCTTGCAGGTGCCCGGCTCGGACTCGTCCGCGTTCACGACGAGGTACTTCGGCTTCGGGTTGTCCTGCGGGATGAAGGACCACTTCATCCCGGTCGGGAAGCCCGCACCGCCACGGCCGCGCAGGCCGGAGTCCTTCACCGCGGTGACGACGTCGGCCGGCTGCATCCGCAGCGCGGTCTTCAGCGCGTCGTAACCGCCGGAGCGCTGGTACGACGCCAGCTGCCAGGAGCGGATCTGGTCCCAGTTGTCGGACAGTACCGGGGTCAGCACGGTGATCAGTCCTCTTTCCGCGAGTCGGGAGTCGCCGGGGATCCGGTGCCTGATTCCTTGCCCGGCTGGTCGCCCGGCCGCGGACCCTGCGCGGCCTCCGGGGAGACCGTGTCGCGCAACTCGGGCGAACCGCCGCTGTGGTTCGACGCCGGCGCGGTCCAGTTGCGTTCGCGAGCAAGCCGCAGCCCGGCCAGGGTGGCCTTGCCGCCGGTCGGGCCCTCGTCGGCGCGGCCGTCGGGGAAGCCGGCCAGCACGCGCTCGGCTTCCCGCCAGGTGCAGATCGTCGCACCGCGCGGCGACTTCACCTCGGTGCCTTCGCGCAGGTCGTCCACCAACTGGGTGGCCGATTCCGGCGTCATGTCGTCGAAGAACTCCCAGTTCACCATCATCACCGGCGCGTAGTCGCAGGCGGCGTTGCACTCGAGGTGCTCGAGGGTGATCTTGCCGTCCTCGGTGGTCTCGTCGTTGCCGACGTCGAGGTGGTTCTTCAGCCGCTCGAAGATCAGGTCGCCGCCCATCACCGCGCAGAGCGTGTTGGTGCAGACCCCGACGTGGTAGTCGCCGACCGGGCGGCGCTTGTACATCGTGTAGAAGGTCGCCACCGCCGACACCTCGGCGCCGGTCAGCCCGAGCACGTCGGCGCAGGCCTCGATGCCCTCGGGGGTGATCCGGCCCTCGACCGACTGCACCAGGTGCAGCATCGGCAGCAGGGCCGAGCGAGCGACCGGGTACCGGCCCGCCAGCTCGCGCAGCTCGGCGATCGTCGTCTCGGTGATCTTCGAGTCGCCCGTGCTGTACGGCACGGTCTTGTTCGTCGCTGTCGTGTGGTTCTCGGCCATTTAGCGGTCCACTCCACCCATCACCGGGTCAAGGCTGGCGACGGCGACGATCACGTCGGCGACCTGTGAACCCTCACACAGGATCGGCATCGCCTGCAGGTTGCAGAAGGACGGGTCACGGAAGTGCGCCCGGTACGGCTTGGTGCCGCCGTCGGAGACCAGGTGGCAGCCGAGCTCGCCGCGCGGCGACTCGATCGCCACGTAGGCCTGGCCGGCCGGCACCCGGAAGCCCTCGGTGACCAGCTTGAAGTGATGGATCAACGCTTCCATCGACTCGCCCATGATGTGCTTGATGTGGTCGAGCGAGTTGCCCATCCCGTCGTTGCCGACGGCCAGCTGGCTCGGCCAGCCGATCTTCTTGTCGGCCACCATCACCGGCTCGCCCTCCATCTTGGCGAGGCGGTCGGCGCACTGCTCGACGATCTTCAGCGACTCGTGCATCTCCTGCAGCCGGACCCGGAAGCGCCCGTACGAGTCGGCGGTGTCCCAGGTCGGTACGTCGAAGTCGTAGGTCTCGTAACCGCAGTACGGCTGGGTCTTGCGCAGGTCCAGCCCGTACCCGGTCGCGCGCAGCGGCGGTCCGGAGATGCCGAGCGCCATGCACCCGGTCAGGTCGAGGTAGCCGACGTCCTGCAGGCGGGCCTTGAAGATCGGGTTCGCGTTGCAGAGTTCGGCGTACTCCGGCAGGTGCTTGTTCATCCAGGTGATGTACTCCCGGATCTTGTCCAGCGCACCGGCCGGCAGGTCCTGGGCGACGCCGCCCGGCCGGATGAACGCGTGGTTCATCCGCAGGCCGGTGATCAGCTCGAACAGGTCCAGCGTCATCTCCCGCTCGCGGAACCCGATCGTCATCACGGTCAGCGCGCCGATCTCCATCCCACCGGTGGCGATGCAGACCAGGTGGCTCGAGATGCGGTTCAGCTCCATCAGGAGCACCCGCATCACGTTCGCCTTCTCCGGGATCTGGTCCTCGATGCCGAGCAGCCGCTCGACCGCGAGGCAGTACGCCGTCTCGTTGTAGAACGGCGACAGGTAGTCCATCCGGGTGGCGAACGTGACGCCCTGGGTCCAGGACCGGAACTCCATGTTCTTCTCGATCCCGGTGTGCAGGTAACCGATGCCGCAGCGGGCCTCGGTCACCGTCTCGCCCTCGATCTCGAGAATGAGCCGGAGCACGCCGTGCGTGGACGGGTGCTGCGGGCCCATGTTGACGACGATGCGCTCTTCGGGCTCGTCGCCGAGGCCGGACACGACCGAGTCCCAGTCCTGACCGGTGACGGTGAAGACCTTGCCCTCGGTGGTGTCGCGACCCTGCGCGTACGGGTCGGCGGTGTGTGTATCGGTCATCAGTTGTAAGACCTCCGCGTGTCGGGCGGCGGGATGACGGCGCCCTTGTACTCGACGTCGATGCCGCCGAGCGGGTAGTCCTTGCGCTGCGGGTGCCCCGGCCAGTCGTCGGGCATCTGGATCCGGGTCAGTGCCGGGTGCCCGTCGAAGATGATGCCGAAGAAGTCCCAGGTCTCCCGCTCGTGCCAGTCGTTGGCCGGGTAGACCGAGACCACCGACGGGATGTGCGGGTCCGCGTCGGACACCGACACCTCCAGCCGGATCCGCCGGTTGTGGGTGATCGAGAACAGGTGGTAGACCGCGTGCAGTTCGCGGCCGGTCTCGTTCGGGTAGTGCACACCGTTGACGCCGGAGCAGAACTCGAACCGCAGCGCCTCGTCGTCGCGCAGGTGCTGGGCGACCTCGACCAGCCGCTCGCGGGCGACGTGCAGGGTCAGCTCGCCGCGGTCGACCACGACCTTCTCGATCGCGTCGTCGCCGACCAGGCCGACGAGTCGCTCGGTGGCGCCGTCGAACCAGCCGCCGTACGGCTTGGCCGATCCGCCCGGCAGCGCGACCTGGCGACGCAGCCGGCCGAAGCCGGAGGTGTCACCGGTACCGCGGACGCCGAACATGCCCTCGCGCTGGTCGACCACCTCGGCCGCCGGCGTCTGAGCGTCGCCGGCCGCCGTCGTCGCCGGCAAGTTCTCTGGTTGGTGGTCGCTCACCTGAGCAGCCCCTTCATCTCAAGCGTCGGCGCGGCGCTCAGCGCCGCGGTCTCCTGCTCGGCCTGCAGCGCCTTCTTGTTGGCGCCGAGCTTGCCGTGCTGGATGTCGTCGTGCAGCTTCAGGAACGCGTCCAGCAGCATCTCCGGCCGCGGCGGGCAGCCGGGCAGGTACATGTCGACCGGTACGACGTGGTCCACGCCCTGCACGATGGCGTAGTTGTTGAACATGCCGCCCGACGACGCGCAGACACCCATCGCCAGTACCCACTTCGGGTTCGGCATCTGGTCGTAGATCTGGCGCAGGACCGGGGCCATCTTCTGGCTCACCCGGCCGGCCACGATCATCAGGTCGGCCTGGCGCGGCGAGGCCCGGAAGACCTCCATGCCGAACCGGGCCGCGTCGTAGCGGGGCGCGCCCGTGGTCATCATCTCGATCGCGCAGCAGGCCAGCCCGAAGGTTGCCGGCCACAACGATGCCTTGCGCATGTATCCCGACAGACCCTCGATGGTCGTCAGCAGTACGCCGGCCGGAAGCTGTTCCTCAACACCCATTGGTCAGTCCCATTCAAGCCCGCCGCGGCGCCAGACATAGGCGTACGCGACGAAGACGGTTGCGATGAAGATGACCATCTCGACCAACCCGAACAGCGCCATCTGGTCGAAGGCCACCGCCCACGGGTAGAGAAAGATGATCTCGATGTCGAACACGATGAAGAGCATCGCGGTGATGTAGTACTTCACCGGGAACCGCCCGCCACCGACCGGCTGCGGGGTCGGTTCGATCCCGCACTCGTAGGAGTCGAGCTTGGCCCGGTTGTAGCGCTTCGGGCCGACGAGGAAGCTCGTCACCAGGGTGCCCGCCACGAAGATCGTCGCGAGGATCCCGAGAATCAGGATCGGTACGTAAGGGTGCATCGGCTGCTGCTCCCTCCTTACTTGCGTCCGTACTGCCGGCTATGGACCTGCTGCTGCCACGTACTGCGTGGTTGTTTCGCCTGCACTGTGTTATCAGTAACGCTGTGGCTCACGTCACTCGCCCCACCGCTTTCAGGCGGCGGGCGCGACCTTCGTCAGCCCGTTGATGATCTTGTCCATCACGTCGCCGTCGCGCGGATCGGTGAGGTTGGCCAGGAGTTTCAGGGTGAACTTCATCAAGGTGGTGCGCGGCAGACCGTACTTCGTGCACAGCCGCATCACCTCCGGATTTCCGATCAGCTTCACGAAGACCCGGCCGAGGGTGTAGTAGCCGCCGTACTCCTGCTTGAGCGCCTTCGGGTACGCCGACAGGGCGCGCTCGCGCTGGCTAGGCTGCCGGTGCAACGCCTGCGCGGCGACCTCGGCGGCGAACGACCCGGACTCCATCGCGTACGGGATGCCCTCGCCGTTGAACGGGTTGACCATGCCGCCCGCGTCGCCCAGCAGCATCAGGCCGCGGGTGTAGTGCGGCTGCCGGTTGAAACCCATCGGCAGCGCGGCACCGCGGATCGGGATGGTCTGGAACTCGTCGCGGAACTGCCATTCATCCGGCGTGTTCTTCAGCCACTGCTTGAGCAGGTCCGAGTAGTCCACCTTGCCGAAGGCGTCCGAGGTGTTCAGGATGCCGAGGCCGACGTTGACGGTGCCGTCGCCCATCCCGAAGATCCAGCCGTAGCCGGGCAGCAGTTGCCGCTGGCCCGGGTGCTCCGGGTCGTCCGCCCACAGCTCCAGCCAGGACTCGAGGTAGTCGTCGTCGTGCCGCGGGCTGGTGAAGTAGGTCCGTACGGCGACGCCCATCGGCCGGTCGTCGCGCTTGTGCAGTCCCATCGAGACGCTCAGTCGCGACGAGTTGCCGTCGGCGGCCATCACCAGCGGCGCGCGGAACTCGATGTCGTCCCCGTCACGCCGGCCGTTGTCGTCCACCGGCTTGGCCTTGACGCCGACGATGAAGCCCTTGTCGTCGAGCACCGGGCCGACGACGTTGGTCCGCTCGCGCAACCGGGCGCCGGCCTTGACCGCCTGACGGGCGAGCAGGTCGTCGAAGTCCATCCGGTTGCGGGTCAGGCCGTAGTTCGGGTGGCTGGCCAGGTCGGGCCAGTCCAGCTGCAGGGTGTGCCCGGCGCCGCGGATCCGCAGACCGTAGTTCTGGATCCAGCCGGCCTCGGGCGAGATGTCGATGCCCATGTTGATCAGCTGCTTGGTGCCGCGCGGGGTGAGCCCGTCACCGCAGACCTTCTCGCGCGGGAACGCGGTCTTCTCCAGCAGTAGGACGTCCAGCCCGGCGTTGGCCAGATGGTAGGCGGCCGACGAGCCGGCCGGCCCGGCACCGACGACGATCACATCCGCGGTCTCGGCCTGCCGTGGCGACGTGCTCTGACTCATCTCATCCCGGCCTGGAAGTTGGGGGGCTGCTTACTCGTGAAGGGATTCACGAGGCCTGGTCACCCGACAGTCTAGGACTGCCTGACTCCGACACGAAACCGGCCCGGAATCCCTTACCGGCAGGCGATTTACGCACCCTTCTCCTTGCGTAATTCAGCCCTTCGGGTACTACGGACCAGTGGCTCAGGTGGTCTGTCCCAGCGGCTTGACGGCGCGGTGGATCGCGACCAGGCCCCCGGTCAGGTTGCGCCACTGCACGTCGGTCCAGCCGGAGGCCTCGATCGTAGTGGCGAGGGGCGCCTGACCAGGCCAGGCGCGCACGGATTCGGCCAGGTAGACGTACGCTTCCGGGTTCGTGGAGACCGCCTTCGCGACCACCGGGACCGCGCGCATCATGTACTCCAGGTAGGCCACCCGGAACGGCTTCCAGGTCGGGTGCGAGTTCTCCAGCACCACCAGCCGGCCGCCCGGCTTCGTCACCCGGAGCATCTCCTTGAGCGCGACCGTGACGTCGTTCACGTTCCGCAGCGCCCAGGAGATCGTCACCAGGTCGAAAGTCTCGTCCGCGAACGGCAGCCGCAGCGCGTCGCCCGCGATCAGGTCGAGCTCGGGGTACCGGCGTTTGCCGACCCGCAGCATCCCGACCGAGAAGTCGCAGGACACCACCTCGGCGCCCGCCTCCCGCAGCCGCACACTGGAAGCACCGGTACCCGCCGCCAGATCGAGGATCTTCATCCCCTTCCGCGGCGCGATCTCCGCCAGCGTCTGCGGCCGCCAGTACAACTTCTCCAGCCCCATCGTGGCCACCGCGTTCGTCCGGTCGTAGCCCTCAGCCACGTTGTCGAACATCGCGGCCACAGCCTGCGGTTGTTTCGTGAGATCTGCGCGGTTCACTTGTCTAGTTGATCACGGCGGGGACAGGCGTCGAAATTCGCTGGACACAGGAGAGGCATACGCTTGCATGCCGTGAGTGCATCACTGATGAGTCGGCCGGCCGTCGCGACCCGGGGCCGGAGCGCGAGCGAGGAGTGTTGCCGTGAGTTTGTCTGACCCGGTTCCACCCGGCCGTCTCCCGGCACCGCAGCTGGTGGTCCGCAGTCAGCCGGCCGACGGCGTCGCGGACCGGTTGATGGACCACTTGCCCGACGAGGGCGGCCTGGCCTGGGTACGCCGCGGCGACGGTCACGTCGGCTGGGGCGTGGCCGCGCGACTGGACGTTGCCGGTAGCAACCGATTCGCCCAGGCCCAGTCCTGGTGGCAGGAACTGGTCGGCCACGCGGTGATCCGCGACGAGGTCGGCGTACCGGGTTCCGGCCTGCTCTGCTTCGGTTCGTTCGGCTTCACCGACGACGATCCCAGCGAACTCGTCGTCCCCGAAGTGATCGTCGGCCGCCGCGGCAGCACCACCTGGGTGACCACGATCTCACCGGCCAGCTCACTGGCCGCTCCGCCTTCACTGACCACGCACGAGCCGGATCCGGTCGGCCTCGTCGCCTTCGCCGACGGCTCGCGATCGGGTACCGAATGGTCCGGGATCGTCGCCGACGCGGTGAGCCGGATCACCACCGGCGCGCTCGACAAGGTGGTGCTGGCCCGCGACCTGATCGCGCTCGCCGAGAAACCGATCGACCTGCGCTGGCCGTTGCGCCGCCTCGCCGCGGCGTACCCGAACTGCTGGACGTTCTCCGTCGACGGCCTGATCGGCGCCACCCCCGAACTGCTGGTCCGGCGCGAGAAGGGCCTGATCACCTCGCGCGTCCTGGCCGGCACCATCCGGCGTACCGGTGACGACGCGCACGACCTGGCGCTGGCCGCGTCACTGGCCCGGTCGAGCAAGGACCTGGAGGAGCACGAGTACGCCGTACGGTCCGTCGCCGACGCCTTGAAGCCACACTGCAAGTCGATGAACGTGCCCGAGACCCCGTTCGTGCTGCACCTGCCGAATGTGATGCATCTCGCTTCGGACGTCGCCGGGGTTGCCGCGAACGGCGCCTCTGCGCTCGGGCTTGCCGCTGCACTGCACCCGTCGGCCGCGATCTGCGGTACGCCGACCGACACCGCGCGCGACCTGATCGGCAAGATCGAGGGGATGTCGCGCGGCCGCTTCTCCGGACCGGTCGGCTGGATGGACGCCGGCGGCGACGGCGAGTGGTGCATCGCGCTGCGCTGCGGCCAGGCGGACCCCGCCGACCCGACCCGGATGCGGATCTTCGCCGGCGCCGGCATCGTCGCCGGTTCCGACCCCGAGGCCGAACTCGCCGAGACGATCGCCAAACTGGTTCCGATGCGCGACGCACTGGGGGACTGACTCATGAAGCTCACGAAGTACAAGCACGCTTGCGTCCGGCTCTCCAAGGACGGCAAGGACTTGCTGGTCGATCCGGGCATCTGGGCCGAGGACGAGGCGTTCGAGGGCATCGACGCGATCCTGGTCACCCACGAGCACTTCGACCACCTCGACGCCGACCGCGTCCGGGCGTTGGACGTGCCGATCTGGACGAACGCCGGTGTCGCCGCGGAGCTTTCCAAGGACGGCGCGGAGCTCGGCGATCGGGTGACGGTGGTCTCGGGTGGAGAGTCGTTCGAGGCGGCCGGGTTCCAGATCAGTGCCTACGGCAACGACCACGCGATCATCCTGCCGGAGCTGGGCGTTCCGTGCCAGAACGTCGGCTACCTGATCGAGGACGCCGTCTACCACCCCGGCGACTCCTTCACCAAGCCCGACCGCGAGGTCCACACCAACCTCGTCCCGATCTCCGGCCCGTGGTTCTCCCTCCCGAACGCGATCGACTACGTCCGCGAGGTCGGCGCAAAGCAGACCATCGGCATCCACGACGCCCTCCTCAGCGAGATCGGCCTCACCATGGGCGAACGCTGGATAGGCACCCAGGGCAACAAACCGTACGTCGCTCTCAAGCCGGCCGAGTCGGTCGAGATCAACTAACCCCCACGCGGTCGCCTCCGTTCGCTCCTACGTCGCTCCCTCGACTCCAGCTCCCACCCACCCGGGTCGCGGGCTCCTCCGTCGCCCGCTCAAATGCGTTGTCCCCAGGGGCTCGTCCCCCAAGCAGCCCGGTCGCCCGGCAGACGCGCGCTCCTGCGTCGCACGCTGAATACGTTGTGCCGCCGAGCCGCTTTCAGGTGCCCCCCAGACCCTCGGGAACGCGCGCTCTTGCGTCGCCCGCTGAAAGCGTCGTACCGCCGACCCCACCTCCCAGCTGACCCTGAACCCGCACACACGCGCGCTCCCCCGTCGTACGCAGAAAACCTCGCCCAACCCACCTCCCAGCTGACCCTGAACCCGCGCACACGCGCGCTCCCCCGTCGCACGCAGAAAACCTCGCGCAACCCACCTCCCCGCTGCCCCTCGATCCGCGCACCCGCGAGCTCCTACGTCGCACACTGAATAGTTGTGCCGCGTGCTGGAGATCGCTCAGAAGGGCACCGTGAAGCCTGGCAACTGACATTTGTCACCACTACTGGTGACGGGTTCACGCCTCGCGAAGGCGCGGTGCCCGCAGGCTGGTGGGTATGGACGATTCAGCGGTGATCAGGGCCGAGCGGTTGACCCGCCGCTACGGTGGCAGGACCGGGTTCGACGCCGTCCGCGGGGTTGACCTGTCGGTCCGGCGAGGTGAACTGTTCGCGTTGCTCGGCACCAACGGCGCCGGTAAGACGTCGACCCTGGAAGTGCTCGAAGGGCTGGCCGCGCCGACCTCCGGGTCGGTTCGACTGCTGGGCCGGGATCCCTTCCGGGAAAGGCGATTCGTCCGATCGAGGGTCGGCATCCTGCTCCAGGATGCCGGCTTTCCGATGGACCTGACAGTCGGCGAGACCGCGACCACCTGGGCCCGTACGGTGTCGAGGCCGCGTCCGGTCGGGGACGCCCTCGACCAAGCCGGCCTGACCGGCCGCGAGCGGGTCCGCGTCCGGCAGCTGTCGGGCGGTGAACGGAAGAAGCTCGGCCTGGCGCTCGCGATCATGGGACAGCCGGAAGTGCTGTTCCTGGACGAACCCACCGCAGGCCTCGATCCCCAGAGCAGGCGGCACGTCTGGCACCTGATCGATCGCCTGCTGGCCACCGGTACGACGATTCTGCTGACCACCCACTATCTCGCCGAGGCCGCCGAACTGGCCGACCGGCTGGCGATCCTGCACCGCGGCCGCATCGTTGCCCTGGGCACCCCGACCGAGATCGCGGCGACCAGACCGGCCCGGATCACTTTCAGCCTGCCCACCGGTACGCCGTTCCCGGAACTCGCGGGCGCCACCGTCACCGTCGACGGAAGCCAGGCCGTCCTCACCACAGAGGATCTCCAGCAGACCCTCGAATCCGTACTGCGGTGGGCAGGCAGCGAAGGCCTCAAGCTGCACGATCTCACCGCGCGCCCGGCCTCACTCGAGGAAGCGTTCCTCGCCATCGCCGAGTCCGGTGACGGCCAGGAGGTAGCGGCATGACGGCGGCAGCATCAGAGCCGGCCGGAGTGGCACCCTGGCGCAGGTCGGTTTCGGCCGGTCTCCGAAGGATCGCCGCGCTGGGCCGCGCGGAGGGCCTGCTACTGCGACGCAACGGGCTGGCCGTCGTGATCGCGCTGGCCTTGCCGCTAGGCACGGTACTGGCAGTTCCGACGTCACCTGAGCTGGCTGGGGCGATCGGGAGCAGCACCGGGGCTGCTGTGATCACAGCGGTGACAGCCGTGTCGCTGAACCTGTTCGTCTACTACCACCTGGTGACAACGCTCGTCGCCCGGAGGGAGGAGCTGGTACTCAAACGCCTGCGCACCGGCGAGCCGACCGACTTCGAACTCCTCGCCGGTACAGCAACGCCCGCAGTGGCAGTCGCGTGGGCGCAAATCGTACTGACCACTGTCATCGCCGCCGCGCTGTTCGACGTCACCGCACCGGTCAACTTCTTACTGGTGATCACCGCGATCTTCCTGGGCACGGCGGTGTTCGTGCTCCTGGCCGCAGCGAGCACAGCTCTGACCCCGACCGTAGAGCTTGCCCAGGTGACCACCACTCCGATGCTGGTCATCCCGCTCACTCTGAGCGGCCTCTACTTCCCGCTGTCCGACCTGCCTCACCCACTCGAGCAGCTGAGCCGTCTGCTCCCACTCACCCCGGTAGTGGACCTACTGCGGCTCGGCCTGTCGGGCACCACCACGGACGGGCACACAGTCGGCTTCGCGAGCTCCTTTGCAACCGCAGTACCGAGTGTTCTCGTTCTGTTCGGGTGGATAGTCCTCGGCGGCCTGGCGACTCGCCGCTGGTTCCGCTGGGAGCCCCGGCGATGACCCCATGACAGGCTGACCTCATGGTGTCCGTCTCAGGGTGGTGGAGTAGGCGCAGCAGGGCTGAGCGCTTCGACATCAGCCTGCGCTGGCCGCTGTACTTCGTGATCGGCGCCGCTCCCCTCTACGCCTTGCTGATCGCCTTCAGCGACAGCCGGTCGACCTCCGGACTTCGCACTGCCCTGTTCGTGCTGCTGTCAGTGCCGTACACCGTCGTGGCCCTGCTACTGATGCGAGCAACGCTCAGCGCCTACCTGCATCGCCAAGGCCCCAGCAAGCGTCTGCTGGCCACAGCCGTCGGCCTGACCGTTCTCGGCGTCGCGGTCTTCCCCGAGCACGCTGTGGCACTTCTGTTGTTCGGTGGGTTGCTGACGTTGGCGCTCTCGCCGCTTCGGCCGTTCATGCTGTACGTCGGCCTGGTCGCCGTCGGCGCAGTCATGGCAGGTCTCCTCGAGGACACAGCGGCAGCGTTCGTCTACGTGTACGGCGTTGGCATCGCGGCCCTCACCGGCCGCCTCTCTGCCTGGATGCTCGGGATGGGCTGGGAACTCGACCGTTCCCGCGCGATCTCGACCCAGCTCGCAGTCGCCGAGGAACGGCTGCGGTTCTCCCGCGATCTGCACGACACCCTCGGCCGCAATCTGTCGCTGGTGGCAGTCCAGAGCGAACTGGCAGCCCGGCTGGCCGAGCGAGGCGACGAGGACGCGGCCGAGCAGATGCTCGCGGTCCGCCGGATCGCCCACGAGTCCCTCCGGGAGATGCGCGCAGTGGTCGACGCGTACCGGAGTACGGATCTCAGCTCTGAACTGGCCGGAGCACAGTCCGTACTGCGGTCCGCGGGCATCAACTGCCGCGTCATCGGCGACGTCGCGAACCTGCCGGACACGACCCAGGTCGCGCTGGCCTGGGTGGTCCGCGAAGCCACCACGAACGTCATCCACCACAGCGACGCGACCACCTGCAAAATCGAACTGGACGCCGGCGGGCAGAACGTCGTACTCCGAATGGAGAACGACGGCGTACGGTCTGCCCGACCCGCCCTGGGGCCAGGCAACGGTCTGGTCGGTCTGCGCGAACGCCTTGCCGAGGTCGGCGGCACGCTGACCGCCGAGCCGCGACCAGGTGGCCGGTTCCTTCTCCAAGCACAGTTGCCGACAGCATGATCCGGCTCCTGCTCGCCGACGACGAGAACCTCATCCGTACTGCGCTCGCCGCGCTGCTCTCGCTGGAGGACGACCTGACCGTGGTCGCGCAGGCCGCCTCGGCCGACGAGGCGCTGGCGATGGCACGCCACCACCGCCCCGACGTGGCCGTCCTCGACCTGCAGATGCCGAGCCTGCCGACCGGCGGCCTCGGCGGGATCGGCGTGGCCGACGTCCTGCGGAACGACGTGCCCGAGTGCGCCAGCCTGATCGTCACCGGCCACGGACGGCCCGGCCATCTCAAGCAGGCGCTGGCCGCCGGCGTCCGCGGATTCCTGCCCAAGACGGTGTCGGCCGAGGTGCTCGCCGAGGTCATCCGGACCATCCACGCCGGTGGGCGGTACGTCGATCCCGAACTCGCCGCCGAAGCCATCAGCGCCGGCGACAACCCGCTGACCGCCCGCGAGGCCGATGTCCTGGAACTCGCCGCCGGCGGCGCCCCGATCGAGGAGATCGCCCAGCGGGCCGCTCTCTCCCCCGGCACCGTCCGCAACTACCTCTCCTCGGCGGGCGCCAAACTCGGTACGTCGAACCGCCACGAGGCCGCCCGGATCGCTCGCACCCACGGCTGGATCTAGGCCGTCCGGTGGGTCGGCATCAGGTGAAGGAGAGACCCACGAAGTCGGCGATGGGGCGGTAGCCGATGGTGGCGTAGATCTTGTTCGAGGTGGGGTTGGCGCGGTCGGTGAAGAGGCAGGCCTTCGAGCCGGTGGCGAGGATCTGGTCAGTGACGTGAGCGGTCAAGGCGCTCGCGTAGCCGTGGCCGCGGTACTCCGGTGGCGTGTAGACCGGGCCGACCCGGGTCGCGCCGAAGATCGTGGCGTTCCGGCCGACCAGGCTCACCACGCGGTCACGGTCCTCCGAGAGCCAGACCCGTTCGAGGGCGATCCTGCCTCGGAGCCAGTCGTCCGCGGTGGCCGGCGTCGAGTCGTGTCCGAGTTCGACGCTGTAGCCGTGGAACAGTTCGGCCGCGACCTCGAGGTCCGCCTCGGTTGCCAGCCTGGGAGTGCCGGCCGCCTTCTGTTCAGCGAAGGTGATGAGCTGGTGCAATCGCAGGCCACGGAGCTCACGGAAACTCTTGCCGACGCGGGCGGTGAACAGTTCGGCGAAGAGGTGTGCCGCGGTCGGCGTACCTTCCACCGAGTCTGCTCCAGGGACCAGGTCGGCCAGTACGTCGACGAGTGGCGGGACCAGGTCGTCGGCGAGGGCGCCCAGGATGATGCCGCGCAACGCAGTACTGACGACTGCGCCGACGACCTCGTCGCCGTCGTGGAGCGACACGAACAACGGCGGCTCGGGGTCGTGCATGATGCCCTGGATCCGGCCCTCGACATTGCTCAGCAGAGCGGTGTTGAGGACCGGATCCTTTTGCAGGAAGGGAAAAACCGTGGCTTTGAACTCGACCGGGTCGCCGGTCGGGCGCACCGTCGTACTCACGCGGTGAAGACGAGGTCGACGAAGTCGGCGACAGGGCGGTAGCCGATCTGGAAGTAGATCTTGTTCGAGGTCGGGTTGGCCAGGTCGGTGTACAGGCAGGCATGGTTGCCTTCGGCAAGGATCCTGGCGGAGACGTGGCTGGTCAGCGCACCGGCGTACCCGTTGCGGCGGAACTCGACGGGCGTGTAGACCGGCCCCACGCGGCAGACGCCGAACAGTGGAAGGTGGTGGCCGACCATGCTCACCGGCGTACCGTCGACCTCCCAGAACCACAGCGTGCCGTCCTTCAGGTGGCGCTCGGCCCACTCGACATCGACGCCGCCGAGCTCTTCGCGGAAGTCGACTGCCACCCATTCAGCGGCCAGCTGTACGTCGTCCGCTGTCATCGGCCGAGGGCTTCCACCGGTCGCCTCGAGCTTCGTCAGCTCGCCGAGCTTGTGCAGCCGGGTGCCTTTGGCTTCGGTGGCGGTCACGTCGCGGGCATCGGTCCAGCGGTTCGCGAAGGCGGTCGCGGCAGGGCGGTCCCCTGCGACACCGTTGAGCTCGGTCAGTACGCCGAGGTAGGCGTCGGCCACCGGGCCGGCCAGCGACTCGGGTAGTGCGCCGAGGTAGACCGGGCGCCCCGCCGTACGCATCGCGGCACCGATCACTGCGCCGCTGTCGTCGTGGACGGAGACGTAGTGCCCGACGCCGTCTTCTCGGCGGTAGGTGCCCGCTGCGCGTTCGGCGACGTTGCTCATGATGATCGTGTGCAGCACCGGGTCGTTTGCCAGAAAGGCGAAGGTGGTCGCCTGGAATTCGGCCGGATCGGTCGTCACACGCAGCTCCATGCGCAAGGACGTTACGCCTGACGCGGGCTCGTGGTCAGCCGATTTACACTGCGATCATGTCCACCACGCGGTTGCTGCTGCTCGGGGTCGTCCGGATCTTCCAGCCGGCGTACGGCTACCAGTTGCGCCGCGAACTGCTGACCTGGAACGTCCAGGAGTGGGCCAACATCAACCCCGGTTCGATCTACACCGGGTTGCGCACGCTGGCCAAGCACGGGTTGCTGCTGGAGCTGGAAGAAGGCGCCGGCAACAAACCCGGGCGTACGTCGTACAAGCTGACCGTGGACGGCGAGGCGGAGTACTTCACGCTGCTGCGCAAGTCGCTGTGGAATGTCGACGGGTTCCGGCCGGACCAGATGCAGGCCGCGCTCAGCTTCCTGTGGTCGCTGCGGCGCGACGAGGTGCTGGCGGCACTCGAGTCGCGGATCGTCCAGCTCGAGCAGCTCGCCAAGGCGGAGCCCTTCGCCGAACGCCAGATCGAGGAAGACCCCGGTACGCCGAACCACGTGGTCGAGATGTTCCGCATCACCACCGCCCGCGACCGCGGCGAACTCGAGTGGACCCGCTCCTTCCACGACCGGGTCGCAGGCGGCGCCTACTCCTTCGCCGGCGAACCCCCGGACTGGCAACCCACCCCCGCGATGCTCGAAGACTGGCAAACCATCCCGGAGCCGCCCTCCTGACACTCCAGGACTGCTGTGGGATTTAATCAACGTTGACTAGTCAATGTTGAACGGTCAGACTACCGAGCATGATGATCGAAGCTCGCGGACTCGTCCGCACCTTCAAGACCAAGCGCGGCCCGGTGCAGGCCGTGCAGGGGGTAGACCTGAACGTCGCCGACGGGGAGATCGTCGGCTTCCTCGGCCCGAACGGCGCCGGCAAGACCACCACGATGCGGATGCTGGCGACTCTGATCAAGCCGACCAGCGGCTCCGCGACCGTCGCCGGCTGCGACCTCGCCGACGATCCGGTCGGCGTCCGCCGCCGCATCGGCTACGTACCGCAGAGCGGTTCCACCCTGCCCGAGGCGATCGCCGGCGACGAGGTCGTGGACCACGCCCGGCTGTACGGCGTGAGCAAGAAGCAGGCCATCGCCGACGGCCGGCGCCTGTTCGACGAGCTCGACCTGCCCGGCCTGTGGCGCCGCCAGTGCAAGACCTTGTCGGGCGGCCAGCGCCGCCGCCTCGACATCGTGATGGGCCTGATCCACGACCCGAAGCTGATCTTCCTCGACGAGCCGACCACCGGCCTCGACCCGCAGGCCCGGGCCAACCTCTGGGAACACATCCGCGGCCTGCGCGACCGGGGCGCGACGATCTTCCTCACCACCCACTACCTCGACGAGGCGGACGCGCTCTGCGACCGGATCCTGGTCATCGACCACGGCAGGATCGTTGCCTCTGGCAACCCCGACGAGCTGAAGCAGCAGGTCTCCGGCGACGGCGTACGACTCAGCCTCACCGATGCCTCACAGGCCCCCTCGGTCACCAAGATCGTCGCCGAACTCGACGGCGCGGTGGCGATCGAGACCGATGGCGACGTGGTCGCGTTCCGGATCCCCAAGGGTGGTTCGGTCCTGCCGGGTCTGCTTCGCTCGATCGATGCCCAGGGCATCGAGTTGAACGGCGTCGAGGTGCACCGCCCGACGCTGGACGACGTGTTCCTGACGATGACCGGCCGCTCCCTGCGCGACGAGGACCACGCGGTACCGGATGAGAACGCCAAGGAGGCCGCGGCATGAGGACGCTGCAGGAGACGTGGATCGTGTTCAACCGTGCGATGCGGTTGTCGCTGCGCAATCCGATGTGGTCGATCCTGATGCTCAGCCAGCCGCTGATGTACCTGTTCCTGTTCGGCCCGCTGCTGAAGCCGATCACCGCGCAGATCAGCCAGGGCGCGACCACCAACGCCTACCAGGTGTTCATTCCCGGCCTGATCGTCCAGCTCGGCATGTTCGGCGCGATGTTCGTCGGCTTCGGCCTGATCGCGGAGTACCGGGCCGGTGTGATCGAGGCGGACCGCGTCACCCCGGCATCCCGGATGGCACTGATGGCAGGCCGCGTACTACGTGACGTGGTGGTCCTCGTCGTGCAGTCGATCCTGCTGCTGGTGGTGTCGATCCCGATGGGCCTGCGCGCGCCTTGGGGCGGCGTACTGCTGTCGCTGGTGATCGTTGCCCTGCTGGGCGCGACCTTCGCGTCGCTGTCGTACTCCGTTGCCCTCATCACCAAGAGCGAGGACGCACTCGCGCCGCTGCTCAACGGGATCGCGATGCCGTTGCTGCTGCTCTCCGGCATCCTGCTGCCGATGCAGATCGGCCCGAAGTGGTTGCAGCGGCTGTCCGACATCAGCCCGCTCAAGCACGTGGTGAACGGCGTACGTGCACTGTTCCGCGGGGACATCGGCAGCAGTTCGTCGCTGTGGGGGCTCTTCTGGGTAGTGCTGCTGACGATCGTCGGCCTGACGGTCGGTGCGCGCACCTTCCGCAAGGAATCCGCCTAGCCGTTACGGCCGCTTGCGCCCGAAGACGTTCTTCGGGCGCAAGCGGTTGTTCATCACTGCGTCGCCGGCGGCCCTTAGCGTCGCGACCATGCGTCTGCCTTCGCCCTTGGTCCGTGGTGCGGTAGGCGCGTGCGTAGTAGCAGCCGCCTCGCTGGTGACGTCCGTAGTACCGGAGTCGTCCTGGGTAGCGTCGCTGCCGATCACCAGCGAGCTGCGAGCCACACTGCCCGGACGGATGACCGGGTTGACGTTCATGGTCGCCGGACTCGGGCTAATGGTGTGGGCGTGGCTGTCGGTCGGCCGCGACGTACTGGCCGGCGTACGGCATCGCATCACGCCGTTGGTGATCGCTTGGAGCGCACCGCTGCTGCTGACACCTCCGCTGTTCAGCAGGGATGCCTGGAGCTACGCCGCCCAGGGAGCCCTGGTAGCAAAGGGCTTCGACCCGTACGCCGTGGGGCCGGGTGCCTTGTCGGGCCACATCGTCGAGGCAGTCGATCCGATGTGGATGGCGACTCCAGCGCCGTACGGACCCGTGCCACTCGCGTACGGCGGTGCGCTGGCGCGCCTGACGCTCGACCCGTATCTCCTGATGCTCGCCCACCGCGCTCTTGCGCTGCTGGGCATCGTGCTGATCGCCTGGGCAGTACCGCGACTCGCCACCGCCTGCAGAGTGGACCCGACGATCGCGACCTGGCTGGTGGTCGCCAACCCTGCGCTGATCACACATGGCCTGGGTGCTGCACACAACGACGTACTCATGCTCGGTATCGCGTGCTCAGCCTTCGCAGTGGCTCTCACTGGTCATTGGGGAACTGCAGCGGTACTAGCGGGAGCTGCCGCAGCTGTGAAGCTCCCTGGCGGTCTGGTGGTGATCGCGATCGCCGCGGTAATGAGCCCGCTGGCCCGGCCTCGACTACGGCTCGCCAGTCTGGCCATAGCCGGAGTAGTCGCTGTGGTGACCCTGGCAACGATCGGTGAACTGACAGGCGTCGGCTCAGGCTGGCTTAGCGCCCTCGGCGTACCAGGCCTTGTCCGCTCACCCCTATCCATTGCCAACCTCATCGGCCTAGGCGCAGCAGCCCTGCTGAGCTGGCTAGGCGAGAACACCGCAGCCAAGCAAGCCCTACAACTAGTGCGCCTCGTCGGCATGCTGACCGCGCTGGCCCTGATCGCCGCACTAGGCCTCCGCTCCTCCATCCACAACGCAGCCCGCGCCGTAGGATTCGCCTTACTGGCCGTGATTCTCCTCGGCCCCACAGCCCACGACTGGTACTTCGTCTGGTCCCTACCTTTCCTCGCCGTAGCCCGCCCCGGCCGCCGCCTCACCACCGCCCTCGTCGGCACCAGCACCATCCTCACCATCGCCGCCCCTCTCAACTCCTCCCTCCGCGGCGCTCTCATCCCCACCCTCGTCACCACCTCCCTGGTCCTCGTAGTCCTAGCCACCCTCCTCCCCAACCTCCCGACCCTGCAGCCCGCACGACCCGCGCGCGTTCCGGCTACGACTGTCTGACTGCTTGCTGGAGTTGGGTGGATAGGGGGCGGTGGGTGGTGCGGTTGAGGGGGGTTTCTATGACGGTGATGCCGGCGACTGTGGGGGTGAGGGCGGCGCGGAGAGCGTCTTGGGTGGTGACCAACTGGTGGGGGATGTTGGTGGCGGCGCAGAGGGCGGCGAGGTTGGTGTTGTGGGGGGTGCCGAAGACGCGGTCGAAGTGGGTGGCGTGGGATGCCGAGCCCTGTTCGAGGGTGGAGAAGATGCCGCCGCCGTTGTCGTTGACGACGACGATGCGCAGGGCGGGGCGTGGTTCGTCCGGGCCGATCACCAGGCCGTTGAAGTCGTGCAGGAACGCCAGGTCGCCAACCAGGGCGTGGGTTGCGCCGCCGTTGGCCAGGGCGGCTCCCACCGCGGTCGACAGGGTGCCGTCGATGCCGGCGAGGCCGCGGTTCGCGACGGTGCGGATCGGTACGACGGGCGCCAGATCCAGGTCGCGCACGGAGTTCGAGGAGGCGACGACCAGCATGCCGTCCGCTCCCACCGCTTCCGCCACGATCGCGGCGATGGCCGGACCCGTCAGGCCATCGGCCAGCACCTTGTCCAGAGCGGGCCGGGCCAACTGGTCCGCGTGCTGCCAGCGCGCCAGCCAGTCCGTGTCGTCGGCAGCAGTCACCTCCAGCCCGGTCACCACAGCAGCAGCGCGACGGCCTGCATCCGGCCACAACCCCGTCGGGGCAACGACAACGACCTCCACGTCCGGCCGAGCGAGCAACCGCGTGATCGGCCGGGACAGCGTCGGGTGCCCGAACACCAGCACCCGCTCGATCTCCCCGGCGAGCTCTGTAGACAACAGCAACCTGTACGCCGAAATCACGGCAGGCCCCGTCCGAGCCCGGCTGGAGGGTTCCGCGAAGAGCGGCCAGCGCCCGGCCTCGGCAGTGAGCCGCGCTGCCTGAGACGCGCCATCACCAGCGACCACAACCGTCTTCGGACCCGCTGAGACCGCCGTCGGCTGCGCAGCGCCCGCGTGAACTCTCGTCCACGGACCGCTCCGCCCCTCAAGCGACTCCGGCCACTCGGGCCCATCACCAGGCACCAACGGCTCAGCCAATGCGCAGTTGAGCTGCACCGGCCCCGGATCGGCAGTGCGCGCCCCGACAGCAGCAGACACAGCACGAGCGATCGTCGACCGCCAGTACGCCACCTGCCCGAGCTCCCGCACCGGCGTACCGACCTCGTGGAACAGGCGCACAGCAGAACCGAACACCTTGAGCTGGTCGGTCGTCTGGTTGGCCCCGCTCCCCCGCAGCTCGGGCGGTCGGTCCGCGCTCAGCACGATCAACGGCAGCCCGCTGTGCGACGCCTCGAGAACAGCCGGGTGCAGGTTGACCACCGCAGTACCGGACGTCGTCACCACCGGCACCGGCAGCCCGGTGCCGCGAATCAACCCGATCGCCAGGAACCCCGCCGTACGTTCATCGATGCGTACGTGCAGTCGCAGCCGTCCCTCGCGGTCCGCAGCGGCCAGCGCCAACGCCAGCGGCGCACTACGCGACCCCGGCGCCAGCACGGCTTCCCGTACGCCGGACCGGATCAGCTCGTCGACCACCACAGTCGCAAACGCCGTGGACGGGTTCATCCCACACTCCCCTTCAGGAGGCTCTCGACCCGGGCATACCGGACTTCCCAAGCTGCAGTGATCTCTTGATCGGCAGTAGCTGCCGCAAGCAACGATGGATCGGGCTGCACCCTGCCGACCGGCAGGAAGCCGTCTATCGGCAGCAACGGCTGCGCAGCGACCTCAGAGGTGAACATCGAGACAGTAGCCAGCCCGCACGCATACGGAAGCTCCGGCAGCGCCGCTGCCAACGCCACGCCCGCTGCGATGCCCACAGACGTCTCCAGCGCCGACGACACCACCACAGGCAGACCGATCTGCTCGGCGATCTCCAGGCACGCCCGCACTCCCCCGATGGGCTGCACCTTCAGTACTGCGATGTCGGCGGCCTCCAACTCCCTTACCAGCAAGGGATCCTGGGCCCGCCGGATGGACTCGTCCGCAGCCACCAGTACGTCGGTACGCCGACGGACGGCAGCCAGGTCCTGCACCGAGGCACACGGCTGCTCGACGTACTCCAGGTCGAATCGCGCGAGCTCCTTCAAGCTCCGCAGCGCCTGGTCGACCGACCAAGCACCGTTCGCGTCGATCCGCACCCGACCGTCGCCGATCGCATCCCGCACGGCTTCGACTCGCTCCAGGTCGTCCGCCAACGTCTGCCCGGGCTCAGCCACCTTCACCTTGGCAGTGCCGCACCCAGAAGCCCGGACGATCTCCGCAGCCTTCTCCGGGTCCACAGCCGGCACAGTGCAGTTCACAGGTACGACGGAACGCACTGGCTCGGGCCACCCGTCCACCGCCGCTTCGCGAGCAGCCCGGAGCCACGCAACGCACGTAGCGTCGTCGTAGTCCAGAAACGGACTCCACTCCGCCCACCCGGCCGGTCCCTCGAACAGCATCCCTTGGCGGACCGTGATGCCCCGGAAGCGATTCTTGAGCCCGATCGCATACGTGATCACCGCACGCCCTCCAGCAGCGACTGCCGGTCAACCTTGCCCGAGGCAAGCATCGGCAGCGCGGCCAGACCGATCACGTCCCGCGGCGCCCACGTCCGCGGCAGCACCTCCGCCACGAAGTCGCGCACTTCGGCAAGCTCGACCTCGCCAACCAC
The DNA here is from genome assembly GCF_004365175.1 of Kribbella voronezhensis. Classification (NCBI taxonomy): domain Bacteria; kingdom Bacillati; phylum Actinomycetota; class Actinomycetes; order Propionibacteriales; family Kribbellaceae; genus Kribbella; species Kribbella voronezhensis. The sequence continues at coordinate 4,544,469 of NZ_SOCE01000001.1, read as the reverse complement.
AAAGGCGACAACCCGACTACCCCACTCGACATCGGGAACACCGAGCACCACGGCGTCCTTCACCGCGGGATGCTCGAGCAGCCGGGCTTGCACAGCGGTCAGCGTGACGTTGACGCCGCCCGAGATCACCACGTCGTCCAGCCGCCCGATCACCTGCAGCCGCCCGTCGACGAACCGCCCGCGATCCTGGGTCCGGAACCAGCCGTCCCGCAGCACCTCCGAGGTCATCTCCGGCCGCAGCCGGTACCCGGAGAACAGGGTCGGCCCGCTGATCAGGATCCGCTCGTCCTCCAGCCGCAGCGCGGTCCCCGCCAGCGGCTCCCCGGCGTACACGCACCCGCTGCCGGTCTCCGTCATCCCGTACGCCGGTATCGCGGCGACTCCGGCCGCCAGGGCCCGCTCCTTCAGCGAAGCCGGCATCGACGCACCACCGATCACGATCGCGTCGAAGCTCCGCAGGGCGTCCGCCGAGGTCTCCAGATAGCGCGCCAACTGGGTCGGAACCATCGCTGTGTACCGCCGGGTCCCAGTCATCGTCGCAGCGGCCGCGGTCAGGTCCGGGTGGTCCCAGGCGATCACCGGCGCGTACCCCGCGAGCAGGGAGCGCGTGAGGATCTGCAGCCCACCGACGAAGTACGGCTTCATCGGTAGCACCCACTGGCCCGGCCCGCCCAGTCGCTCATGGGTGGCCGTGGCCGAGGCGACCAGGGCGGCCCTGGACAGCATCACGCCCTTCGGCTCACCCGACGAGCCTGAGGTCGTCAGGATCACTGCGCAGTCGTCCGACTCCAGCGGCTCGTCCGGTGCAACTGCCTGCTTGACCCGCTCAGCCGACGCCGCGTCCGCCGGCACCGGGGCGAACGGCGTACCGGTTCCGTCCAGTACGGCCGCCAGGGCGGGCAGCACGGCATCAGGGGTGCCGGGGACCAGCCGTAACACCGCGTTCCGTCCTTCCCTCGGCGTAGCCATCTCCCTCCGAGCGTACGGCGCGCCCCGGACCCGGCCGCAGCCTGTCCCGCCTGCAACCCCTTACCAGTGGGCTGACAGAATCGTCGGTCATGGCCACCCTTGCCCAGTGGATCGAAGGCGCTCGCCCGCGCACACTGCCTGCCGCCATCGCCCCGGTGCTCGTCGGTACGGGCGCTGCCGCCTACCTCGACGGCTTCGTCTGGTGGAAGGCGCTGCTGGCCCTCGGAGTCGGCCTGGCGCTGCAGATCGGCGTCAACTACGCCAACGACTACTCGGACGGCATCCGCGGTACGGACGAGAACCGGGTCGGGCCGCTCCGCCTGGTGGGCTCCAAGGTCGCCAGTCCCAAGCAGGTGAAGACAGCGGCCTTCATCTGCTTCGGTGTCGGCGCAGTGCTCGGCATCGTGCTCTGCGCGACCTCCAGCTGGTGGCTGCTGATCGCTGGAGCCGCTTCGCTGGTCGGTGCGTGGTTTTACACGGGCGGCAAGAAGCCGTACGGGTACCGCGCACTAGGTGAAGTCAGCGTCTTCCTGTTCTTCGGGCTGGTCGCAGTACTCGGTACTACGTACGTGCAGGCCGGCAAGCTCAGCTGGACCGCTGCAGCGGGTGCCGTCGCCATCGGCGCGATCGCCTGCGCGCTACTGGTCGCCAACAACCTTCGCGACATCCCGACCGACACAGTGACCGGCAAGCGCACGCTGGCCGTAGTACTGGGTGCTGCGCGGTCTCGGAGGCTCTATGCAGGACTCGTCATGCTCGCGTTCGTACTGGCTGCAGTCTCCGCGCTGGCAACGCCCTGGACGCTCCTGGCACTCATCGCTCTGCCACTGGCCTTCCGGGCGATCAAGGTGGTCGTCAGCGACGCCGTCGGCCCAGCACTGATCCCCGTACTGAAGGACACCGGCCTGACCGAGCTCCTCTACGCCATCGGCCTCGCAGTGGGACTGGCGCTCGGCAGCTAGCGGACCGGCTCGCGCCAGCGACCGGTGGCGCGGAAGCCTTCCAGCGTCTCGGCGTACGGCGCGAGGTCGATGCCGTTGCGCTTGAGCCACTCGTCGTCGTAGTACGTGTCGCTGTAGCGCTCACCGCCGTCGCAGAGCAGCGTGACGATGCTGCCGCGTACGCCGGTACGCCGCATCTCCGCCGCCAACCGCAGCGACCCCCACAGGTTGGTCCCGGTCGATCCGCCGACCAGCCGGCCCATCACCTTCGAGCAGAACCGCATCGCCGCGATCGAGGCGGCATCCGGTACGGCGATCATCCGGTCGACCACGCCGAGCACGAACGACGGCTCCACCCGCGGCCGGCCGATGCCCTCGATCCGCGACGGCCGACCGGTCGCGAAGTCGCCGTCCCCGGACTCGAAGGCCGGGAAGAAGGCCGAGTTCTCCGGGTCGACCACGGCCACCGAGGTGTCGTGCCGCTGGTAGCGGATGTACCGCCCGATGGTGGCCGAGGTGCCGCCGGTCCCGGCGCCGACCACGATCCAGGTCGGGACCGGGTGGTGCTCGAGGGAGAGCTGGCCGAAGATCGACTCGGCGATGTTGTTGTTGCCGCGCCAGTCGGTGGCGCGCTCGGCGTACGTGAACTGGTCCATGTAATGGCCGCCGGTCTCCTCGGCCAGCCGCTTGGCCTCGCCGTAGATCTGCCCGGACCGCTCGACCATGTGGCAGGTGCCGCCGTAGAACTCGATCAGGTCGATCTTCTCCTGGCTGGTCGAGGCCGGCATCACCGCGATGAAGGGCAGGCCGAGCATGCGGGCGAAGTACGCCTCGCTGACCGCGGTCGAGCCGCTGGACGCCTCGATCACGGTGGTGCCCTCGCGGATCCAGCCGTTGCACAGCGCGTACAGGAACAGGGACCTGGCCAGCCGGTGCTTGAGCGAGCCGGTCGGGTGCACCGACTCGTCCTTGAGGTACAGGTCGACGCCGGTGATGTCGGGCATCGGGAACACGTGCAGATGCGTGTCCGCGCTGCGATTGGCGTCCGCGTCGACGATCCGGATCGCCTCGGACACCCAGGCCCGATCCTTGTCGTCGCGCCGGTCGAACTCCCGGCACGGTAGCGGCTTGCTGACCCCGTTGACCTCACTCATGGGAGCAGGCTAGCGCCACCGTGCCGGGTTGGCTCTAGCAGTCGCGGATCCGGGTGTAGCCGGCCGGGCCCGGGTAGGCGACCCACGTGGAGGTACCGAAGAGTGCGGCCACCACTACGCCGTCCTTGATCTGTTCGTAGTGCAGGTGGGGCGCGGTGACGTTGCCGGTGCCGCCTACGTGCCCGATCTGCTGGCTGTCGGTCACGTGGTCGCCGACTGCCACCCCACGGTTCTGCAGGTGTGCGTACAGCGTGTGCCAGCCGTCACCGTGGGCGATCTCGATGTAGTTACCGTACCCACCGGCGTCGTACGACGAGCGCACCACGGTCCCGGCCGCGCTGGTCTTCACCGGCTTGCCCAGGTCGTCGCTACCGGAGCCCCAGTTGAGGTCGACGGCGTAGTACGACGGACTGTGGCCGGCGCGGCTGGCTCCGGACCACGTCTCACCACACCGGAACGGCACCCGGAGCAACGGCCGCGCAGTCACGGACTGAGCCACCTGAGCCCGCACAGCCGCAGCCTTCGCAGCCGGTACTGCGGCCCGCTGCGCCTCGTAGCTCTGCGGAGCCGGCGCAGGATCTTGTACTGCGCTCGCGCTCAGCGCCGGCGCTATCGTCAGGGCGGCCAGAGCCACGGCCGCACCGAGTACTGGTTTGAACATGTGTCCTCCATAGGGCGGTAGGAGAGTTGTCGCTCCCAGCCTGGGAGCAGCGCGCGACCACAGCGAGCAGATCGACCAAACTCGACCAGACCCCGGATCGAGCTACCTTGGGAACGCACACGCGCCGACCTGTGGGGGAACGATGACCGAGAACGACGAGCGGCCGACCAGGACCAGGGTCACGCTCACCGACATCAGCTCGCGCGCCTGGGAGCACCCGGCCGACCGCGGTGCGCTGGTCGCGCTGCGGCAGCTGAAGGGGTTCGACTTCGTCCTGCGCAAGATGTCCGGCCTCATCAACGAGCGGGCCTTCCGGCTGCAGTTCCTGGGGTCGGCGATCCGGGTCGACGAGCGGCAGTTCCCGAAGGTGCACCGGCTGTACACCGAGGCGGCGACCACGCTCGACGTCCGGGAGCTGCCGGAGCTGTTCATCACCAACTTCCCGCTCTGGAACGCCGTCACGATCGGCATGGACAAGCCGTTCATCGTGCTGAACAGCAGCCTCGTGAAGGGCCTCGACGACGAGGAGCTCCGGTTCGTGCTGGGCCACGAGCTCGGCCACGCCCAGAGCGGCCACGCGCTCTACCAGTCGCTGCTGTTCTGGCTGATGCGGCTCACCGGCGCGCTGAACTGGATGCCGATCGGTGCACTCGGCCTGCGCGCGATCATCGCCGCGCTGCACGAGTGGGCCCGCAAGGCGGAGCTGTCCGGCGACCGGGCCGGCCTGCTCGCAGTACAGGATCCTGCTGCCGCGCTGCGAGTGCAGATGAAGCTGGCCAGCGGTGGGCAGCTGGAAGAGCTGGACACCACGGCGTTCCTGGCGCAGGGCACGGAGTACGAGAGCGCGGGCGACCTGCGCGACAGCGTGCTCAAGCTGCTGTTGCTGGAAGCGGCGACGCACCCGCTGGCCGTAGTACGGGCACATGAGCTGCGGCGCTGGGTGGACGAGGGCGAGTACACCACGATCGTCTCCGGCACCTATCCGAAGCGGCAGGAGGACGGCGACGCCTCGATGTCGCAGGAGGCGAAGAACGCGGCCAAGTCGTACTCCGACGCCTTCGCCCGCTCGCAGGACCCGCTGGCCAAACTCCTCCGCGACATGGGCGAGGGCCTCGGCGGCGTCAAGGACTGGGTCTCCTCCAAAATCCGCTGAGCACCGGCCTCGCCCTGCGTTAGGGTCTGGCCGTGAAAACCGCACGCCTGGAAGCGTTCAGCGACGGGGTGTTCGCGATCGCGATCACCTTGCTGATCATCGAGATCAAGGTGCCGGAGGACACCAGCCACCTGCTGACGAAGCTGGGCGAGCTCTGGCCGTCGTACCTGGGCTTCGTGATCAGCTTCCTGGTGATCGGCCTGATCTGGGCGAACCATCACGCGATGTTCGACCACATCGTCACCGCCGACCGAACGCTGCTGTTCCTCAACACCGTCCTGCTGATGCTGGTCGTCTTCATCCCGTTCAGCGCCGGCGTCCTCGCGGCCGCCTTCCGCACCGGCGAATCCGAGCGGACCTCCGTCGTCCTGTACGGCGTAGTGCTGGTGGCAGGCGGCATCCCCTTCAACGCCATCTGGGAATACGCCCGCCGGAACCACCGCCTCCTCGGCCCCAGCATCACCCCGGCTGAGGCGAAGCGCATCGCCCGCCGCTTCTACCTGGGCCCGGTCCTGTACGGCGTGGGCACACTCCTCGGCGCTCTGGTGCCGGCCTTGGGCATCGCCGTGTTCGCCCTGCTGATCCCGTACTACTGGCTCCCACCCGCGATGCACTGGCTCCGGAAGCCCCAGCCGGCTCAGCCGGCCGAATAACGGTCGCCTGGCGGGCGTCTGATCTGCGAGGCTTGCTCCCGTGATCGAACTCCATGAACTGACCGCGGACGACTGGAAGACCTGGCGCGGCCTGCGCCTGGCCGCCTTGGCCGACGCCCCCTCCGCCTTCGGCTCCCGGCTAGCCGATTGGGAGAACGCCGGCGAAGACCGCTGGCGAGCCAGGCTGGAACTGCCGCGCTCCTACAACCTGATCGCCGTACTCGACGGCACCCCCGTCGGCATGGCCAGCGGCGTCCTTCCCCCGGACGAGGAAGGCGTAGCCCACCTCATCTCGATGTGGATCTCCCCCACCGCCCGCGGCCAAGGTATCGGCGACAAACTCATGACCGACATCGAAACCTGGGCCCGCGCGGCGTCCGCCCACACCCTCAAACTCTCAGTTGTCGAAGGCAACGAAAAGGCCCACTCGCTCTACGTCCGCAACGGCTACGTCGACACCGACGAACCGGGCGACCTGATGCCCGACGGCATCACCCGCGAGATCGTCATGGCGAAACAACTGACGAGCTGAGGAGAACCCCGCCCACGCGGCTCCTTCCGTCGCCGCTCCCCACCCCCCCCAACTCCGGGCTCCTCCGTCGCCCTAACGTTGCCTCGCTCAACTTCCCCGGCCTACTGCGAGCGATCGGGGTCTGGTTCGAAAGTCAACCTCGAGGCGTACGAGTTGTCACCGTCGCGCCACCAAGGTGATCGATGGACGTTCTCGGCGAGCATGCGCGGGAAGCCCTTTGTCACAAGGCTTGATCCGCTTCTTCACACAGCTCGCCCGCGTTCCTCCGGCAGAAGACAAACCGCACCAGCCAACGAGCCGGCGACGCAGGAGCGGCGGCCCGGGGCGGGTGGGTCGAGCGCCGACGCAGGAGGCGCGAAGCGGGGCGTCGTACAAGGAAAGGGCCGCACCCCCGCCCCGGGATGCGGCCCTGCTCGTGATGACGGGTCAGCCGATGTGGACCGGCTTGCCGTCGTTGGCGAGGTCCTTGTGCTTGACGGAGAGGCCGACCAGCGTGATCAGTGCCGCGCCGACGAACATGAACGCGGACACCAGGAACGCTGTGGTGAAGCCGTGCGTGGTTGCCACGGCCGTCGCCTGGGCCTGGAGCTGCTTGGCCTGGTCAGGTGACGCCTGGGCAGCCTGCGCCACTCCTGGTGCCAGCTCCGCGAACTTGTCCTTGATCGCATTGGTGGAGACGGTGCCCAGCAGCGCCAGGCCGACCGCGCCACCGATCTGCTGCACGGTGTTCAGTACTGCGGAGCCGACGCCCGAGTCGGTGTCCGCCACGCCACTGACGGCGGTCAGCGTGAGCGGCACGAAGATCAGGCCCATGCCGAACGAGAGCAGCAGGATGTACGGCAGCAGGCCGGTCAGGTAGGTGGAGTCCACCTGGAGCTGGTTGAAGCCGAACAGTCCACCGGCCGCGATGGCCGAACCGGCGCCGGCGATCCAGCGCGGGTCGATCCGGGCGACCAGAACGGAGGCGACCTGTGCCGCGACCACGATGCCGAAGCTGAACGGCAGGAACGAGAAGCCGGTCTTCAGCGCGCTGTACCCCATGATGTTCTGCACGAAGATGCCCAGGAAGTAGAACATCGAGAACATCGCCGCACCGACGATCAGCATCACGAAGAAGCTGACGCCGCGGGTCCGGTTGGCCAGGATCCGGAACGGCATCAGCGCGTGCCGGGACCGGGCCTCGATGGTGAGGAAGACGGCGATCAACGCCAGACCACCGATGATGAAGCTGAGCGTGACCGAGTTGCCCCAGCCGTCCTGGCCGGCGTGCGTCAGGCCGTAGACCAGGGCGGTCAGACCGACGGTTCCGGTGATGGCGCCCGGCATGTCGAACTTGCCGTGCTGGCGGGCCGACTCGCCGAGGTAGCGGATCGCCAGGAAGGCGACGACCAGGCCGATCGGGGTGTTGATGAAGAAGGTCCAGCGCCAGGACGCCTCGGTCAGCAGACCACCGAGGATCAGGCCGACGGCGGCACCGGCACCCGACATCGCGGCGTACACGGCCATCGCGCGGTTGCGCTCCTTGCCGGCCGGGAAGGTCGTGGTGATCAGGGCCAGCGCGTTCGGCGAGGCGGCGGCGGCGCCGACGCCCTGCAGGATCCGGCTGGCGAGCAGCAGGGTCTCGTTCTGGGAGATACCACCCAGGAAGGAGGCGACGCCGAACAGCACGACGCCGAACATGAACACCTTGCGGCGACCGAGGATGTCGCCGATCCGGCCGCCGAGCAGCAGCAGGCCGCCGAAGGCCAGCGCGTAGGCGTTGACCACCCACGGCAGCGAGGCGTTGGTGAAGCCGAGGTCGAGCTGGATGTGCGGCAGGGCGATGTTGACGATGGTGCCGTCCAGCACCACCATCAGCTGCGCCATGCTGATCAGCGCGAGCGCGATGCCGAGGTTGCGGTGACCGTGCGCGGCCTGCTCAGCCACCGAGTCGACCGGCCGGCCCTCGGGCGGATCAGCCTTGATGACGTCTTCTGACATTCTGAGATTTCCCCTCTTGGGTGTTACTGGCTTGTTGGTCGCTGAGTCCGGCCCCACACCGGTCAGCTCGCCTGCGACCCCCGCGCCGCAGGCAGGATCACGTGGTCGATGACCCGCAGGATCAGGTCCTCGGTCGGCTCGACGCCGAGCACGAAGGCGTGGTGGATGATGATCGCGGGCAGGGTCTGGGAGAGCAGGTCGACGTCGACGTCGGCGGCGATCTCGCCCCGGCGTACGGCGCGTTCGTAGATCTTGTTCACGACGGCCAGCCGGGGCGCCAGGAAGCGCTCCTTGAAGGCCTTCTGCAGATCCGCGTCGCGGTGCAGCGCGGTCAGCAGACCGGCCATCACCGACATCGGCATCTCCGAGGTGAACCCGCCCTCTTCACACGACAGCGAGATCAGGTCGCCGCGCAGACTGCCGGTGTCGACGTCGTCCGGCACCGGGCAGCCCTTCGCCCGGCTGATCGCGTCGACCACGAGCTCGGCCTTGGTCGACCAGCGCCGGTACAGCGTGGCCTTGCTGGCCTTGGCGGCCGTGGCCACCGCGTCCATGGTCAACCGGTCGTAGCCGAGTTCGGCGACGACCACGACGGTCGCGTCGAGGATCTCGTCCTCGCGCCCGCCTTCGACCCTGGGCCGCTGACGCGTACCGGTTTCGGCTGTGTCTGGCATAGCTCGTTGATCACCCTGTGTGATTGATCGGATACCGATAGAACGAAACGGTTTCGTTTCATCAACCACGATAAGACTGATGTGAAGGAATGCACAAACGATTTTTCGGGAAAAGGCAGGGTGGCCTAAGTCACTCTGCGTACCAGTAGAGCACTGGTACCACGAAAACCGGCCCGGCTGAGCGGGATGGTTGAAATCAGTCGTCGTCCTCGGCGGAGCGGGCCGCCTCGATGCGGGAAGCAATCCGGCCCGCGCGGCGTTCGATATTGGCCGCCAGGCGATCGCGGGCGGCCCGGAGGACGAAGATCGACAGGATCGAGGACACGATCAAGGCCAGCAGGAGCAGCGGGAAGATCCCGAGCCAGCTGTGCAGCGCCACCCACAGGATCCCGAAGGATGCGGCGAACAGGACCAGCCGCAGCCCGGTGTAGATCGCGAATTCCTTCATCTCAGACCCCGGCGTACGAGTGCAGCCCGGAGACCAGCAGGTTCACCCCGACGAAGTCGAACAGGAACACGAGCCAGCCGACGATCGCGATCGTCGCCGCCGGACGTCCCCGCCAGCCGGCGGTCGCCCGCGCGTGCAGGTAGGCGGCGTACACGACCCAGGTGACCAGCGCCCAGACCTCCTTGGGGTCCCAGCCCCAGTACCGGCCCCACGCGTACTCCGCCCAGATCGGCCCGGCCACCAGGACACCGAAGGTCCACAGCGGGAAGGCGAAGGCGAGCACCTTGTACGCCGTACCGTCCATCGCCTCGGCGCTCGGCAGCCGCTTGAGGGACGGAGACATGATGCCCCCGGCAAGCACCCGGCGCTCGGCGCGGGACTTCACCAGGTAGAGGATCGAGATCAGTGCGCCGACAGTGAACGCGCCGCCGGAGATCGCCGCGGCGGAGACGTGGATGACCAGCCAGTACGAGTGCAGCGCGGGCACGAGCGGGCCGGCCGGCGTGTAGAGGAGCAGCGTCGCCAGGCCCAGCACGGCGGCGATCACCAGCGTGACGCCGAGTCCCAGCCACTGCAGCTTGTAGCGGTGCACGAAGGCGAGGTAGACCACCGCGACCGCCAGCGACGACGTGATGGAGAACTCGTACATGTTGCCCCACGGCACACGCCCCGCCGCGAGACCACGCGTGACCACGCCCGCCAGGTGCAGCACGAAACCGAGCCAGGTGAGCAGCAGACCGACCCGGCTCGCAGCCGCAGCCTTCTCGGCAGCATCCCCGGCACCAGCCCGTACTACGTCGGCCGCCGCGCCACCGGAGCCAGACTCTCCCGCTCCCGCGCCACCGACCGGCGAAGCCGCACCGACCAGCACTTCGGCAGGCTGCTCGGCCGGCGCCGCGGTGGCCGGGGCCTTGGCCGCCCGGCCGGTCGCCCACTCCATCGCGTGCGCCATCATCGCCAGGACGTAGATCACCGTGGCAGTCGGGATGACCAGGTTCGAGACGTGCGCGAAGGTCTCCTGGCTCATGGCTGCTCCTGCTTCTTCTTCAAGACTTCTGCGATGGCTTGGATCTCGGCACCGAGGCCGCGTTCGGGCCCCCGGTCCAGCCCGGCGACCTCGACCACGGTACGCCCGTCCTTCGTTCGCACCCGCACCCAGGTACGCCGGGGGTGGATGAACAGCGAGCCCATCAGGCCGAGGATGGCCAGCGAGATCCCGGCCAGCGCCAGGTTCAGTCCCGGCGTGTGGCTGATCTGCAGCTTCACCCAGCGGCTGTAACCGTCGAAGGTGAGCGAGCCGGCGCCGTTCGGCAGGGTGATGCTCTGGCCGGGGGCGAGCTGGAACCGGAGCTTGTCGCCCTTGCCGTCGCCGAACTGGGTCAGCTTCGACTTGTCCAACTGGTACACCGATTCCGGCTTGCCGTCCTCGGTGGCCGGGCGGCCGTAGTACGCGGTCATCACCAGCGCCGGGTTGAGGTCGTCGGGGAAGACCGACGTCGGTCCGCGCTGGTCGATCACGGCGGTCGGCAGGAAGAAGCCTTCGAAGCCGAGCTGGACCGGTCGGGCATCGGGTGCCTTGACCACGCCGAAGGACGAGAAGTTGCTGTCCTGCGGCAGGAACGGCGACGGTCCGGAGAAGGCGACCTGTCCCTTGCCGTCCTTCACCGTCACCCGCGGCGCGTACCCGTGGCCGAGCAGGTGCACGCTGGTGCCGTCGACCTTGAGCGGATGGTTCACCCGCAGGTCGTACGACTTCTCCGGCGAGTCCGGCGTCTCGGAGTAGGTGATGTTCGCGTTGAACTCGCGGGCGGCCCCGCGCTGTGGGCCGTCGGTCTGGAACTTGGCCTCGAAGTCCTTCACGTCCAGCGTGAACGGCGGTAGGTCGTCGGGCGTGAACACCCGGCCCGGCGTGAAATCGTCGTACTGCGCCACGGTGTTGGCGAATCCCTTGCCCACGACAACCAGAACCGTGCCGCGGTAGCCGAACAACGCGCCCCACGCGACACCGATCAGTGCCAGGATCAAGGAGAAGTGGAAGAGCAGGTTGCCCGCTTCGCGCAGGTAGCCACGCTCGGCGCCGAGCGCACCGTCGTACGACTCGACCCGGAACCGGCGGCGGCGCAGTTCGGTGGCGGCGGCAGCCAGTACGTCGGTGTCGGCGTCGACCTCGAAGCTCTGGTAGCCCTGCAGGCGGTTGAGGTTGCGCGGCGGCTTCGGCGGCCGGGCCCGCAGCGCCTTCAGGTAGACCTGCAGCCGCGGCACCACGCAGCCGATCAGCGAGATGAACAACAGCAGGTAGATCGCCGAGAACCAGGCCGACTTGTAGACCGCGAACAGGCCGAGTTTGTCGTAGAACGGACCGAGTTTGGGATGCGCCTCGAAGAAGTCGGCGACCTTGACCGGGTCGATCGCGGTCTGCGGGATCAGCGATCCGGGCACGGCACCGAGCGCGAGCAGGAAGAGCAGCACCAGGGCCGTCTTCATCGAGGTGAGCTGCCGCCAGGTCCAGCGCAGCCAGCCGAGCAGGCCGAGTGCGGGCGGTTCGCTGGGCGGTTCCTCCGACGGCGCGACCACGCGGTCCTTGATCTCCGTCATCTCAGACCGCCGTCCCGAACTGGGCGACCCATTGCCTCAAGTCGGCGGTCATCGAATCCCATACCCCTGTCAGCAGCAGTAGTCCGACGGCGATCATCAGGACGCCGCCGATCCGGATCACCAGCAACTGGTGCTTGCGCACCCAGGCGACGGCGCCGAGCATCCGCCGGAACGCCAGTGCGGCGATGATGAACGGAAGGCCCAGCCCGAGGCTGAACACGAACGCCAGGGTAGCCCCGCGCGCGGTACTGCCCTCGGTCGTCGCCAACCCCATCACGGTGCCGAGGGTCGGGCCGATACAAGGTGTCCAGCCGAACCCGAACAGCACGCCGAGCAACGGCGCGGCCGCGATCCCGACCGCCGGCACCCGGTGCACGCGCAGATCGCGCTGGAGAAAACCGAACCCACCAAGGAAGATCAGGCCCAGTACGACGGTGCCCGCGCCCAGCACCCGCGTGATCACCGTCTGGTGGTCGATCAAAGCGTTGCCGACGGCACCGAACAGTACGCCGGTCAGGATGAAGACGGCCGAGAAGCCGAGGACGAACAACCCGGTCCCCGCAAGCATCCGGCCGCGCCGCTCCGACCCGAGCTCGGCCGCCGACAGGCCGGTCACATAGGAGAGATAGCCGGGCAGCAGCGGGACCACGCAGGGCGAGAAGAACGAGATCGCGCCGGCCAGGACGGCGATCGGCAACGCGACCAGCATGGAGCCCGTCATCGACTGGGCGAACCACTCACCCATCGCTGATCCTTGCTGCGTTGTCGGTCATCGCGGCGTCACTCAGCGTCCTTCACCATGCCGATGAGGGTGTCCTTGGTGACCGCGCCCAGCACCCGGGCCGCGACCCGGCCCTGCTTGTCGATCACCAGCGTCGACGGGATCGAGCTGGCCGAGATCTTCTGGCCGCGGAACCGCAGCAACTGCTTGCCGTTCGGGTCGTAGATGCTCGGGAACGGGACACCGAACTCCTGGACGAACTTGAGCGGCGGCGCCTTGTCGAGGTCTCGGGTGTTCAGCCCGATGAACTGCACCGACGAACCGAGCTCCCTGGCCGCCGCGCTGAGGTCCGGCGCTTCCTTGCGGCACGGCGGGCACCATGAACCCCACACGTTCAGCACGACGACCTTGCCGGCCTGGTCGGCGAAGTCCCACTCCTTGCCGTCCAGCGTCGTGCCCTTGAAGTCCGGGGCCTTCTCCCGCTTGTCCGGCGCGAACGTGGACACCCGGCCCGACCCGCTGACGAAGCCGGTCTGGCCGCTCCGGTTCTGGCTGGCGTCCTGGCCGGAACTGCAGCCCGTCACAGCCAGCAGCACCGCGGCGGCGAGGAGCGGCGTACGGCGAATCCTGCGCATCACGCGCCGCCCGAGAACTTCTTCGGGTTCTTCACCGGCAACAGATCTTTCGCCGGTTCCGCGTAGCCGACCGAGACGATCGTGTCGCCGTGGAACGTGAACGACGTGAGGCTGGCCAGGCTGCACTGCCGCTTGCGCGGGTCGTGCAGCATCCGGCGGTTCTCGATCGCGGACCGAACGATCCAGATCGGCAACTGGTGGGAGACGATCAGCGCCTCGTGGCCGGCGGCCTTCTCGCGGGCGGTCTCGATCGCATCCCGCATCCGGCGGACGATCTGCTGGTACGGCTCGCCCCAGGACGGTTTCCACGGATTCCGCAGCAGCCACCACGCACTCGGCTGCCGCAGCGCGCCGTCGCCGACGCCGAACTTCTTGCCCTCGAACTGGTTCGCCGCCTCGATCACCCGCTCGTCGATCTCCGGGGTCAGCCCGAACACCTTCGCGATCGGCTCCATCGTCTCCTGCGCCCGCTCCAGCGGCGAGCTGACCAGGTGCACGATGTCGCGGCCGGCCACGTGGTCGGCGACCCGCTCGGCCATCTTGCGGCCGAGCTCGGAGAGGTGGAAGTCGGGGATCCGGCCGTAGAGCACGCCGGTCGGGTTGTGCACCTCGCCGTGACGCATCAGGTGCACGACCGTCGTTTCGGTCACTGAGCCGTTCCCTTTCAGTTCTGTACGGCGGCGGCCGCGCGGGCGGCCGGGGCGAGTGCGGTCTCGAGCGCGGCCAACGCGTCGTCGTCGATCGCCGCACTCACGAACCACGCCTCGAAAGCACTCGGCGGCAGGTAGACGCCGGCCTCCAGCATGGCATGGAAGAAAGCGGCGAACCTTGGCAGCACCTGGGCCCCGGCCCCGGCGAAGTCGCGGATCGGACCGCTTGCCTCCTCCGAGTCCACGAAGAAGACGCTGAAGAGGTTCCCGGCGGCCTGGATGACGTGCGGCACACCCTCCTTGTCCAGGGCGGTCGCGACCAGCCGCTGGATCGTCCGGGAGGTCTCGTCGAGCCTGGCGTAGACGTCGTCGGTCGCCAGCCGCAGCGTGGTCAGGCCGGCCGTGGTGGCGATCGGGTTCCCGGACAGGGTGCCCGCCTGGTAGACCGAGCCCTCCGGCGCGAGGTGGCTCATGATGTCGGCGCGCCCGCCGAACGCGGCGGCCGGGAAACCGCCGCCCATCACCTTGCCGAACGTCATCAGGTCCGGCACGACGCCGTCGACGCCGTACCAACCGGACCGGGTGATCCGGAAGCCGGTCATCACCTCGTCGGAGATGAACAGCGCGCCGTTGTCCTTGCAGGTCCTGGCGAGGAAGGCGTTGAAGTTGTCGAGCGGCGGGACGACGCCCATGTTGCCGGGCGAGGCCTCGGTGATCACGGCGGCGATCTGGTCGCCGTACTGCGCGAAGGCGGCGCTCACGGCGGCCTGGTCGTTGTACGGCAGCACGATCGTGTCGGCCGTGGTGGCCTCGGTGACTCCCGGCGTACCGGGGATGCCGAGGGTGATCACGCCGGAGCCCGCCTGGGCCAGCAGCGCGTCGACGTGACCGTGGTAGCAACCGGCGAACTTCACGATCTTGTCCCGGCCGGTCGCCCCCCTGGCCAGGCGCAGCGCCGACATGGTCGCCTCGGTGCCCGAGGACACCAGGCGCACCTTGTCCACCGGCGTACGGGCCACGATCTCTTCTCCGAGCTCGACCTCGGCCTGGGTCGGTGTCCCGTACGACGTGCCGCGGCTGACCGCCGCTTGGACGGCGGCCGTCACCTCGGGGTGGGCGTGGCCCAGCAACATCGGGCCCCAGGAGCAGACCAGGTCCAGGTAGGTGTTGCCGTCCACATCGGTGATGTGACATCCGTCACCGGAGGCCATGAAACGCGGCACGCCGCCGACGGCCCGGAAGGCCCGCACCGGCGAATTCACTCCCCCCGGGGTGACGGCGGAGGCTCGCTCGAACAGGCTGGCGGAAAGTTCGGTCTGATTCGACACGGCCGCCATTCTCCCCGACAGACCAGTGCGCCAGGTGGGCGGGGACGGACTCGATTCGCTGTCAGTAGCGATCAGGGGCTTCACTTGTGCGTTGTTACGCGCCAGTATGGGTACCCGGGTGACCGCCCGAGCACTGTCAGCGTCCGCTCGTAACCCCACGCACGGGACGGACGTTAGACGAAGTGACGGACGGCGGCCGGGACCGAAGACAAGACGTGTCCGCAGCGTGGGGGCGGGGCAGGTCGATGAGTCACGGAGGGGATCATCGATGGCGAAGGGCAAGCGTCGCGCCATGAGCAGTGGGTGGCGCCAGATGGCGCCGCTGGTGCCGCTGGCGTTGTTCGCGTGCGCGTTCACCGTCAGCGCCACGGACGATCCGGCGGTCGCGACGGCGGCACTGGGCCAGGGGCTCGGCAAGAACAGCCCGGTGGTGGTGCCGAACCAGGCGATCGCCGACCCGGCCAACATCCCCGTCCCGGGCAAGGTCGGCAACGGCGTCGACCCGGGTGAGCAGCCGACCCAGGTGATCGGCGGGCTGTCCCGCAACGGCATCCCGACCGCGGCCCTGAAGGCGTACTCGCGGGCCCAGCAGGTGATGACCCAGGTCGACCCGTCCTGCAAGCTGCCGTGGACCCTGGTGGCCGCGATCGGCCGGGTCGAGTCGAACCACGGCCGCTTCGGCGGCAACGCGCTGACCACCAGCGGCGTCGCCGTGCCGGGCATCTACGGCCCCCGGCTGGACGGCTCCAGTACGGCGCGGATCAGCGACACCGACGCCGGCAAGCTCGACGGTGACGCCGCCTTCGACCGGGCGGTCGGGCCGATGCAGTTCATCCCGGGCACCTGGCGGTCGGTCGGTGTCGACGGGGACGGCGACGGCGTCAAGAACCCGCAGGACATCGACGACGCGGCCATGTCGACCGCGGTCTACCTGTGCTCGGGTGACACCAACCTGTCCGACCCGAGCGACCTGAACAAGGCCGTCCTGCGCTACAACCACTCCCAGTCGTATGTCGACCTGGTGGTCAGCATCGCCAAGGCGTACGCCGGTGGCAGCTGGATCGCGGTCGGCAACGGCACCGAGAGCGACGGCCAGGGCGTGGACACGGCCGGCGACCAGATCGGCGACCAGACCATCGACGCCCCGGCCGACAACAACCTGCCCCAGGCGATCGATCTGCCGGTCTACCCGGGTGGCGTCAAGCCGACCCCGACCACCACGCAGGACGGTGGCGACCGGCCGACGACGAGCCCGACCAGGAAGCCCGGCAGCACGACGACGACCACGCCGAGCAAGCCGGGCAGCACCACGAAGCCGACGACCAAGCCGACGACGCCCCCGAAGACCACGCCACCTCCGACGACGACCCCGACCAAGCCGGGCGTCGCCACCCTGCAGACGGCTGCCGGGCTGATCGTGGGCACGGTCGGCAGCACGCTGACCCAGCTCACCCACGCCACGACGTACTGCCAGTCGGAGCTGTCGAAGGTCACCATCACCCACCCGACCCAGGAGCAGTTGCAGAAGTGCGTGACGGCCTACCAGACCGGCGGCACCGCCGCGGTCGACCAGGCGATCCGCAACATCCTGTCCCTGCTGGGTCTGCTCGGCCTGCTCGGTGGAGGCATCCTCGGGCACTGATCACCCACTGACCACCCCTGACCGGCGCGCCTGCCCCCACCCCTCCCTCGGCGCGCCAGTGGCGACGCCACGGAGCACCTCCCCCCGGCTTCGTGGCGTCGCCCTTTTCATGGTCAAGCGCTTACTTGAACTTCTCTCATTTTCCGGCCGGCCAAGCGTTCTCGATGGTCTGGCGGACCGAGTTGCCGAGCAGATCGACGGCGGTGACCCGAAGGCTGACGGCGGCCGCGGCGGCCGGGATCCGGTTGCCGACACCGAGTCGCTGCCACGTCTTACCGTCGTACGAGATTTCCGCCGTGGTCCTGAACCAGCCCGGGCCGTGCGCACCGGGTTGGTAGCCGGGCTCGAGGATCAGCCGGTGACCTTGTCGCTGGATGTCCACCTGCACGAGCGGCAACACCGCCCTGGACTTCGTCGGCAGTGAGAGGAAATGCCAGTCCATGTGCGTGGTGGTCGAGGTCTTCGCCCAGCTGTCCGGGGAGCGCTTCACGTCCAGGCTCAGGTCGTACCACGCGGTCTTCGCCGGCACCGGGAACTGCGCCACCGACCAGTCTTTGCTGCCCAGCTCCTTGCCGTTGCTGCTGAGCTTGAGCAGCGTCTCGTCACCCCGGTCTCCCCAGCCGTACACGGTCCGATCGCCGTTGACGTACTGCGGAATCGCCACTCGCACCGCGTTCTCGAACCGGGCAACCGGCAGCCCCTCGGTCTCGCTCCCGGTCGCCGCCGGAATCGCCGGCCGTGCGATCGACGACCACCAGTCGCGGGTGACAGTCTCGTTCGGCCGATAGCTTCTCGGCAGGCTGTACTCGAAGCCGCTCTCGTTCCACTCCCCTGCTGACGTCTTCTCGTCCCACCTGACCCCCGGTACGTCGCTCGCCAGGTAATCCGTGCGCTTCACCGGCCCGGTCACCGCCCGGGTCGCCGTCATCCCCGTCGCCAGTCCGGGCAGGTGAGCCACCCGCTGATCGGTATGCAGGAACCAGGCGTCGTTGCGTTGGAAGTCAGTGGTCACCGCAGCCGGTCGCATCCGGGCGAAGTCGTACACCAACGGTCCCCGAACCACTGACGGCCCGATCGCGAGGTCGTACCGGTAGGTGCTGTCGAGCAATCCGTTCAACCGCAGGGCGACCGGCCTCTGCTTCAGCAGGTCGAGAAGCTTCTGCCCCTCAGGCTGACGAAGCAGATAGAGCGGAAGACCGACATCGGCACCGTCGCTCCAGAAGCCGGGCTGGTCGTTGTACATGAACACCGCCTTGGCGCCGGCGTCCTTCGCCGCCTGCACCTGCTCGCGGGTGAGATCCCAGTCGCGCCAGCGAATCAGCGCCACCTTGCCCTTCGCGCCTTGCAGTTCGGCCGGCGTTCCGTCGCCGGCGTCGACCAGCGACAGTTCTTCGTTGCCGACGTAGACGGTCCGGTCCGATCCTTCGTCCGGTGTCGGCAACCGGAGACCACCCGGACCGGTGACGTCGACGGTCAGCTTGGGCTGGGCCAGATCCCAGCGCTGGACGACCTGGAACGAGCCGTTCTTCACCTTGCCGAAGTTCTGCACGTAGATGCCGTTGGCAACTTCTTTGCCGAATCCCCAGCCCTGCACGGCATCCCGGCCGGCGACCTTGCGATGCCAGGCGATCCCGACGCTGTGCGCATCCGCTCGCTGCGGGGTCCGCACCGTCACCTTGTTCGCCTTGCGCGCATCGAAAGTGAAGGTGCGGTCACTGTCGACGGATGCTTCCGGATCACCGAGCAGCGTGACGGAGTTGGTCCAGCCGATCTCGTCGCCGCCCATCACGAAGGCCATCACGCTGTACCGCCCGGTCGGCACGTCGAGCGTGCGACTGCCGGTCTCGTCGAACACGATCGCGTCCACACCGCCGGTGTCCAGGTTCCACAACTGCACTCCACTCGCTCCGTACGGCGTGGGTGCCGCAGGCTTGCCGGAGCGGTCGAGCGCCTTCACGGTCACCCTGTTCAGCCGGCCGCCCGCTGCGAATCCGAGCCCCGTCCGGTACGCCGTACTGCCTGCCCTGGCGAGGAGAACACCGGAGTACTTGGCCGGGCTCGTCTTCTTCTGATCGAGGGTCACTGTGGCCGACGCTGTGCCGCCGGGCCGGATGGTCAGACTCGACGGGGTGACCTTGACGGCTGCGTGGACACCTGCTGGGGAGGTCGCGTCGACAGTCAGCTTGATGGTCACCGACTTCTGAGAGTTGTTGCTATAGGCCACTTTCTGGCTGACCGGTGGCGGTGCGGTCCCGGTCCAGGACAGGTTGCCGAAGAACAGGTTCGCGGTGTCCGGCAGGATCGCCGGTTCGAGTGCCTTCGGGATGTCGATGCGTCCCAGCCCTTGCTGCACAGGGGTTGCGCCCTGGCTCGGTACTGCGGTTGCCGCCAGCGCCGCCTTCAATTGCTCGCCGGTCCAGCTCGGATGGCGCTGCGCGAGAATCGCGGCCGCTCCGGCGACGTGGGGCGTTGCCATCGAAGTACCGCTCATTGCTGTGTAGTACTCGCCGAGTTCGTGACCTTCTGCGGTTCCGGCGGCGCGCGCCGCGGCGATCTCGACCCCCGGCGCGGTGACTTCGGGTTTCAGGGCACCGTCGCCGAGTCGGGGTCCGCGGCTGGAGAACGGTGCGAGCTTGTCGTCGCGGTCCACTGCGCCGACGGTCAACGCGGCCGCGGCAGCGCCCGGCGTACCGACTGTCTCCTCGGCGCCGGAGTTGCCTGCGGCAACTACGAAGAGAGCGTCGCTGGACGCGGAGAGCCGGTCGACGGCCTCGGACATCGGGTCGGTGCCGTCGGAGGGCATCCCGCCGAGGCTCATGCTGATCACCTTGGCGCCTTGCTGGACGGCCCATTCCATCCCGGCGATGGCTTCGGAGTCGAGGCCGCCGCCGCTGTTGTCGAGCACCTTGCCGATCAGGAGCTTGGCGCCCGGAGCGACACCTTTGCGCTTGCCGGCTGACGCCGTACCGAGGCCGGCCACGATCGACGCGGTGTGCGTGCCGTGGCCGTGGCCGTCCTGGACGGCCTCGTCGGGGACGAAGCTTCGTGATTCGACGACCTGCTTGGCGAGGTCCGGGTGGTTCGCGTCGTAGCCGGTGTCGAGGACGGCGACCTTGACACCCTTGCCGTCGTACCCGGCGCGCCAGGCCGTCGGGGCACCGATCTGTTTCGTCGACCGGTCGAGGGTCGCGTGGGTCCGGCCGTCGAGCCAGATCTTGCCGACCGCGCTACGAAGGCTGGTGCTCTGGATGCCGCTCCAGAAGTCCTTGGTCTTGGTTTTGGCGACGGTGACCGCGGTGGTGCCGAGACTGGTCAGCGTACGGCGGGTCGTCGCGGCCGGCGGTGCGACGGGAGCCTTCGCCGTACTGCGTGCCGTGGCGGGCGCGGCGAGCAGCATCGGCAGGCTGTCGGTGCTGGCGTCGTCGTAGCCGTCCGCTACCAGTTCGGTCAGGTTGAACAGGCGACTGTCGAGGCGGCCGCTGACCAGCAGGGGGTAGGCCGCGGCCGGTACGAGGGTCAACTCGTTCTTGACGTCACTGAGGTAATAGTTGCCGCCGTCGACCAGCCTCGCGGAGCGCTGTCCGTCAGCGGTGGTCGTCAACTCGGCGACGTCGCCGGTGACGAGCGTGATCCGGTGCGTACTCGCGCCGGGCGTCGAATGGATGGTGGCGCCTGCGCTTGGTGGCGTGGCGCCAGGTGGAGTCACCGCTTGAGCTGGGACGGCGGCCGACGCCAGCAGGGCGCCGACCGTCACTGCCCAGGACAGGGTGACGGCGAAACGTGACGACCTCACAGGGGAACCTCCCGAGGCCCCGTCGGGCGCGAGGCCATCGGTCCGACCCTGGCAGTTGCCCCCGGCCACGGTCCATCGATTCACCTGGCCTACATCCGCCATGACCGATACCAGTCAGGACCGGACAAAAGCCCGGCCCGCCGCCCCGTTTCGGTTGGGTCGACGGGCCAACTTTTTCAGCTGGTTCAGGCGAAGCGCTTGGCGA
This sequence comes from Kribbella voronezhensis, assembly GCF_004365175.1. Lineage (NCBI taxonomy): Bacteria > Bacillati > Actinomycetota > Actinomycetes > Propionibacteriales > Kribbellaceae > Kribbella > Kribbella voronezhensis. The sequence continues at coordinate 4,523,735 of NZ_SOCE01000001.1, read as the reverse complement.
TCTGCTCCATCCGGGTGACCAGGTCCAGGTCGTAGGCGACACCGGGGACGTAGAAGATGATGTAGTCCGCGCCGGCTTCGAGGGCGGCCTCGACCTTGCCGGCGATCTCGTCCTCCGTCGCGATCAGGTTGTCCTTGGAGAACCGCTCCCAGTCCATCGGCCCGAGCGCCTTCTCGGTCGCCCGCTTCGGGTCGTCGCCCTTGTCGATCGGGAACGCGTTGATCCCGGTCGACTTGATGATCTCGTCGTAGTCGCGCCCGATCGTCTCGCAGTGCCCCTTGAGGATGGCCGCCTTCTCCTTGATCACCTCGGGGTTGCCACCACCGATGTTCGCCGCGTCGCCGTACTTCGCGACGAGCTTCAGCGTGACGTTCGGACCGCCGCCGCCGATCCACAGACTCGGGTGCGGCTTGCGCACGCCCTTCGGCTCGTTGATCGGCTTGTCGATCGAGTAGTACTTGCCGTTGAAGACCGGCTCGTCCTCGGTCCACATCTTGTAGATGATCTCGGTGGCCTCGCGGAACGCGCCCATCCGGTCCTTGAGCTCGGGCCACTCGTAGCCGTAGGCCTTCCACTCGTGCTCGTACCAGCCCGCGCCGATTCCGGCGTACAGGCGGCCGTGGCTCGCGACGTCGACGGTGGAGGCGATCTTGGCGTACAGCGCGGGGTTGCGGTACCCGTTGCAGCCGACCATCTGGCCGATGTTCACCCGCTTGGTGTCCCGCGCCAGCGCGGCCGTGGTGGTCCAGCACTCGAAGGTGCTCTCCGTGCTCGGGTCCGGCACCGTGTGGAAGTGGTCGAACAGCCAGATCGAGTCCCACGACCCCTCGTCCGCCTTCTTGGCGACCGCGGTCATCGCCTCCCACTGCTCGACGGGGTCACTGAATCCCGCCAGATCCATCTTCCAGCCCTGCGGCACGAACATGCCGAATCGTGTTGTCATACCACCCATCCAACCGGCCCACCCCTGAACCGGTCCAGCACTCCACCCACTGAATCCCTTCTCAATTCCCCAACCATTTCTTCTTAATCGCCCGTACTCCGGCGTGCGTCGCCCATCCGGGCGCGCCGCCGGCGGTGTCACGCCGGTCGATGACATGTGTCATCTCGGACTGTCCACATCGTCACCTACCGGCAGAGCTGTCGGCAGTGAAGGCTGGTGGTCAGCGCCCGGGGTACAGCCTGGTCAATCCCCCGGCGAACCCGGCACACGACGACAGGAGAAATGACTATGGCGATTCAGCGGATGGACAACGTCGGTATCGTCCTGGCGGACCTCGACGCTGCGGTCGCGTTCTTCAAGGAACTCGGCCTCGAACTCGAAGGCCAAGGACAGGTCGAGGGCTCCTGGGTGGACCGCTGTGTCGGACTCGACGGCGTCCGCTGCGACATCGCGATGATGCGCACCCCGGACGGTCACAGCCGGCTGGAGCTGGCGAGCTACCGCTCCCCCGAGGCCCTCGCCGCCACACCGCCGAGCCCGCCGCACAACACGATCGGCATGCATCGCGTCATGTTCGCTGTCGACGACATCGAGGACGTCGTCACCCGGCTGCGCCCGCACGGTGCCGAGCTCGTCGGAGAGATCACGCAGTACGAGGACAGCATCCGGCTCTGCTACGTCCGTGGGCCCGAAGGCATCATCGTCGGCCTGGCCCAGCAGCTCGGCTGATGCCGGCCGGATCCGGAAACCAAGTGAAAGGGATGACCATGCAAGCGAACGAGATCGCCGAGGTGCTGAACCGGCCGACCAGCCAGGACCTGCTGGCACGCGACGTGACCCGAGTGGCCTACGTCGCCAAGGACGGCACGCCCCGCAACGTACCGATCGCGTTCGTCTGGAACGGCTCGGAAATCGTCATGTGCACCACGAAGAACGCGCCGAAACTCACAGCGCTCCGCACCAACCCGATGGTCGCCCTGACCATCGACACCGAGGTCCACCCGCCCAAGATCCTGCTCATCCGCGGCCGCGCCGAACTGGACTACACCGACGGCATCCCGGCCGAGTACCTCGAAGCGAACACCACCTACGAGATGACCGCCGAACAACGTGTCGAGTGGGAGGCCGAGGTCCGTTCGCTCTACGTCGACGGCATGGTCCGGATCGTCGTCACCCCCACCTGGGCCAAACTCATCGACTTCGAGACCACCCTCCCCACCCCGGTCGAAGAACTGGTGAAACGCCGCCAGGAACGCCAATCCGCCTGAAGCCGTCGCCCTTCGCCAGTCGACCTGGTCGGCTTGGTGTGGTCAGCGTTTCCAGACCGTGCCTTGCGGTCTCGGCCGATCCACTGTTGCATGGCGACGACTTGTTCAGTGGCGCCCAGCTCGCGTTCCAGGAGCCAGTAGGCGAGGTCTATCCCGGCCAGCCAGCCGCTGCCGCAGGTGATCAGGTCGCCGTCGTCGACGATGCGGGCGTCGACGACTTCGGCCCACTCGGCCAGCCACTCGTAGTCCGTCCGGTGGGTGGTCGCCGGGCGGCCGGTGAGGAGGCCGGCTGTCGCGGGATTACGCCTCGGTCGATCTCCTCCCGGATCCAGCCGCCGGACACCGCGAGCACCCGCGCCGACGATGGATCCCACGGCACGAGATCCGCGTACTTCGTGCCGTAGCAACCCGTTACCTCGGTCGCGCCGTCGGCTGTCACCAACGCCGCTTCCACCGGCAGCCCGCGACGCCGGGCGTTCGCGAACACGGCGTACGTCGCCAGCGCGTCCACTTCGGCAAAACCGTCGAAAGCCAGCACGTCGATTCGCATGGAGTTCAGCCTGCCTGCCCACCAAGCGCCCGAGGAGTGGCTTGAAAGACGCTGTTCGTTAGATTCGAGCCATGCGGATCGTTGCGGTACTCGCTCCCGACGGGGCGGTCGGAGTGAAATTGGCCGGCGCCTGCCAGGTGTTCGCGGCGGCGTACGACCCGGCCGGCGGAGATCCCCTGTACGACGTACGCGTCTGCGACCGACGTGGCTCGCCGGCTGGTGATGGCGCCGCATCGCGACGGTGGCCAAGCGCAGTACCTGACCGCGCCTTTCGTCGGCGGCGACGAAGGCTCCCTCGAACCTGTGATGCGCTGGATGCAGGAGCATCTGACGGAACCGCTCACCGTCGCCTCGATCGCCGGGCAGGCCGCGATGAGTACGCGAACCCTCAGCCGTCAGTTCCGTGCCCAGACAGGCAGTACTCCCGTTGCAGTGGCTGATCCGCCTTCGGATTCACCGGGCCCAGGAACTGTTGGAGACCACCGAACTCACAGTCGACCAGATCGCGACGGCCAGCGGCTTCGGCAGCCCCGTTCTTCTCCGCCAGCACTTCACCAAGACGTTGGCCACGACGCCGACGGCCTACCGCCGCACCTTCGCGACGGTGGGCCGGTCGGTTTGAGTACTACGCGTCGAGGGTGGTCAGGAGCTTCTCCAGGGCAGCGCGCGTCATCGGCTTGGTCAACAGGTCCACGGTCTCGCGGTCGGCGAAGGTGGCGTGGTCGGGGTCCGCGGGGGTGATGGCTTCGCAGACGGTGTTGTAGGTCCAGTTGAGGTACCCGGTCACCGCGATGGAGAAGGACGCCAAACTCAGTTGCGGCCAATGGCCGGCTGCGTCGGCGTACCCGTCGCGGAACGCCGCGACCGTCTTGTGGTTGATCGTGGGTCGCAGCGCCCAATGGGTGAGCGCCGAGCCGAGTTCGAGCTCGGGAGTCAGCGAACCGGCGAAGTCCCACTCGGTGACGATCAGTTCGCCGTTGTGCCCGGTGCGGACGTGCTCGGGGATCAGGTTGCAGTTGCAGAGGATGATCGCCTCGCTGTCGATCTCGGCGTCGATCGCCCGAAGCTCGTACAGCGTCGGCAGGACCCTGGTCAGCTGCTCAGCCCACGGCTTCCCGGCTCCAGAGGCCCGCTCGACCAGCCGCTCCCAGTCCGCATCGGACCCACGCCGCGTGAGATACGGATTGACGGGCGCAGTACTCGGAATCGCCAAGGAATGCAGGGTTCCGTACGTCGAACCGATGCCTCGGGCAACTGTCAGTGGGGTCGGAGCCACCGGCGACGGCCCGACCTGGATCCATTCGTGCACCCGCCAGTTCTGGCCCTGCACGGATTCGATCAGCCGGCCCTCAGGACTGCGCACCGGAGTGGGCGCACCGATGCCGGCGGCAACAGCCGCATCACGAAGCTGCGCGCCGAGTTCGGCCTGCGCCTCGACGATCCACGGATAAACGGTGACGGCCAGCCAGCGACCGCGATCGGTACTGAGCGACCAGCAACGACCCATCGGAGTGAAGGCGACAGGCACCGCAGGCTTGCTGATACGCCCTAGACCGAAGCTCGCCGCCAGCGCATCGGCAAGTCCCTCGGGTGCGACGGGCAACTCGGCGGCTCGCCGCTCGGCCTCGGACTTGAGTGCATGCCAGTCCCGCATCCCGTACTCCGCGGCCAGCGCCAACTGGGCATCGGCAAGCGAGGCATCAGGACTCGATTCGCGAAGCGCGGCCAGCAGATCCTTGGCCTCTTTGCGAAGGAACCCGAGACTGGGCTTATCAGGCAGAAATCTCACAGCGCGTCCTCTCGCGCCCGGACTCGCACGGGCCACAAGGGAGCTGTGGACTCCACTTCGACCGTTGACCAAGCGGGGGTGGCTTCCAGCCTTCCGGCGAGTCTCGACGCGGCCCCTGCCACGTTGCCGACGACGCTACCCGCGGCCCGACTGCCTGGTCAACAACGGCTCCTGCACCGAACCACCCGGCCGTCAGCGGCGTCGTACCCGGTCGAGTGGTGCCACCGAGGAGGAACGATCATCAAGCCGACACACCTTCGACCGAGCAAGTTCGACGAGCTGTACGCCGACGCCGCACCGCTGATCGCGAGCGGGCGTCACCGTCGTGACACGGTGCCCGAGGAAGGCGGCCGGTGGCCGGTCAGCGTCGTACTGCGGCCGGCCGCGGGCGGGGTACTCAGCCAGAACCTCGACGCACTGACCCGCGAGGCCGCGGATCTCGCGGGACCGGGCCATTGGCACACCGGCCAACCGGGGTCCGCCCATCTCACGGTCCGTGCACTCGAGTGGTACCGGGCGATCGTCGACCCGGAAGAACCTGCGATCCACCGCTACCGAGCCGCGATGGAGCGCGCGGCCGCCGAGTGCGGACCTGCCCGGATCGAGGTCGTCGGACTCACGCTGACCGACAGGACCGTGATGGCTGCCGCCGTAGCGCTCGACGACCAGGTGGACCTCTTCCTGGATCGACTGGCCGAGGAACTCGGCACGGATGCCTGGCTCGAACTCCCCTACGGCCGCCGCGACATCTGGTACGTGAACCTGATCCACTTCACCACGGACATCGCCGAGCCGGCCGCTCTGATCGACTGGATCGCGGCGCATCGTGAACACTCCCTCGGCGCCGAGACAATCGCCGCTGCCGAGCTCGTCCGCTTCCACCACGCCGCACACTCCGAGCGCCCTTACATGCGCCCGGAGCTCCTCGCCCGGACGCCTTTCAGCAGTTCACCAGGTCGCCCCGGCCCGCCTCGGCAACAGGTCCACAGCACCTACGACGAGACGGAACCGGAGCGCGCCTGACTACCTCGTGAAGGCGGCGAAGGCGGCGTACTGGCTGGTCGGGGTGGCAGCGATGAGGCCGCCGACCCAGAGCCGTCCATTGGCCGCCGACACGGTGGCGACGGTGCCGCTGCCGGTGACCGGGCTCTTCGCCTTGACGAACCTGCCGCCCCGGTAGTCGAGGACGTACGGGTGCGAGGTGATGATGTTTCCCGAGCTCGTGAAGCTCTCACCGCCTGCGACCGGACGGCCCTTCCAGAGCGCCACGTCGTACAGCTGCGCAGATCCACTCGGGGTAGGCACGCTCTTCCAGGACACCCCGTCGTAGTGCATGGCCAGCGGCGTCTCGCCCTCGGGTCCGCCCTTGTGCCCCACGCCGACCAGCCAGATGTCCTTCGGGCCGGCCGCCGCGAGCGCGGTCGGAATCTTGGAGCCGTCCTCGGGCAGGGCATCGACCAGCTTCCAGCTCTTGCCGTCGAAGTGGGCGAGACCGGGGTTCATGCCGATCCAGGCGTCGTTTCTGGAGATGACCGTCAGGGTGTTGCCGTTGATGGCGCCTTCCAGCCCGGTGTTCAGCGCCTGCCACTTGCCGGCGACGTACCGGTAGACGACGGCCGGCTCCTCCGTGCCGATCCTGGCCCAGCCGGTCACCCACGGCGTGCCGTCCGGACCGATCTTGACCTCGTCGAACGAGCCGGTCGGCACGGCAGGTGCGGGGACGACCTTCCACGCGGTGCCGTTCCAGTGCATCACCAGCGGCTTCGGCTGCTCGGGATCGGCGCGGTCCTCGCCGACGGCCCAGACGTCGTTGGCGCCGGCGACCGCGATGCGCTGCAACGCCGAGTTCGTGTGCATCGGCTGCGGGGTCTTCTTCCACTGGCCGCCGACCCAGTGCAGGATGAACGGGCGCTGCACCATGAAGTCGTCGACCAGATCGCTGCCCACCGCCCACGTTCCGGCCGGTTTCGCATCGATGTCGTTGATGACGGACGGCCCGCTCCTGGTCGGTGTCGGCGTCCAGTTCAGCGGCTCGAGCGGTTGTGCCGCGGCGAAGGCGGAGCCGGTCACGATCGTGACCGCGGCGAGTGCCGCGACGGCGGATGTTCGGGCTCGGGCCTTCAGTTGCGTCACAGCGGATCCTCCAGGTCAGGCGTCCTGTGCGAATCACAGAGACATCTCAGACCTTTTGACGCCGTGCACCCGGCCTGCCGTCACACCCGTACCTGCCGGATCCGAAGAACTACTCCGGCCGGGGGCCCAAAACCCCGGCCGAAGTAGTTCGACGGGTCAGCGGGCGCTCAGTACGCCGGCTCCGAAGGCGGCTCCGTCGCGATGAACGGCTCTGGCCGCCAGGATCGCGTTCAGCAGAACCGGAGCGATCCGGCCGCCGAACTCCTGACGCGTGAGAGCCGCTATGCCGACCGCACTCGGCGCCGACGCCGAAGTACCGAAGAAGCGGCATTGTCCTTGCACCGCGGTCGGACAAGTACCTGAGCCGAACGGCCCGACGCCACTCACCGAGACACCGTCCGAAGCCACCCAGTACGGCGCGGGGAAGCTGACCGGCAACGATCCGGAGACGCCCTTGCACGGACCGGGCTTACCGCCCGGGCAGCGGGTGGTGGTGACGATCTGGGTCGGACCGGCCGCGGAGTATGCCTCGAGCGGGGTCGTCGCCGGATCGACGGAGACGCTGGCGTTGACGGCGCCGGCGCTGGTGGCGAAGCCGAGGTAGTTGGAGTCCGGGTTCATCGAACCGGCCCGCTCCGGCGGGTCGATCGTCTGTACGCCGGCCGACAGCGCGCGCCAGCGCAGATCGAGCACCGGCGGCTTCTTCGCCGACGAAGTGCCCTGGACATCCACGACCAGCTTGGCGGGCTGCGCCACACCGCTCGTGTTCTCGTAGATGAACTGCTCGATGGTGTCGCCGACACCGTCAGCCTGAACGTTGGCGCTGGAAGCCAGGCATTGGGTTCCACTGGCATCCATCAGGTACAGGTTGAGATCGGTGAATCCGCCCTGACCCGCGGTCGGGAACACCGCCCGCGGCTCACTCCACTGCAGAGTCGGCATGACGGTCGCCCCCGGCAGCAGATTGAGGTTGTACGTCGTGTCGTCGCCGCGCAGCTTCACCACGTTGTCGGGTGCGTTCGGGCAGCCGGTGAAGGGTCCGACCGCGCCGTCCGGCCCGCTGCCGGTCCCGACCGCGGTGACTCGCGGGGCGTGCCGCCCACCGAGGTTGCCGGCCGACGAACTGACGAAGATGCCGTGCTTGGCGAGCCCCTCCGCGGTGGCGGCGCCGATGCCCTGCTGGAACGCGGGGTCGTCGTCCAGCGCGATGTCTTCGGCGATCATCGTCACGCCGGCGTTGGCCAGGACGTGGAACGCCTCGACGTAGTCGGCCGTCGTGTCCCTGGTGCTGGCGAAGGCGAGCTTCGCCTGCGGCGCGAGGTCGTGGATGATCTCCAGCATCGCGGTGCCTTCGTCATCGTCGTAGTCACCCTGCCGCAGTACCTGGACATCGGCCGGCAGTTCGCCCTGGGCCACCGACTCGGCCAGGTGGTCGACGTCGCCGGAGATCGCGCCGATCTTCTGCCCGCGCCCGGTCAATCCGCGCGCCTGGGCGACATCGGCCTTGTGCAACTGCAGACCCTCGGTGGTGACCGGCCCGACGTCGACGGCCGGCCGCAGCGACGGTCGCATCGCCGTCACCCAGCCGAGGCCGGCGACCGCGTCGAGCTTGTCGTACGGCACCGAGGTCGAAAGCAGGCCGGTGCTCGGCAAGTCGGCGCCGGCCACCTGCTTGAAGTCAGCGGAGTTCTTCAACACAGAGACGCCGAGCGAGGCCAAGGATGCCTCTTGCTCCGCGGTCACCGGCGCAGCGGAGTACAGCTGTACTCCGATCCGCCCACCGCTGTCGACACCGAGCGACCGGGCCTGCGGCGTGGCCGACCTGGCCTTCGCCGCCGCGGCCGCGACCTTGGCGCTGTCACGCAACAGCGAGGGGACCTTGGACGGGCTGTGCTTCGCGGCATCGGCGCTCGGCGCGGCCGACGCGGGTTGGACAGCGGCGGCAACCACCGCCGGGACGATGAGCAGCACACTGCCCAACGCGTACGAAAGCTTCCTCACAGTTCCTCCCAGTGCGTTCCGGAGGACCAACGCCGACGGGCATCGGCCGACGGGTGAGACAGCAACCGTGAGCGGACCCCCCACCCCACGCCCCACCCGAGCCCAACACTCACCCACCCCACCCGCCCTGTCCAGCCCCACCCCCAACAACAGGGGAATCCCTGCACAACACCCCCCAGCTATTTCGCGCCACCAAAGCCCGCCCCGTTACGCCGACCCGCTTCGCGCCACCCGCCCCCGATCGCCGCTCCTCCGCGGGTGCTGGCTGTCTATGGCTGGCGCAAACGCACCTTTTATCGCAGTACCAGGGCATGTCAGTGGGATCTGTCGGCGCGGCATCGCCGCCTTCGGACCGGCTATCGTCCGGCGTCATGGAGATCTTTCTGATCGGCGGCGGGCGCGCCGCCCGGGCTGCCCACGAACCGTTCGTCCGGGCCTGCGGCAACGGCCCGATCGTGGCCTACGCGCTCGACGACGACGAGCTCGACATCGCCAGGTGGGAAACAACCCTGAAGGACGCCGGCGCCGCCGAAGTCACCGTAGTACCGGTGTCCCCAACCCGCCCGCCGCGTCCCGCCGACCTGACCGACGCGGCCGGCGTCTACGTCGCCGGCGGCCTGACCCCGGCGTACCGCGACATTCTCGTCGACGCCGGCACCGACTGGCTCGACGCGGCCCGCGCCAACGACCTGCCGTACTGCGGTTTCTCAGCCGGCTCCGCCATCGCAGCAGAGCAGGCCCTCGTCGGCGGCTGGCAAACGTTGTACGGCAACCAAACCCTCGACGTCTGCGACTCCGACCTCGCCGAAGACCTCGACCACCTGACGGTCCTCCCCGGCCTCGGCCTGGTCCCCTTCATCGTCGACATCCACGCCGCCCAATGGGGCACCCTCTACCGCCTGACCCACGCAGTCCTGGCCACCGGCCGCGAAGGCTGGGCCATCGACGAAAACACCGTCCTCACCCTCTCCCCCAACACCACCCCCACCATCCACGGCCCCGGCGCCGCCACCCACGTCCGCCGCACCGGCCCTTCCTCCACCACCGTCACGGTCTTCACCGCTTAACCCTCGTCCGCCGACCCGCTTCGCGCCTCCTACGTCGACGCTCAACCCACCCGCCCCACCCCGCCGCTCCTCCGTCGCGGCTCCCCGCCGGTGCGGGCTGTCTATGGCTGGCGTAAAAACGCAGAGGCCAACCACGGACTTCAGGGGCACCGAACGGGACAGGTTTCGGCCAGAGCCGAGATCTCTCGCGGGACAACAACGTCTCGCCCGGACGTGGCGCCACCGCGATTGCAGCCTTTAGCGCAGAGAGCGCGAGGACTTCGTCAGTGGCCGTCAACTGCAACTGGCCAGGTTGTGAAGGCTAGGTAGGCGCGGCTCTGCCTCGTCGGCCAGTTCACAGCAGGACCTCGAGAGCATGCCGCAAAGGCCCGCTGGCTCGAGGTAGGCGATTTGCCAGGTCGAGCAGTTCGCCAGGCTGACTGCCGGGTCGCCTCAACCAACGTCTGAGCGCCTCGTAGCCGAGCTCGTGGCCTTCGAGGCCTCGGGTTCTGAACGCGTCGACGATGCTGCGCTCGGCCGAGTAGATGCCGATCGAGGTGGTCTCGTCGAGTTCGACGGAGCCTCTTCCGAGCTCGAAGGTTGCCGCGTCGAACGAATGCCATTGAATCGGCGCGTTGATCGCCGGGCGCCGAGTTCCGCGCGGTATCGCGATGTCGTTGGTCGCCGGAATCGCATCCGTCAGACCGTGACGAGCCAGGGCTGTTGTCAGACAAAGCGTGGCGAGCGGCGCCTTCCGGGCCGCCGCGATGAGGTCAAGATCAGCCGCAGGGGCGTCGCGCTTGCGATACAGCCCTCTGGCAAGCGGTTCGATCGAGCCATGGTTACGCAGCGTATAGAGTTGCCTACGGCTCAGCCCGGAGGTTCTCGCTCGGGCAGCCGTGAAGGTGTCCGGTAGGTCTGCCGTTGCCCGCCTTCTTGCGGTCGCCGCCATCCGTCAGCCTCCCCTCGCCGTGGGACTAAGTGTACACAGATAAAGTTATCTGTAGACGGTTAGTCCCGCCTTGTCTCCCGCGCACGACTAGGACGGGTGCGCGGGGATTCCCTGCGACCGGCGGGTGGACCGTCGACAGCGGCAGCCTTTGACGATCGTGCCGGACGCGACGCCTTTCGAGCGGCGACGGAGGAGCCGCGACCCGGGCGGGCGGGAGCCGGGCGACGCAGGAGCCGGCGTGGGGAATCTGTCACCGAGCAGGCGACGCAGGAGCCGCGACCCCGGGCGGGCGGGAGCCGGCGACGGAGGAGCCTGCGTGGGGGATCTGCGGAGTGAGAGCGCTCTAGTTCCGGAACCGGTGGGGTCTTGACCGGGGGGCGGGGAGGGCTGAGAGTCGGGCGCGACGCGGGCGTGCGGCTCGCGCTGCAACTGAGGAGTCGCCCATGCTCAGGTGGACTGCCATCCATCCCCGACGAACCTGCTCACCCTCGCCGGCCGGGCGGTTGAGCACGGCTGGACGATCCGGTCGGCCCGGTCGGCGTACGGCTGGACGATCCGGTCGGCCCGGTCGGCGTACGGCGTTGATCGCTGCTGCTGCTCTGTTGACCGGATTGCTGCCGCTCGGTGTCGCCGGGCAGGCGGCTGCCGATGACCCGGATCCGATCGTGTTGGCCTCGTTCGAGGGGGCGGAGCCGTTCGCGTCGCCGCCGAGCGCGGGGATCTTCGGGTGGGGCAGTGACGCCGACGACCCGCCGACGATGGAGTTGCAGGCGAGGGCCGATGCGCCGCAGGGCGACAAGGTGCTGCACGGGACGTACAACATCAGTGGGTACGGCGGCTTCTCGCACGACGTCACTTTCGACCAGAACCCCGGCGACTGGTCGGCGCACAAGGGCATCCGGTTCTGGTGGTACGGGCAGAACACGGCACCTCTTCCGCCTGGTTCCGGCAAGCGGATCTTCTTCGAGATCAAGGACGGCGGCGCGAATGCCGAGGCGTCCGAGTTGTGGAACACGAGTTTCACCGACGACTGGGAGGGCTGGCACCTGGTCGAGATCCCGTTCGCGGAGCTCAACTACCGCGGTGACTACCAGCCGGTCGGCGGCATCGACCAGGTGCTGAACCTGACCCAGATGTGGGGCTATGCCATCACCATGCCGGTCGGGACTCCTGGTGAGTTCGCGATCGACCAGGTGGAGGTCTACGGCAAGGCCGACCCGGCGCTCAAGGCGAGCGTGGTCACCGACGCCGGGGTTTACCCCGTCAAAGAAGGTGGCACCGCCCAAGTCAAGGTGACTGTCGCAACCACGGGCAGTACGCCGCTGGAGGAACCCGTCACGGTCGACTACCGCACCGCAACCGGTACTGCGGGAGCCGGCGACTACACCCCCGTCTCGGGAACGTTCACCTTCCCAGCCGGTACGCCGTCCGGCGCCACCCAGGTCGTCAGCGTGGTCACCAAGAAGGACCGCACCCCTGAGGTCGCCGAGACGATCCCGCTCGAACTCACAGTCACCGGCGCGAAGGCGCCGAGCACCACGCCCCAGGTCATCATCAACGCACACGACCTGCCGTACCTGAACCCCAGGCTTCCGGTGAAACTCCGGGTCAAGGACCTGCTCAGCCGGATGACCCTGGCCGAGAAGGTCGGCCAGATGACCCAGGCCGAGCGGAACGCACTCAAGTCGAAGTCCGACATCGCGACGTACGCGCTCGGTTCGCTGCTGTCCGGTGGTGGCTCCGTGCCGACACCGAACACCCCGGCCGGGTGGGCGGCAATGATCGACACGTTCCAGCTCAATGCGCAGGCGACCCGGCTGCAGGTGCCGCTGATCTACGGCGTCGACGCAGTGCACGGCCACAACAACGTGGTGGGCGCGACGATCCTGCCGCACAACATCGGCATGGGCGCCACCCACGACCCGGACCTGTCCCGGCGGGCCGGCGAACTGACCGCGACCGAGGTCCGGGCGACCGGCGTGCCCTGGGACTTCGCGCCGTGCGTCTGCGTGGTCCGCGACGACCGCTGGGGCCGCTCCTACGAAGGCATCAGCGAGGACCCGGCCTTGGTGAAGGCGATGGCCACGGTCATCACCGGCATGCAGGGCAAGGCCGACGGCACTGAGCTTGCCCAGAGCAACCATGTACTGGCGACCGCGAAGCACTACGTGGGCGACGGCGGTACGACGTACGGGTCGTCGACGACCGGCAACTACAAGATCGACCAGGGCGTCACCGAGGTCACCCAGCAGCAGTTGGAGGCGATCCACCTCGATCCGTTCAAGACGGCGGTCGATCTCGGTGTGGGTTCCGTGATGCCGTCGTACTCGAGTGTCGACATCATCGGTGACGACCAGGGCCCGGTGAAGATGCACGGCAACGCCGCTCTGATCAACGGTGTGCTGAAGCAGCGGATGGGCTTCGACGGTTTCGTGATCAGTGACTGGCAGGCGATCGACCAACTGCCCGGCGACTACCCGAGCGACATCCGTACGTCGATCAACGCCGGCCTCGACATGATCATGGTGCCGACCAACTACGTCGACTTCATCGCCGGTCTCACCGCCGAGGTCACGGCCGGCCGGGTCACCCAGGCCCGAGTCGACGACGCGGTCAGCCGGATCCTCACCCAGAAGTTCAAGCTCGGCCTGTTCGAGCACCCGTACACCGACACCAGCAGGTTCGACCAGGTCGGGTCGGCCGCGCATCGGACGATCGCCCGCGAGGCAGCGGCCAAGTCCCAGGTGTTGCTGAAGAACGACGGCAACCTGTTGCCGCTGACAACCACGCAGAAGGTGTACGTCGCCGGCAGCAACGCCAACGATCTCGGCAACCAGATGGGCGGCTGGAGCATCACCTGGCAAGGGGCCTCCGGCAACACCACGACCGGGACCACGATCCTGGACGGCATCAAGAAGAATGTGCCGACGGCAACGTTCAGCCAGGACGCCTCGGCACCGACCGACGGGTACGACGTCGGGGTCGTCGTGGTCGGCGAGAAGCCGTACGCCGAGGGCATCGGCGATGTCGGCAACAACGGCCACACCCTCGGGCTGACCGACGCCGACAAGGCGACGGTGAGCAAGGTGTGCGCGGCGATGAAGTGTGTCGTCCTGGTCGTCTCCGGCCGGCCGCAGGTCATCGCGGACCAGCTCGGCGACATCGACGCCCTGGTGGCGTCCTGGCTGCCGGGCACCGAAGGCGACGGTGTCGCGGATGTGCTGTTCGGCAAGAGCCCGTTCAGCGGCCGGCTTCCGGTGACCTGGCCGCGCGCCCTCGACCAGGAGCCGCTGAACGTCGGTGACGCGGCCTACAACCCGCAGTACCCGTTCGGTTGGGGTCTGACGACGCAGGCGGCGGCTCGCCAGCAGTTGGCGACGGCGCAGAAGGAGCTGCTACACAAGGGTTCCCGAGACGCCGCGGCACTCGCGGCGGTGGTCTATCTCGAGCTGGCGCTGCGTGTGAAGGACTGGTCAGGTCCGCAGGCACCGGGCGCGCTGGCGGCGCTCGGCCAGGCCGGGAAGTTCTTGCAGAAGTCCAAGGTGGACTCGTTCGCGGACGACGACGCCGTGGTCGGTGCGGCCCGCTGGATCGCGCAGGACCAGATCGGGCAGAACCTCGACGAGGCCACCTCGAAGCTGACCTCCGACGCGGCCCACCTGGCGCTCACCGGCGACTTGAGCACCGCGATCAGCAAGCTGGCGGCGGCGTACAAGCTGCACTGACAGCAGCGTCGAACGGGCAAGGGCCGGCGGAACATTTCCGCCGGCCCTTGCTTTCATGCAGCCAGGCTCAGACCGAGACCAGCTCGCGTTCCGGCTCCGGCTGAGCAGCCGTCCGAATCTTGTTCGGCCACCAAGCCTTGCGGCCCAGCAGCACCATGATGGACGGCAGCATCACGATCCGGACCAACGTCGCGTCGATCAGTACGGCGACGGCCAGCCCGACGCCCATCTGCTTCATCTCGATCATCCCCAGCGTCGCGAAGACGGCGAACACCGACACCATCACGGCCGCCGCGCTCGTCACCACCCCGGCCGACTCGGTGATCCCCTTCCGGACCGCGTCGCGCGGCGACAGCCCTTCGACCACGCCCTCCCGGATCCGTCCCAGCACGAACACGTGGTAGTCCATCGACAACCCGACCAGGATCACGAACAGGAACAGCGGAATCCACGACACCACGAACCCAGGTGAAGTGAAGTCGAGCAACCCCTCCGCCCAGGTGTGCTGGAAAACAAGGGACAGTACGCCGAAGCAGGCGGCCACCGAAGCCAGATTGAGCAGCGTCGTCACCACCGCGATCGCGAGGCTCCGGAAGGTGAAGGCCATCATCACCAGGGTCAGCCCGAGCACGAACGCGATCACGTACGGCAGCTTGTCCCGCTGGTGCTGCCCGTAGTCGCTCTGCGAGGCCGCCTCGCCACCGACCGCCCAAGTTGCCCCAGGCAAGGAATTCAACGCCGCCGGAGCCAGCTTTGTGCGCAGCGAGGTCAACGCATTCTTCGCCTCAGCACTCGATTCACTATGCGGCGACACCAGATTCAGTACCGCGGTACCGCCCGACTGGCGAATCTTCTGCCCAGGTACCGCGACCAGCTCCCCCGACTTCACCGCCGCCGACTCGAGCTTCGCCAATCCCGCAGCGGCAGCCGCTCCGCTCGATGCCTTGGCCACCACCGTGTACGACGTTCCGCGGGACGGGAAGTCCTCCTGCAACGCCGTCATCGTGCGTACCTCGGGGATGCTCTGCGGCAGTGTGTCGAGCCCAGCCGGTGCGGTCTTCATGTCCATCGCCGGTACTGCGAGCGCCGCCACCCCGATGACCGCGACCAGCAGCGCGACGCGCGGGAACCGCAGTACGGGCGCGAGGATCCGCCGGCTGATCCCGGCCGGGCCGATCCGCCGGTTGAGCCGCCAGAGCAGCGGAACGCGCGGCCGGTCGACGCGATGGCCGAGCTTCGCCAGCAAGGCGGGGAGCACCGTCAGCGAGCCGAGGACGGCGACCGCGACGACGACGATCGTTGCCGTCGCCATCGAGGAGAAGGTGGCGTCCTGCGCGACGTACAGGCCGGCCATGGAGACGATGACGGCCAGGCCCGAGACGACCACCGAGTGTCCCGAGGTGGCGGCCGCGATCTCCACCGCGTCGAGCGTACTGCGACCGCGCCGTCGTTCTTCCCGTTCGCGCTTGAGGTAGAACAGCGAGTAGTCGACGCCGACGGCCATCCCGATCAGCAGTACGACGTTCGCCACCGAACCGCCGTCGGGGAACAGGTACGAGAGCGGAGCGTAGAAGCCGAGCGCCGCGCCGACGGCCGAGAACGCCAGCAGGACAGGGATTCCGGCCGCGATCAAGGCGCCGAAGGCAAGCAACATGAGCGCGAACGTGATCGGCAGGCTCAACTTCTCCGCGCTGGCAAGATCCGCACCGACCCGCTTCCAGATGCCCTTGTTCAACGAGGCTTCGCCGGTCTCGTTGATCGAGAGCTCCGGATGCGCCCGCTGTACTTCGGCGGTCGCGGCGATCAGCTTGTCGACGTTGTCGGCCGCGTCGTCCGGCGTGCCCTTCAACTCGATCGGAAGCAAGGCTGCCTTGCCGTTCTCGGCCCAGACCGGCTCGTCAACCTTGCCGACGGCATCGATCGCGGTCAGCTTCTGGCGCAACTGGTTGATCGCGGCCGTCGTGGCGGCCTTGTTCAGCGGACCGTTGGGAGCTGTCAGGAGGACAGTTTCGCTCGGGCGATCGGCGAGTCCGGCCTGCTCGATCAGCTGGGCGGCGACACCTGATTGCCCGGTCCAGGTGTCCTTGGCCTTGGTCTGCTGCTTCGGAACGGCGGCCGACAAGCCGACCGCGACGACGACGAGCAGCAGCCAGAGGCCGATCGCTCGCCACGGATGAGTCGCACTCCACCGTGCGGCACGCACGGTCATCGATCCCCTGCTCATGTTCTACCTCTCGCCGACCCCGCCCAGGCACTCTGCCCGCTGCGTCGAGCCTGTCGCGATCGGCCCGCCAACTCAGGAGCTTCAGGCCCCCAACAAAGGTGGGCCTAGGTCTACCCCGCGGGAGCGGAGGCGGCGGAGCATGCGGGCGTCCTCGAAGCCGACGGCTCGGGCGGCGGCCTCGATCGTGGCGCCGTGGCCGATCAAGTGCTCGGCGCGTTCGAGCCGCAGGATCTGCTGGTAGCGCAGAGGCGTGAGACCGGTCGCGGCCGTGAACACGCGGGTCAGCGTCCGCTCGCTCACCCCGACGCCGCGGGCCAACTCGGCCAGCCGCAGCTGATCGGCGTACCGGCTGTCGATCACGTCCTGGACCCGGTGCGCGAGATCGCTGACATGTCCCCGGTGGCGCAGCATCGCGCTCTCCTGCGGTTCGTCACCGTTCCGCCGGGCGTACACGACCATCTCGCGCGCCACCCGAGCAGCGGCCTCGGCGCCCCGGTCGACCGCGATCAGATGCAGCGCCAGGTCGATCCCGCTGGCGATGCCTGCCGACGTGATGACGCGGTCGTCCACGACGTACAGGACGTCGCGGACCAGGCGGCCCTTCGGGTACCGCGTGGACAAGGTGTCGGTCAGGTCGTGGTGGGTCGTGTAGCTGCGACCGTCGAGCAGGCCGGCCGCGCCGAGAGCGTCCGCACCTGAACAGACGCTCGCGACCTGGCCGCCCGCCGCGTGGTGACTCCGCAACCGTTGCTTCGTCAGCGCCGCGATCGGAACCTGAGGGGTGAAGCGTGGCGAGCGCCAGCCCGGTACGACGATGAGGTCGGCCGGGCTGAGCTCTGGCCAGTCGCGTTGCGCTTTGACGGGGATTCCTTGCGCCGTGACGACCTCGTCCGCTTCCGCCACGTAGTACAGGTCGTAACCATGGCCGAGGTCGTTCGCTGTCGAGAACGCCTGCGCGGGACCGGCGAGGTCCAGCAAATGCAGTTTCGGCAGCAGCAGGAAGACGACCTTGGTAGGCATGATCCGGTCAGGATCCCACGAGCACCGGGGCAATCTCGTCAAGCGTCCGGATGGTGGCGAACCGGCCGGCCAGCGCGTACTCGGTCCGCTCGGCGATCACGGCCGGGCTGAGCGTTCGCGGGTCGGCCAGGATCTCCTCGAGGGTGGCGTCGGCGGGCATCGTCCAGTGCGGTAGCGGGGTGGTCGCGGTCGCCTCGGTGACGAAGACGACGTCGTACCCGAGGTCGGACGCGACCCGCGTGGTGGTCTCGCAGCACTGCTCGGTGCGGATGCCGCTGATGACGAGTTCGCGGATGCCGCGCTGGGTCAGCAACTGCTGCAGATTCGTGGTGGTGAAGGCGTTGTGCGAGGTCTTGGCGATGACCGGCTCGCCGGCCGCCGGGGTCAGGCCTTCGATCAGCCGGACGTGCCCCTCGGCCGGGTCGAACGCGCCACCGGTGCCCGGTTCGGTGTGCAGGATCCAGACCACCAGGTCGCCGCGGTCGCGGGCCGCGGCGACCAGGCGGTTGACCCGGTCGGCGATGTCGGGGTGGTCGACCGCGCTCCAGTTGGGGCGGACCCGGAAGGATTCCTGGACATCGATGACGATCAGCGCTGTCTGGCTCATGCCGTCGATCCTGCGGCCGGACGGGCGGCTCGCGAAAGACATCAACCAGCCCCGCACCGGACGGATCTGGTCAATCCCGGGCATATGTATTTACAACGTTGGAGAAGTGATTTGACGAATTCGAACCGTTCCAAACTATTCCAAACAGCCGAAAAGCCTGCTTACAGTGCCCGGGTCGGCACTGTGAGCGCGCTCTCCCGCCGACACCCAGCGTCAACCAGTGAGGGGATAGCAATGCCTGACAACCTGCCCCGCCGCCAAGTCCTGCGTACCGCCGGTGCGCTCGGCCTGGGTGCCGCGGCCGTCGGCGCCCTGCAGACCGGGGCCGACGCCGTGGGAACGCCCGATAAGGTCGCCGCCATGGATGCGCACCACGGACACGGACGACTCGTCATTCGCAAGGACCCGTTCGGTACGACGCCGGACGGTCAGGCGGTCGACGTCTACACCTTCAGCAACGGCCGGATCACGATCTCGATGCTGACCTGGGGGGCCACCATCCAGCGGGTCGAGACGCCCGACCGGCGCGGCCACACCAAGAACATCAGCCTCGGCTTCGACAACCTGCCCGATTACGCGGCCCTCAGCCCGTACTTCGGCGCGACCGTCGGCCGCTACGGCAACCGGATCGCCAAGGGCCAGTTCAGCATCGACGGGAACCACTACCAGATCCCGGTCAACAACGGCGAGAACGCCCTGCACGGCGGCACGATCGGCTTCGACAAGAAGGTCTGGAAGGCCAAGGTGGTCGAGACCTCGTCGGCCGTCGGCGTCGCCTTCACCTACGTCAGCCCGGACGGCGAGATGGGCTTCCCGGGTGAGCTGACCAGCCGGGTGACCTACACGCTGGACCGGCACGACAACCTGCGGATCGACTACCACGTCACGGTCGCCGGCAAGCCGACCGTGCAGAACCTCACCAACCACGTGTACTTCAACCTGGCCGGTGAAGGATCCGGCACGATCGAGGGACACGTCCTGCAGCTCAACGCCGCGAAGTACACGCCGGTGGACGCCGGCCTGATCCCGACCGGCGAACTCGCCCCGGTCGCCGGAACGCCGTTCGACTTCACCAGGCCGACGCCGATCGGCGCCCGGATCCGGGACGACCACCCCCAACTGGTGATCGGGCGTGGCTACGACCACAACTTCGTCCTCGGCAAGCCCGACTCGCACGGGATGCGGTTCGCGGCCCGCTTCTGGGAGCCCGAACACGGCCGGACGGTGACCGTCCACACCACCCAGCCGGGTGCCCAGTTCTACAGCGGCAACTTCCTCGACGGCACCATCCAGGGCATCGGCCACAAGTCCTACCGCCAGGGCGACGCCTTCGCCTTCGAGACCCAGCACTTCCCCGACTCCCCCAACCAGCCGAACTTCCCGTCCACGGTCCTCCGCCCGGGCGAGACCTTCACCTCCACCACGATCTACACCTTCGGCACGAAGTAGCCCCACTGCGCGTACTGCGGTCTCCGGGAGACCGCAGTACGGCGCTTGTGACTGGTGTGGAGTACGCCGGATCGCAGGTGGCAGCGACCCGCTGGAGTCAGAAGCGAAGGGTGGCCTAACTCGCTTAGGGTCGACGGTATGTCGGAGCCCGTGCTCGAGATTCCGTTTGCTGATGCGTTTCAGTTCGACCCGTCGCCTACGTTCGCCGAGTTGCGGGAGAACCGGCCGGTTGCCCGGGTGCGCACGTTGGCGGGGGCCGAGGTGTGGTTGGTGACGCGGTACGACGACGTACGGATGGTGCTCGCCGATCCGCGGTTCTCGCGGGCAGCGGTGGTCAAGCAGGGGGCGCCTCGGGTCGCGCTGGCCAAGCCGATGCCGAACAGCTTGACCACGACGGATCCGCCGGAGCACACGCGGCTGCGGAAGCTGGTGTCGTCGACGTTCGCGCATCGGCGGATCGAGCGCACCCGGCCGTGGGTCGCGGAGTTGTCGGCCAAGCTTGCCGATGATGTCGCGGCCGCCGGCGACGGAGCCGATCTCCGCGAGCTGGTCGCCTTGCCCCTGCCGATCCAGGTGATCTGCCAGCTGCTCGGAGTCCCGTACGCCGATCGGGCCCAGTTCCGCGAGTGGACCGAGCTGGGGTACAGCATGCGGATGGCCGAGAAGGACCTGGTCGAGCAGGCGATGGCCGACCTCACGGCGTACATCGAAGAGCTGGTCGAGCGGAAGCTGGCGAACAGCGACCAGCCGGCCGAGGACCTCCTCGACGAACTGGTGCGCGCTCGCGAGGAAGGCGATCGGCTCAGCCAGGAGGAGCTGATCTCGTTCGGCGTCAACCTGCTCGTCGCCGGCCACGAGACGTCCGCGAACCAGATCTCCAGCGTCGTCGCGACCCTGCTGCGCTGGCCGGAGAACTGGGCCCGCCTGGTCGCCGACCACTCGCTGGTCGACTCCGCGATCGAAGAACTCCTTCGCTTCAACCGCTTCAGCGAGGTCGGCCAACTGCGGGTCGCGCTCGAAGACGTCGAACTGCACGGCGTACAGATCAAAGCCGGCGAAGGCGTGATGGCGGCACTCAACTCGGCGAACCGTGACCCTCGCCAATACGACGATCCCGACGAACTCCGCCTGGACCGCAAGGACAACAAGCACCTGTCCTTCGGCTTCGGCCCCCACTTCTGCCTCGGCGCCCAACTCGCCCGCATCGAACTCCAGGAGTCCCTCCTGGCCCTCCTCCGCCGCTTCCCCAACCTCACCCTCACCAAGCCCGCCGAATCCCTCCCCTGGCGCCAAGTCCTGGTCAGCGGCCTAGCCGAACTCCCCGTCAACCTGGGTCTTCCCGCCTGACCGGTGGGTTCAGAAGGTTGGGGGATGGGGCACTGTGGGGGTGTGGCTTCTTATGTGGATCCTGAGGGTGAGTACGAGCGGGACAGTGACTACATCAGTACGCGGATCACGGCGGATGGGCGGGACGGGTATGCCGTCGAGCCGGGGCGGTACCGGCTGGTGGCGGCGCGGGCCTGTCCGTGGGCCAATCGGGCGATCATCGTACGGCGGTTGCTCGGGCTCGAGGACGTGTTGTCGCTCGGGTTGTGCGGGCCCACCCACGACAAGCGGAGTTGGACGTTCGATCTCGATCCGGGTGGTGTCGATCCGGTCCTGAAGATTCCGCGACTGCAGGACGCCTACTTCAAGCGCGACCCGGGGTACGAGAAGGGCATCACGGTGCCGGCGATGGTCGACGTACAGAGCGGCGCCGTCGTCACGAACGACTTCGCGCAGATCACGCTCGACCTGTCGACCGAGTGGACGCAGTACCACCGCGAGGGCGCGCCCGACCTGTACCCCGAGGCGCTGCGGGCCGAGATCGATGAAGTTGCCCAGCGCATCTATACGGAGGTCAACAACGGGGTGTACCGCGCTGGGTTCGCCGGATCGCAGGAGGCCTACGAATCGGCGTACGACCGGCTGTTCGCGGCACTCGACTGGCTGTCCGAGCGGCTCGCCAAGCAGCGGTATCTCGTGGGTGACACCATCACCGAGGCCGACGTGCGGCTGTTCACCACGTTGGCACGCTTCGACGCCGTCTATCACGGCCACTTCAAGTGCAACCGGAACAAGCTCACCGAACTACCGGTGCTGTGGGCGTACGCGCGCGACCTGTTCCAGACGCCGGGCTTCGGCGACACCATCGACTTCGTGCAGATCAAGCAGCACTACTACCTCGTGCACACCGACATCAACCCGACCCACATCGTCCCCAAGGGGCCCGACCTGTCGACGTGGCTGACCCCGCACGGCCGGGAAGAGCTTGGTGGAAAGCCGTTCGGAGACGGTACGCCGCCCGGTCCGCCCGGCGACGGCGAACGGGTCCCGGCCGAGCACAGCGCGAGTCGGCGCCCGTAGTACAGGAACCGTCGGAGCACACTGAGGGCACCTCAACCTTGGAAGGAGGCCGGCATGCCCGGCTCCGAGCTCTACGAGAAGTTCATGGCGCTGCACACCCGCGAGGGTGGCTTCGTCATGCCGAACGCCTGGGACGGGTTGTCCGCTCTGATCCTGGCCGAGGCGGGCTTCGAGGCGATCGGTACGTCGTCCGCGGCGCTCGCGGCCACCCTCGGCCGGCACGACGGACTCCACGCGATCAGCCTCGACGAACATCTCGACCATGCCCGCCTGCTCGGCCGGCTCACCGGGCTGCCGATCAACGGCGACTTCGAGGACGGGTACGGCGAAACGCCTGAGGACGTCGCCGGTACGGTCGAGGTCGCCGTCGCCGCGGGGCTCGCTGGGATCGGCATCGAGGACAGCTCAGGCGACGCCGAGCGACCCATTCGCGACTTCGACGACGCCGTACTCCGCGTTCGGCACGCCGTCGACGCGGCGAAGGGCCGCATTGTCGTCACGGGCCGCACCGACAACTTCTTCCGCGGCAACCCGGACCTCGACGACACCATCCGCCGCCTCACCGCCTTCGCCGAGGCAGGTGCCGATGTGCTCTACGCACCCTTCCCACCCGACCTGGCCGCGGTCCGCGCGATCGTCACGGCTGTCGCCCCGAAGCCTGTCAACATCGTCGTCTCCCCGGCCGACCGGAAGCTGACAGTCGCCGAACTGCAGGAGGCCGGCGTCAAACGCATCAGCCTCGGCATGGCGCTCTACGCCCACACAATGGCAGCCCTCGAACAAGCCACGAAGTCGCTGCTCGCCGGCGACATCGCCTCAGCCACCAACGGCATCACCTTCGCCCGCCTGACCGAACTCCTCAACCAAACCACCCAGGACTGACCCCTCCACTCCGCCTGCCAAGGCGCGGTTTCTTCACTAGCTGGATAGAAACCATCGCCATGTGCAATTTTCTTTCCAACTGAGGTGCGACGAACCCGTGGTGGTTTGGGGTGGACCACATCACTGGTGAGAGCGCGACGCAGAAACCGACAAGTAGGTGGAGCGGCGAGGCGGACGCGCGGCACGCTCGGTCGGCCCAACGTGGCCGACCCGCGACGCAGGAGCGGGGTGCGTCGAAACCGGTTGCCTGGCGGGAGTTGGCGGGGGACGACCGCGTTTGTCAGCCGCGACGCAGGAGCGGCGTCGTGGGGTGGGTTGGTCGAGCGACGACGGAGGAGGCGCGAAGCGGGCGTAGTACGAAAGCAACAGCCGGCCAGAGATTCTGGCCGGCTGTTGACGGGTTGGGTCAGTTCTGGTTTGCGGTGGCGAGGTTGTTTTCGGCGTCGTACTGGACGATGAAGGCTGCCGCGTCGTCGTTGCTGGAGGCAATGGCTGAGGCGAGGACCTCGGGGGTGCGGGGGCGGTCCGACGGCCAGTCGCTGAGCAGGGCCCAGGCGCGCTGACGCTTCTTGTCGAGGTCGCCGCCGGCCGAGGTCTTCGGCTTCGGGGCGGCCGGGCGGTTCGGGGTCGTCCGGGCGGTCACCTCACGGGCGATCACGGTCGGCTCCTCGGCGCGTACCGGCTCGGAACCAGCCGGCACCGCAGGCTCCTGCGACGCGACGACGACCGGCTCCTCGACGGCCGGCACCGGCGCGGTCGACGAGGGAACGCTGTTGCGTACCACGGTTTTCGGCTTGCGCGCGGCCGCCGGCTTGGGCAGCGACGGCTTGACCACGGCCGGCTTCGGAGCTGCCGGTACGACGTGCTCCTGCTCGGCGACCGGCTGCGCAACCGACGAGGCGACCGGCTGAGCGACCGACGAGGCGACCGATGACGCGACCGAGGGGGCGGCCGACTGCTGCGCACCCGGCAGATCCGCTTGCGGGACAGCCGGTGCGACCGGCTCCGGGACCACGGGTGCGAACGGTGAGGTCTCCTGGACGACGGGCTTCACGTAAAGCGAGCTGGGCGCCTCTTCGACGACCTCGGCCTCGTCCGCATCGTCCGTACTACGGTCGTACGGGAGGTACTCGACCGCCATCAGTTCACCGGTCATCGCCTCCCCCCACTGGTCGTCGTCGCGCAGCGGCACCCCGCCCGGGCGGAGCTGCTGAGCGGGGACCTGGTGGGCCGGCAACTGCTGCACCGGCGGCGTCGTGCCCTCGACGACCCACACTGCGGCGCGCAGATCGGTCCGCTCGTCCTTCGCCGGTGTAGGTTCCGGCTCCTCGGGCGGGGGCGGCGAGATCGCCAGCGTCAACTTGTTCGTGACGACCTCGTAGTTGATCCGCTCCTCGAGCATCCCGGCCAGCCGGTCCGCGTCGTACGTCGTCTCGGCGATCTTCGCGAGCCGCTCGTCCTGGTGCTCGGAACGGATGTACTCGGCAACGGTCCCGGCGATCGCGTCGCGGCGCGCGTTGTTGCGGATCTGGTGCCGCGCGGCGCGCAGGCTCTCGTACAGCCCGTACCCGTGCTCGAGCGCGATCGAGCGCGCCAGCCAGGTGACCTTCGGCTCGCGGGCCCACTGGACCACGCCGTACACGGGTCCGGTGGTGGCCATCTGGCCGGCCTTGCGCAGTGCGTCGCGACGACGGGCGGAGCTGTGGATCAACCACAGCACATAGGCGAACGCGGACAGGCCGCCGAAGCCGAAGGCGAGGAACCGCTCCTCCGGCCGCCAGTGACCGACCACGTTGAAGACGAGCGCGACGATCGCGGCGAACAACGACATCGCGCGGTAGGCGTAGGCCTGCTCACCCTTGCGGCGGCGCAGGTCGGCCAGCGCCGCGGTGGCGACACCGCCGAGCTCGATGACGGCGACGGCGGGCGTGACGAGGGCGATCTTCAGGAACGGTGAGAAGCCCTCGTCGGGCCACGGGATGTGAGTGACGCCGGCCCAGACCTGACCGACGAGGGCGGCCGTGGCCGCGGTGGCGTAGAAAGCGTAAGCAACTTTGTCAGCACCGGTGAGAGGTACGTTGGCGAGCTCGCCAGTACTGGTGCTGGTGGTGTTCTCCTGCAAGACGTGGTCTCCTGACCGGTTTGGGCTCTCCGGCAGTTCGTCGGCGATGTTGATGCGGCCTCCCCAGGTGGCTGGACGAGGCTACCGGTTCCGGGGCCCTCCCGGGGAGTCGATCCCGGAATCGATCTGCTACTGCTACCCCACCGTCCCCAACGAACGTCTGCTTCACACTTCCAACTCCCCCACACCCCCGCCCATCACGGAGGAAAACCCGCGCATCCCGAAGCGCCCCGCAGTACGGAACCACCCTTCTCCGTACTACGTGCCGCGGCTCCAGGACCGGTAATCGACTTGCAGGACCTCATGTGTGCGGCAACGATCTCAGAAACCTGGAGGTGGAACGTGATCAAGACGATCAGGTCGCTGGTCGATCCGTCGGTCTTACGCGACCACTTGGGCGAGGTCTACGGCGTCGGCTTCCGTGAGTGCACCTTGATCCGGTCGTTCGTCAACGACGTCTACCACCTGGCGAGTGCCGAGCAGTCGTACGTACTCAAGCTCTATCGCGCAGGTGGCCGGCAACCGGGCGAAGTGCGCTGGGAGGCCGACCTCGCGACTCACTTGAGCAACGCAAGTCTCGCGGTCCCGCGGGTGGTGCCTCTGGCTGATGGCTCCGAGGTGGGACTACTCGAAGCAGCCGAGGGCGCGCGACCGTATCTCCTGTCCACATTCGTGCTGGGCACCAAGCCGCGTCCCCCGTTCACCGGTGAGCTCTACCGTTCCTTCGGCGAGCTGATCGCCACCTTCCACGACGCCGCCGACAGTTTCCGCTCCCCGCACCCGAGACTCCCCGCCGACCTTCACCACAACCTGGAAACGCCGCTCGCCGAGATCGCACCACTCCTCGCACCGGCCGACCGCGAGCTGCTCGAGAGACTGGCGATCGCAGTACAGGATCACTTCGCTCAGCACGACGGGCCGAGCTGGGGCATCTGCCACGGAGACGTCACCCTCGACAACATCCTGCAGAACGGTGACGGTCTCGCGATCCACGACTTCGACCTGTCGGCCGAGGGCTACCGCGCCACCGACTTCGCCGGCGTCGCCGGCACCGAGCACTGGAGCAGTTTCGTCGACGGCTACACCACCAGGCGTCCGATTCCGGCAGCCGACCTCGCCGCTGTCCCCTACTCGAGAGTCGTCGGCAGCATCTCCAACCTGCGCTTCCATCTCCGCGACAAACCGCTGTTCCGCGGCAGTGAGTCGATCAACGAAGGGTGGGCCGACGGCGAACTCGGCGTACTACGCCAAGCCGCCGCCGACCTGCTCTGACGTGGCGATTCAGTCGACGAGCATCTTCTGGGCCTGGGCGGCGAGGGCGCCGGAGCGCGCGTCGTCCGAGGTGCCGTCGGAGACCAGTACGGCGTACCGGAAGTGGAGGGTCTCGTTGGGGGCGAAGGGGAGTTCCTCGGAGAAGAAGGGCGCTGGGCAGACGGCGGCGAAGTCCTCGGAGCGGACGAACCACTGCGGTGGGTGGCGCGGGTTGTCGGTGGCGTCGGCGATGATTACCGTGGATCCACGGTCCACCTCGTCGTGCTTGCCGGAGAAGCCCATCCACGCCGCTCGCTGACCGCGGAGGTCGTCGCCACCGAGCCCTTGTGGTGCAAGGACAGTTCCACCCGTGAAGGACCGAGGGCCGCGCCAGAACAGCCCGCCGTACCCAGCGTTCTCCCGGCCCGCCGTTGTCGGGCTACCGATCTGCACGTTCTCACCGGAGACGTTCGTCATCGAGGTCTCGTAGACGAGCACCCACCCGTCGTCCGCCAGCCGCGTGGACAACGTGCGGGTCTCATCCACCACGTGCGCACCGGCCTGCGTGTGCCAGGACAGCCGATGCGTGAAGCGAACAAGGTCGTCGGAAACGTCGAGCGCATCGATCTCGTCGTGCACCATCGCGCCGTTGTTGTCCAACTGCTCGTACCCGTTCGCCAGCGAGAACGTCGGCCCGCCCCAGAAGTTCTCGTGCCCGAAGTGCGGCAGCGACCAGGTCAGCCCCTTGTGCCAGATGTGGTCGTGCGGCCGGTAGACGGAGACCAGATCGCCGCCGAGCGTGCGCATCGGATGCATGTACGGCCGCGGCGACTCCAACTGCGGGTCGGTCGGGTTGTACACGTAGGTGAACAGCTCGCCGTCGCCGGCCGTCACCTGGATCGACCGGCCGACCGCATGGTTGCAGCCCAGTGCTTGCGTCATCTATCCGTGCTCCTCGTCGTCTCGTTCGATCGCCCACGGCGCGCCCAGCTCGCTGAACAGCGCAAGCTCCTCACCCGCCCGTGTCACCCACTTCTCCACCTCGGCCACGATCGGGCGCCGCTCCGGCCCATCACCGTCCCAGCGGATGAACCGGGCCGGTATCTCCAGCGGCGCCGGCGCCACCCGAACGGCCTCGACCACGCGAGTGAATCCACCCGTCTCCGCAAACGGCGCCAGCAACGGCACCGAGGGATCCGCCCGATGGTCCAGCAGGTTCTCCAGCAGATCGTCCCGCCCGTACTGCGTATCGCTCGTCCGCCCGTTGATCGTCAACGACAGCCGGTCCACCGAATACCGCAGGACGGCCCGCCCCTCAGAGCCGTGCACGATCACCATCGGCTCGGGATCGTTCTGGTCGGCGCACAAGGTCAGCGCCGTCACCACCGTCGTACCGCGGCTCGTCACCACCCGTACGGCGGACGTGTCGTCGGACTCGATCGGATTCGCCCGGAACAGCTCGGTCTCGACGGACTCCACCTGGTCGGCACGCCCCGAACCGTCGATCATCAACGCGGCCGCGGTCGCATGAGCGAACGGATTCGTCACCGCGCCGTCCACCACATCGATCCCGTCGAGGCTCCGGCGCCCGGCCCAGCGAGCGCGTTGCCAGTACTGCGCGGTGCGAACCCACGTGCCGATCGCCCCGATCCCCCGCAGTTCGCCCAGACTCCCGTCGGCCACCAGCTCGGCCAACGTCCGGGCCGCCCGCGATCCCGCGACCTGGAACCCGACCTGGCAGATCCGCCCGGTCTCCTCGATCACCGACACCAGGTGCTCGAACTCGGCCAGCGACGCGGCCGGCGGCTTCTCCAGCAGTACGTCGGCTCCCGAGCGCAGCGCGAGTTCCGCGAGCGGCACGTGGGTCTGGATCGGCGTACTGATCACCACCACGTCGACCTCGACAGCGGCGAGCAACTCGCGCAGGTCGGCGTACACGGCCACGTCCGGGGGCAACTCGTCACCGGGCGGTCGCGGATCGGCGACCGCGAGCAGGCGGACCCTGCCCTCGGTCGCCAACTTGATCACGTGCCGAAGATGCGTGGCGCCGTGCCCGTGCACGCCGGCCAGTGCCACGGTGGCCGGCCGAGACGCCGTCGCGGCGTCCCAGCCGATCACCGGAAATCAGTTGCTGACAGCAACGTCACTTGGTGAGCTCCCCGTTGACCTCGTCGATGAACTTCTGCGCCGCCTGGTCGGGCTTCATCCGGCCGAACAGCACCTCGGTGGTGTAGCGCTGAATGATCTTCTCCACCTGACCACCACCGACCGGCGGGGGCGGCGAAGGCTCGCCGAGTTCGGACGAGATGGCCTGGATGAACGCCTGCGACGCGGCATCGGCCGGCTTCAGCTTCAACGCGACCGCGGCGCGGATCTCGGTGTTCGGCGGCACACCCCGCTCGGCGAGCAGGATGTTGCCCGCGGCCGGGCTGTTCGCGAGGTAGTTGACGAACTCGGCCGCCTCCTTCGGGTGCTTCGTCCGGGAGGAGATCGACCAGAACATGGATCCCTTGTAGTACGCGCCGTTCTCGGTCGCCTTGCCGGTCACACTCGGCAGCCGCAACAGCTTGAGCTGCTGACCGGAAGCCTTGCTGAGGGCATTCAGCTGGTTGCTCCAGGCGTAGCCCATCGCCAGCTTGCCGGTCGCCATCCCGGACTGGTCCAGCGGCGCGTTCATGTCCTGCGCGGTGAACGCCGCGGAGGGGATCGCCTTCGCGTCCTGCATCTTGAGCAGGTTGGTGTAGAACTCGGTCACGCCCTCCTTGGTGACGCCGAGCTTGCCGTCCTTGGTGAACAAGGACTGACCGTGCTGCCGGGCCCACATGTTCAGGCTGGCATCGTTGGTCCCGTACGCCGCTGTGCCCCAGCCCTTGCCGTTCAGCTTCGCGCTGATCTGCTGGGCCAACTGGCTGTACTGGTCCCACGTCCAGGTCTTGTCGTCGGGCAGCGCGACCCCGGCGGCTTTGAAGACGGCCGGGTTCGCCACGATGGTGAAGGCGTTGATGCCGGCGTTCAACCCGTACAGGCCGTTGTCGAACTCGCCGGCGCCGAGGGTGTCCGGCTGGAACTTGCCGGTGTCCAGGCCGTCGGCCTTCTTCAGGTCGAGCAGCGCGCCGCGGTCGGCGTACTCGCGCAGGTACTTCTCGTCCATCTGGATGATGTCCGGCGCGTCGTTGGCGGCGACCGTGGTGGCGAGTTTGTCCCAGTAACCGGCCCATTCGCCGAACTCGCCCTTGATCTTGATGTTCGGGTGTTCCTTCTGGAACGAGTCGATCACCTGCTGGGTGAGCTTGTGCCGGGTGTCGGAACCCCACCAGTTGAACCGGAGGGTGACCTCGCCGTTCGCGGACTGACCGCCGGACGAGCCGCCGCAGGCGCTCGCGGCCAGCATCGCCACGGCGACGGCGACGGCGGCCAGGCCGCGGAGACGACGGCCTCTGAGCGGTGCGCGGGTGGAGCGGGAGAGCGGCCTCATGGTGGGCACCTTTCAGCGGATTACTTGATACCGGTGGTCGCGATCCCCTTGATCAGGAAGCGCTGACCAAGCAGGAAGGCAAGGAAGACGGGGACGAGCGAGACGACCGACATCGCGAACATCGAACCCCAGTTGGTACTGGCGGTGGCGTCGACGAAGGACCGGAGCGCGACCGGCACGGTGTACATCTTCGGATCGGTCAGGTAGATCAACTGGCTGAAGAAGTCGTTCCAGGTCCAGATGAACGTGAAGATCGTCGTGGTCGCCAGGGCCGGCACCATCAAGGGGAGGATCACCCGCAGAAAGATCCCGGCCTTGCCGCAGCCGTCGATCCGGGCCGCCTCGTCCAGTTCGCGCGGGATGCCGCGGATGAACTGCACCATCAAGAAGACGAAGAACGCGTCGGTGGCCAGGAACTTCGGCACGATCAGCGGCAGGAACGTGTTGATCCAGCCGGCTTGGGAGAACAGGATGTACTGCGGCACGATCACCACGTGGATCGGCAACATGATCGTCACCAGCATGATCGAGAACCAGAACTTCTTCCCGGCGAACTCCAGTCGCGCGAACGCGTACGCCGCCATCGAGCAGGACACCAGGTTTCCCAGTACGGCACCGAAGACGACGGCTGCCGAGTTCAGCAGGTACCGGGTGAACGGCTCGGTCAGGGCGTTCCAGCCGACCCGGTAGTTGCTGATCTCGAGATCCTTGATCAGCAGGCCGGGTTCGCGGAAGATCTCGTTGCCCGGCCGCAGCGAACTGACGACCATCCAGATCACCGGGTAGAGCATCACCAGCGCGGCCGCGGCCAGCGCGAGATGGGTCAGGACCGGCCGGATCCGGGCCCGGCCGAAGGTGGCGGACCGGCGGCGTACGACGGCCGTCCGCAGCGTCTCAGTCGTCATAGAACACCCAGTACTTCGAGGCGATGAAGTTGATCGCGGTGAAGACCCCGATGATCACGAGCAGGAACCACGCCATCGCGGACGCGTAGCCCATGTCGAAATTGCCGAAGCCACGGTCGTAGAGATAGAGCGTGTAGAACATCGTCGAGTCGGACGGCCCACCCGTCCCGCCGGAGACGACGAACGCCTGGGTGAACGACTGGAACGCGTGGATGATCTGCAGCACCAGGTTGAAGAAGATGATCGGGGTGAGCAGTGGCAGCGTGATGCTGCGGAACCGGCGGAACGCACTGGCGCCGTCGACCGACGCGGCCTCGTAGTACATCGCCGGGATCTGGCGCAGGCCGGCCAGGAAGATCACCATCGGGGCGCCGAAGGTCCAGACGTTCAGCACCACCAGGGTGCCGAGCGCCGTACTCGGGTCCGAGATCCATCCCTTGCCGTCGAAGCCGAGCGGCTGCAGCACCTGGTTCAGCAGGCCCTCGGTGCCGAAGACCTGCTTCCACAGGATCGCGATCGCGACACTGGAGCCGAGCAGCGACGGCAGGTAGAAGATCGAACGGTAGAAGGCCATTCCGCGAACGCCGCGATCCAGTACCACGGCCAGCAGCAGGGCCACCGCGAGTTGCAGCGGGACGGAGACGAACACGTAGGTGAAGGTGACCTGCAGCGAGTTGTGCAGCCGCTGGTCGGACAGCATCCGGGTGAAGTTCTCCAACCCGATCCACTCGGGCGCCTGGATCAGGTTGTAGTCGGTGAACGCCAGGTAGAGCGAGGCCAGCATCGGGCCGATGGTGATCACGAACAGCCCGAGCAGCCAGGGCGTCAGGAACAGGTACCCCGCGAGGTTGTCCCGCTTCTTCGTCTTACCCTGCCCGGGCGGTTTGTTCCGACCGAGCGTGCTCAGTTCTCCCAGCGCGCTCATACTTTCTTTCCTCCAGAAAGCTCTGATGCTCGGAAAGCGTTTGCCCAGGCCCGCCAAGTTAGCGCTCACACACGGATCGGGCAAGACCTCACCAGCAGATTCGCTGACCGGTTCCGGACAGCTGCGGAGTATTGACAGGACATACTGGTCCGGCAACAGTACTGTGCATTTGGCAACCGCTTTCCCCGCCTGTCCGGAGGACTTGATGCAGCGCCGTACCTTCCACGCCGGACCGCTCATCGGCCTGTCCGGCGAGGACCTGCCGACAGCTGAGGGGTCCGGTCCCTACCCTGCCGCTGGTGATCTGGACGAGGACTTCCTGACCCTGTTGACCCGGGCCCACGACGCGCAGGTCCCGCTGGTTCTGAGCAGCACCCAGGAGCCCGGTGACGACGTCCGAGCCCTGGCACGCAAAGGCCGCCGGCTGGTCGCGGCCTACGTCTGGAACCGTTCGGCCTACTTCCACGACGCGAGCCTGCTCGACCCGCTCGGGGTGCTGTGCGACCGAGTGGCCGCCGCGCAACACGAGGACGGCCTCTTCGACATCGGCAATCTGCACTCGCCGCCGGACACTTCCTTCGCCATCCAGGATCTGTGCCTGACCTGGGCGCTGCTGGACGCCGACGACGAGGCGGCGACCGGTCCGCACCGCGAGGTCATCGAGCAGATCCTCCGCAAAGCTGGACCGGCACTGGCTTCCGGGGGTCTCCACACGCCCAACCACCGCTTCGAGGTCTCGGCCGCACTGGCCCGCACCCACCAACTCTTCCCCGACGACCGGTACGCCGTACGCATCGACGAATGGCTCGCGGAGGGTGTGGACGCGACCGAGGACGGCATCTACAGCGAGCGGAGTCCCAACTACGCGGTGGCCGTCACGAATCCGAGTCTGCTGACGATCGCCCGGCTCCGGGACCGGCCCGAGTTGATCGACTACGTCCGGCGGAACCTGATCGCGACGATGTTCCACCTGGAGCCGAACGGCGAAGTCGAGGCAGTCGCCTCCCGTCGGCAGGACCAGACCATGCGCCAGCACGTCTCGCGGTACCTGACCCAGTTCCGCGAGTTGGCCCTGCGCGACGCCGACGGGCGGTTCGCGGCCGTCGCGCAGGAGATCGCAGACCGCGACGCCGGCGAGCTCGGCGACTTCCTGGCCGAGGTACTCGAACAGCCGTTCCTCGCCACCCGGCTGCCGGCGGCGGCGCCGACTCCGGACGACTTCGTCCAGGACTATTCCGCCCAGCAGTTGGCCCGGATCCGGCGCGGCGGGCGGACCGCCACCGTCTTCGGCGGCACCGACTTCCACGACATCCCCGTGATCGCCTCGGGTCTGTCCACGAATCCGACCTTCTTCAAACTCCGGCAGGGCGCCGCGATCCTCGACTCGGTTCGGCTGTCCCCACAGTTCTTCGGCACCGGCCACTTCCGCAGCGACGGCCTCGAACGGATCGGGCCGGCCACCTTCCGGCTGTCCGACGAGGTGAAAGTGCCGTACCACCTGCCGTTGCCACCGAGCCACCGGCGTACCGACGGCGCTTACGCTCTCACCCCCGACGGCCGGTTCTACGCCTCGATGGACTTCCCGCACCGGCCCAAGCACTACCGCGTACTACGAACCGCCGTCACCGTCGCCGAGGTCGCCGACGGGTTCGACCTGACCTTCGAGTTGACCGAGTCGGAGGTGCTGCTGGCGATCGAGCTCTGCTTCCGGCCCGGTGGAACCCTGACCGGCGTCGACATGCTCGATGCCGATGGCAACTACCAGCTCAGCACAGGCACCGGCCGGTACACCGTCGGCGGCGACTGGATCGAGTTCGGGCCCGGCAACGGAGACACCCGGGTGGCGATGGATCCGGGCGAGCGCTACACCCAGCTCAACGGCCACCTGACGCCGGACGGCCTCCGCGTCTACCTCACCGGCCGCTCGCCTCTCCGGTACACGCTGAAGCTGCGCACCAGCGGCTGACTGAAATCTGCTCACGTCCCGGGACCCGGCTGTCGGTGCCAGGCTGTACAAAGGGAGCGTGACTTTTCATGCCGCGGTTTTCATTGCGACCAGCCTGGACGGATTCATCGCGCGCCCGGACGGGTCGATCGACTGGCTGACGGACCCCGCCGAGAAGCCCGGCGACACCGGGTACCAGGAGTTCATGGCCGTCATCGACACCGTGGTACTGGGCCGGAAGACCTATGAAACCGTGCTCGGCTTCGACTTCTGGCCGTACGAGGGCAAGCAGGTCGAGGTGCTCAGCAGCACCCTGCCGGCCGAGGCCGACGAGCGGATCATCGTGCACCGGACCCTCGACGGACTGGTGCAGACCCTGAACGACCGCGGCGCCAAGCGCGTGTACGCCGACGGCGGCGGGGTCATCCGGACGTTCCTGCGAGCCGGCCTGCTGAACGAACTCACCATCACCACCGTGCCGGTCCTGATCGGCTCCGGCATCCGGCTGTTCGGCGAACTGGACCACGACATCCACCTCACCCACAACGCCACCCGTACCCTGAACGGCGGCTTCACCCAATCGGACTACACCGTCCGCCTGCGCTGAACCACAACCCCGGCTGCAGGTCCCGGTGGGTCAGCGGGTTTCGAGGACGGCAAGGTCACGTTCGGCGTACTGGCGGTGTTCCCATTCCTCGATCAGGACGGCGCCCAGACAGCGGCGCAGGGGGAAGCTTTCCGACTCCGGGTAGCCGGGAGTGAGGACGGGCTCGGTGTGGCCGGCGAGTTGTTCGTCGGTGAGGCCGGCGAGGACCCGGCGTACGGTCGCCTGGCGGTCGACGCGGAGGACGAGGACCTCGTCGAGCGAGGGGCGGGCGTCGAGATCACGCGGTACGCCGGGGATGTCGGGCATCTCGTCGTGCGGCAGGTCCAGCGAATCCCACGGCGCCGGCTCACCGAGGACGGCCCGGCTGACCCAGGCGTCGGTGGCGAAGACGAGGTGCCGCAGGGTCTCGATGAACGACCACTCGCCGTCGACCCGCTCGTGCAGCAACGCCGGGTCGAGCCGGGCGGCCCGCTCCACGGTCCCCTGCCAGAGCGGTTCGAGGAGATCCCACGCTGCCCGGAAACCGTCGGCGTCACTCGGCTGCATCTTCGCGCGCTCCGGATACCGCCGGTTCAGTTCCGCCTCGACCAGCGGAACGACGTCGACACCGTTGATCCGGACGTTCTCGATCTCCCCGCTGATCTCGACATCCGCCACCAGGGCGCCCCGGATCGTCACCCCGGAGAGATCGACCAGGTTGAACCGCGCACCCTTCAGATCGACGTCGCGGAACCGCGCGTCGGTCAGGTAGACGTCCTCGAACCGGGAGCCGGCCAGGTTCTGCTTGATGAAGTCAGCCACCCGGGCAGCATTTCCCATCCCAGGCGTCCGGGTCCAGCCTGCAGCGTGCGCGGGCTGCCCGGTCGGCCACACCACCCACCACCACGGCCGGGCGAGAATCATCCGGCGGCCTGGCGATCGGGGCTCTGCTCTCCACCGCCGAGCCGGTCGCGGAGGAATCCGGCGATCGCGGCCCGCGCGGACCGGGCCTGCCGCACCAGCCCGGGCATGCTGAGGAACGCGTGCGCCGCCTTGGGAATCTCGATCAACTCCGCCGGCGTTCCGGCCTTGCGCAGGGCGTCGAAGTACGTCCGGCCGTGGTCCGCCACCGGGTCGAGGACCGGCACGACCAGGAGCGCCGGCGGCAGGCCGCCGAGATCGTCGGCGTACAGCGGCGACACAGCTCTGGCATCCGCTCCCGCGGGAACGGCCAGTCGACGGAAGAACTCCATCTGCTTCACCGTGAGGACCGGGCTGTCGGCGTACTCCGTCATCGACGGGTAGTCGAGCGCTGTCGTGGTCAGGTCGACGCAGGGATTGACCAGCACCTGCGCGCGCAGCAGCAGACCGG
This sequence comes from Kribbella voronezhensis, assembly GCF_004365175.1. Taxonomy (NCBI): domain Bacteria; kingdom Bacillati; phylum Actinomycetota; class Actinomycetes; order Propionibacteriales; family Kribbellaceae; genus Kribbella; species Kribbella voronezhensis. Next base: position 4,488,159 of record NZ_SOCE01000001.1, on the reverse strand, counting down.
ATTCTCTTGCCCGCAAGGCAGACAGCGCCGCGACCATCGACCCGGTGCTCTCCCCGAACACGACGACCCGCGCCGGGTCCACTCCCCACTGCGCGTTGTTCTGTACGACGTGACGCAGTACGTCCCAGCCGTCGTCGACAGCGGCGGACAGTGGCATGTTGAAGTCGATGAGCCGGTGCTCCACCGAGACGACTACGGCAGGCAGCCGTGCGGCCAGATGACTGTTGGTCCAGTCGCACTGCACCGCAGTACCGACGAATCCGCCGCCATGGACGTGCAGCACCAGGGGCAGGGCGCTACCGCCGCCGGTCGGCCGGTAGACCCGGACCGGGACCACTCGGTCCGGCAGCCTCACCTGCTCCCACTTGCTGCTCGCCTTCCGGTCCGGAAGCCCGGTGACCACCCGGATCAGCGGGGACTTCAGCCTGCGGTTCTGAGCCTCCCGGAAGCCGACCAGGCTTTCCATCGACATCGTCGACCAGTCCGGCTCGCCTCGCAGGGAGTAGAGCAGCCGGACTCCCAGCGACGGCTGCTGGACGGCGGTGGAGTGGGTCATGTCTGCTCCTCCTGCTATTTCGCTACCGCTAGTATCGATACTGAAAGTAGCATAAGTCGCTAAGGTGTGACCATGGCTCGAACAACACGACCCGGCCGGCCGCGCGTGAGCGTCGACGCCGAGGTCTTCGCGGCAACGCTGAAGACGGTCCACGAGCTCGGCTACACCCACGCCACCGTCGACCGCATCGCTGCCGCCGCAGGCGTCGCGAAGACCACGATCTACCGCCGCTGGCCCTCCAAGGGCGCCCTGATCACCGCCTGCCTCGTCGACGCCTTCGGCCCGCTGCCGGTGACCGGGACCGACCGGGCCGCGGACCTGGCCTCAGCGATTCACTTCGGCGCGGCGAAGATCGGCGAACCCGGGATCGCCGCGGCCTTCGCCGGGGTGTTCACCGACGCCATCGGCGACCCCGCGCTGCGGCAGATCCTGTCCACGCAGTTGCAGGACCCCTACCGGATCGTGCTCCAGGAAGTGCTCGGCGAGTCGGAGCAGCGCGTCCTCTTCTTCATCGACGTCGTCATCGGCACCCTGCTGCACCGGATGGGGATGACCGGCGAGCCGATGGTCGGCGCCGACGTCGACGCCCTGGTCGCGATGATCCAACGGGACTTCGGCCCGGAAGTTGCCTAGCGCAAGGATTCGGCCAGCAGCCGCCGCAGGGCGCCGGCTTCGGGAATCGTCGCGAAGGACGGATTGCTCATGTGCGGCTGCCGGAGAACCTCGAGCGTCGACAGCGCCGGCTGAGCCGCGATCTCGGTGCGCGGGAGCGGGTCGCCGAGGAACCGCAGGCTCAGCGGTACGACGTACTTGGTGGCCCAGTACGCCGGACCCCGGATCTCACCGACCGCATGGATGCCCGGCTCAGGTGTCGCGCCGGACGAACCGCTGACCCAGAGGAAGACCGGCTGCCCGGCCGCAAAGATGGCTGACCGGTAGTTGTCCTGGACGCACCAGGTCTCGACGCCGTGCGCGACCAGCTCCGGCAGCTCGGTCAGCGACGGGTTGCACTTGAGGATCCAGCCGCCGAGATTGTCCGCCGTCACCCGCCGGGTCATCGAGCGGGAGTCTTACCGCCGGCCCAGCAGGTCGACGGCCTCGGCGGCCCAGTAGGTGAGGATCGTGTCGGCGCCGGCGCGGCGGATCGAGGTGAGGGTCTCCAGGATCGCCCGCTCGCGGTCGATCCAGCCGTTGGCGGCCGCGGCCTCGACCATCGCGTACTCACCGGAGATGTTGTACGCGGCAACCGGTACGTCGACGTGGTCGCGGACCTGCCGGATGATGTCGAGGTACGCCAAGGCGGGCTTCACCATCACGATGTCGGCACCCTCGGCGATGTCGAGATCGACCTCGCGAAGAGCCTCGTGCGCGTTGCCCGGGTCCTGCTGGTACGTCTTCCGATCGCCTTGCAGGGAAGAACCCACCGCTTCACGGAACGGCCCGAAGAAGGCGGACGCGTACTTCACCGAGTAGGCGAGGATCACCGTGTCGATGTAGCCCGCCGCGTCCAGCGCACTCCGGACGACTCCGACCTGGCCGTCCATCATCCCCGACGGTCCGACCACGTGCGCGCCGGCGGCAGCCTGCGCGATGCCCATCTCGGCATAGAGCTTCAGCGTCGCGTCGTTGTCGACCCGGCCCTGGGCGTCCAGGACGCCGCAGTGCCCGTGTGAGGTGAACTCGTCCAGGCACAGGTCGCCCATCACCAGCAGCTCGTCGCCGACCTCGCTGACCGCGTCCCGGATCGCGACGTTGAGAATGCCGTCCGGATCGATCCCGCCCGATCCGGTCTCGTCCTTCTCGGTCGGTACGCCGAACAGCATCACTCCGCCGAGCCCGAGCTGAGCCGCCTCGGCGACCGCCTTCCGCGCAGTGTCGCGAGTGTGCTGGTAGACGCCGGGCATCGAGCTGATCGGGATCGGCTCGGTGGCGTCTTCCCGGACGAACATCGGCAGGATCAGCTGCCTCGGTTCGAGCGTGGTCTCGGAGACCAGCTTGCGGATCGCCGCCGACGACCGCAGCCGACGGGGCCTCACACCCGGGAATCCAGTCATGTCAGCTCTTCCTACGTGAACCCGAACGACGCTCTGACGGCCGGGTGACGACTTCACCGGCCTCCACCATGGTGTCACGCCGGTTGGCGCCGAACCGCGCGAGCGCCTCGGCCAGCTCCTCGGCGGACGGCGACTCGGCCATCGCGTCGACCCGCAGGCCGTGCTCCTCGGCGGTCTTCAGCGTCGCCGGGCCGATCACCGCGATCACCGTCGACGCGTGCGGCTTGCCGGCGATGCCGACCAGGTTGCGAACGGTCGAGGACGAGGTGAACACGACCGCGTCGAACTTGCCCGACTTGATCGCCTCGCGGGTCGGCGCAGGCGGCGGGGCGGCCCGCACGGTCCGGTACGCCGTGACGTCGTCGACCTCCCAGCCGAGATCGGTCAGCCCGGCCACCAGCGTCTCGGTGGCGATGTCCGCCCGCGGCAGGAAGACCCGGTTGATCGGGTCGAGCAGTTCGTCGAACGGCGGCCAGTCCTCGACCAGCCCGGCGGCGGACTGCTCACCGGTCGGGGTCAGGTCCGGCCGGATGCCCCAGGCCGCGATCGCCTCGGCGGTCTTGTCACCGACCGCGGCGATCTTCAGGCCGGAGAACGCGCGCGCGTCCAGGCCGTACTCGTCGAACTTCTCCCGGACGGCCTTGACGGCGTTCACCGAGGTGAAGGCGACCCACTCGTAGCGGCCCTCGACCAGGCCGCGAATGGCCTTGTCCATCTGCTGCGGGTTGCGCGGCGGCTCGACGGAGATCGTCGGCACCTCTTCCGGCATCGCGCCGTAGCGGCGCAGCCGGTCCATCAGCGGGCCGGCCTGGTCCTTGGTGCGCGGCACCAGGATCCGCCAGCCGAACAGCGGCTTGGTCTCGAACCAGCTGAGTGCCTCGCGCTGCTCGACCACGGAGCCGACCACGATGACGGCCTCGCCGGTCAGCTTGGCGGCGCGCAGGTCGGCCACGATCGTGCCGAGCGTGCCGACGACGCTCGCCTGCGCGGTCGTCGTACCGCCGACGGTCGCGGCGACCGGCGTACCGGCGTCGAAACCGGCCTCGATCAGTGCGGCGGTGGCGTCCTTGAGCACGTCCGTGGCGTTCAGCAGGACCAGGGTCTGCTTGGGGTGCACCTTGGTGAAGTCGAGCTTGGCCTCGGCCAGATCGAGCACCGTCACCTCGCGCTCACCCTTGACGGTCAGCGGGATACCGGCGTACGTCGGGACGGCGCTGACCTCGCTGACACCGGGGATCACGTTGAAGCCGATCCCGGCCTTGCGGCAGGCTGCGGCCTCCTCGGCCCCACTGGAGAAGGTGAACGGGTCACCGGTGAGCAGGCGGACCACGTTCGCCGAGGTCTTGGCGGTCTTCACCACCAGACGCGCCCGGGCCGCGATCTTCAGCGCCCGGCTGCCCTCGGCGCCGGAGCCGTCGACGACCTCGACGCCCGGCTTGCAGTACGCCAGGAACGCGTCGTGCTCAGGTCCCTCGACCACGACGGCGTCGGCGTTCGCCAGCACGTCGCGACCGGCCAGGGTCAGCAGTGCTGGGTCACCCGGGCCGACGCCGACGAAGGTGACGTGGCCGAGCGGTTTGGGTTGCCGTGCCGCGGCCGCGCCGGTGCTGGCCGCTGCCTTGGCGGGCACGTTCTGGGGCGCCTTGGTGGCCGCTGCTGTCTTCGCGCTGCTCACGTCTGCTGTCGCCTTTGCCCTTGTCTTGCTGCTCGTCTTCGTACTCGTCGTTCCCCGTGCCGCTGTCATTCCTCCAGCAACTCCTTCGCCAGCGCCCTTCCGAGCGACACCGGGTCGTCCACCGGGCCGTTGGCCGACAGGCGCCGTACGCCGCCGTCCTGGCCGAGCGCGCCCCGCAGCCAGAGCTCGGGACCGTCCTCACCTTCGACCACCTCGGCGAGCGCGCCGACCGGAGCCGAGCACCCTGCCTCGAGAGTGGCAAGCAACTGCCGTTCCGCCGTCACCGCGGCCCGGGTGGCCGCATCGTCCAGCGGTGCCAGGGCCGCCAGTACCGCGACGTCGTCGGCGCGGCATTCGATGCCGAGGGCACCTTGTCCGGGAGCCGGCAGAACCTGGATCGGATCCAGGGTCTCGGTGACCTCGTCCAACCGGCCCAACCTGGCCAACCCTGCCCTCGCGAGCACCACCGCGTCCAATTTGCCATCGGCGACCATCGCGATCCGGGTGTCCACGTTGCCGCGGATGCCGGTCAGTTCGAGGCCGAGGCCGAGCGCGTCCAGCTGGGCCTGCCGCCGCAGCGACCCGGTCCCGACCACGGCGCCGGGTGGGAGTTCGCCGAGCGACAGTCCGTCCCGGGCGATCAGTACGTCGCGCGGGTCCTCGCGCAGCGGGATGGCGCCGAGCGTCAGTCCGTCCAGCGGTGTGGTCGGCAGGTCCTTCAGGGAGTGCACCGCGATGTCGATCTGGTCTGCCAGCAGGGCGTCGCGCAGGGCGCTGACGAAGACCCCGGTGCCGCCGATCTGAGCCATCGGCGCGCGGTTCACGTCGCCGATCGTGGTGATCAGCACGAGTTCGACCTCGTGGCCGAGAGCGCGCAGCGAGTCGGCGACCAGATTCGACTGGGCGGTCGCGAGTGCCGACCGGCGGGTTCCGAGCCTGATCATGCCGATTCACCTCCGGTGGTCTTGGGTGCGGTGACCGCGTCCACGGTCGCTGGGTCCAGCGCGAACAGCTCGCGCAGCGCATCGGCGTACGTCGGTCCGCCGGGGTCCGCGGCGAGTTCCTTCACCCGGACGGTCGGCGTGTGCAGCACCTTGTCGACCACCCGGCGGACGGTCCGGGCCACCTCGGCGCGCTGGACCTCGTCGAGTCCGGGCAGCCTGCGATCGAGCCGGCTGAGCTCGGCCTCGACCACTTCGGCGGCCATCGCCCGGAGCGCGACCACGGTCGGCGTGACCGACGCGGCCCGCCGGGTCGCCTCGAAGGCACCGATCTCCTCGGCGACGATCCGGCGTACGTCGTCGATGTCGCGCTCGGTGCCGCCCGCGGTACCGGCGAGGTCCGCCAGGGTCACCAGCCGGACGCCGGGCTGCCGGGCCGCGGCGGGATCCACATCGTGCGGAAGAGCCACATCCAGTACGCCGAAAGGCCGGCCGTCGGCCGCGTTGCGGACCATCTCCTCGGTCAGCACGACACCGCGTGCACCCGTGCAGGACACCACCAGGTCAGCCTCGGTCAGCGCCTGCGGTACGTCGGACAGCCGGATCGCTGTCGCGCCGATCCGGTCGGCCAGTGCCACCGCGCGATCGAAGTTCCGGTTCGCGATCGTGACGGTGGCGGCGCCACCCGCGAGCAAGGTCTGGGCGGCCAGCGAGGCCATCGAGCCGGCCCCGACGACCAGCGCGCGCCGGCCCTCGTGGCCACCGACGGCCTCGAGCCCGGCGGAGACGACGGAGCGGCCGGCTGAGTCGATGCCGGTCTCGGCGCGGGCCCGCTTGCCGACCCGGAGCGCGTGCTGGAACAGCGCGTTCAGGCCGGTGCCGACCGTCTCCAGGTCCTGGCCGACGCGCAGCGTTTCCTTCACCTGGCCGAGGATCTGGCTCTCGCCGACGATCATCGAGTCCAGTCCGGCCGTGACCTGGAACAGGTGGGCGACGGCGCCTTCCTCGAAGTGCACGTAGAGGTGCTCGGCCAGGTCGAGCAGCGGGACGCCCGTGACGTCGGAGAGGATCGCTGTTACCTCGTCCATGCCGGCGTGGAAGCGGTCGACGTTCGCGTACACCTCGGTGCGGTTGCAGCTGGCGAGGACGGCCGTCTCGGACACCGCGGGCGTGTGCTGCACGGCGATGGCCAGCTTGGTGGCCGCGTCCGGGTCGAGCGCGACCCGCTCCAGCACCGAGATCTCCGCGGACCGGTGCGAGATGCCGACGACGAGGTAACTCATGCGCCGACACCCCCACCGACACTGGGCAGATCAGTGACGACACCGTTCATCGCTGGCAGTTCGGGCACCGGGGGGAGCGCCGCCTCTCCGGACTTTCGTTGTTCGTGGTACGCCAGGATCTGCAACTCGATCGAGAGGTCCACCTTGCGGATGTCGACGCCGTCGGGCACGGACAGCACCACCGGCGCGAAGTTCAGGATGCTCGTCACGCCCGCCGCGACCAGCCGGTCGCAGACCTCCTGGGCGGGACCGGCGGGAGTGGTGATGACCCCGATCGAGACCCGGTCGGCGGCGACGATCTCCTCCAGCTCGGCGAAGTCGCGGACGACCATGTCGCCGATCTTCTCGCCGACCAGCTCGGGGGCGGCGTCCAGCAGCGCGACGATCCGGAAGCCGCGGGTGCCGAAGCCGGAGTAGTTCGCCAGCGCGTGGCCGAGGTTTCCGATCCCGACGATGACGACGGCCCAGTCCTGGGTGACACCGATCTCGCGCGCGATCTGGTAGCGCAGGTACTCCACGTCGTACCCGACGCCGCGGGTGCCGTAGGAACCCAGGTAGGAAAGGTCCTTGCGCAACTTGGCCGAGTTAACGCCGGCCGCGGTCGCCAGATCCTCGCTCGACGCGGTGGCGATACCACTGTCCGACAGCGCGGTCAGGGCCCGCAGGTACACCGGCAAGCGCGCGACAGTGGCCTCGGGAATGCCGCGTTCGGTTCTCGTCGGCGCGCCGGGGCGACGGCTGCGGGCAGGCGTCACAATTCTCCTGGAAATGGTGGTTCTCGAGTCACCGCCTCACGGCTGGCGACTACCCCACTCTAGGAGCTTGTGAACGTGAGAACAAAATCGAGAAGGCCGTCCGTGATGGATGGCACTAAGTTGTCAAGGCCTTCTTCAGTCTGACCGGGTCCACCCGCCAGAAATCGTGCTGGCGGCCGTCGACGAAGGTGACCGGGATCTGTTCGCCGTACTCCTCGAACAGCTTCGGGTCCGTGGTGATGTCGATCTCGGTCCAGCCGACGCCGAGTTCGGCGCAGACCTGGTCGACGATCGCCCGGGCGTCGTCGCACAGATGACAGCCCGGTTTCCCGTACAGCGTGACTCTCATCGGTCCGCCCGCAACCGGCCCTTGGCCACCTTGCCGGTGACCGAATGCGGCAGATGGTCGACCACCTCGATCTCGACCGGGCACTTGAAGCGGGCCAGCCGCGTCTCGGCGTACTGCCTGATCTCGGCCGGCTCCGCCGCCACCCCGGTCGCCGGTACGACGAACGCCTTCACCGCCTCGCCGGTCGCCTCGGACGGTACGCCGATCACCGCCGCCTCGCGGACTCCCGGCGCCTGGACGAGGACCTCCTCGACCTCGCTGGGGAAGACGTTGAAGCCGGACACGATGATCAGTTCGCGCAACCGGTCGACCAGGAACAGGTCGCCGTCGGCGTCGAGATAGCCGACGTCGCCGGTGCGGTACCAGCCCTCGGCGTCCGGTCCGTCCACGCCGTCCGGCCAGTAGCCGGAGAACAGGTTGTCGCCGCGGACCAGGATCTCGCCCGGGTCGTCGCCCTCGACCTCCTCGCCCTGCTCGTCGGCGATCCGGAGTTCCACGTTGGGCAGTGGGCGGCCCACCGAGCCCGGCTTCGGGTCGCTCTCGCCCAGGGTGGTGGTGACACCCGGCGAGGCCTCGGTCAGCCCGTAGCCCTGATGCACGAACAGACCGGTCGCCTGCTCGAACCGGTCGGCCATCCCGCGGTCCAGTGTGGACGCGCCGGTGAGGACCACCTTGACGGTCCTCAGCGCGTCCTTCAGATCGTCGCGGGCCAGCAGCGCGTTGAGCGCCGGCGGCGCCAGCGGCAGCCTCGTCACGCCGTACGAGCGGATCTGCTCGATGGTGTGGGTCGAGTCGAACCGCCGGTCGATGATCAGTGCCGCGCCGGTGGCGACGACCCAGCCGAGCACGGCGTTCAGGCCGAACGCGTGGAACATCGGCAACACGCCGAGCACCACGTCGTCGGGGCCCATCCGGTCCGCACCGAGGGCGGCCAGGTTCTTCACGTTGGCCGCGAGGGCCCGGTGGGTCAGCATCGCGGCCCGCGGATCACCACTGGTGCCGGAGGTGTAGAGCAGGACGGCGAGGGTTTCCGGGTCGGTCTGCGGCGTAAGCGGAGCGTCACCAACGAGCTCGCCGGCCCGGACCGTCCGGAGCCCCTCGATCTTGTCCGCGAGGTCGCCGTCGGCGATCGCCAGCCGGGCCCCGGAATGCGCGATCACGGTACTGATCTCGCTCTTCGTCAGGCCCGTGTTCAGCGGTACGGCGACCAGCCCGGCGCGGAGAATCCCCAGGTAGGACGTGACGAACTCGACACTGTTCGCCATCAGGAGGACCACCCGGTACCCCGGTACCAGGCCGGCCGCGGCGTACCCGCGGGCCGCGCTGTCGACCGCCTGCTCGAGGTCGTTCCAGGTCAGCCGCCGGTCGCCGTCGACCAGGGCCGGACGTTCGCCGTGACGTCGCGCTGTGTCACGAAGAATGTCCGCAAAGTTGAAGTTCACCATGCGAGTCTGTCACGAGCCCACTAGGGTGCTCTTCATGACTCGAGCTACCCGGCGTAGGCCGCGTCCGCGGCCCGCGCTCGCCGGAGGTGGGCTGGGAACGATTGCACACTCGGCCGCCGGCGGCTATACAGGTGCACTCGGGGGCGATCAGGACCGGGGCGATTTCCCCGGCGGCGCGAAACCGGCACGCCGCACACTGTTGACAGCCGGTGCTTCAGACGTAACGCTCGGTGCTGTCTCAGCCGCTGTGGCCATTCGCGGATGGACCAGTCGTAGACGTGTCAGTTGAACGGGGAGAGAACTTGACGACGCCGGAGCCAAGCCCGGACGGGATGAGACGCGCAGAGCTCGTCGATCGCGCCCAGGCAGGGGACGTCGGTGCGTTCGGCGAGCTGTACGACGAGTACTCGCTGACCGTGTATCGCTACATCTACGCGCGGGTGTCGTCCTCGGCACTCGCGGAGGACCTGACCAGTGAGACGTTCGTCCGGGCGCTCCGCGCGCTGGATTCGTTCCGCTGGCAGGGCCGGGACTTCGGGGCCTGGCTGGTCACGATCGCCCGGAACCTGATCACCGACCACTACAAGTCGGGCCGCGTGCGGCTCGAGGTGGTGACGGACGAGATCGAGACCCACGACCGGCAGACCGAGGGGCCGGAGGTCGATGTCCTGGCCGCCGCCACCGCCGAGGTCCTCCGGGAGGCGGTCGCGGCCTTGCCCGACGAGCAGCGCGACTGCCTGACCATGCGGTTCTTCGCCGGTCTGTCGATCGCGGAAACGGCCAAGGCGCTGGAGAAGTCGGAAGGTGCCGTGAAGCAACTGCAACTGAGGGCCGTCCGGCACTTGGCGAAGGTTATCCCCAAGGACTTGAGGTGAGACGAATGACAACGAATGTCCTTCGTAACCCGTCAGGGAGTTTCCTCGTTTGCCTGGTGAGGACCTGTCGGTGACCCCGACTGGCCATTGAGGAGAACGAGCAATCATGAGTGACCTACACAGGGCTCGAGCGCGCGCGGAGTCATTCGCGCACGCCGTCGATCACGGGCCCCGTCACTCTCGATGACCCCGAGCTGATGGACGCTGTGGAGCTGGTCGGACGGCTGAGGACCGCCGGCGCAGTGGCACCGCGACCGGAGTTCACTGCCGAGCTGAGGCACCGCCTCCTCGAGCAGGCCGCGGCCCGAGCCGCAACGACTCCGACCGTGGTGCGCAGCACTCCGGAAAGCGCGGGAGACCCGCTGCCCCGCGAGGACGACGACGCGTCCGTGACAGATATCCGCCATCGTCACGGCCGGCGTATCCGGCTAGTGGCCAGTACCGCCGCGCTCGTGCTGCTCGGAGGTGGCATCGGTTCTGCCGCCGCCGCTCAGCAGGCGATGCCCGGCGACACGCTGTACGGGATGAAGCGCAGCATCGAGAACGTCTCCACCAACGTCAGCGTCGGGGACGACTCCCGGGGCCGGCGCGATCTCGAGCACGCGATGACCCGGCTCTCCGAGGTCCGGGGACTGGTGAACAACCACGGCGACGCCGCCACCATCGACAACACGCTGGACCTGTTCTCGCAGCAGGCGCGCAAGGGTGTGTCGAGACTGGTCGCTTCGTACCAGCAGGACGGCGACACCACGTCGATCACGGCGATCACGACCTTCATCACCGGCGCCCGCCAGGCCATCGGTGAGCTCGCCCCGAAGCTGCCACCGGAGTCGCTGAAGTCGGCGGTCGAGGCGTTGGCCACGATCGAGCAACTGGCCCAGCACACCACCGTGGCGTGCCCCAAGTGCGACAAGCCCAAGCCGGCCAAGAACGGTCAGCCGACGGTGAACACTCCGGGCGGGCAGACCGAAGATCCCACCGTGGCGCCGAGCACCAAGACCTCCACGAAGCCGTCGACGTCACCGACCCAGGTGCCGAACACGACCATCGTCGAGACCCCGGTGAAGCCGCCGACGGATCTGAAGACCCCACCGAAACCGTCGACCAAGCCGACGACGACCCCGAGCGGGCCGTCGCTGCCGAGCCTGCCGACCGCGTCGACCCCGAGCTGGCCCTGGCCGTTTCCCAGCCTGAGCCTCCCGTTGCCGACCATCAACCTCCCAGGCGTCGTCAACTCGTTGCTGCCACCCTGGAAGTAATCCACGCAGAAGCAGTCCAAGCAGAAGTACTCCGAGCACCCGAAGAGCCCCGGTCGACCACCTTCGACCCGGGGCTCTTCGGTCGTATGCGCGACCAAGCACGAGGCAATCGGTGCCTGGAACTACACGCCTCGGTGGTGCTGCCCGGCTCGTTCTACCGAGACGTCCGCCACTCGATGTCGCTGAGAGCTGCACCGCCGCTTGGGGGTGGTGAGGGATGGGCGGTGGTTGGTTCGTGCTGGTGCGGGTTAGAAGAAGACGCTGCGGCGTTGCATCAACAGGGAGTACAAGGTCTGCTGGATTGTTTCGCGGACCTGGTCGGTGACGTTGAAGACGAGCATCGGGTCGTCGGCGGCGCCGTCGGGGAACTCGTCGGTGCGGATGGGCTCGCCGAACTCGACCAGCCACTTCGACGGCAACGGGATCAACCCGAGCGGACCGAGCAGCGGGAAGAACGGCGTGACCGGGATGTACGGCACGCCGACCAGCCGCGCCAGCGACGCCATGTTCCCGACCAGCGGGTAGATCTCCTCCGCGCCGACGATCGAGCACGGCACGATCGGTACGCCGGTACGCATCGCGGCGCTGACGAATCCGCCCCGGCCGAACCGCTGCAGCTTGTACCGCTCGCTGAACGGCTTGCCGAGTCCTTTGAACCCCTCCGGCCAGACGCCGACCAGATTCCCCTGCCGCAGCAGTCGCTCGGCGTCGTCGTTGTTGGCCAGCGTCGCGCCGCCCTTGCGGGACAGCTCACCGACGAACGGCGTCTTGAACACCAGGTCAGCGGCCAAGGTCCGCAGCGGGCGCTTCGCGTGGTCCGCCACCACCAGCTGGGTGATCAGGCCGTCCAGCGGCATCGTGCCGGAGTGGTTCGCCACGATCAGCGCGCTGCCGGTGTCCGGGATGTTCTCGATTCCACGCACCTCGACCCGGAACCACTTCTCCGCGAGCGGACGCAGGAACGGCAGCAGCACCTGGTCGGTCAGGTCCTGGTCGTAGCCGAACTCGTCGACCTCGTAGTCACCGGTCAGCCGGCGGCGCAGGAACGCCAAATACTCGGCGACCTTGCGCTCCCCGTCCGCGCCCAACGCGTCCCGGACCAACTGCTCGAACCCAGCGAACTGCCCCGCAGCCGCAGCCTGCTCCTCGACCGCTTCCTCGATCACCAGGTCCGGCTCATCCCCGCCCCGCCGCTCGTCCGCCCGACGGTCGTTGGCGCGCTTGGTGCGCTTGGGTGGTTGGGCGCCGGGCCCTGCGAGGGCGCGGGCTGCGGATGACGGCGTCGTACGGCGTCCGGTGCCGCGGCCTGGGCGGCCGCCGGAGCCGATCGGGATCACGTCGGCGTCAGCCACGAACCGCTCCCAGTCCTGCGGTCAGCAGCCGCGCGGCCGAGGTGACCGCGCCGGGCGGCAGCGACTTCCGGAAGTCGTCGAAGGCGGCCGCTGTCGTGTACTGCGGTTCGAAGCCGAACTCGGCCCGCATCCGGGTCGTGTCGACGGCGCGGCCGTAGGTCAAGAAGGTGATCTGGTCGGGCGAGAAGTCGGCGAGCCGGGCCCGGCGTACGACGGCGGCGGTGCCGGCCGCGGTGAACGAGGGCAGCCGGAGCACGGGCCGGCCGAGTCGCCGGATCGCCTGGGAGAGGACGAGTACGCCGTCCCCGGCCAGGTTGAAGGTGCCGGGGAGGTCGTTGGTGGTGGCGTGGTGAATCGCTTCGACGCCGTCGCTCTCGTGCAGGAACTGCAGGCGGGCGTCGTACCCGAAGACGGTCGGGACCACAGGCATCGCGAAGTACCGGGTGATGGGCGAGTCGGTCTGCGGGCCGATCCAGTTGGCCATCCGCAATGTGGTGACCGACACGTCGGGGCGGCGCCGGGCGAACCCGCGCACATACCCCTCGACCTCGACCGCGTCCTTGCTCAGCCCGGTCTGATGGATCGCCCGGGGCGCCATCTCCTCGGTGAACATCGCGGGATCGCGCGGACCCGCGCCGTACACCGTGGTCGACGACTTCACCACCAGCTTGCGGACGCCGGGCGCCTTCTGGCACGCGGCGAGCAACTGCATGGTGCCGATGACGTTGATCTCCTTCATCGACGACCGGCCACCGGCGCTGCCAGGGGTCGCCACGACGCCCGTGTGGACGACCGTGTCGACGTCCTCACCGGCTATCACCTTGGCGATCACGGGGTTGCGGATGTCCGCGCGAACGAACCGGACCCGACCGAGCTCCGCCCGCGGCGGAACCACGTCGATGCCGATCACAGTCCCGATCGCCGGATCCGCGGCCAAGCGGCGGGCACAACGAGCACCGGCGTCCCGGGAGACGCCGGTAACCATCACTACCTGTGCCACGAGAACCCCCAGCCAGACAGCAACACCATCAACGCCGCTCTGGTGAACCAGAGCGGCGGGACCTGCTACTTGCCGAGCTTGCGGCGCTGCACCCGCGTCTTCTTCAACAGCTTGCGGTGCTTCTTCTTCGCCATCCGCTTACGGCGCTTCTTGATAACAGAACCCACAGTGGACCTTCCAAACTTAAAGAGAGCGTCGGCAAAGCCTACCCGCAAGTCGCCACTCCGACCTAAGTGAGGCCTGGGAGCGGTTCAACCTGGGACTGTCGGCGGGGCTGCCTAAGCTGCGAATCCGACGCAATTGGACCTGCAGTCTGTCATCCCGACCAGGAGGAACCGATCGTGGTGCGGCTTACGAGGTGGACCGAGGATGATTTCTGGTTGTTGGAGGCCTGCAATACCGAGGAGATGACTGCGTTTCTCGGGGGGCCGGAGAGTGCGGAGAAGGTGAAGGATCGGCAGCGGCGGTATTTCGATCAGAGCATGCCGGGGCAGATGTCGGTGATCGTGCTCGACGGCGGGGAGAAGGCCGGGTCGATCGGGTACTGGGAGCACACCGAGGGTGGCGAGACGGTCTGGGAGACCGGGTGGGCGATCCTGCCGGCGTACCAGGGCCGAGGGATCGCGAGCGCGGCGATCGCCGAAGTGGCGAAGGCCGCGGCGGCGGAAGGCACTCATCGGCGCCTGCATGCCTATCCCCGTGTCGACAACACCGCGTCGAACGCGCTGTGCCGCAAGGCAGGTTTCACTTTGCTCGGCCCCCGTCAGTTCGAGTACCCGAAAGGTCACTGGATGACCTGCAACGACTGGGCCCTGGAGCTCTAGGCGAGATGTTCCCAGGTGAGCAGCGAGACCGGGCGGCCCTTGTCGGTGACGTTGGTCGGCAGCAGGTCGGTGAGCCGGTAGCCGGCGGACCGGGCGACTCCTGAGCTGGCGTCGTTCTCGGGCTCGATCTCGAGGAGGACCCGCGGCAGACCCGCTTCCTCGTGCGCGTACGCCGTGAGCAGCTTCAAGGCCCGTACTGCGAGTCGCTGACCGCGGAACTCAGGGCCGACCGAGTAGCCGAGCGTCGCCCGGTCGGTCATCAGCAACACCTCACCCATCGGCTGCCCGCCGTCGACGGTGATCGCAAGCTGAATGGTGCCGTTGGCGGTGAGCGCCCTGTCCAGATACGCCTTCGCCGCGTCCAGGTCGAACGGCGTGACCAGTGGCGTCCAGTGCGCCACCTCCGGGTTGTCGAAGAGCTTGACCATGGCAGCCAGGTCACCCCGCTCCCACTCCCGCAGTACCAGCCCGTCCCCCACCAACCGCAGCCCAGATCTGTACGTCATCTGCTCAGTCTCCATCACTCCAGCAAGTCACTTACCGGCCCGAAGGTGAGCAGTCCCGAGCCGGCTCCTGCCAGCTCTCCAGCAGCAGGCGCCAGCTCATCCCTCGCCCTTGCCACCATCCCCTGATCGCCAAGGGCGAGAGCCGCACGCAGTACGAGGCACCACATCGCTTCGTACATCAGATCCTTGGGTGGCTCCGGGATCGCACTCAAGGCCAGCGCCGCCTCGGAGCGACGGCCTTCGGCCAGCAGTACCAGCGGGCGGACCCATGGCTCGTACGGTCCCCAGTCCTCGTCACGACCGGGCTCACCCCGCACAGCCAACAGTGCAAGCGGCAGAAGCCCGTTCTGTACGCCGGGCATGCCTGCGCCGTCCAATGACCTCGCGGCCTCCCGGTAGGCGGCCTCCAGCTCGCCCGTCGAGGTACGGCCTTCCGCGGCGAGCCGTAGTACGCGGTACCACTGGGTGAAGACCCCTACCAGCGGCAGCTCCCGGCGAGCGGCCAGGAGATCCACTGCCGTTGCGTGCTGGTCGGCTTGAGTGAAGTCGCCAAGTGCACTGAGCGCTTGGATCCGGATGAGATGGCCGAGCACCTCATAGCCGACCAGATCATGCGCAGTACCGAGGCTGATCAGTTCGGCACCGATCTCATCTCTGCGAGCCGCCAGACCAGCACGCTCGAAGCTCTGCATGAACACGCCGTTCAAAGCGAAGCCCAGCAACCCCGGATCGTCCAACCGCCGGGCGATCCGCTCGGCTTCAGCCGCCGCCTCGCGACCGCGGGAATCCCTGCTCCCACGGGATTCCAGCGCGATCGTGGCGAGCAACCGAGCCCGAGCGGCGTCGCGATCGACGGGCAGTGTGGCCAACGTCCGCTCCGCTGCCGCAACCACCTGCCGCGCGTGCTCCTCGTCGTCCGACCGCGTCCAGATCGCCGGTACGTCGTACGCGCCGATCACCCGCGCCGTCAGCTCCACATCCCCCAGTTCCTCGGCAGCGACGATCGCCGCCAGCCGGTGTCGCCGCGCAGCCTCCAGCCCGCCTCCGCCGGTGACCGCCAGGTTCCGCAGCAGTCCTACGGTCGATTCGAGCCGCGCCCGGGCACCCACACCCACCGCTTCGTCGTACGCCGCCGCGGCCTCCTCCCACACCTTGCCCACGCCAGTACTAGCTGACCGCAGATGTTCGGCCTGGTTGAGGATGTCGGTCTCCAGGCGGCGCAGCGCGGGGCCGGGATCGACGGCGAGTTGCTCGACGAGGAGGCCGCGGGCGCGCCGTAGTACGGCCAATGCATCGCCTTGCCGATCGGCTTGGTACAGCGCCAAGGCCAGTAGTCGCCAGCCCTCCTCACGCCAAGGGTGCTCGGACACGTGAGCATCCAGGTCCGCGATCGCCTCCCCCGCCAGCCCTAGTGCCAGCCGCGCCTCCGCCTGCTGCTCGACCGCCTGCAGTCGCAGCTCAGCCAACCGGGCTCGCTCTGCCGTTGCCCAGTGATCATTGGTGAACTCCGCATACGCCGGCCCACGCCACCACCCCAATGCTTCGCTCAGCAGCTTCAGCGCCTGCTCTGGTTGGGCCGTCGTCATCGACACCACCTGCTCGAACCGCCAGGCATCCACTGCATCCGGTTCGGCTCGAAGCGAGTAGCCCGGCCCGGCAGTCACCAGTACGCGAGGCGGCGTACGAGGCGCTCTGTCCGGCTCCACTGCTCGGCGGAGCGCTGCCACAAAGGTGCGTACGGCGCTGACCGCTCCGGCCGGCGGGTCGGACCACAGGTCATCGACCAGAAGATCGACCGGTACTACGCGGCCGCGGGCGATGATCAGCCGGGCGAGTACTGCGCGATGCCGTGGACCCTTGAGCGCGAGCGGCTCACCACGTTCGTCCCAGGCCACTACGGGTCCCAGTACTCCGAACTGCACCAGCCCAGCCTTTCCGGATCGCGCGAATGCCGTCACCGTAGCGCGTGCTCATCGAATGCTCATCCGCACCAGCGAGGGTTTGGGGTACCGATTCCTTCACAGAAAGCAGGCGTCATGAAGATCAGTGGTTTCGACTACCAGCGGTTGGAGGGTGCGGAAGGCGTCACCCTCGAAGTGGCAGTCGGAGGCACCGGTACGCCGATCGTGCTGCTCCACGGCTTCCCCCAGACCCATCTGATGTGGCGGGACGTGGCTCGCGGCCTGGCCGCGGACCACACGGTCATCTGCCCGGACCTGCGCGGGTACGGCGCCAGTGACAAGCCCGCTGACGGCAACTACTCGAAGCGGCTGATGGCGGCCGACATCGTCGCAGTCGCCAGGGCACTGGGGCACGAGCGGTTCGCGCTGGCCGGTCACGACCGCGGCGCACTGGTGGCCTTCCGTGCCGGCCTGGATCACCCCGACACGATCACGCACCTCGCCTGCCTCGACGTCCTGCCGACGCTCGACATGTGGGACTCACTGCACGGAGTGAACGCGGCAGTGGCGTTCCACCTTTATCTGATGGCGTTGCCGGCCGGCCTGCCGGAGGAGTTGATCGCGGGCAGCCCGGACGCCTTCTTCGGCTACTTCCTCGATCTGTGGGGGAAGAGCCCGTTCCCGGCCGACGTACGGGCCGAGTATCTGCGGGCCTGCCGGAACGCGATCCCGTCGATCGTCGCCGACTACCGCGCCACGGCCGGGATCGATATCCGGCACGACCAGGAAGACCTTGCCGCAGGCAACCAACTGCAGATGCCGGTGACGGTCGTGCAACAGGACTGGGGCGCTCAGCTCGGCTTCGACGCGGCCGCCTTGTGGCGGGCCTGGGCGCCGAAACTGGAACACCTGACGGTCGACCACGGTCACTTCATGGCCGAAGAGGCTCCGACCGAGATCGCCGCTACCCTTCGCTCCCTGCTGAACCGTTGACCTCCGTTGCCGGCTGCACGGACTCGAGCAGCCGACGGCCGAGCCTCTCGGCGGCGGCTTGCACCTCGGGAGAATCGACGAACCGGAAGGGCGCATAGATCTCGGTCAGCTGACCGACGTACCAGCCCGGGTTCTCGGTGCTGCCGGTCAGCCTGGTCGTGGTCGGCGTGATCGCCTCCAGCCGGCCGAGCGCGCGCGGGATGCACGGCGCCACGTCGTCGAAGGCAGCATCGATGACGACCTCGACCCGGTACTTCCACCCTTCCGACAGTTGCTCCTCGAGCGCCTGCTTCGGATTGAGGTCAGCCGGTGGGGTGAAGGTCCCGTCGAGGAGCTCGACCGATCGGATCCGGTCGATCCGCAGGGCCCTGCGCGCGTCCTTGGCGTGCGACCAGCAGAGCAGATACCAGCGGCCGTGCCGGACGACGACAGCCCAGGGATCGACCTCCATCGGATGCTCCGCGCCGGAGTTCACGCGATAGACCAGCCGCAGCGAACGGTTCGACGTACAGGCCTGAACCAGCGTTGCCGTGGTCTCCGGTTCGGGCGTCGGCGGATCCTGGCCGCGCCCGGCGCTGATTCGGCGTACGGCGTCGACCGGGCTGGCGACCGATTCGGGCAGGACGCGCATGATCTTGCCGAGCGCGCTGCCGACCGGATCGGCCGGGTCGGCCGCGTTGTGGTGGCCGTCGAGCGCCGCCATCACCAGCGCGAGCGCCTCGGTCGTGGTGAACATCAGCGGCGGAACCCGGGCGCCCCGGCCGACGCGGTAACCGCCGTACGGGCCGCGAGTCGACTCGATCGGTACGCCGGCCTCGCGCACGATCCCGACGTACCGGCCGATCGCCCGCTCGGACACCCCGAGCCGCTCGGCCAGCCGGGACGCGCCGATGCCCGGGCTGTTCTGGATCAGCTCGAGCAGCAGCAGCGCCCGCGAGGTCGGACTCAGGTCGTCGTGCACCGGCAACTCCCCCCGCTGTTCCGGAAGTGGATCGTCGGTAAAAGACACTAGCGCGGCGTACTGCGTACGCGGCGCTGGTGGTCGTCGAGGTGGTGCCGCGCCCTCGGGTCAGCGGCCGCCGAGCAGGCCCCCGAGCATTCCGGCGACGCCGTCCTGACCCGACTGCTGACCGCCGCCGGTGCCACCGACGAAACCGCCCGGCGGCTCCTCGGACGGCTGGACGACGACGAAGCCGTGACCCGCGAAGCTCATCGTGAACGCCTCACCGGTGGACCGGCCGAGCAGCGTGCCCAGGCCGATCGAGTCGGCGCGCTGGTAACCCGTCTGCAGGCCGGTCGACCAGCAGACGGCTGCCTGCGGGTCGGCGTACGTCGGCTGGTCCACGGTGAGGACGACCGGCGTGCCCTTGCAGGTGATCGCGATCCGGCCCTGGCCGGTGAAGTTGCAGTTGAACAGGCCGGAGTTCGACAACATGCCGGCGCCCTGGACCATCTTGATGTCCCAGCTGAGCGTGGGCTCGAAGGCGAGCACGTTCGCGCCGTTGATGCTCAGACCGTCGTGCGGGCCCTCCAGATCGATCAGGTAGATGTCCGCGGCGCGGTCGGCCAGGAACACGTCGCCCTGCCCGCGCAGCTTCATCAGCGGAATGCCCTCACCGGTGAGCTTCTGCTTCAGGAACTTGCCGATCCCGCCGGAGCCCTGGGCCTCGAACTGCACGTTGCCCTGGTACGCGACCATCGCCCCCTGGCGCGCGAACACCTCGCCGCGCAGTTCGATCTTGAGCAACTTCGAGTTCTGCAACCGCAGACCGGCCTGAGCGGACTCCTGCTCCTGGTTGGTCGCGGCGAACAATTCACTTCGCATGCTGGTTTCCCCTCCCACGTGGATGTGCCTGAGCGTTGGCATAGACGCACCATCCCCGCCCCCGGTGCCGTACCCCCGCTGCTCGACCGACTCTCCCAGCACCAGCGGCGCTGGGGAAGAGCCTTGGCGTTCGGGAACTTGGTGGGCTCGGCTCTCGAAGGTCGCACTCCTGCGTGGCAGATCACCAGTCGGCGGTCTCCTGGGCGGCCAGCACGGCGTCGCCGTACTTCTGGGCCCACTCGCCCAGCGCTTCCAGCGGCCCGATCAGGGCCTGACCGGCCTCGGTCAGCGAGTACTCCACCCGCGGCGGCGCCTCGGCGTACCGATGCCGCTCGACCAGCCCGTTGGCCTGCAGCCGGCGCAACGTGTCGGTGAGCACCTTCTGGCTGATCCCACCGATCTGCTCCGTCAGGACACCGGGTCGCGACGGCCCGACGGTCGCGAGCGAGTAGAGCACGACCATCGGCCAACGCCCACTGATCAGGTCGATGGCGACGCGCGCCTGGCAATCGGCGAAGAATCTCGGCTCCACCCAGCCATTCTGGCGGCCCGTTACACACCGTGGGGTGCGTTTCGGGTTCACTACCTTCGAGCCATGCGAATCGGGACACTGGGCAACGGCGAAATGGCGGAAGCTCTCGGACGGCACTGGGTCCGGGCGGGCCACCAGGTGATGATCGGCGGCCGCGACCCCGGGAGAGCCGCGACGGTGGCCGCGCGGATCGGCGCTACCGGCGGATCGATGCAGGACGCCTCGAAGTACGGCAAGGTCGTGCTGCTCGCCCTGCCGGCCGAGGTGGCGGTGGGAGTTCTGACCGGGCTGGACCTTGCGCCCGGGACGACGCTGGTCGACTGCACGAACGCCTTCGATCATGGTGACTTCACCCTCGCCGTGCCTGCGATGGCCGAGTCCATCAGCCAGGCCGTTCCCCATGTCCGGGTGGTCAAAGCCTTCAACCTCGCTGCCGACACTGTCTGGCGGGACGCTCCGCAGTTGTTCGACGGTGCCCCACTCGGCGTACCGATCTGTGCTGACGATCCAGCCGCTGCGGACCTCGTCGGGAGGTTCGTCCGCGACCTCGGCTACCTTCCCGTCCCCGCCGGATCCCTTGCCAGAGCACGTCTTCTGGAGGCAACAGCCGCACTCGCCGTCGGCATCTGGGTCACCGGCGGCGACGTTCGCGCCCTGTTCCCGCCCAGGGCAGCCGCTTTCGGAACCACCCCGCCGACCACCTGAGGACCCGGGAGAGGCATACGATCTCCGGACCGCGTTGTCGTCGTGCCAGGAGAACCTTGTGCCGTTTCGGTCCGTTGTGATGCGACTAGGTCATCGAGGGATCCGGCTGTGGTGGAAGGTGCGGAAGCCGACGACGTTCGGCGTGAAGGCGCTGCTGCTTCATCCGGACGACCCGGCGCGCTGCCTCGTCGTACGGCATTCCTATGTGGATCAGGAGTGGTGGGCGCTGCCGGGTGGCGGGTACAACCCGAAGCGCGAGACTGCGGAGGGCGCGGCGATCCGGGAGGTCCGCGAGGAACTGTCGCTGTCGATCACCGAACCGCCGGTCGTACTGCAGACCCTGACGACCAACCGCGAGGGCAAGGTCGACAACCTCACGATCGTGCTGGCAAGGCCGACCTCGGATCACTTCGAGTTGTCCGCGGAACTCACCGAGGCCCGCTGGGTCTCCACGGATCCGGACGCCCTGCCTACCGACGGACCGGTCTCTCGCTGGCTCCGGATCGCGCTGGCCTGCCCTCGCCCGGCCCGCCCCCGTTGAGTCAAGCGGCCAGGTAGTCGACCGTACGACGTACTGCCTCCAGCGCGGCTGGCAGGCCGGGAGCGAGCAACCGCCCGTCGCGCTTCACCGGCTGACCGTCGACCAGCACGGTGTCGATGTTGCCCGGATGCGCGGCGGTGACGACAGTGCCGATCGGGTCCTGCGAGCCACCGATCAGATTGATGTCGGAAGCACGGAGCATGATGATGTCGGCCTGCTTGCCGGGGCGCAGCGAGCCGATCTGATCGTCGAGGCCGAGTGCGCGAGCTCCCTCCAGGGTGGCGAGCTGGAGCACCTCCGCGGCAGTGAAGGATTTGTAGCCGAGGGCAAGGATCGACTGCATCGCACTGAACATGTCACCCGGTGCGCTGGTCACCACATCGATCCCGAGCCCGGTCGTGACGCCGGCCGCCCGCAACCGCGTGGCCATCGGATCACCCATCTCCATCCGCGCCTCGACCGCCGGCGTGATGGACACGCTCGCCCCGGACTCGGCGATGAGCTTCAGCTCGGAATCGGCCAGGGTGTTGCCGTGCACATAGAGGACATCGGGCCGCAACAACCCTTCGTCCCGCAGCAGCGCCAGCGGTTCGTACGCAACCGGCCCGCTCCCGACATGCACCACGATCGGCAGACCGAGCGACGCCGCCAACTCCCAGTCCGCACGGACAACCTCGAGCGGTGAGTACGCCGGTCCGATGGCGGCCAGTGCCACGGTGATCCGGCCGGACGCTCGCCCCACCACGTGCCGCATTCCGGTCGGGTCGACAGCGGCGCCGGTGAGCGGCGACTGCCCGTACCCGTAGACGGCCCGGATGCCGCTGCTCATCAACGCATCGAGCGCCGCATCCGCGTGTTCGATGCCCTGCTGAACGTGCGAATAGTCCTGCACGGTGGTGATTCCGGCGTCCAGGCATTCGAGCGCGCCGACAAGGTTGCCCGCAGCAACATCTTCGGCACGGTAGCGGGAGCCGTACTCGCCGAGGATCCGCTGGAGGTAGGTCATCAGATCCACATCGACAGCCGTGCCTCGCAGCGCCACCTCCCACAGATGCCGGTGCGTGTCGACGAACCCGGGCAGCACGATCCGGTCCGATGCATCGATCACCTCGGCATCCGTGACCCCGAGGTCGCGCCCGACCGCGGCGATCCGCCCGTCCTCGATCAGGACGTCGGTGTCGCGGCGCACGACTGGGCCGGGCTCGGTGTCGATGACGAGTCCTCCTCGGAGCAGTAGACGCTGACTCATTCGCACATCCCCTCAGTAGAAAGCTTTATGGAAAGCTATCATCAAAGGAACCTAGACTGTCAACCATGACCGGGGACCGGGTGGACCAGTTGATCGCGGCCTGGCAGCGAGAGTTGCCGTCGGTGCTCTATCCGACGACGGAGCTCACCAAGCGGGTGATGCTGCTCGCGGACGACCTGAGCGAGGTGACCCGGCGGGTGCTGCGAGACGTTGGGCTGACCACCGCTGAGTTCGACGTACTGGTCTCACTTCGCCGCGCGGGTACGCCGTACCGGATGAAGCCGTCCGATCTCAGCCGCAACCTGCTGCTCTCCTCCGGCGGCACCAGCAACGTGACGAACCAGCTGGCCGGCCGGGGCCTGGTCGTCCGCGAGCCCGACCCGGACGACGGCCGCGGAACCCAGATCAGGCTCACCGAGCAAGGCATCGAGGCGGCCGAGCGCGCCGTACAGGCGAGCGCTGCGGCGCACGACGAGATGTGGTCCGAGCTGCCACCCGAGACCGTGCAGGCCGCCGCGGAGGCACTCCGGGCACTCTTCGTCACCGACCGCCCGGCGGCGCGGACCGGCACGAGGAGCTAGCCGACGCGGGCATGGCGAAGCGACCGGTCCCCGAAGGGAGTCGGCCGCTTGCGCTTCTCGTAGTTATCCGGCCTGGAAGAAGGCGCCCTTGAGGTAGTCGTGCACGGCGTCCTCAGACACCCGGAACGACCGACCCACCCGTACCGCGGGCAGCTCTCCGGAGTGCACCAAGCGGTACACCGTCATCTTGGACACGCGCATGGCCGTGGCGACCTCCGCCACGGTCAGGAACTTCACCTCGGCGAGCGGCGACTCACCGCCGGACTTCTTTGATGCCATTGCGCACCGCACTTCCAGCACGGGTCGTGCGCCGGCTTCCCCTCCGGCACTTCCGCCCGTGCATGAACCGAGCGTAGTGGCTGTTGGTGCGAATGGGAAAGAGGGGGACTCCTGTGACTCGAAAGAACGCCCCCGTCGCGCGTCAGCAGTCCCCGGCCGACCACCTCAACCACCCGCGGGTTTGCCGAGCCGCGACGCAGGAGTGGCGATCCGGGGCGGGCGGGTCGAGCAGCCGACGTAGGAGGCGCGACGGGGGCTGGTGTTAGTACGTGGGGTCGAGGCCGAGGAGGGGGAAGGAGACGTCGCGGGTGGCTTTGATGGAGCGGTCCAGCCAGGTGTCCGGGTTGTAGCCCGTCGACCAATCCGTGTACGCCGCATCTCGGCCGTCTGTCATTCGTGAAGGGGCGACGCGGCCGAAGCGGATCTGGATGTCCTCGCGCCAGCCTTCGGGCACCGCTGTCGACGGGTCGATCGGCTGGCCGGCGACGATGGCGAGCAGGTGGGTCCAGGCGCGCGGGACGACGTCGATGATCGCGTAGCCGCCACCGCCGGTTGCGACCCACTTGCCGTCGCAGACCTCGTGGGCGAGGTCGTGGAGTGCCTGGTACGCCGCCCGCTGCCCGTCGATCGTCAGGGTCAGGTGGGCCAGCGGGTCTTCGACATGCGAGTCGCACCCATGCTGTGTGACCAGCACTGACGGCCGAAAAGCCTTCACCACATCAGGCACCACCGCATGGAACGCACGAAGCCACCCGGCATCTCCAGTTCCTGGCGGCAGCGGCACGTTGACCGAGCTGCCTTCCGCATCCGGCCCGCCTGTCTCCCCCGCAGTACCGGTGCCTGGGAACAGCGTCGTCGGCGACTCGTGCAGGCTCACCGTGAGCACCCGGGGGTCGTTGTAGAACACGGTCTGTACCCCGTCGCCGTGGTGCACGTCGACGTCGACGTACGCGACTCGCTCGGCGCCGTGGTCGAGCAGCCACTGGATCGCGATGGCCGGGTCGTTGTAGACGCAGAATCCGCTCGCCATCGCCGGCATCGCGTGGTGCAGCCCGCCGGAGATGTTGGCGGCGTGCACGACGTCGCCTTCCCAAACGGCCCGCGCGGCCTCGACCGAGGCGCCGACGACATGGGCGGACGCCTCGTGCATCCGGGGGAAACAGTAGGTGTCGTCGGTCCCGAGACCATGATCGAGATCCGGTACGTCGGGATGCTCGCCGGCCCGCTTCACGGCGGCGATGTACTCGGCCGTGTGCACCGTCTGCAGCAGCGCGTCGTCGGCGATCGGCGCGGGCACGACCTTCAGCTGGTCCAGTACGCCGAGCGCCCGGGCCAGCCGGACGGTCAGGTCGACCCGGATCGGGCTCATCGGGTGCCCGTGCCCGAAGTCGTACGCCGTCAGGCCCTCGTCGAAGACCAGCATCGCCTCACCACTCATGTCCCCGACCTTAGGCCACCCGGCCAGCTGGGTCCTGCGCTCACGGCGGGCGTGGTGTTCGAGCGAGCTGGAATTGATTGCTGGGGCAGGAGTGACAGCCGACGATCGACTGGCCACGTTCCGTCCTGAAGGAGACAGCCGCCATGCGCGTACTCGCCCGTGCTCTGCCCGTCGTGATCGCCGGTGCCGCGTTGGCACTCAACCTCAGCCCAGGCCTGACCGCCGGTCGCACCAGCCAATCCGCGCAACTCCAGGCCGTCGACGACCCCGCGGTACCGATCAACCGCGCCACCCCGACGAAGCTGATGCCGCTCGGCGACTCGAACACCGCGGGCGGCGACGCGGCGGGCGGTGGCTACCGCACCGACCTGTGGCAACTGCTGAAGGCCGACGGCCGCCCGGTCGACTTCGTCGGCTCGGTGACCAGCGGATCGGCGGCGCTCGGCGACAAGAACCACGAAGGCCACGGCGGCTGGACGATCGGCCAGCTCCAGGCCGGCGTCGTCGGCTGGCTGAACACCTACCAGCCGGATGTCGTCACCCTGCAGATCGGCACCAACGACATGTACGACGACGCGTCGGCCGGGGCCGCTCCAGGCAAGCTGTCCACGTTGATCGACACCATCAACGCCACACTGCCGAACGCGAAGGTGTTCGTCTCCAACCTCCCGCAACTCAACGACGCCAACCACTACAGCCGGGTGGCCGCCTTCAACGCGATCATCCCCGGCATCGTCGCCGCGAAGGCCGCCGCCGGTAAGCCGGTCAGCTACCTAGACGCGAACTCGGGCCTCTACCAGACCTACGACTTCGTCGACACGTGGCACCCGAACTACGGCGCCGCCTCGAAGGCCGCGGCCCGCTGGTACGCCGCGCTCACCGGTGCACCGCTGACCCGGCTGGAGGCTGAGCAGACCGCCAACGCGACGGTGGTGCACGCGACCCGGGTGCAGATCACCTCGGCCTCGGGCGGCGGGAAGATCGGCTACATCGACTACGCGGACAGCTCGGTCACCTTCAAGTTCCAGGTAGGGGCTGCTGGCAACTATCGGATCCGGGCCCGCGGCGCGAACGGGACCGGGACGAACTGCACCCACAAGGTCTCGGCCAACGGCGGCCCGGCGGCAACCGTAACCTACCCGTCGTACAGCTGGGACCTGCTCGGCGTCGGCGCGGTGGACGTCGCGCTGACGGCCGGGCAGAACACGGTCAAGTTCAGCAAGGGCGACTGCTACACCGAGCTGGACGCGATCGACGTCGGTCCGGTCCCGGTCAACTGAGCAAGGGGGTTGCGCGAGTTCACGGTCCTGGGGCTATTCTTAGGACCGTGAACACGCAGCGCACGACCCTGCAGCAGTGGTGGACCGCCTGACGGCGGACCCGCAGCGTTCACACGCATCCAAAAGGCCGCCTCGCCGAGGCGGCCTTTTTTGATGCCCGGGCGAGGCCCATCCCCGAAAGAAGGAACCATGACCTCGCTCTCCGGTATCACTCCGTCCGGCCGGCTCACCCTCGGCAACCACCTCGGCGCACTGCGCCGGTTCACCGACCCGGACGGCTTCTACTTCGTCGCGAACCTGCACGCGATGACCACCAAACACGATCCCCGCCGACTCGTCGCGCTGACCCGCGAGATGGCGACCCTGATGCTCGCCGCCGGCCTGCCACCGGGCACCGTGTTCGTCCAGTCCGACGTCCCCGCGCACGCCCAGCTCGCGTACCTGCTCGAATGCACTTCGTACGTCGGGGAGCTGTCCCGGATGATCCAGTACAAGGAGAAGGGCCGGGGCAGACCGATGACCCGGGCCTCGCTGTTCACCTATCCCTGCCTGATGGCGGCCGACATCCTGCTCTACGGCACCGACCGGGTGCCGGTCGGCGGCGACCAGGACCAGCACGTCGAGCTGGCCCGCGACGTGGCGATCCGGTTCAACCGCGAGTACGGCGAGACGTTCGTCGTACCGCAGTTGCAGAAGGCCGCGCTGGCCATGCGGATCAAGGACCTGCAGAACCCGACGGCGAAGATGAGCAAGTCCGACGAGGACAACGCGGTCGGGACGATCCGGCTGCTCGACCCGCCGGACGTGATCCGCCGCCAGGTGATGCGGGCCGTCACCGACTCCGACAGCGAGGTCCGGCACGACGAGGCGGCCAAGCCCGGAATCACCAACCTGCTGGAGATCCTGGCTGCCTGCACCGACGGTGATCCGGTCGAACTGGCGAAGGCGTATCCGACGTACGGGGCGCTCAAGGCGGACACGGCGGACGCCGTACTGGCGGTGATCGAGCCGCTGCAGAAGGAGTACGCGCGACTCGCCTCCGATCCAGGAGCCGTTGACGCGATGCTCGCCGAGGGGCGCGACCGGGCGATCGAGGCGAGTGCGCCGCGGCTCCAGGCTGCGGTCCGCGCGATGGGTTTGGCAGGATCAGTTGGGTGATCCGACTGACAGTGGCGACGTTCAACATCCGGAACTCCTCAGCGCCCGACGGTGACAACGCCTGGCCGGTACGCCGGCAGGCCACCGTCGCGGCGATCCAGGCCCTGGATGCCGAGGTGGTCGGGCTCCAGGAGGTGCTGCCGGATCAAGTCGACTACCTGCGCGAGCAGTTCGCCGGCTGGCAGATCCTCGGAGCCGGCCGGGACGACGGAGTACATGCTGGTGAGCACTCCGTCGTCATGGTCCGGCCCGGCGACTGGGAGGTGGAGGCGCACGAGACCCGGTGGTTGTCGGCCGAGCCGTCGACGCCCGGATCGGTCGGCTGGGACGCGGACCTGACCCGGATCGCCACCTTGGTGCGCCTGCGGCACGCCGACGGCACCCGGGTCGGTGTCGCGAACACCCACTACGACCACGCTGGGGAGGTCGCTCGGGTGGAGTCGTCGCGCCTGCTCGCGCGGTGGATTGCGGCCGAGCCTTCGCTGCACTGGATCTTGATGGGCGACCTCAATGCCACGCCGGATTCGCCACCACTGAAGGCGTTGACGGACGCCGGGTTGCTGGACGCCGTACCGGCGACCGAGGGTGGGACCGAGCATGGTGACTTCACCGGGGCCACCGATCAGGACCGGATCGACCACATCCTGACCGACAGCTCGTGGCGGGTCGTCGAGGCGAGCGTTTCGCACTACCGGCCAGGTGGTCGCCTTCCCAGCGACCACTGGCCGGTCGTCGCGACCCTAGAGCTTGCTGAAGACCTCTTCGCGTAGCCGTTCGAGGGCGTCGAAGCGGCGGGATCCCTGCCCCAGCAGGCCGTCCGGGACCAGGAACTCATCGATACCGGCCGCGGCATAGCGGGCGACGGTGTCGAGCACGTACTCCGCGGAGCCCATGATCGTCGGCCGGCCCAGCGAGGTCAGCCGGTCGCGCCGCTCCTCGGCCTCGGTGTCGCCCGGAACGACGATCTCGATCATCGCCTGGGTCGAACGGCGGACCGTCGACGGGTCCCGGCCGAGCTTCTCACAGTGCTCGCGGAACACGATCCCCTTGTGCTCGGCGACCTCCGGCAGGCCCCAGTGGTTCCATTCGTCCGCGTACCTCGCAACGATGCCAAGGGCAACCTTTTCGCCGGAGGCGCCGATCAGCAGCGGAAGTTTCGCGGGCTTCGGCTCCAGCGGCGCGTTGCTCAACTGGTAGTACTTGCCGTCGAAGTCGGTGCGCTCCTGGGTCAGCAATCCGGTGAAGACCTGACAGGCCTCCTCGAACCGGGCCAGCAACTCCTTCACCGGCGGCAGTTCGATGCCGTAGACCTCGTGCTCGTTCACCTGCCAGCCCGCGCCGACGCCGAGGACGAACCGCCCGCCGCTCATCTGGTCCAGCGTGGCGGCCGCGTTCGCCACCACCGCGGGATGCCGGTAGGTGTTCCCGAGCACCATCGATCCGATCCGCACCCGCTCGGTCCGCACCGCGAGCCCGCCGAGCAGCGCGAGACACTCGTTCATCGGCTGGGACAGGTCGTCACCGTTCACCATGAAATGGTCGGCCACCCACACGCCGTACCAGCCGGTGCGCTCGGCGTACTCCGCGCCGTCCACCACTTCCTGCCAGGTCCGGCCCGCACTGGGCCACAGGGAAAAGTCCATGCCGCCGACCCTATGCCCGGCGGAAAATGAGTGGGCGGAGCGCGGCGTCCGTTGCTACGGTTTCCCCGACCGTGCCATCACGCCTGGAGGTGAGACCCATGAACGCAGGATCAAGGGTGCTCCCTCCCTCAGCTTCACGGTCGGGCGACTGACACAGGTCTCGCCAGGAGCGCCACCTACCGGCATTCCTGAAAGGCGCAGACCCATGGCACGAAAAGCAGGCGCGATCGAATTCGAGGGCATCGTCGTCGAGGCCCTCCGCAATGCCACCTTCAAGGTGGAACTACCGAACGGGCACCAGGTGCTCGCGCACATCAGCGGGAAGATCCGGAAGAACTACATCAAGATCATTCCGGAGGACCGGGTGCCGGTCGAGCTCAGCCCGTACGACCTGACCCGCGGGCGGATCCTCTACCGCTACCGCTCGTGAGCTGTCAGAGCAGGTGCCAGCGGACGAGGAAGGCGCCGACCGACAGGATCAGGTAGATCAGCACCAGGAGCGCGCCGAGACCCGGGTGGGGGCGCGCACGGCGTACGGGTGAGGCGTCGGCCTGGCCGCGGACCGCTTCCATCACGGCGGCGACGTAGCCGGGCCGGCCCTTGGCGATGCCGTTGATCTCGTTCTCGTCCTTGCCGCTGGTCAGCACGACGGCGTCGTCGACGACCTCGATCTGGTCGATGTCCTGCCAGGCCAGGCTGCGGACGAGCAGGCTGGTGCGCGCCTTCACCGCGGTCTCGGTGAGGTCGACCCGGTACAGCACGACGCCACCGGCGACCCGGACCACCGACGCGCCGATGATCGTGAACAGCGTGACCGCGAGGAAGTCGCGCGCGCCCATCCAGAGCCAGGAGTTCAGCACCGGCATGGCGATGAAGGGCGCGACGAAGAGCGCCCAGGCCCACCAGGGCGCCGGATCCAGCGGCACCCGCCAGGGCAACGCAGGGATCTGCTCGGCGACTTCCTGGTCCTTACCCTGTTGAGCTGGCTGACCCGACATGACTTGTCCCTTGAAAGGTGCAGGAGTGCGCCGCTCAGAATAACCTGTCCGGCCGCAGGTATTACTCGGCGGCCAGCGCGCGCGACCGATTCCGGGCCGCCTCGATGGCGGACAGGAACGCGGCCCGGACCTTGTGGTCCTCGAGTTCGCGTACCGCGGCGGCGGTGGTGCCGCCCGGCGACGTGACGCGCTCCCGCAGTACGGTCGGGTGCTCGCCTGTCTCGCGGAGCAGCTTCGCCGAGCCGACCAGGGTCTGGACGACGAGCTCGGTGGCGGTGGTCCGGGGCAGGCCCATGTGCACTCCGGCCTCGATCATCGACTCGACCACGAAGAAGATGTACGCCGGACCCGACCCCGAGATCGCGGTGACCGCGTCCTGCTGCTTCTCCGGCACCCGGATCACCCGGCCGGTCGCGGCCAGCAGGCCCTCGGCCAGCACGAGGTGGCTCTCGTCGCAGTGGGCGCCGCGGGAGATCGCGGCCATCCCCTCGTCGACCAGGGCCGGCGTGTTCGGCATCACCCGGACGACCGCGACGCCCTCGGGCAGTCGGGACTCGATGAAACCAGTGGTGATACCAGCGGCCAGCGAGACCACCGTCTGGGTCGGCTGGACCGCCGGTGCGATCTCGGCGAGCAAGTCGGGCATGTCCTGCGGCTTGACCACCAGGACGAGCGTGTCCGCCTTGGCTGCGGCCTCCACATTCGTCACCACGTCCACGCCGTACCGCTCGCGCAGCTCGGTGGCGCGCTCCTCCCGGCGCTCGGTGATCAGCAGCTCTTCCGGTCGCCGGCCCGCCCGCAGCAATCCGGACAGCAGGGTCTCCCCCATCACACCGGCTCCGAGAATGGCCACCTGACTAGTCATGGCGACAGCGTAGCGGCGCGCTCGCTCGGGCTGATCGAGATTGGTCGAGATGCGGGACGGCGTACGGCGACCGCTTGCAGGGTGGTCGAGTCCTGTCACCGCCCCTCATGGAAGGACCATCCAATGCCCAAGACGTTCCGAACCGCCCGCCGGACACTTGGCGCCTTCGCCGGCGCCCTCCTGCTCGTTGCCGGCGCCGCCGGCCTGGCCGCGGCCGCCCCGACCGGATCCGCCTCGCTCAGCGGCGACGGCACCCCGACGGCACCGGTCGCGGCCACCCCGATCGCGTCCGGCTCGACGGCGAAGGCGACCTCGACGATGACGACCCTGGCCTCGCCGCCCTCGGGTTGCCGCCCGTACGTGCAGTCGTCCTACGCGATCTCCTGCTACGAGTACAACGGCGACGACCAGTGGATCCGTGACCTGGACGCCAACGGCTGGCAGGCCGTCGTCCACGTGCAGACCAACTACGGCAAGAACCGGTACTGCGGAGCGCTGCCCGCCGCGCAAGGATGGGGTCAGTGCAACTACGACCACCGCGAGGACGGCTGCGTGCGGTTCCGCTTCTACGAACTGAAGGACGGCGTGACCCGCAACTGGACCGTCTTCAGCCCGTACTACCACGACTCGACCGGCACCCTGTGCTGAGCTGAGTCAGCTCGCGTGGATCTCGGCAGCCTCCGGGGTGCCGAGATCCACGAACAGCTTCAGCGCCTGCTCCCGGTACGCCGTCCCGTCGCCGCCCTGCCGATCCAGTACTTCGGCCAGACCGCGGCAAGCGCGGGCGAGCTCGTACCGGTCTTCGAGCGTCCGCGCGACGACCAAGGCGAGCCGGTGTTCGTCCAGCGCCGCGTCCAGCCGATCCGCCGCCATCAGGGAGACACCGAGATCGTTGCGTAGTTCAACGGTCATCGCGCGGTTGCCGAGCTCGATCGTCAGCTCGACCGCCTCCTGCTGCAACCCGACGGCCACCTTCGGATCGCCCGCGGCGAGTTGCACGCGGCCGAGGAGATTCAGCCCGTCAGCCTCGCCCGTCCGGAATCCCAGCTTGCGTGACAACACCAGCGCGGCCTCGCCGTACTCCGTCGCCGACCGCTGACTCCCCAGGCGCACGTGCGCGTTCCCCACATTGGCCAGTGCGTAGGCCTCTTCGAAGGTGTTGTCACCCAACTGCCGCGCGATCCGCAGGCCTTCCTCGAACCGCTTCAGCGCCTCGGCCGTCCGGCCCACCCGGAGCAGACTCCAGCCGAGTCCGCCACGAGTCGTGCTGGCACTGGAGATGCGTTCGGCCTTCTCCTGCTGGAAGATCGCCAGGGCCTGCTCGAAACAGTCGATCGACGCGGGATAGCGGCCGAGCCTGAAGTGGCCGAGGGCAACATTTCCCAGCGCCTTGCCGATACCGACCCGGTCACCGGTCTTGCGGGTCAGGTCGAGTGCTCGCTGATAGCAGTCCCGGCCGTCGGCGTACCGGCCGAGACGCCAGTAGACACAGCCGAGGTTGTTGTGAGCGCGGCTGCGGGTGGTGTCGTCCGGCGCGACGGCGACCGCGCACTCGTGCAGCACCTCGGCCTCCCGGTAATAGCCCGAGGTGTCCAGGTAGTAATGGATGACCGTCGAGATGTCGGTCACCGGTCGCGGACTACCCAGCTCGGCGGCGGCCCGGACCACAGCGATCAGGTTCGACCGCTCCCCATCGAGCCAGACCTTGGCCAGCTCGCGGTTCCCGACCGGCGGGCACTCGGTGCCCGGATCCTCGACCAGGGTTCGCACGCTCCCTTCGTACGGGGCATATCCGGCAGCGGCCTGGGCCGCCGTCCACCGGTAGTGGTCGAACAACCTGGTCAGCGCGTCACGCCGTACGGTGGCTCGGTCCTCGTCGCGGGAGCGGTCACTGGCGAACACCCGGACCAGATCGTGCAGGACGAAGCGTCCGGGCGCGGCCGGCTGGAGCAGGCTGGCCCGCAGCAAGTCCGTCAGTTCGCGAGTCACCTGCTCGCGGCTGTGCCCGGAGACGGCCGCGGCGGCGTACACGTCGAAGTCGTGACCCGGATGGAGAGCGAGCAGTCGGAGCAACCGCCTGTGTTCGGGCGGCAAAGCCTCGTAGGACAAGGCCAGAGCGGGCTCCACGCTGCCCTCCAGCCGGAGCCGTTCGCGATGCTCGGCGAGGCGTTCCAGGTGATCGGCCAAGGACCAGCCGGGTGATTCGGTGATCCGGCCGGCCACCACAGCCAGGGCCAGCGGCAGATGACCGACCAGGGTCGCGATCCTTGCTGCCGTTGTCTGATCGGCCGCGATCGCCTCGTCGCCGGCGACGCCGCGCAGCAGGTCGAGCGACTCCGCAGGGCTGAACACGTCCAGTCGCAGGCAGCGGACATCCGGAAGACCGCTCAGCTGATAGCGACTCGTCACCACGGCCACACAGCTCGGACTCCGCGGCAGCAACGGCAGCACCTGGTCTTCCGAGGCCGCGTTGTCCAGCAGGACAATCGCCTTGCGATCCGCCATCAACTGCTGGAACCGCCGGGCTCGCCCGGCCAGATCAAGAGCGTGCACCTGACTACCCGGTACGCCGAGCCGACGCAGGAACCCGTCGAGCACGGCGGCCGGATCGGCGGGCGGTCTGTCGGGGTCGAACCCGCGCAGGTCGACCGAGAGTTGCAGGTCGTTCCCGTGACCCGCTTCAACCAGTCGGTTCGCGAAGTACCTGGCCAGCTGGGTCTTGCCGACACCGGCCATCCCGCCGAGCACGAACTGCGTCGTACCGGCTTCGCAGGCAGCCAACAGCTCCCCGACCTCGGCCGACCGGCCGGTGAAGCTGTCTTGGTCGGCCGGGATGCTGTCGGTGACACTGACGATTGCCGCGTCCGCGGCGCGGCCCGCGACGACCTGGTGGGCCTGCCGCCAGGCCGCCACCAGCGACTCGTCCTCGAGCAGGGCGGCGGCGATGTCGACGACCAGTTCGACGTCCAGCCGGCTTCGTCCGGGCTGCAGACAGCGGTAGACGGTGTTGTAGACCGGGATCTCGGTGATCCCGCGGCGGCGCCGGGACGCGACCATGCGGCGATGGATCTCGCGGTACGACACCCCCGCCCAGCTGTGCAGCGCCCGGAGCCGCGCGGCCAGCTCGTCGACGGTCTGTGCGCCACCTGGTTCCGGCGGTGCCGTTCTCCCCGTGTGCCCCACTGCTCTCCACCCCGCTGACCTGATCGGCTCGCCGTCGTTCACGCCGCATTCGAGTGTGGTCGACAACCCCACCCGCGGCAACGCGAACCAGCACGGCCACCGCGGCGCGCAGTACGACGCGGGTCGCCCTGGTCCAGTTCCCCGCGGCTGACCGACCTTGACCGGGAACCGCGACAGCGGATGCTCAGCCCACGACTCTGTGGCTCTGTGCAGCTCACCCGCCGCGCCGATGTGTACAGCAAGGCCGGCGCCCCCCAGCCACACCGACGCGGGCGCCAGCCCCAAGGCACACGTCGTGTTCGATCACCCAGGCGGCCGCTCGTCAGTGCTCGAAGTCCCCCGGACGTCCCGACTTCTGACTGATCAACAACCCGCCGGGCAATCCCAGGTCAACCGCTGCCAAGCAAGCCGGTGTCCAGGGAGATCAGGTCGGCGAGCAGCTCCGGGAGGCCCGGGGAGAAGTAGCCGTGGCCCATGCCACGGACGACGTGGAGGTGTGCCCCCGGGATGGCCGCGGCCAGCGCCTCGCCGTGGGCCAGAGTGAAGAGCGGGTCCTGATCACCGTGGACGATCGTGGTGGGGGCGGCGATCGTCGACAGCGGGGCGAACAGATCCGGGCCCTTCTTCCGGCCGATCAGCGCGTGGTGGGCGGCGGCGGACGGATCGGTGGCCCTCGCCTGACAACGCTGGAGCATCGCCCTGACGGCCGGTTCGTCGAACGGGCGGCCGTCGCCGTTCATGGCCCGGAAGTTCGAAACGTCGGCTTCCAGGCCCGGCGGCGTACCGTCCGAGTCGGCCAGATGCTGCAGGAAACGCGGGGTCGGCGGGGGTAGTTCATCGGGGTCGGCTGGTTGCCCGGTCATGGCTCGCTGCCACACCGGACCGGGATCGTGGCTCATGGGGGTGGTGGAGAGCAGGGTGAGGGAGCGCACGCGGGCCGACTCGTGCACGGCCAGCCACTGCGCGATCGCGCCGCCCATCGATACCCCGGCGAGATGGGCGGACGGCAGCTCATAGGCGTCCAGGACGGCCAGCGCGTCGGCGGCCAGATCGGACAGGCCGTACGGATGCCGGTCGAAGTCGACGATGCTCGAGCGCCCGGTGTCGCGATGGTCGTAGCGGATCACCTGCGCCCCGCGCAGTACCAGGCGGTCGACCAACGCGTCGGGAAAGATGATTCCCTGAGCCGACGAGCCCGCGATCAGCAGAACGGCGGGATGATCGCGTCTTCCGATCTGTTCCGTCCACAAGCGCAGCGGACCGGAGCGCACGAAAGTCTCGGTCATGACAGGTCACCATAGTTGTCCCGTCGACGTGAGCCGACCGCATTTTCAACCTCAGCAGGCCTCAAGACCCGGTCTGCACCAAGGAAGCCGCGTACCCCCAGGTGGGCGATACTCCGTTGCTGTGGCATCGGCGATTCGGTTGGATGCGGGGATGGCATCGGACGTCAGGCTGGTTCTCCTGTGTGGGACCTCGTTCTCCGGGAAGAGTACGGTGGCGCGGGCCCTGGCGCCGAGGCTGTCGGCGAGGATCGTGAGTCTCGATGAGATCAACGAGCGCCGCGGGTTGTGGGGTGGCGACGGTATCCCGGTCGGGGAATGGGTCCGGACCCATGAGCTGGCCACTGCTGAGGTCCGGGAACTCCTGACCTCGGGGACGTCCGTCGTCGTCGACGACACCAGTTCGCCGCGGTTCCTGCGCGACGGCTGGCGTTCGCTGGCCGCGTCGGCGCGGGCGCACTTCAGCCTGGTCTACGTCGACGTGAACCACGCGACGATCCGCCGACGCCGGGCCGAGAACCAGGTGGACCCTCGGCGACGCGATGTCGCGGACGCAGTACTGGACCAGCACCTCGCCGACTTCGTGCCGCCTCAGGACGATGAGAATGCGATCCGGGTGCAGTCCGCCGATGACCTGCGGGGCTTGACGATCTGAAGACCGGGGAGATCGCGCCACTCCGGAGAATCGCTATCAGCTTGTGGTCGGCGGGACGAGTTCGGCGATCAATGCGCGGACTCTGGCGTCGATCTCGTCGCGGATCGGGCGGACCGCCTCGATCCCGCGACCGGCCGGGTCGTCCAGTTTCCAGTCGAGGTAGGTTTTGCCCGGAAAATAAGGGCATTCGTCGCCGCAGCCCATGGTGATGACGACGTCGGCGGCGTGCACCGCCTCGTCGGTCAACGGCTTCGGAAACTCTTTGGAGATGTCCAGGCCGATCTCGGCCATCGCCTCGACGACGGCGGGGTTCAACTGGTCGGCGGGCTTCGATCCGGCCGACCGTACGACGACCCGTCCGGCGGCGTGATGGTCGAGCAGAGCCGCGGCCATCTGGGACCGACCGGCGTTGTGGACGCAGACGAACAAGACCTCAGGTGTGGTCCCGGGCATGTTGCTCCTCACAGAGAGCTCAGTTGGCGGAGTCGGGATAGAAGCGACGCTTGGCCCACAGCGACACGTAGACCAGAGCGACCAGCACAGGTACTTCGATCAGTGGGCCGACGACGCCGGCCAGGGCTTGGCCGGAGGTGACGCCGAAGGTACCGATCGCGACCGCGATGGCGAGTTCGAAGTTGTTGCCCGCTGCGGTGAAGGCCAGGGTCGCGGTTTTGGCATAGCCCAGCCGCAGCCGGTGGCCGAGCGCGAAGGATCCGCCGAACATGATCACGAAGTACACCAGCAGCGGCAGGGCGATCCGGGCGACGTCGAGCGGCGCACTGATGATCGCGTCGCCTTGCAGCGCGAACAGCATGACGATCGTGAAGAGCAACCCGTACAGGGCGACCGGGCCGATCCTGGGCAAGAACCGCGATTCGTACCAGTCCCGGCCACGGGCCTTCTCCCCGATCGTGCGGGTCAGATAGCCGGCCAGCAGCGGGATGCCCAGAAACACCAGCACACTGAGGGCGATCGCGCCCATCGAGAACTCCGCACTCGTGGTCTCCAGCCCGAGCCAGCCGGGCAGCGTCTGCAGGTAGAACCAGCCGAGCGCGGCGAACGCGACGATCTGGAAGACGGAGTTGAGCGCGACCAGGACAGCGGCGGCTTCGCGGTCGCCGCAGGACAGGTCGTTCCAGATCAGCACCATGGCGATACAACGGGCGAGCCCGACGATGACGAGGCCCGTACGGTACTCCGGCAGCTCCGGGAGGAGTATCCACGCCAGCGCGAACATCAGCGCCGGGCCGACGACCCAGTTCAGGACCAGGGACGCG
Organism: Kribbella voronezhensis; assembly: GCF_004365175.1. Taxonomy (NCBI): domain Bacteria; kingdom Bacillati; phylum Actinomycetota; class Actinomycetes; order Propionibacteriales; family Kribbellaceae; genus Kribbella; species Kribbella voronezhensis. The sequence continues at coordinate 4,450,899 of NZ_SOCE01000001.1, read as the reverse complement.
ACCAGGAGTTTCCGGTCGCCGGTGACACGGCCGGTTTCGGTGTAGCGGACCTTCGCCAGCACGGGGTACATCATCAGCAGCAGACCGATCGCGATCGGCAGGCTGACCGAGCCGACCTCGACCGCGTCGAGCGCGTCGTCCAGTCCAGGGAAGAGGCGGCCGAGCAGCAGCCCGAGAGCCATGGCGGCCATGATCCACACCGCGAGATACCGATCGAGGAACGACAGCCCAGCGACGACCGCACCGTTGACGGCTGGTGTCGTGGAGCTGCGGCTGTCGAGTGGCGGGAGTTGTTCAGCAGAGGTCGGAATGACGGAGTCTCCCGGGCTCGAGGGGGCGGGGAAGGTCAGTGGGTCAGGGCAGCCGGTTCGGGGATCGACAGCAGCGCGGAGATCCATTGCATGCGCTCAGGTAGGGACCAGTAGTAGACCCAGGTGCCGCGGCGTTCGCAGTCGACGAGGCCAGCCTGGCGCAGGACGCGGAGGTGGTGGGAGATCGTCGGGCCGGACACGTCGAACTGGCCGGTGAAGTCGCAGACGCAGATCTCGCCGTCAGCCGAGGCGATGATCGACATCAGCCGCAGCCGGATCGGGTCCGACAGCGCCTTGAAGACCGCGGCACCCTCGGCTGCCTGCGCCTCGTCCAGCGCCGAGACGGAGATCGGCGCGCAGCAGCCGCCGCTCCGCTGGATCGAGATCTCCTGTTTAGACATGCGTCTATCTTGACTCCTGTCTAATCACGATGCAAGGTGGGAGTCGCTGATTAGATGAACTTCTACATAGTGGGGATGGGACACCGATGGTGAACGAGCAGAACAACGCCGCTCTTGCGGCGCCGGGGAGACCAGTCGTGGTCATCGGAGCCGGCCCGGTGGGACTCGCCGCGGCCGCGCACCTGGCCGAGCGCGGCGTGGACTTCCTGGTGCTGGAGTCGGGGCCCGGCGTCGCCGCCGCGATCGAGGAATGGCGGCACGTGAAGCTGTTCAGCCCGTGGCGCTACGACATCGACTCCGCCGCCCGCCGCCTGCTCCAGCAGGCCGGATGGGTCGAGCCGGAGCTCGGGAAGCTGCCGACCGGCGGCGACCTGATCGACTCCTACCTCGAGCCACTGACCAAGACCCCGCAGCTCAACGACCGGATCCGCTACAACGCTCAGGTCGTGGCGGTGACCCGGGTCGGATTCGACCGAGTCCGTACGGCGGGCCGCGACCAGGCACCGTTCTTGATCAGGCTCGCCGACGGCTCCGAGATCCTCGCCGCCGCGCTGATCGACGCGGCCGGGACCTGGCGACGCCCGAACGTCCTCGGCGGCTCGGGCATCCCCGCCCGCGGCGAGGCCGACGTCGCCGAGAGCATCGCCCACGCTCTGCCCGACGTCCTCGGCCGCGACCGCGACCGGTACGCCGGACGCCGTACCGCGGTCGTCGGCGCCGGCCACTCAGCTGCCACAACCCTGCTGGATCTCGGCGCGCTCGCCGAGGAGGTTCCCGGCACCGAGATCGTGTGGGTGGTGCGTGGCACCGACCAGGCCCGCACCTACGGCGGTGGCGAAGCCGACGAACTGCCTGCCCGTGGCGCACTGGGCAGCCGGTTGAAGAAGCTCGTCCAGTCCGGCCAGGTCGAACTCGTCGGCAGCTTCCGCATCGAGGCTGTCTCCCGCACCGCCGACGGCCGGGTCGAGCTCGCGGCCGGCGAGCGGCGGGTGGTCGCCGACACGGTGGTCAACTCGACCGGGTTCCGCCCGGACCACGACATGGTCGGCGAGCTGCGCCTCGACCTGGACTCGATCATGGGCTCCACCCGAGCCCTCGCACCGTTGATCGACCCGAACCAGCACTCCTGTGGCACGGTCCCGCCGCACGGGGTCGACGAACTGGCTCACCCCGAACCCGGCTACTACGCGGTCGGCGCGAAGTCGTACGGCCGGGCACCGACCTTCCTGCTGGCCACCGGCTACGAGCAGGCCCGCTCGGTGGTGGCAGCACTGGCCGGTGACTGGGCAGCAGCACGCGACGTGCAGCTGGACCTGCCCGAGACAGGCGTCTGTTCCTCGAACCTCGCCTACGGGGACGCCGGCGACGAGACCGCTGGCGGTTGCTGCGGCCCCGCACCGCAGGCCGTCGAGATCACCGCACCCGCTGGTCGCGGCCTGGCCACCGGCATCAGCGGCGGTCTGCTGACCGTCATCGACGACAAGCCCGCCAGCCAATCGGGCTGCTGCGGCTGATGAACCGCGCCGCGGCGACCGCCACCAGCTTGGCTTCAGGCGATCGCCGCGGCACTCGACGCGAGGTCGTGGCCGCGCTCTCCATCACCACCACCATCGGCTACGGCGTTCTCTACTACGCCTTCAGCGCCCTGCTCGCCCCGATGAGCCACGACCTGCAGATCTCCACCACGGTCGCCACCGGCGCACTGACCACCGCCGTACTCGTCAGCGCCGCCATGGCGATACCTGTCGGCCGCCGACTCGACGCGTACGGCGGGCACGGCGTCATGACCATCGGATCCATCCTGGCGACCCTCGCCGTCCTGGCCTGGTCCCAGGTGCAGAACACCGCCCAGCTGTACGCCGTGTTCGTGGCCATCGGCGCTGCCTCGGCGATGGTGCTCTACCAGCCCGCCTTCGCGATCATCGTCGCCGTCACCGCGCCGGCGAAACGCGCGAACGCACTGCTGAGCATCACTCTCGTCGCCGGGTTCGCCAGCTCGATCTTCATCCCGCTCACCGGCCAACTCATCGAAGCCGCCGGGTGGCGCCAAGCCCTGATCGCCTTGGCCGGGATCGTCGCCGTGATCACCGTGCCCGTGCACGCATTCGTACTCGGGCGCACGCAGCCGACCGCGCCGCGAATCAGTCACCACCTGCGGCGGTCACCTGCCCGAGTGATTCGCGATCTCGGGTTCTGGCTCATCGCCGCCGCCTTCGTTCTGCACAGCGCGGCTCTTGCCGTCCTGGCCGTCCACCTGGTCACCTACCTCACCCAGCTGGGTCACACACCGACGACGGCAGCCGGCCTCACTGGGCTGCTCGGCCTCCTGTCAGTCACCGGCCGCGTCATCACCACCGTCGCCAAAAGATGGTTGCCGATCACCCTCATCGCCGCCACAATCATCGCCCTGCAAGGCGTTGCGATCGCTCTGCTGCCCTTCATCGGGCAGAGCATCGCCGGAGCCGCGACCAGTCTGGGGCTGTTCGGGCTCGGCTTCGGCGTAGCGTCCATCGCCACTCCTGCCATCCTGCTCGACCGCTACGGCGACCAGGGCTACGCGACCATCGCCGGGATCCTCGGTACTCCGACCACCATCAGTCGCGCAACCGCCCCACTGGCCGCCGCGGCCCTCGCCACCACCATCGGGTACCGGCCGCTCATCCTCGCCGCCGGAGCAGCCTGCGTCATCGCCGGAGCAGCCCTCGCACTCACCCAACACCTCCCACCCGAAGCCACTTGAGGAGCCACCGACGGCGTGCCGATCCAGGTCGGGAGGTTCATCGCGCAGTGTCGTATTCGGGGTCGTGCCGATCGTCTCCTGGGTGAACCGTCACCACGAAAAGGGAGGCATCCGATGCAACCGACCTTCAATGTGCTCGATATCGCCGTCACCGACCTCGGCGCGGCGATCGACTTCTACCGGCTCCTCGGGCTCGAATTCGTCCGCGACCAGTACATGCCCGACGACCACGCCGACTGCGGCCTGCCCAGCGGCCTGCACCTGATGCTCGACACCGACGACCTGCGCACCAAGACCACTGCGGGCTGGACCCCACCAACCACCGGCCGAACGTTCCTCGCCTTCCAGTTCGACACCTCGGCCGACGTCGACACCAAGTACGCCGAACTCACCAGCGCCGGCGTCGCCGGACTGCAGGAACCCTTCGACGCGCCCTGGGGAATGCGCTACGCCACCGTCGCCGACCCGGCCGGCAACGGCATCGACCTCTACGCCCACCTCCAGGCCGGCTGACCCCGGAGCAGCCACACTGAAACCAAGGAGGTGACGCGCGTGAAGTACGTGCTGATGTTCGTCGACACGGAGGAGTACACCAAGGAAGTCGAGGCGATGACCCCGGCCGAGCTGGAACAGGTCTATGACCGGGTGAATCAGTGGTTCATCGATCACGCCGCGAAGATCCGTAGTACGACCGGCAAGCTCAAGGGCGCAGCCACCGCCACGACCGTGCGGCTCGACGGCGCCGAACCCGTCACCACCGACGGCCCGTTCATGGAAGGCAAGGAAGTCATCTCCGGATTCACCGAGATCGAGGTCGCCGACCTCGACGAGGCGCTGCGCATGGTCAAGACCTGGCCCGCCTGCCCGATCGTCGAAATCCGCCCCGTGGAGTCATGACCACCGGTCCGGCCGCTGACGAGCTGGCCCGCGTGGTCCGCGACCACGCCGGCCGGCTCGCCGCGTCACTCGTCTCGCTGCTCGGTGACTTCTCCGCCGCCGAAGACCTGGTCCAGGACGCCGTCGAGACAGCTCTGCGGCGCTGGCCCGTAGAGGGGATCCCCGACCGGCCCGACGGGTGGCTGTTCACCGTCGCCCGGCGCCGCGGCCTGGACGTACTCCGGCGGCAGGAGAACTACCGCTCCAAACTCGCCCAGCTGCAATGGCCGATCCAGTCCGCGCCCGACGACCGGCTCCGGCTCATCTTCACCTGCTGCCATCCCGCCCTGGCTCGCGAAGCCCAGATCGCGCTGACGTTGCGCGTGGTCTGCGGTCTCACCACCGCTCAGATCGCTGCCGCGTTCCTCGTACCGGAAACCACCCTGGCGCAGCGCATCACCCGCGCGAAGCGCAAGATCGCCCAGGCCGGCATCCCGTACCGGATTCCCCAGGACGACGAACTGCCCGAACGCCTCGGTGAAGTACTCACCGTAATCTACCTGCTGTTCAACGAGGGCTACCTGTCCAGCAGCGGCGACCGCGTCCACTCCCGCGACCTCGTCGACGACGCCGAATGGCTCACGACTCTCCTCGCCGGACTCCAGCCGGCCGAGCCCGAGATCATCGGGCTCCTCGTCCTGATCCGCCTCCACCGCAGCCGCGCCGCCGCGAGATTCACCAGCGAGGGGCAGCTCGTCCTCCTGCAGGACCAAGACCGCAGTACCTGGGACCACGAGGCGATAGCCGCCGCGACAGCACTGCTCACCCGCACTGCCCGACGCCACCGCTCACCAGGTCCGTACCAACTGCAGGCCGCCATCGCCGCCTGCCACTGCGAAGCCGCCAGCTGGGAGGACACCGACTGGCAGCAGATCCTTGTCCTGTACGACATGCTGCTCCACCTGCAGCCCAGTTCGGTCACCCGCCTGCACCGCAGCGTCGCAGTCCGCTATGTCCAGGGCGCCGACGTCGCTCTCGCGGAGCTGGACCACCTCGACGGCGAGCTCAGCAACTACCCGCTGTACCACGCGACCCGCGCCGAGCTGCTCCGAGCCGTCGGTGACCCGGAAACCGCGACCGCGGCTGACCGGCGTGCTCTCGAACTCACCACGAACCCCGCACAGGCCGAAGTACTGAGGGAACGGCTCGCCACGCATTGACCTGGCGAGTTCGTCAGCCGCGGCGGTCGCAGGCGATGCCGTCGCCGTCCGGGTCGAGGCGCAGGGAGTAGCCGGGCATGCCGCGGAGGAGGACGAGCAGACCCGCTCGGCGTACGGCGGGGCAGTTCTTGTAGAAGACGGGCGCGCCTGCCGACGTTGGAGTTGGGGTTGGGTTCGGGGGCGATGGTGTGGTTGGGGGTGGAGTCGACGGAGCCATCGGGGTCGGGGTGGGGGTCGGGGAGATGGTGGCGAGGAGTGGCTTGGGAGTGGGCTTCGGCGTATCGGGTGGCGTCGGCTCGCTGGTGATCTCTTCCGGGGTGGGCAGTGGCACCGTGGGGAGTGGCGGGAGTTCGGTGTCCAGCATCGACGGAGAATCCGCGACCCGGGTGGGTGCGGTGTTGCCGTCGAGCGAACCGAAGAGAATGAAACTCACGAGAGCGCCGACGAGGAGTACGACACCGGTCGACGCGAAGACGGGCAGGTAGGTCGGTCCGCCGTACCGCCCGCGAGGTCCTCGGACCCGGCGACCGTCACCGTCGACCCAGAAGGGCCAGTCCAACGGTGCTGGTGGCCACGATTCCTCAGGCTGCCAGCGTTTGGGCGGGCGCCACCGAGCGTTCGGTGGTTCCGGCCATTCGGGCGGCGCGTTGAAATGCCTCACTCCAGCCTCCTCCCCCGAGGTGCTCCAACGCCCGCAGCCTAGGCGACCAAGCGCATTCGGTGGCGGTTCCGGCAATAGGTAATTCGAATACCTCAAAGGTCGAATGACGATGCCAAAATCCCCAATAGATGCTTATAGACAAGCAAAAAGAGACCTACGGCAAACGACGAGCGCCACGGCTGCTGGACAATCGCGGCGGCTCGTGAAGGGGCAGTGCCCGCGGTAGGGCGAACCCCGCTCAATCTCGGCGTGCAAGGGCAAGCCGGACGAGGGTCACCTAGCGGGCGACGAAGGAGCTCGCGTCCGGGGTGGGAAGCGGCCACGAAAACGCGGTGCATCCCGGCGCTCCAGGTCGGGCGGAACGGGGTTGCTCAGCGGGCGACGGAGGAGCCCGCGTTGAGGGTGGGCGGGGAGCGGTTGAACGGGCACGCGACGCAGGAGCGGGCTCGGAAGCCGCGTGGGGGTTACTTCTTGCTGATGAGGGAGCGGGCGAAGAACTGGAGGTTGGCGGGGCGCTCGGCGAGGCGGCGTACGAGGTAGCCGTACCAGTCTTCGCCGTAGGGGATGTAGATGCGGACGGTGTGGCCCTCGCCGGCGAGGCGGAGTTGTTCTTCGGGGCGGATGCCGAAGAGCATCTGGTACTCGAACGAGCCGGGGCGGCGGTTGGCGCGGTCGGCCAGGGAGCCGGCGATCGCGATCAGGCGCGGGTCGTGCGAGGCGATCATCGGGTAGCCGGCGCCGTTCATCAGGATCTTCATCGCCCGGACATACGCCTTGTCGACTGAGCGCTTGTCCTGGTACGCGACCGACTCGGGCTCCTTGTAGGCGCCCTTGCAGAGCCGGACCCGCGAACCCTCGTACGCCAGGTCGCGGCAGTCGCCCTCGGTGCGCCGCAGGTACGCCTGCAGGACGGCGCCGGTCTCGGGGAAGTCCTGCCGGAGTTCGCGCAGGATGCTCAGGGTGGAGTCCGTAGTGGTGTGGTCCTCCATGTCGAGCGTCACCGTGGTGCCGGCGTTGCGGGCGGCGTGGCAGATCGACCGGGCGTTCTCCAGGGCGATCTTCTCGCCGTCACCGGGCAGCGCCTGGCCGACGGCCGACAGTTTGACGGAGACCTCGGCGTTCGCGGTCAGCCCGGCCGCGGACAGCTGCTTCAGCAACGTCAGGTACGCCTCGGCCGTCGCGGTCGCGGCGGCGGCGTCCGTGACGTCCTCGCCCAGGTGGTCGAGGGTGACGTTGAGGCCGCTGCTGACCAGCTTCTCGGTGGCCAGCACGGCCTCCGGAGCGGTCTCGCCGGCCACGAACCGGGCCACGATGCCGCTGGACACCGGCATCGCCGAGACGGCCTTCTTGATCTGGGGGCTGCGGGACACGCCCAGCAGGATTCGCCGAAGCACTTCGCGTTCCTCCTCGTTTCCCGACTCATCCGGCCCCGTATGCCGCGATGTTCCAGGGGTGTCAGCAGGCTACGCGCCTGGCCTGCACGCACCCTAATCGTGTGGCCAGGACCACACCAGTACGCCGACTGGTCCGCGCCGACGAGGCGAGCGGGGCAGGCCGGCGGCGGCCCGGCGGGGCCGGGTGGCGCGGACTGGGCTGGTTCCCGTCCGCCCCGTAGGTTGGGTTTGCAGGGCCGTCGGACGGACGGCGTGATCCCCGGTCAGGAGAGGATGCGGCATGCGGATCTTCAAGCGTCGCCGTACGACGGCTGCGCCGGCCGACCCGATCGGTGGGTTCTGGAGCTGGTGGGAAGCCACCGGCGCCGCCCAGATCGCCGAGTCGATCGCCCTGCGGGACCTGACCGCCGCCGGCGCCGTACTGTCCGAGCAGGTGCACCGGATCCACGAGAACCTCGACTGGGAACTCGGCCACGGCCTGCACGCCGAGCACGTCCTGATCGTCACCGCCGCCGGCGACCCCGGTACTCGCGCCATCGCCCGCCGCTGGTTGCGCGCCGCGCCGGCCTCGGACCACCTCTGGGAGTACGCCGACCTGCGCCGGCCCTCACCGGATGCGGGCATCAAGTTCGACGGGATGCCGCTGGTCTCCATCGAGTCCGCGCTGGTCACGATCGAGCCGGACAGTCGGGAGGCCGCCCTGCACGTCGAGGTGCACCACCCGACGTTCCCGGCCCTGCCCGACGAGCTCCGCAAGCGGGTGACCTTCCTGTTGCTCGACCTGGTCCTGGGTGAGGAACTGGTCGAGACCTGGATCGGCGCGATCAGTACGGCGGTGGCGCCACCCGCCAACGCAGTACCGATCAGTGAGCTGCTTCCCGCGGTGGCTTCGTTCGCCGCGGCGCATGTCGCCGAGGACGGTGGGCCGAGCTGGCGGTTGATGGAAGGCGAGACGGCCGCGGGCGATCGCCTGGTCGCGACCGCGATGGTCCCGCTCCGCTCGATCCAGATGCCGCACCTGGACACGCACGTCGCCGTCGAGGTGCCGTACAAGGATGCGCGCGAGGACGGGCTGCCTCAGGACGAGACGCTGAGCCACCTGCGCGACTTCGAGGATCACCTGACCAACCGGCTCGGCGATTCGGGCCGGCTGCTCGCGCACGAGACTGCCGCCGGTTCGCGGATCCTGCACTACTACGTCGACGGCACCACACCGGCCGCTGCCCAACTGGAGGCCGCGATCACCGGCTGGCCGGACGGCCCGGTCACCCTCAAAGTCTCCGCCGACGCCGGCTGGGAAGGCGTCCGCCACCTGACCTAGGCCGTACGACGCTTCAACGTTGCGGCACCGAGGACCAGGGCGGCGACGATGAAGCCGGCGACGACCAAGGCATCCGAGCCCGCGCCGGCGCCGAAGCCGTTGCCTCGGGCAACTCCGGAGACCGCGTCGACGGCGTACGACAGCGGCAGCACGTCGCTGACGCCATGCAGTACGCCGGGCAGCCGGTCGCGCGGGACGAGCAGCCCGCAGAGCAGCAGTTGCGGGATCATCACGGCCGGCATCATCTGGACCGCCTGGAACTCGGTGGCGGCGAAGGCGCTCGCGAACAGACCCAGCGTCGTACCGAGAACTCCGTCCAGGACCGCGACCACGCCGAGCTGCCAGGCCGAGCCGCGGATGTCGAGGTTCAGTGCGTAGAGCGAGATCGACACCACCACGGTCGCCTGGACCACGGCGATCAGCGCGAACGCCAGCGCATACCCGAGCAGGAAGTCCAGCTTGGCCATCGGCAGCGTGAACAGTCGCGAAAGGGTCCCGCTGGTCCGCTCCCGCAGGGTGGCCACCGACGTCACGATGAACATGATGATCGACGGGAACACCGCCAGCAGCGGCCCGCCGATCCGGTCGAACGTGCCCGGCGAATCGTGGAACATCCACCACATCAAGGTGATCAGCAGCGCGGGCAGCAGGATCAGCATCGCCACGGTCCGGTGGTCCCGGCGCAGTTGCGCCAGCACCCGGGCCGCCACCGCCAGCGTCACTCGCGGCGTCATCGCGCACCTGCCTTCCGGTCGATCAGGGTGAGGAAGGCTTGCTCGATGTCGCTGGTCCCCACCGATTCGAGCAGCCCGTCCGGAGTGTCGTCGGCGAGCAGTTCGCCCTCGCGCATGAGTAACAGCCGGTCGCAGCGGACCGCCTCGTCCATCACGTGACTCGACACCAGCAGGGTCGAGCCGGCGTCGGCCAGCCGATGGAACAGCTCCCACAGATCGCGCCGGAGCACCGGGTCCAAGCCGACGGTCGGCTCGTCGAGGACGAGCAGCTCGGGGTCGCCGAGCAGCGCGGCCGCGAGTGACGCGCGGGACTGCTGGCCGCCGGACAGGCGATCGACGCGATCGTCGGCATGGCTGCGGAGGTCGACGGCGTCGATCACGCGGTCGACGTGGTCGGACGAGATGCCGAGGACGGCGGCGAAGAAGCGGAGGTTCTCCCTGACCGTCAGATCTCCGTACACGCTGGGCTCCTGGGTCACGTAGCCGATCCGGCCGCGCAGTTTCGGCGAGCCGGCGGGCAGCCCGAGCACCTCCACAGCGCCGGTGACCTTGGCCTGCAGGCCCACGATCGCCCTGATCAGCGTGGTCTTGCCGCAGCCGGACGGCCCGAGCAACCCGGTCACCGACCCGACGGCCAGGCCGAAACCCAGGCCGTGCAGGACCTCCCGATCGCCTCGCACCACGACCACATCGCGACACGTCACGGCGTTTTTCATCATGTGATGAATTTAGCTCGCACGACCGCCGTCGGCAAGAGGCGAAAGACCCTCAGGCGGTGAGGTAGTGCTGGATGACCGGGGCGATCCGGTCGATCAGGTCCGGGACAGGGGTGGTGGCGACCGGGTCGAGGTCGACGAGGTAGCGGGTCAGCGCGAGGCCGAGCAGTTGGGTGGCGACCAGCGAGACGCGCAGCCGGGCGTCGGGGACGTCCAGGACGGCCGCGACCGGGACCATGATCATCTTCGTGATGCCTTCGCGCATCATCCGGGCGACCTCGTCGCTGGTGACGACGCTGCGCAGGACCGCCTTCATCCGCTGCTGACCCTCCGCGGACTCCCAGACCCCGAGGAAGGTGGTGATGATCCGCCGACCGAGTTCCTCCCGCGGGCCGCCGAGGATCACGGCCGCCACCTGGCGCGGATCGACCGGCAGCGCCATCGACTCGATGAACAGTTCGTCCTTGCTCTCGAAGTAGTGGTGCACGAGCGCCGCGTCGACGCCGGCCTCGCGCGCCACCGCGCGCAGCGAAGTACCGGCGAATCCCTTACCTGCAAAGGATTCCCGGGCCGCCCGGAGGATGTCACCGCGGGTGTCCGGACCGCCCGGCCGACGCCCCGGCGTACGGGCCGGTGAATCCGTCACGGGGTCAGCTCCGACACCTCTCCGTCGCTGGTCACGGCGAAGGCCGACCGGCGGGAGACGGCGTCGGCGGTCCGGACGAAGTGCTTGCGGGTGAACTCGAGCGACTCGATCAGGTCGATCTCGCGCTCGGACCGGCTGGAGCAGCGGCGGGTGTTGATCTCGATGATGATGTGGCCGCGGAAGTCGTTGTTCGCCAGACCGTTCAGCAGGTCGGCCGCGCGCTGGGTGCCGCGGCCGGGCACCAGGTGCTCGTCCTTGGCCGAGCCGGTGCCGTCGGTGAGGTGGATGTGCTTGAGCGTCCTGCCCATCGTCGCGGCCAGCTCGACGCAGTCCTGCTCGGCGGTCGACGAGTGCGACAGGTCGAGCGTGGTGTGGGCGTAGGTCTGCTCGGTCGGGTCCCAGCTCGGCGCGTACGCCTGCAGGCCCTTGCCCGGCGCGCGCCACGGGTACATGTTCTCGACCGCGAAGATGACGCCGGTCTCCGCCTCCAGCCGGGCGATCCCCTCGACGAAGCCGCGGGCGTAGTCGCGCTGCCAGCGGAACGGCGGGTGGACGACGACGACGTCGGCACCGAGGTCCTTGGCCGCCTCGGCGCTGCGCTCCAGCTTCTCCCACGGATCGGTCCCCCACACCCGCTGGGTGATCAGCAGGCAAGGCGCGTGGATGGCGATCACCGGGAGCTGGTGGTAGTCGACCAGCCGCTGCACCGCGTCGATCTGGGTACTGAGCGGATCGATCCCGACCATCAGTTCCACGCCGTCGTACCCGAGCCGGGCGGCCAGCTCGAAGCAGCTGGCGGTCGACTCCGGGTACACGGAGGCGGTGGACAGGCCGATCTTCGCGGCGGTCTTGCGGGAGCTCATCGCAGTGGGCTTTCCAGGGTTGTCATCGGGGTTGCAACTGGTCCAGACGGGACAGGATGACGCCTTCCCGCAGAGCCCACGGACAGACCTCGAGGGAGGTCAGGTCGAACAGATCCATCACCGCGTCCGCGACCAGCGCACCGGCGATCAGCTGGGTGGACCGGCCCGCGGAGACCCCGGGCAACGCGGCCCGCTCGGCCGCGGACATACCGGTCAGCTTGGGCATCCACTCGGTCAGGTCGTCGCGGTCCAGCGAGCGCGGTACGTACGGACCGTCGTCGGACGGAGCCGCCCCGCAGATCCTGGCCAGCGACCGGAACGTCTTGCTGGTGGCGACCGAGCGCTGCGGCCGGCCGGCCCGCAGTACGTCGCCGGCCACCGCCGCCATCTCCACCCGGATCCGCTTGCGCAGAGCCCGTACTTCGTCCTTGTCCGGCGGGTCCGCGGTGAGCGACTCGCGCGTCAGCCGGCCGGCGCCGAGCGGGACCGACACCGCGACCGTCGGCTCCTCGTCGGACCCGGCCGCAATCTCCAGCGAACCACCGCCGATGTCGAACACGGCCAGCCGGCCCGACGACCAGCCGAACCAGCGGCGTACGGCGAGGAAGGTCAGCCGAGCCTCGTCCTGGCCGGTCAGCACCTGCAGATCGACCTTGGTCTTCACCCGGACCCGGTCCAGCACCTTCTCGCCGTTCGGAGCCTCCCGAAGGGCGGAGGTGGCGAAGGCCAGCACGGACTCGCAGCCCTTGTCCTCGGCGAGCTCGGCGGCCTCGGAGATGAACGAGACGAGTTCGTCGGCGCCGGACTGGGCGATCTTGCCGTCCTTGTCCAGGTGCTCGGCGAGCCGCAGTTCGGTCTTGTGCGAGTACGCCGGCAGCGGCGCGGCACCACGGTGCGCGTCCACCACCAGCAGGTGGACGGTATTGGATCCCACATCGAGTACGCCGAGCCGCATACCCTCCACGCTACTGGACTCCCGAGGTGCACCTACGCGGCGTACGGTGGTCCTCACTCAGAATTGACCCGGCCCGCGCGTCCTCGGTACCGCAGGGGATGACCGGGTATCACTGTGGAGGACGTACGCTTTCCCGGTGCCTGAGGTCTCTCTCGATTTTCCCCGTGCCTTTGTCGAGTTCGTCGATCCCGATGATCCCGACCAGGTCTTCCGTTGCGACCTGACCTGGCTGACGTCCAACTGGACCTGCATCTTCGGCGGTGGTTGCCGCGGCATCTACAAGGGCCGCCCGAACGACGGCTGCTGCACGCTCGGCGCGCACTTCTCCGACGAGGACGACGAGAAGCGGGTCAAGGGCTACGTCAAGCAGCTGGGCAAGGACGACTGGCAGTTCCGCAAGGAAGGCAAGACGAACGGCTGGATCGAGACCGACGACGACGGCGACCGCAAGACCCGGGTCTGGGAAGGTGCCTGCATCTTCCTGAACCGGCCGGACTTCCCCGGCGGCGGCGGTTGCGCGCTGCACGGGCTCGCCCTGAAGAAGGGCGTGCACTTCGTCGAGACCAAGCCGGACGTGTGCTGGCAACTGCCGATCCGGCGGACGTTCCGCGAGGTGGAGCGGCCCGACGGTACGTCGTACACGGAGGTCGGCATCGGCGAGTACGACCGGCGTGGGTGGGGACCGGGCGGGCACGACCTGGACTGGTACTGCACCGGGAACACTGAGGCGCACATCGGCGTCGAGGCTGTCTTCGAGTCGAGCAAGGTCGAGCTGCAGACACTGATGGGGCTGAAGGCGTACGACGTACTGGCGGAGCTCTGCCGGCAGCGGCTCGAGGCTGCCAAGCCGCTGCTGCCGCACCCCGCGTCGCCGCAGGTCTAGAGCTTGTCGTTGGCGACCAGCCAGCCGAGCGCGTCCTGGGTCGTCTCCAGCGCGGAGTAGCGCGGGCGGAAACCGAGCAGCCGGGCCGCCTTCTCCATCGAGCAGTGCGGGCTGTGCGCGATGTGGTCCCAGGTCGCGGCGGCGTCGCCTTCGGACACCGTCTTCGTCCACTTGTCCCAGGGCAGGAAGGTGAGGTTCGCCTCCTGACCGAAATAGCTCGCCACGCCCTCGGCGTACCCGCGCAGGGTCATCGCGCCATCGGCGACCGCGTGGAAGCTCTCGCCAATCGCGACGGACCGGTTCGCCAGTGCCGCGAGGAACACGCCCGCGACGTCGGCGGCGTGGACGTGCTGGACTGTCTCAAGGCCCAAGTTGGGCAGGGCCAGTTCGGCGCCCTCGGCAAGCTTCTTGAAGACGCCGAGATCGAGGTGGCCGGCCGGGTTGATCGGGGTCCAGCCTGGTCCGGAGATGTGGCCCGGGTGGACGATCGTGACCGGGAGTCCGTCGCGGTGGGCCTTGGCCAAGAGGTAGCGCTCGATCGCCGCCTTCGCGATGCCGTAGTCGCCGAAGGGTTTGCGCGGAGCGTCCTCCGGCGTCGGCACCGTCGCGCTCGGGCCGTGCACCCAGATCGTGCCGCAGTGCAGGAGGTGGCCGACCTCGCCCTGCAGCGCTTCCGCCAACTGCTTCGCGCTCTGCTCGGTGAAGCAGATCAGGTCGATCACAACGTCGGCGTGCAATTCACGCACCCGCTGCCCGAAGGTGCCGGCGGCATCCTCAGCTTGCCGATCCGCCTGCTGCAACTCCACCTGTCGCCAGGCGCCACTGTCCTGGTACGGCGTTCGCTCGCCCCGACTGAGCACCACCACCTCATGCCCAAGCCGAACCAACTCCGGAACCAGATACGTCCCGATATGCCCAGTCCCACCAATCACCACAATGCGCATAACCCCACCCTAAGCACCCCCACAGTGCCTCCACCCCTCCCCCAAGCAAAGCGAGGGCCACCCCTCCCAGCCACTCCCGAGCAAAGCAAGGGCCACCCCTCCCAACCCACCCCCGAACAAAGCAAGGGCCACCCCTCCCAACCCACCCCCGAACAAAGCAAGGGCCACCCCTCCCAACCCACCCCCGAACGGAGTGAGGGCCACCCCCTTCAACCCATCCCCGAGCGGAGCGAGGGGTGGTTAGGTTGCCCTTTGTTCGACACCCCGATGGCGCGGAGTGTCGGTGGCTGGGACCAGAATGACTCGCATGCGCTTGGATCATCTTTCATATGCGGCCGGTCCCGACGGGTATCAGGCGACGGTGGAGCGGCTGTCCGCGCTGCTCGGCGCCGAGTTCGTCGACGGCGGCGTGCACCCCCGCTTCGGCACGGTGAACCACATCCTTCCGCTCGAGAACGACCGCTACATCGAGGTCGTCGACGTGCTCGACCACCCGGCCTCGGACAAGGCCCCGTTCGGTCAGGCCGTCCGCGCCCGCAAGGAGGTCGGCGGCGGCTGGCTCGGCTGGGTGGTCGCGGTCCGCGACATGGAGCGGATGGAGAAGCGGCTCGGCCGCGAGGCCGTCCCCGGCAACCGGCACCGCCCCGACGGGGTGAACCTCACCTGGCGGCAGATCGGCGTCAAGGGCCTGATCGCCGACCCGCAACTGCCGTTCTTCATCCACTGGGACGACCTGGCCCAGCACCCGTCCGTCGGCGGCAAGGGCGTCAAGCTGACCGCGCTCGAGATCGCCGGCGACCCGGCCCGGGTCACCGACTGGATCGGCCACCCGGCCGACCACCTGCTCGACGACCTGGACGTCGCCTGGGTCGGCCCGAACGGTCAGCCCGGTCTCAACGCGGCCGTCTTCCAGACCCCCAACGGCATCGTTCGGCTGTGACCTCGCAGATCTTCGCGATCTCCGGCGTTCTGGTCGGCGAGCGGGCCCGCACGCTCGATCTCATCTCGTACGCCGTGTCGCTGGCGGGCGTCGGCGATCGGCCCACCCGCTTCTGTTTCGTCCCGACCGCCGAAGGTGACCACCCCGGCGCGGTCGACTGGTTCAAAGGGGCTTACGGCAACGACCCGGCGATCGAGGCCGGCGTGCTCACGCTGTTCACGAAGCCGAACGTCGCTGACGTCCGGTCCTTCCTGCTGGACCAGGACGTGCTCTGGGTCGGTGGCGGCAGCGTGGTCAACCTGATGGCGGTCTGGCGTGCGCACGGACTGCCCGAGATCCTCGAAGAGTGCTGGCGCAGCGGCGTGGTGATGGCCGGCCAGAGCGCGGGCAGCCTGTGCTGGCACGTGGGTGGCCCGACCGACTCGTTCGGCGACGGACTCGATGCCTATGGCAACTGCCTTGGCTGGTTGCCGTGGAGCAACGGCGTCCACGACGACCTCGCCGACCAGCCACGGCGTACGACGTACCGGCGGTTGGTTGCCTCGGGCGCCCTTCCTGGCGGCTATGCGACCGAGGACGGCGTCGGCCTGCACTACGTCGACGGCGAGCTGAAGGAAGCGGTCGCCGTGCTGCCGGACAAGCGCGCCTGGCAGGTCGAGCCCGACGGCGACGGCGGCTTCCGGGAGACCGCGATCGTGCCGCGGCTGCTCTAGAGCGCTTCGAGTTCTTGCAGAGCCGTCTCCAGATGCAGCAGCAGACGCTGGAGGTGCGGGACGGTTCGGCGGCAGCCGGTGAGGCCGAAGTGGAGCTCGTGGTCGTAGCTGGTGACGCTGATGTTGAGCGCCTGGCCGTTGAGGACGATCGAGGCCGGGTACATCCCGAGCAGGCGCGAGCGGTTCCAGTACAGCGGGCTCTCGGCCGGACCGGGAATGTTGGAGATGACCAGGTTGTACGGCGGTGGCGTGCGGCCCGCGAGCCCGGGGATCACCGCCGCCGGTCCCGCCGAACCCAGCCCGAGCGCACCAATCATCAGGTTCTGCAGCGGGCTCAGTTGGGACAGCACGCTCTTGCCGTACGTCGTGGAGTCGATGATCCGGCGGATCCGGCGTTCCGGGTCACGCTCGTCGGTGGCCAGGTCGGCGATCAGTGTCGCCAGCGAGTTGCCACCACCCGGAGCGTTCTCCGCGGCTCGCAGCGAGACCGGGACCATCGCCGTCATCCCCTGGTCGGGAAGGGAGTTCAGCTCCAGCAGATAGTTGCGCAAGGCTCCTGAACACATCGCCAGCATCACGTCGTTGAGCGTCGCGCCGGTGATCGCGCGGACTTTCTCCAGCCGTTCCATCGGCCACGACTGCGCGGCGAACCGCCGCGAACCGGTGATCGGCTGGTTGAACACGGTCTGTGGCGCCTTGAAGGCGACCGACGAATGCTCGTGCTGCAGCGCGCGCAGAGCGCTCCTCAACCCCACCGGTGACAACCCGGCGAGGTCGCCCAGCAATCGCCCGACACCACCCATCGCCCGGCCCGCACCGCCGATCACCCGGCCTGCCTCGCCAGGAATCCGGCCCGCCGCTGCGACCAACTCGGCCGGAGTCGGCAAGCCGCCGGATCGCTCGGTGGCCGGTGCCGTCGAAGGAAAGGTGTCAGGCAGCGCGTAAGGCGCCGGCATGTCGGTCTGGGTCGGATCGGCCGTCAGCATGGCCTGCATCAGCCGTAGTGCGGTGACGCCGTCGAGCAGGGAATGGTGGACCTTGGTGTAGAGCGCGAACCGGCGCCCTTGCACACCTTCGATGACGTGCATCTCCCACAACGGGCGGCGCCGGTCGAGCAGTGTGCCGTGCAGCCGGCTGGTCAGTTCGAAGAGCTCCCGGTACCGCCCCGGCCGGGCGAGGCCCGACAGCCGGACGTGGTACTGCAGGTCGATCTCGCGGTCCTGTTCCCAGGACCAGTACCCGAGGTCGAGCGCGCGGTTCCGCACGCGCCGGGTGAAGAGCGGGTTGACCGTCTGGTGCTCGGTGATCTCGGAGTAGATCCGTGAGACGAGGTCCCTGGTGCCGTCCGGGAAGACCTGGTCCCGCGCCCCCTCGGGCAGCTCGAACAGCATCAGACCACCGACATGCATCGGCTGCTCGCGCGTCTCCCCCAGTAAGAACATCGCGTCCAGCGGCCCCACTGCGGTCATCCGACCTCCCGAGCTGGCTTCTGACGCCTCATCGTCGCTACTCGGCGGCAGGCCGTCTACCCCAGCAACCGACCTCGCGAACATTTGGTTACCCCTCAGGCACCCGCTCCGTCGGCCAGGCCCACGCGACGACCTCCGGACGAACTGCAACATCGGACACGAAGACCTTCAGAAAGAGTGTATTGACTCAATAAACAGCTGGCTGTATATTCAGTTGCGACACTCTTTATGACTGATTGGCGAGTACATCGCAGAGGGGGAGGAAGGCACATGACGACCATTCCTATCGAGGCCAGGATCCACCTGGTAGAGCTCAGCACCGAGGAGGTGCATCGCTTGGTGGATGCACTCACCGAAGAGTTGCGGCGCCGCAAGGAGGTGGGAGAGTCACCGTGGCGAGTTTCGCAGCTTAAGCCTGTACTGCAGCGGCTCAGTGGCACTCCTCAAGGGCGAGCCATCGCTGAAGCAGCGCAGAAGGACGGGAGCATCACTCGTAACCGAGTGCTACGAATCCTTGGGCGCGATGTAGACGGTCGACTCAACGGATTTCGGAAGCCGATCAACACCGTGGTCGGTCAGTTGACCAAGGAAGGTGTGGATCTGCCGGTCGCGCCATTCCCTTTCTGGGTCGACTACGACGGCGGTGTCTCAGCTGTCGGCTTCTACATCGACGAGGCCTCGCTGCCTGCTGTCAGAGCAGCACTAGGCAACTGAGATAGAGGGGGATCACGAAATGGATCTTGGTCCGATTATCGACATCCACACTGAGCCGGTTGAAGGCGTCACTATTTTGTTCAAGAACGTGACCGCCTACGAGCACCGGTCCTACATCGACTATCACTTCCATGGCCACCTCGCGGAAGAGCGTGCGAGGGTCTGGGCAGACCTTCATGGCGGAAAGTACCAGGCGAAGAAGAAGGGCAAGCATCACAACGTCAAGATCGCAAAGTCAGCGTCTTGACTGACGGAGTGGTGCACCGGCTCGCGGTGCACCACTCCGCTCCGAAACGCTTGATTCATTTGCTACCCGTGTGCGAACCGACCCGAATCACGCAGAGGTCAGTCGAGTGGCCGGTAGCTGAGGCCGAGCGCCTCGAGGCGGGTCAGGTGGGGGCGGAGGCGGCCGATGAACTCGTCGTACGAGGTCTTCTCCGAGCCCCAGGCGCGTTCGGAGAAGGCGCACAGGCGGGGGAAGAGCATGTAGCCGACGCGGTCCGGGTCTTCCATGTACTCCGTCCAGATCTGGCACTGCGTACCGACGATCCGGGCCTGCTCCTCGGCGGTCAGGCCCGGTGGGATCACCTCGAAGTCGTAGACCTTCTCCAGCGGCGTGAAGTGCCCGATCGCCAGCGGCTCGGTCGCCGGATCGCCTTGGTAGTAGTCGAAGTACACCGACTGGTTCGGCGCCATCACCACGTCGTGGCCGGCCTTGGCTGCCACCTCGCCCCGGTCGGGACCACGCCAGGCCATGATCACGGCGTCCTTCGGGCAGTCGGTCTCGACCATCTCGTCCCAGCCGACCAGCCGGCGACCGTCCTCGGTGAGCACCGCCGCGACCTGCGCGGTGAACCAGCCCTGCAGCTGGCTCGCGTCGGTCAGGCCGAGCTCGGCCTGCTTCGCCTGCGCGGCCTCGGACTCACGCCACTGCACGTCCGGGCACTCGTCGCCGCCGAGGTGGATGTACGGACCGGGGAAGATGTCGAGCACCTCGCGCAGCACCGTCCGGACGAACTCCACGGTCTCGTCGTTGACGTTCAGCACGTCGTCGCTGATGCCCCAGTACTGCCGTACCCCGAGTTGGCGGTCCGGGTGGTTGCCGAGCTCCGGGTACGCCGCGATCGCGGCCTGCATGTGACCCGGCAGGTCGATCTCGGGCACGACGGTGATGCCCCGCTCGGCGGCGTACGCGACGATCTCGCGCAGCTCGTCCTTGGTGTAGAACCCGCCGTGCGGAGTGCCGTCGTAGCTGAACTCGGTCTGGCCGTGCGACATCTTGCCGACCATGGTCTCCGGCCGCCACGCGCCGACCTCGGTGAGCTTCGGGTACGCGTCGATCTGGACCCGCCAGCCCTGGTCGTCGGTGAGGTGCAGGTGCAGCACGTTCATCCGGTGCAGCGCGATGGCGTCGACGATGCGGAGCACGAACTCCTTCGGCATGAAGTGCCGGGCGACGTCGAGCATCATCCCGCGCCAGCCGAACCGGGGCGCGTCGGCGATCCGGACAGCCGGTACGGCGAGGCCGCCGTCGACCTGCTCGGCCGAGTCGAGCAACTGCCGGTACGTCGACTCGGCGTACCGCAGTGCCTCGTCGGAACCGCCCGACAGCCGCGCGCCGTCCGGGGTCACGTCGATCCGGTATTCGGTGTCGGGGAGGTTCTCCACCACGGTCCGGACCGCGTCGGCGGCCGGGTCGGCGGTGATCCACCGGCCTTCTTCGACGACGAGCTCGCGGGGTGCGGGGACGATCGCGATCGGTACGGACATCCGGTCTCCAAAGGTCGATGACAGCGCTGCCATTCGACCCGACAGTACAAGTGCGGACCACTTCCAGCACAGGTCAGGTCCACGCTCTGAACTGCGCACAACCGGCCGCCAGGAGCACTGCCGAACACAGTAAACCTGCTGCCGCCGCAGCGATCGGGTGAGAAGGTGAGCAGGTGACCGCCACGCCCACGCCCGACAGCCCGCCACCGCCCGCTCGCCGTCCGGGAGACCAAGAGGCGATCGCGAGCCGAGCGGTCGATTCCCCGCCGGTGGATCCGATCGGGGCGGGTGCCCGGGTCGCGGAGCCCGCGACAGCGGCTGACTTGCAGCGCGGGACGTTGCGGGTGTTGGTCGTGAGCAATGTGCTCGGCGGGGTGGCGGTCGCGAGCGGGTTCGCCGTCGCGGGGTTGCTGGCCGAGAGCATCTCCGGCTCGACGTCGATGGCCGGTCTGGTCGCCACCTCGACGACGCTGGGCGCCGCGATCCTCGCCGTACCGCTTGCTCGTCTTGCCCGGTCCCAAGGCCGCCGCGTCTCTTTGACGGCCGGCTACTTGATCGCGACCGCGGGCGCGCTGCTGTCCATCGTCGCCGCCCAGATCGGCTCGATGGCGCTGTTGCTGTTCGCCGGCTGTCTCTTCGGCAGCGGCTCCGCCTCGAACCTGCAGAGCCGGTACGCCGCAACCGATGCCGCCGACCCCCGCCACGTCGCGCGATCCCTGTCGGTCGTCGTCTGGGCGACCACCATCGGTGTGGTGGTCGGCCCCAACCTGACCGGTCTCGGTGGCTCCGTCGGCTCCTCACTCGGTGTGCTGCCGTTGGCCGGTCCCTATCTCTTCTCCGTCGTCGCCTTCGGCCTCGGTCTGGCAACGGTGTGGTTCGGTCTGCGACGCCTCCAGCAGGTGACGCCCCGAGTACGCCTGGAACGCCAGCCGCTGACGGCGACCTTCCGGCGGGTGATGGCGATCCCGCACGCCCGCCTCGGACTGCTGGCGATCGCGACCGCGCACTCGGTGATGGTCGGTCTGATGTCGATGACGTCCGTCCATCTACGCCACCACGGCGCTTCACTGACGATCGTCGGGTTCGTGATCAGCGGGCACGTTGCCGGCATGTACGCCCTGTCGCCTGTGATGGGCTGGCTGACGGACCGGATCGGCCGCATCCCGACGGTGGGTCTGGGCCTCGGCATCCTCGCCTCAGCGATGACAGTCGCGGCTCTGGCCCCGGACGAGGCGCACGGGCTGACCGCGCTCGCGCTGGTTCTCCTCGGCCTCGGCTGGTCGGCGTGCCTCGTCTCGGGGTCCACCCTGCTGTCGCGATCCGTCCCCGAGGACATCCGCACCTCGGCACAGGGCCTGTCCGACCTCACGATGGGCGCTCTGGCGTCCCTCGCCGGTACTGCGGCCGGCCCGATCCTGGCGCACCTCGGCTTCCACTGGCTCGCCGTACTCTGCGCCTGTCTGCTGCTCCCCGTCGCGCTGCTCGCTCTCGCCACCCGGTCCCGGGTCACGGACGCCCTTGCCTAGCACGGTTTTTGTCCGACCCGGGCGTTAGCGTGCTCGGTATGGAAGATGTCAGCCTCCGGGCTTTGACCAAGGACGACCTGCCGACCATCTATGCCTTCAACAGCGACCCGGTGGCGCTGGCGATGGTGGGGATGCCGCCTCGCGAGGAGGAGGACTTCTACGCCCACCGAGCGCGGAACGCCGCCAGGCCCGACAACGAGTCCCGGGCGATCACCGTCGGCGGCGAACTGGTCGGCGACATCGTCAGCTGGGTCGACGAGGACGGACAGCGCAGGCTCGGGTACTGGCTCGGCCAGGAGTTCTGGGGCCGCGGCATCGCGACGGCGGCTTTGACCGCGTTCATCGCCGAACTGCCCGACCGGCCGCTGTACGCCGACGTGCTGCGGACCAACGTCGGCTCGCTGCGGGTGCTGCAGAAGTGCGGCTTCCGGATTCTCAGCGAGGACGAGCGTGGACCTGACCACGACCCGGAGGAGCTCACTTTGCGGCTGGAGTAGGCGATTAAGGTCTGGTCCCATGAGTATTGCCGACGGCGGGATCCCCAGTCCGAACATCTGGCACCACGCCGACGTCTACGAGATCGAGAACCAGGCGGTCGATCCCGACGGCGTGATCGAGAAGGCGATGCTGGCCGTGCGCGACTGGGCCGGGGCGAACGTCCTGGACCTGGGGTGCGGGACCGGCTTTCACCTGCCGAGGTTCGCGGCGACCGCGGCGAAGGTGGTCGGCGTCGAGCCACACGGCACGCTGGCGGACGCGGCGCGACGCCGTACAAGGGACTTGGCGAACGTCGAAGTACGGCAGGGCACGGCGCAACGGTTGCCGATCCCGGAGGCGTCGGTCGATGTGATGCACGCCCGCTGGGCCTACTTCTTCGGCCCCGGCTGCGAGCCCGGCCTGGCCGAGCTCGACCGGGTGATGCGCCGCGGCGGAACCGCCTTCGTGATCGACAACGACGGCAGCCGCTCGACCTTCGGCCGCTGGTTCAGCCAGTACTACCCGATGATCAAGCCGGCCGAGGTCGAGCGCTTCTGGACCGCCCGCGGCTGGCACCGAACCCCCCTCGACATGGGCTGGCGCTTCACCCGCCGCGAAGACCTGGAAGCCGTCATCCGCATCGAGTTCAAACCGGCTGACGCCGAAACCATCATCGCCTCCCACCCCGGCCTGGAAGTCGACTACGCCATCAACCTGTGGAGCAAGACCTACTAACCAAGGACCGCGAGTCGGCCACCGATGGTTTCGGCGCTCGGTTCACCGGAGCTTGCGCGGTCGGGCGAGGTAAGCGATGGCCTGCTGCCGATACCCCTGAGGCGGTGCTTGTCGAGCACGCACGCGCCGGCATCGCCGATGCGTCCGGCAGGAAGCGACCTGCACTCTGGGCGCGAGCCGCGACGGAGGAGCGGCGGATCGGGGTGGGTGGGAGCATGCGACGGAGGAGCCTGCGTGGGGAAGACGCGCGCGTGCGGCTGCGGTGGACCTGTTGGCGTCCTAGGGTGAGCATTCGTACTGAACTGGGAGGCGCCAGGCCGGGATGGACGGACTGCTGCTCGAAGGGTTGCCCGGGGTACCGCGGCAGCTTCGTATCGACGTAGGCGAGCAGCGCGCCCTGGTGGTCGCCGACGCGGCCACGGCTCGGCACTGCGCGGACCTCATCGCCGGTATCGACGAACCGGGTGATGACGTCGTCGTGAAGGCAGGCGGCGCGGTCCGGCTGGTGGCGGCGGAAGGCGGCTTGCTCCCGCATCTCACCGTGCTCGGCAACGTCGTCCACGGCCATACGGTGACGCACCGCGTGACAAAGCGCGCGGCTGCTGAAGAAAGCCGGGTGACCGCGGCGCGCTGCGGTCTCGAAGACGTGCTGGACCGCTATCCGCACGAGATCACTCCCGGCCGTCGCCGCCTGGCCGCAGTGGCCCGCGCCTTGCGCGCACACCCCGCGGTGATCGTGCTGGAGGATGCACCGGGCCTACCCACCTGGGGCTCCCTCCTGCGCTTCGACCACAACCCCGAGCTCTGGTCCGCCGCGCTGCTGCTGATCACCACCGACCCCGCCCGAACCACAGGATTTCGCCTTGTCACCGACTAGCCGCCGAACCGTCCTCCAAGCAGGAGCAGCGGCAGCCGCGACGATGGCGCTCGCCGGTTGCTCCGGCACGGAGGACGTCCTCGGGCTGAAGCGCAGTGTGCGGATC
Organism: Kribbella voronezhensis; assembly: GCF_004365175.1. Taxonomy (NCBI): domain Bacteria; kingdom Bacillati; phylum Actinomycetota; class Actinomycetes; order Propionibacteriales; family Kribbellaceae; genus Kribbella; species Kribbella voronezhensis. The sequence continues at coordinate 4,426,907 of NZ_SOCE01000001.1, read as the reverse complement.
GCCGTCAGCTGGAGCAGCGCCGAGCTCCGCGCCTTCCACAGCGTGCTGGACGGCCTCGGACCGCTGGACTACCCGGTCGAGGTCGTCCCGCTCGGCGACGACATCTCCACCGCGTTCGGGCCGCGCTCCACCCGGCGCCCAGACATCGTGATGCTGCCCCAACCGGGCCTCGTCGCGCAGCACCTGCGTGACCTGGAATCGATGCCGGACGACCTGGCCGATCGGGGTCGCGCCCGACTCTGGGACGAGCTTCTGGTGCACGACGGTACGACGTACGGCGTGCCGTTCAAGACTGCGCACAAGTCGGCCGTCTGGTACCGGCCGTCAGTGTTCAAGCAGGTCGGTGTCGAGCCACCCAAGCTCTGGTCGGACTGGCTCAAGCTGAACCGCTCGCTGACGCGCGCCGGCATCAGACCGCTCGCGCTGGCCGCTGGAGACGGCTGGGTGCTCACGGACTTCCTCGAGAACGTCCTGCTCGGCTCCTCCCCGCCGACCTACCGCGCGCTGTCGACTGCGACCCACCCGCGGCCTTCCCAGCAACCGGCGTTCGCCGCGGCCCTCCGGCTGCTCGGCACGATGTGGTCGGCGCCCGGCACTCTCGCAGGTGGCGTGGAACGTTCACTGACACAGCAGTTCCCCGACGCGATCGTCGAGGTGTTCGGCTACCGCCGCGCCGCCATGGTGCTGGCCTCCGACTTCGCCGAGCCGGTGGTGCACTCCTTCGCCGCCGACCCGGCCGACATCGGCCTGTTCACCTTCCCGTCGACAAGCCCCGGTACGGCGGCCCCGGTGGTCGTCGGCGGCGACGTGATGGTGCTGCCCAAGCCGGCCACCGACGACGCGAAGGACCTCGTCCGCCGGTTGGCCGTCCCCACCGCCGTGGATCCGTGGATCGCGACCGGCGGCTTCCTCGCCGACGGCCGAACCACCGGCTACTCCCCCGAGCTCACCCGACTGGCAGAGCAACTGGTGACACCCGGTACGTCGTTGCAGTTCGACCTGTCGGACCGGCTGGGCCGACTCGGTGACATCAACGGGCTGTGGCGGGTGCTGACCGACTTCCTCGTCCGGATCGGCAACCGTGGCAGCGATCTGGTCCCCGACGCGGTGGACGCCGCACTGGCCGAGCTGAAGAAGGTGGAGCACTGATGGCTCTGCAGACCAACGGCCTGTCGCTCGAGGTCGTCGGCCGGGAGATCAGCGGCCGCCCCGTCCCCGGCAAGCCGCGGCGCCCGGCAGGCCCTTATCTCCTTGGGCTTCCGGCCCTCCTGCTGAGCAGCGTCCTGCTGATACCGATCGCGGTGACCGTCTTGGCCGCCTTCCGCAGGCCCGACGGTTCCTTCGGCCTCGGCAACTTCGCTGTGATGGGTGACCGCGCCGCATTGCATGCCGTGGGCAACAGTCTCGCCTGGGTCGGCGTGGCACTCGCACTCGTGGCGATCGGCTTCTTCCTGGCCTTGCTCAGTTACCGCCTGCCCGGCGTCACGTCGTTTCTCCAACCAGCGTTGGTGATTCCGTTCGCCGTGTCGGTGCTGGTGTCGGGCGCGACGTTCCGGCTGATCTTCGACCCGGCACCCGAGCACGGCACGGTGACCGCGGTCTTCACCAAGCTGTTCGGTTCCAGCCCGGTCTGGCTCGGCCAGGGGTTGTTCTGGCTGGTGCTCGTGTCCGCGTTCGGCTGGACCTGGCTCGGGTACGTCGTGTCGCTGTTCCGCGCGGGCCTCGACGCCATCCCCGCCGACGTGAGCCGGACCATCGCTGCCGAAGGTGTGACCGGCTGGCGGCGACTCCGCGCTCTCGAACTGCCGATGCTCCGCCCCATCACCGGCGTCGTGACCTTGACCTTGGTGATCGCCGCCGTCCGGGTGTTCGACCTCGTGCTGATCGTCGTTCCCGGCCCGATGCAGCGGGACGCCGATGTCCTCGGTCTCAACTGGTGGCGAGCGACCAGCGCAGGTGACGACGCCGGCCGTACCGCCGCCCTCGGCGTGGTCCTGTTCGCCATCGTCGCGGCGGTCGCGGTGATCGGCGTACGGGGGTTGCGCCGTCGCCGCTGGGCGATGCCGGTGTCCGTCGTACCGCCTGACCCGTCGCTTCGTCGCCCCAAGCCGAGTCGGCGGGTGCGGCGAACGGGCTGGGTCGTCGGGTTCCTGGTCAGCCTCTTCTGGATTCTGCCTGCTGTGGTTCTGGTCGCTACCGCGCTGCATTCGCCTCAGCAGGCGGGGCTGCGTGGCTGGTGGTCGACCGAAGGGATCGGGTTCTCGTCGTTCAGCGCTGCCGCCAACGCAGGACTACTGCGCGCCTTGCTGTCGACAGTGGTGATCTCTGCGATCGCCACCGCTGTACTGCTCGTCATCGCCGTGCCGACCGCCTACCTGGTCGCCTGGGGTGGACTGCCGACCTGGCTGGGCCGCGTCGTCATGTCGGCCTTCGTCGTGCTGGCAGTCACGCCAGTCCAGATGTACGCCGCTCCGCTGCGCGATGCGATCGGCACGGCCGGTCTGGCCGGGTCGCGGGTCTCACTCGCTCTGGTCCATGCGGCTGCCGGTCTGCCGTTCGCCGTACTGCTGCTGCGATCCGCCTTCGCATCGGCTCCGCCTGCTCTGGTCGCCGAAGCACTGCAAGGGCCCGCGCGGCAGAGCGCAGTACTGGCAACTGTTCAGCGTGCGTATCGACCTGCACTGGTGGCAGTGGCCGTGCTGGAGTTCGCCCTGGTGTGGAACGACTTCATCGTCGGCTTCCTGATCAGCGGAGCCGGTACTACGCCGTTGTCGCTGGTGTTGTGGGGTGAGGCGCGGCAGTTCTCCACGTCGGCCGGGACGGTCGCGGCGGCCGCTGTCGTCGCGTCGGTGGTACCGGTCGTGTTGTTGCTGTCCTTCTGGCAGACCGTTGTCCGCGGGCTGACGGTCGGGAGCAAGCCATGACGTCACCTGATCCAGCAGCGCCGGTGGAGCCAGTGGAGCCGGCTTCGGCGGAGGAGAAGCGGGCCAAGCAGGCAAGGCGTCGTGGTGACTTCTTCGGCATCAGCGCACTGGCTTCGGCCCTGCTGTCCGGGCTGGCCGGCGACAAGTTGTCGCAGAGCCTCGACAGTGGCGGTTGGATCAGTGTCGTCGGCATCACCCTGACAATCGCCTTCGCCCTGATCTGGGCGATCTACAACGCACCGGTCGGCCTGCGGAGGTACAGGGCCTGGCGGGTAGCCGCACCGCATCAGGTGACTGAGCTGCACGCCGCTGCGGAGGAAGCCGAGCAGTGGCTGGTCTCCCTGGGCTCGGACGCAGGAGGGATGGCAGCCGCGGAGTGGTTCGAGCAGAACGAGCCACGACTGCGAGAGTTGCTGTTCGCGGAGAAACCGCACGAGGACGCTGCTGACGACCTCGCCAGGATCTGTGACGCACTGGACGCCTGGTACGTCCGCAAGCGCGCAGCGGGTGAACTGCTGGCGATGAGCGAGCACCTCTCCTCCTTCGCGGACGGCTGCGGTCGCCGCGATCTGGCCGAACTCGCCGCGGCGCGCGCGGCCACGGCGTACCGGCTGATGGGTGACCTCGAAGCGGCGAGTACGCGGCTGGGGATCTCCGACAACGTCGCACCCGCCAGACGAGGACACAGCCGTACTGCGGCGGCGCTGACGACTCGTCGGCAGGTAGAGCGGGCGTTGCTCCACCTTGCGCGAGCCGAGACCGCTCCGGCCGGAAACGACCGGGACGAGGCGGTGTTGAACGCAAGGGACCGGCTGGACGACGCAAGACTCAGCCGACCCGGTCCAGACCTGGCCGGCGACGTCGCGATCCTGATCAACCTCGCGATAGTCCAGCTGCATCAACAGGACCCAGCGGGCGCGCTGGACCACCTGCGCCCGGCAGCCGCACGGGCAAGCGCCGGTGGAGACGTCAGCGGCCAGGCGCACGCACTCGAGCTCACCGGCGTGGCCGCATGGATGCAGCGGAGTCCACACGAGGCCCGGCAGTGGTGGGAACACGCCGAGCACCTGTACGCCGAGATCGACGAGCGCGAAGGTCGCGCTCGATGCCTGCAGCACCTCGGATCGGCCGCGGTACTCATGGGCGAACTGGACAGGGCGCGAGAGCTACTGGAGCAGAGCGCCCTACTCCGCGGTGGCGCCTCGGAGGATCACCCCCTACTGCTGAAATACCTGACCGCCGCCCACGACGGCGACGTACCGCTGATCATCGACGAAACCCCGCACCGATCCCCCACCACCTGGCTCCGCCGCCTGCTCCGCCGCTTCAGACGGTAGGCGCCGAACCTCGGCTGCCGACGGCGACGAGCAGGTTGTGGATGGGGTGGCGGGGTTTGTCGGTGGGATCGCCTAGGTTGTCGGGCATGGTGAAGGCAGCGGCGCAGACCAGGTCGAAGACGACGGGCAAGTCGCCCTTCGCGTGCAGCGAGTGTGGCTGGACAACGCCCCGCTGGATCGGCCGTTGCGGCGAATGCCAGGCCTGGGGCACGGTCGCCGAGGTCGGCGCGCCCAAGGCCGCCCGGATCACGGCCGGTCCGGTCTCGTCGCCCGCGATGCCGATCGCCCAGGTCTCGGCGGTCGAGGCCGAGTCGCGCCCGACCGGCATCGGCGAGCTCGACCGCGTCCTCGGCGGCGGGGTCGTTCCCGGCGCGGTGATCCTGCTCGCCGGCGAGCCAGGGGTCGGCAAGTCCACACTGCTGCTCGAAGTCGCGGCCCAGTCCGCACGGCAAGGGCACCGCACGCTCTACGTCTCCGGCGAGGAGTCGGCCGCCCAGGTCCGGCTGCGCGCCGGCCGGACCGATGCCCTCGTCGACGAGCTCTTCCTCGCCGCCGAGACCGACCTGGGCGCGGTCGTCGGTCAGGTCGACGCGGTCGAGCCGGTGTTCCTGGTGATCGACTCCGTGCAGACGATGGCGCACCCCGAGGTCGACGGCGCACCGGGCGGCGTCACTCAGGTCCGCGAGGTGACCGGTGCGCTGGTCCGGCTCGCCAAGGAGCGCAACATCGCGGTCGTCCTGGTCGGCCACGTCACCAAGGACGGCGCGATCGCCGGCCCGCGGATGCTGGAGCACCTGGTCGACGTCGTGCTCGCGTTCGACGGCGACCGGCACTCCGGCTTCCGGATGGTGCGCGCGACCAAGAACCGGTTCGGCCCGTCCGACGAGGTCGGCTGCTTCGACATGGTCGACACCGGCATCGTCGAGGTCAGCGACCCGACCGGCCTGTTCGTCTCCGAGCACGCCGAGCCGGTCGCCGGCACCTGCGTCACGGTGATGATGGAAGGCCGGCGCCCGCTGCTGGCCGAAGTACAGGCTCTGGTGGGTCCGTCGGCCGCACCACAACCACGGCGTACGACGTCCGGGCTCGAGTCGTCCAGGGTCGCCATGGTGCTGGCCGTGCTCGGGAACCGGGCCGGCCTGAAGCTGACCGACCAGGAGGTGTACGTCGCGACCGTCGGCGGGGTGAAGATCACCGAACCGGTCGCGGACCTCGCGGTGGCGATCTCGGTCGCGTCATCGGTGATGGACAAGCCGATCCATCCCGGCCTGATCGCGATCGGCGAGGTCGGCCTGGCCGGTGAGGTCCGCCGCGTCGGGGGTCTGGAGAAACGGCTGGCCGAAGCGGCCCGGCTCGGTTTCACCAAGGCGATCATCCCCGCCGACGTGCCGAACCGGTCGAAGGACTCCAAGCCGATGGACATGCAGGCGAAGTACGGTCTGCGCACCTTCGCCGCCGGTGACATTCGCGCCGCCCTGCTCGCCGCGGGCCTGGGCTGACCCTGTGGTCCGAAGCACAGCTCTGCCCCGCGGTGAGACGGGGTCAAACCGCCGGACCGCTGAAAGTACTCTAGGAACGGCCCCTGTACTGCGGAGTGAGCGCAACCGGTAGACACTGTCTACGATGGTGATGGACAATGCGTACGCGCCGAACCGCAGGCCCCTTGCCCCGTCCACCGGAGGAGCACTCGTATGACCGGATCCAAAGTCGTCGCCCTCGGCCACTACCAGCCCGAGCGGGTGCTCACGAACGCCGAACTCGCCACGATGGTCGAGACGAACGACGAGTGGATCCAGAGCCGGGTCGGGATCAGAGAACGCCGGATCGCCGCACCCGACGAGCAGGTCGACGAGATGGCCTGGCGGGCCGCCGAGAAGGCCGTCGCGAACGCCGGGATCGACGTGGCCGATATCGACTACGTGGTCGTCGCGACCTGTACGGCGATCGACCGGTCGCCGAACATCGCCGCCCGGGTGGCAGCGCGCCTCGGCCTCGGCACGCCGGCCGCGATCGACGTGAACACGGCCTGCTCCGGGTTCAGCCACGCGCTCGCCACCGCCGATCACGCCATCCGCGCGGGTGCCGCCTCCAAGGCCTTGGTGATCGGCGTCGAGAAGTTGAGCGACTGGACCGATTGGACCGACCGGACCACCTGCGTCCTGATCGGCGACGGCGCCGGAGCGGCCGTGGTGGTCGCCTCCGACGAGCCCGAGATCGGGCCGGTCGTGTGGGGCTCGGTGCCGGAGATGTCGGACGCGGTCCGGATCGAAGGCCGGGACGGGACGTTCGAGCAGGAAGGGCTGAGCGTCTTTCGCTGGGCCACCACGCAACTCCCGACGATCGCGCAGCAGGTCTGCGAGAAGGGTGGCGTGACGCCGGAGGAACTGGGCGGCGTCGTGCTGCACCAGGCGAACCTGCGCATCATCGAGCCGCTCGCGAAGCGGCTCGGCGCGGTGAACGCGGTGGTCGCCCGCGACGTGATCGAGTCCGGCAACACCTCGGCCGCGAGCATCCCGATCGCGCTGTCGAAACTGGTCGAGCGCCGGGAGATCCCGGTCGGCGCGCCCGTCCTGCTCTTCGGCTTCGGCGGCGGCCTCACCTACGCCGGCCAGATCATCCGCTGCCCCTGACCCACTCGCCGGCGACGCGCCCGTAGTACGAGTCGTGAAGAAGCCGTAGTAGTCGCGGCCGGATCCTGGCCGCGAGCGCTCGCGGCGACCTCGTCGTACGCCTGCTTGCGGTGGAAAAGGGGCTGCACGAAGCTGGTGCACGATCGTTTGCACGGGCTTCTGCAAGCGCGACTCGGTCGCCGGGCGATCAGCGGGCCCGCGCGTCCACAGCACCCCTCCGAGCCGCATAGACTCAGTGATCGTGGCCCCGAATTCCGACAAGAACAGCACCGATGCCCGGATGCGCGCGACCCTCGCCGCCGTGGCACCCGGTACCGAACTGCGTGAAGGCCTGGAACGGATCCTGCGGGGCCGGACCGGTGCCCTGCTGGTGCTCGGCCAGGACAAGACGGTCGACTCCATCTCCACCGGCGGGTTCGAGATCGACGTGGAGTTCACCGCCACCGGCCTGCGCGAGCTGAGCAAGATGGACGGCGCGATCATCCTCGACCGGGACATGAGCCGGATGCTGCGCGCCGCCGTGCACCTGATGCCGGACCCGTCGATCCACACCGAGGAGACCGGCACCCGGCACCGGACCGCCGACCGGGTCGCCCGGCAGACCGGCTTCCCGGTCATCTCGGTCTCCCAGTCGATGCACATCATCGCCTTGTACGTCGATGACCAGCGCTACGTGCTCGAGGACTCCGGCGCGATCCTGTCCCGGGCGAACCAGGCACTGGCGACCCTCGAGCGCTACAAGCTGCGCCTCGACGAGGTCTCCGGCACGCTGTCCGCACTGGAGATCGAGGACCTGGTCACGGTTCGCGATGTCGCCGCGGTCGCGCAGCGGCTGGAGATGGTCCGCCGGATCGCGACCGAGATCGACGGTTACGTCGTCGAGCTCGGCACCGACGGCCGCCTGCTCACCCTGCAGCTGAACGAGTTGGTCGCGGGTGTCGCCGGCGAACGTGAACTGGTCGTGCGCGACTACCTGCCGCCGGCAACCGGGCGCAAGGCGAAGACGGCCGACGACGTACTGCTGGAGCTGGACGCGGTCAGCCCGGCCGACCTGTTGGACATCGGCCAGGTCGCGCGTGCCCTGCAACTCGGTGGCGCCGAGCAACTGGACGCGGCCGTCACGCCGCGCGGCTACCGGCTGCTCGCCAAGGTGCCGCGTCTCCCCGGTGCGGTCATCGACCGGCTGATCGAGCATTTCGGTCACCTGCAGAAGCTGCTGGCCGCGAGCATCGACGACCTGCAGACCGTCGACGGCGTCGGTGAGAACCGCGCCCGCACCGTCCGCGAGGGCCTGTCCCGCCTCGCCGAGTCGAGCATCCTCGAGCGGTACGTCTAAAACCTTCCCGTACTACGTACGCGGCGCCGGCGGAGCTTTCCCGCCGGCGCCGCGACTTTTTCCGCACAACTTCAGGGTTGCCTCATCGCTATCGGCCGAGTAATACTCCACATGGAACATTCAACATGGATCAATCCAGACGGAGGAGCATGCGAGAGCTGACGCCCCTGGCGATCGCCGTGCTGGCGTTGCTCAACGAGGAGCCGATGCACGCGTACGAGATGTACCAGCTACTGCTGGCCAGGAAGAACGACCGGCTGGTGAAGGTCCGGCCCGGGTCGCTCTACCACACGGTCGAGCGGTTGGCCGGGCACGAACTGGTCCGCGCCACCGGCACCGAGCGCGCCGGCAACCGCCCCGAGCGCACGACGTACGCGATCACCGCGGCCGGTCGGAAGGCGCTGGCCGAGCGGATCCGGACCGGCATCGAGAAGTACGAATACGAGTTCCCGTTGTTCCCCGTCGTCCTGAGCGAGGCGCACAACCTGGACGTCGAGGACGCGCTGGCCCGGTTCCGGGAGCGCGTCGCGCACCTGGACGCCACCCTGGCCGAGCTCGACGAGGCGCTCGCCGCCGCCCAGGCGCGCGAGGTACCGGAAGTGTTCTGGCTGGGCGGCGACTACGTGCGCACCCAACAGGCCGGTGAACGCGACTGGCTGAAGACCCTGATCAAACGGATCGAGAGCAAGGACTTGGCATGGCCACATCGCAAGAACAAGTGAAGCCCGAGATCAGGCCGTGGCCCGCGCTCTGGGCTCTGGTACTCGGCTTCTTCATGATCCTGATCGACTCCACCATCGTCTCGGTGGCGACGCCCGCGATCCTGACCGATCTGAAGTCCGATGTCGGCACCGTGGTCTGGGTGACGAGCGCCTACCTGCTCGCGTACGCCGTACCGCTGCTGATCACCGGGCGGCTCGGGGACAAGATCGGCCCGAAGAAGCTCTACCTGACCGGCTTGATCGTCTTCACCCTCGCCTCGGTCTGGTGCGGCCTGACCGGCACGATCGAGATGCTGATCATCGCCCGGGTCTTCCAGGGCCTGGGCGCGTCGATGATGACGCCGCAGACGATGGCCGTGATCACCAGGATCTTCCCGCCGGACCAGCGCGGCCGCGCGATGAGCCTGTGGGGCGCGACGGCCGGTGTGGCGGTCCTGGTCGGGCCGATCCTCGGCGGCGTCCTGGTCGACAGTCTCGGCTGGCAGTGGATCTTCTTCATCAACGCGCCGATCGGCGTGATCGGCTTCGTGCTGGCGCTGCGGCTGGTGCCGGACCTGCCGACGCACGAGCACAAGTTCGACCTGATCGGGGTGGCGCTGAGCACGATCGGCCTGTTCTGCCTGGTGTTCGGGATCCAGGAGGGGCAGAAGTACGACTGGGGCCAGATCACGGGACCGCTGTCGGTCTGGTCGCTGATCATCGCCGGCCTGGTGGTGATCGGGATCTTCCTGGTCTGGCAGAGCCGCAACAAGGGCGAACCGCTGCTGCCGCTCGCCTTGTTCAAGGACCTCAACTTCTCGCTGGCGAACGTCGCGATCACCACGGTCGGCTTCGCGATCACCGCGATGGCCTTCCCGCTGATGCTGTACGCGCAGGAGGTGCGCGGTCTCAGCCCGACGCGGGCGGCACTGCTGTTCGTTCCGATGGCCGTCATCTCCGGCGCACTGGCGCCGTTCGTCGGCCGCCTGACCGACCGTACGCCGCCGCGCTTCATCGCCGGTTTCGGCCTGCTCTGCTGCTCGGCCTCGCTCTTCTGGCTGAGCCAGGTGATCGAGCCGTCGGTGCCGATCTGGAAGCTCCTGCTTCCGTTGTCGCTGCTGGGCGTGGCCAACGGCTTCATGTGGGCACCGATCGGTACGACGGCGACCCGGAACCTGCCGATGCACCAGGCCGGCGCGGGCGCGGGTGTCTACAACACCACCCGGCAGATCGGCGCGGTGCTCGGCAGCGCGGGTATCGCCGTACTGATGGAGTCGCGGCTGGCCGCGAACCTGCCTGCGGCACCGGCGGGGAGTGCACAGAGCGAGGCGGGTGGCGTTGGCAACCTGCCGGTCGCCTTGCACCAGGGGTTCAGTGACGCGATGGCGCAGTCGATGCTGTTGCCGGCGGCCGTTCTGGTGATCGGGCTGATCGCGGTACTGATGTTCGCCAAGCCGAAGCACCTGCAGCGTCCGACCGACGCGCCGGTTGCCGCCGAAGCCGGCTAGACGATCTGAAATGCCTGCGTGGCCGAGGCTTGTCCGTCGTAGACGGCCTTGGCCACGTAGGTTCCGGGCTTGGCCTGCAACTGGCCCGGCAGACAGCCTGGCGCGGATCGGCGGCCGTTCCACAAGATGGTGGCGCCAGTAACCTTGCCCTTGGCAACAACGAGCGTCGAGCGCGGAATCGCCTGCTCACACTGGGTCGAGGTCCAGATCTGATCGTTGCCTGAGGCAATCGTCAGGGAGAGTACGGTCGGGTCGAGCAGCGCCTTGCACTCGTCGCGCAGCGCGGTCAGCTGGACCGCGAAGTTGAGCGGGGCACCCGAGGCCACGCTGCGGGCGGCCGGGATCAGGTCGACCCGGACGTCCGCGCCGGTGCACTGCACATCCTTCGGCGTGACCGGTGTCGACGACTTGGCGGTGGGCTTGGTCGTCCGGCCTTTCGTGGGCCGGTCGGACGGCGTCGAGCTCGGCGTCGTACTGGGATCGGCCGGCGGCCCCGAACTCGGCGACTGACCCGGATCGGTGGCAGCGGAGTTCTTCGGATCCTCGCCCCCGCCGCCGCCGAACAGGCGGACGAGCAGCACCAGCAGGACCACGGTGACGACGAGGAGAAGCCCCCGCCGGAACCAGTAGACGCTGGCGGGCAGGTGCCCGACCGGTCGGAGCAGGCTGCTCATGCTCGCACCTTAATGTCAGGATTGTGCTCGACATGTCAGACTCGCCGCTCCCCCACGCATCAGCCCTGCACGAGCCCGTCCTGCACTGGTACGCAGGCAACGCCCGCTCGCTGCCCTGGCGAGAGCCGGACGCGGGCGCGTGGGCCGTGATGGTCAGCGAGTTCATGCTGCAACAGACACCGGTCGCCCGGGTGCTCCCGGCGTACCGGGTGTGGATGGAGCGCTGGCCGAAGCCGGCGGATCTGGCCGCAGAGCCGCCAGGAGAGGCTGTGCGGGCCTGGGACCGTCTGGGGTACCCGAGACGCGCTCTACGGCTGCACGCGGCTGCCAAGGCGATTGTGGACCAGCACGGCGGCGTAGTACCCGATGACCACGCTGCACTGCTCGCACTGCCTGGCGTAGGGACGTACACGGCCGCTGCGATCGCTTCGTTCGCGTATGGGCAGCGGCACGCGGTGGTGGACACGAACGTACGTCGTGTCTTCGCCCGGGCTTTGACGGGAAGCGCGCAGCCGAGCATCTCGCCCACTGCGGCTGACCAGCGACTTGCTGTCACTGCACTGCCGGAGGACGAGCGCACTGCGGCGCGCTGGGCAGTCGCCACGATGGAGCTGGGCGCGCTGGTGTGCACAGCCCGGTCACCACGGTGTGCCGAGTGTCCGATCCGGAGCCGCTGCGCGTGGGTCCTCGCCGGCAGTCCGCCGTACGACGGGCCGCCACGCAAAGGGCAGACCTACGAAGGCACCGACCGCCAGGTCCGCGGCCGCCTACTCGCCGTACTCCGTGCCGCCGCCGGGCCTGTACCGAAAGCCGACCTGGACGCCTGCTGGCCCGAACAGGCGCAGCGTGAACGTGCCCTCGACGGCCTGGTCGCAGACGGCTTGGTTGACCCGCTGCCGAGACAGCGTTACCAGCTACCTGGATGAGCGTGCTGGAAGCCGGCCTGGGGTTCGGGACCCCGGCCGGCTTCAGCGGGTGGTGATCAGTTCTTCTTGCTGCTGTTCGCCGTCGCCTCGTCGGCGTCGTCGGTGAGCAGGTCCAGCGGCATCGCCGGGCTGCCGGACAACGTGGCCAGCATCTGCCGGACGTTGGTCAGCTGCGCGTTGATGCTGTCGCGGCGCTGCGTCGCGGCCGCGAGCTCACGCTCGGACTCGGCGCGGATCCGCTCGGACTTGTCCTTCGCGGCGGCGACGATCTCCTGGGCCTGACGGTTGGCGTCGGCCAGCTGCTGCTGGGCCAGGCGCTCCGCCTCGGAGCGGGACCGGTCGGCCTCGCGCTGCACCTGGGCCGCACGGTCGGTGACCGCCGCCAGCTGCTGCTCGGCCAGCGCCGTCCGGGCGGCGAACTCCTGCTCGACCTTGCCGCGGCGCTCGGCCAGGGTGGTCTCGAAGGCGGCCGCGGCCTGAGCGGACTTGGCCCGCTCCTGCTCGTACAGAGCCTGCGCCTCGCTGCGACGGGCAGTCGCGTCGCGCTCGGCCTCGTCGCGCATGTCGTCGGCCTGGGTCCGGGCCTCCTCGAGGATGCGGGCAGCCTCGGCGTCGACCTCGCTCTTCCAGTCCAGGGAGTACTGCTCGGCCTCCTTGCGGACCTTCTTGGCGTGCGCCTCGGCGTCGGCGACGATCGCCTCGGCGTCGGTCCGGGCCCGGGTGACCAGGTCGCGGGCCTCGTCGTCGGCGAGCGACAGGATCTTGGCGACCCGCTCACCGAACTCGGTGAACGTCGGGGCGCGGTCCTTGCTCTCCTCCTGGGCGGAGATGACGGCCGATTCGGCGGCGTCCGTCCGGCTCTGCAGCTCCTGCACGTGCCGCTGCAGCTGCTCGGACTGCTGCTGCAGCGCGGTCAGCGAGGTGGTCAGCTCACGAACGTGCTGGTCCACCTGGGCAGGCTCGTAGCCACGCAGAACGGTGCGGAACGGGGTTGGGGCTTCACTGCTCATGTCTTCTGATGCTCACTTCGGTGGGTGGGTGGATCACACATTGTCACTGACAAGGATCTGACTGTCACGTCCTCATCCTGATTCCCCCGTGGAACCCTCGTTGACGGACATTCCACCACCTGGGCGGAACCCCGGTACAGCGAGTGCCTCGATCACACCCGAAAGCTGGGTGAGCTCCTTGGTGATCTCGTCGCGGCGCTGGTTCAGCGCCGCGACCCTCGCCTCGGCGTCGGCGAGAAGTTTACGGGCCTGCGCGCGCAGCTCGTCGGCGTGCTCGCGGGCCTGCGCCTCGAGCTGCTGGGCCTCGGCGCGGGACTTGCGGATGAGTTCGTGCGACTGCCGCTGAGCCGCGGCGAGATCGGTCGCCGCGCGCTCGCGCAGTACCTGGGTGCTGGCTTCGGCCTCGGCCTCGCGGCGGGTGGCCCGCTCGACGATCTCCTGGGCCTCGACGGCGGCGGCCGCCTTGAGCCGGTCGGCCTTGGCCTGCGCCTGTGAGGTCAGCCGCTCGGCCTGCTGCGTCGCCTCCGCCAGCATCGTCTCGGCCCGGGCGGTCAGCTCTGCGTTCTGCTTGGCGGCCGCGCGCTGGGCGTCCTCGAGCTCCTTGGCGACCGTGGCCTGGGTGTCGCGCAGCCGGCTCGTCGAGCGGCTGATCACCCGGCGCAGGTGGGCGCGCTTCTCCTTGGCCAGCTGGGCGACCTCGGCGGCGGCCTGCTCGCGGATGGTCTGGGCTTCCTGCTCGGCCGCGGCGACGAGCTCGTCGACGGTCTTCTTGCTCCACGCGGTCTGCTTCTCGGCCTCGGCCAGGGCGGCCTCGGCGGCCCGGTTCGCGTCCTCGACGATCCGCTGCGCCTCGCCGGACGCCGTACGCCGGTCGGCCTCGATGCTGTCCACGACCAGCTTCGCCTGGGCGCGGGCGTCGGCCATCAGGCGTTCGTTGGCGGCTTCGGCCTCGGCCTTCTGCTCGGCGATGTCCTCGAGGGCGGCGGTGCGGAGTTTGTCGATCTCGAGTGTGATGGCCGCGAGCTTGGCGCGCTCGGTCTCCTCCAGCTCGGCGGTCCGGCGTTCCAGCTCGGAGCGGTTCTCGCCGCGGAGGCGCTCGATCTCGGCGTGCGCCTCGGCGATCTCGGCCCGGGACCGCTCGCGGGCGGCCTCGGCCTCGCGCTCGACCTTGGTGCGCAGTTCGTTCGCCTCGGCCTCGGCGCGGGCGATCAGGTCGGTCTCGGTCTGGACCGCGGCCTGGGACACCAGTCGCGCCTGCTCGCCGGCGTCCGCGACCAGTTGCTGTGCTTCCCGGCTGGCCCGCTCGACGGTCTGCTGCGCAGCCTCCCGGGCAAGGCGCGCTTCTTCGAGCAGCTCGTCGGCATCTTCCTTCAGGCGGCCTGCCTCGGCCTCGGCCTGGGCGATCCGGCGCGCGGCAGCGGCCTGCGACTCCGCCCGCACTTCGTCCGCGGCTGCCTGGGCCTCGGCCCGCAACGTCTCGGCTGCAGCGTTCGCTTCCCGCGTGACCCGCTCCGCTTCGGCTTCCGCCGCGGCCCTGACCCGCTCGGCCTCGGCCTCGGAGTCCGCCTTCAGCTTCGCGGCGGCTGCCTCGGACTCCGTCCGCACCCGCTCGGCTTCGGCTTCGGCTTCGGTCCGCACCCGCTCGGCCTCGGCCTCGGAGTCGGCCTTCAGCTTGGCGGCGGCTGCCTCGGATTCGGTCCGGAGCTTCTCGGCGGTGCTTTCCGATTCGGCACGGAGGCGCTCGGCGCGTTCCGCGGCGTCCGCGCGCACCTGATCGGCCCGCGCCTCGGATTCACTCCGAAGCTGCTGCGCGGCCTGCTCGGACTCGTTGCGAAGCCGCTCGGCCTCTTGCTCGGACTCACTGCGAAGCCGCTCGGCGTACTGCTCCGATTCGCTGCGAAGCTGCTCGGCGCGCTGCTCCGACGTCGTCCGCAGCTGCTCGGCCCGTTGCTCGGATTCGTCGCGGAGCTGCTCGGCGGCGCGCTCGGCGTCCTTCAGCAGCCGCTCGGCGGCCACTGCCGCATCGGCTCGCAGCTTCTGCGCGGCCTGTTCGGCCTCCTCACGCACCCGCGCCGACTCGACCCGGATCCGTTCCGCCTGAGCCAGCGCGGTGTCGTTCTCGTACTCCGCCTGCTCGCGCAAGGTGTCGGCGATCCGCTGCGCCCGCTCCAGCACGCCGCCCGCTTGCCGCACGCCAAAGGAACCGGCGTCGGGGACCGGTTCCTGGGTCAACGGCAGACGCGGGGCGTCCATGCGACGAGATGATTCCATCTCCGACCCCCTCTCCAACAGTCCGGGTCCACTAGACGCAGTCATGCTCTTACAACGAGCCACATCGCGCGACGGGTAACTTCTTTTCATGCCGCTGCGCGATCTTCCCACCGAATCGACGGCAGCGGCGGCCCTGCTCCGGACCGAAGAACTCCGGCATCGAAGGACCTTACGACGTACGCCGTGGCAGAGTGCGGCACTCGCGTGTCTCGCTGTCGGGGCTGTTCTGTCCGTGCTGGTTCCGGGCCCGACAGGCACAGACTGTTATCTCTGGCGGGCAACCACCCAGCCGGTCGACGGTCGCGGCGCAGCGCTCGCACTGCCGATCGCCATGCTCGCCCTGGTACTCGCGGATCGCCTTGCTGCAGACCACTTCCGCTATCGGCAGCAGGTCCGCGGCTGGGGCGCGACCGGACTCGCTGTCATCACCGGGACGGCCTGGATCGGCCTGACCGGCCAAGGACGGACCGGCTGCTCCACCTCACCGGCTGTGATCGGCGTCGTCACCTGCGGCAGCCTCGCGACAGCGATCGCCGCCGTCTGGGCGATCCGTACGCAGGCATCCCGACCAGTACTTCCAGAGGTCGCCGAAGATTCTCCCGACGGACCGCTCAACCAGTCCGAATTGCGAGAAATCTTCGTCCGCCTGACCGCACAGCTCGATGTCCCGGCCCGTCGGCCGATCGCTCCGATCGTCGCCGGAGCTCTCGCCGCACTCCTGCTGCTCTCGACCGTGCTCCCCTGGCGCGAGCTGATCGACCCGGTGTCGATCGGCCCGGCAGGCGCCGAGGTGGGCCTCGCCCGTGCCCAACTCTGGGACCTGCCCTACGCATCCGCCTGGGCTCTAGTCGTCGCCGCTTGCGCCACCGCCACCCTCGCGGCAGCCACACTCACCCTCGTCCGTCCCAGAGCGCTTCTGCCCGTACTACAAACAGCTGCGGTCGCCACCGGCTGCCTCACCGTCACCGGAGTCCTCACAGCCCTCCTGCGCCTCCCAGCGAGACTCTCCGATGGAGTTGGCTACCGCCCGGGCGTGGGAGCCTGGCTGGGCCTTGGCATCGGCGTACTGCTCCTAGCCCTCGGACTGGCTCTCGCCGTACGTCGTCAGTCGCACGGGCGGGCCCTGCGCGTTGGGGCCCTCGTCGTGGCCGGGGTGGTCGCCACTGCGGCCGGCCTGGTCGCACCAGCCGCGGCAGCACCGCAGTACGAGCCGCGGGTGGTCGCAGGGATCCCGCACCCGCTACTGGATCTGCACGGTGGCCAACTCGTCGACCGGCTGGGGATGCGGGTCGCGATCGGCACCTCCGACCCACTCGACTCGATCGCAACCAGGCTGGACGGTACGCCGGGCGAGTGGTTGCTGGGCCGGACCGGCTCCGAGGGGTCGACCGTGTTCGAGTACCGCGACGGCTTCGCCTTGCCGAGGGTTTCGCTCAGCCATGGGGTCACACCGCCGGCTCTGCTCGGCGTCGCCGACGACAAGCTGGTCATGCTGGCCGGCGGCGCTGCTCAGAAGCGCTGGGCCTTACTGGCCGTTCCACTGAACCTCGTGGCGGCGGATGTCAGCCTCAGCCACACCAATCCGGACGGCACCCTCTACGTGACGCCCGGCGTCGACATCTACGCGACCGGCGTCGGCCCGGCCTTGACCCACCGGAACGCGGACCACTCGATCGTCGTCTGGGGAGCCACCTCCACCTGGCAGATCCCCGCGAACCAGTTGCGGGTCGGGATGGACCTCAAGCAGTTTCTGATCGCCCCTGGGGCGGGGGCAGCTGGTAACAGTGTCTCCAGCGGACCGGACGGCACCACGGCCTGGCGTAACAGCGAGACCGGGCTGGTTCTGCTCAGGCCGGGCGGGCAGCCGCAGCAGGTGACCGGGATTGCTCCGGCCGGCTGCCAACTGAGTTCCGACATGGCCAGTTCCTCGTTGACGGTCGACTCGTTCGCTGTCGATGTGCGGGGGGATCTGTGGCTCGGTGGCAGCTCGCCTACCGCGGTACTGACGCCCGACGGGTTGCTGCGCCGAGTGCCCGGCCCGGTGACGCAGGTAGACAGCATGGAAGCCAGGCCGGACGGGTCACTGCTGCTGGGCGTTTCGCCAGGTGGTGGCGATCAGGTCCTGGAGATCACCGACGCGGCCGCCGCTGCTTCGTCGTACCCGGTGCTGCCTGAGCCGGAGCCGCGCTGTGATCGCAGGAAGGCGGCGAGCGGCAGTACGCCGTACAAGGTGGCGTTGCTGTCGGGCGTGCCAGTTGCTGATCCGCCTGTCACAGCAGAGGGCGTGGTGGGCAAGGCGGCGTCGGGCACGAACACGGAACTGGCGCTGGACTCGCGAGGGCGGCTGGTGCGGCTGGCGGTGCCCAGCTCCGCGCACGCGTGGGCTCCTGATGGGCAGGGCGGTCTCTGGTGGACTGCGTCGGGAGCGTCCGGCGGCGAGGTGGCAGTGCATCTGGCGGGCGGCACGGCGACCGTTCTGCGGGATCTGGCAGCTCCCGACCAGCAGGGCGAAGTCGCTGCTGCGGCGGGCGATCGGCTGGTCAGGGCGATTGGTGGCGGGCTCTACGACTTCTACGGGCCGGGGCGGGAGGTGAGCCGGGTCAAGGTCGGTGGTTCGCTTCGGCAGCAGGGCTTGGTGCAGCTCTCGTCGGGTGACGTCGCGATGGTGATCGACGAGCAACTGCTGCTGGTCAACAGGTCCGGCAGGTCCACGAAGCTGTTCGGCGGCGAGGCGACCGGCTGGCCCGTCGCGTCGACCGTCCCACCGGACCAGTGGACCACCGACGGCAACTGGTTCACCGGACCGGACGGAAAGATCTGGGGGTACGACGGTCGTCAGTTGGTCCGGGTGGACGGACCAGGCAGAGTCACCGTCGTCGCCGGACCGACCCAAGGAGTCCCGCAGGCAGCCGACGACATCACGGTGATCGGGACCGCCCTGTACTTCGAACTGGGCAACGACGTCGTCAAGCTGGAGCCGGTGCTATGAGCGCTCCTGCCGGTGGTCCTCGACGCAAGCTGTCCAGGTTTGCGCCTTGGAGGCTCCCCTTAGGCGATCTCGCAGACGGTGCCCGTCGAGCACGACGACAGGCAGCATCGCCGGCCACCGAACCGTCCCCGGACCACGCTCTACCGCCGGGCCACCCTTTGCTGCCGGCCATCGAACCGCTCCCAGGCAACCCTCCACCGCCGGGCCACGCCTTGCCGCCGGCCACCGACCCGCCCCCAGCCAACCCTCCACCGCCAGGCGACGCCTTGCCGCCGACCATCGAACCGTTCCCGGGCAACCCTTCACCGCCGGGCCACCCCTTGCCGCCGGCCCACCCGTTGTCGGCGGCTCGCCCTTTGTCGCCGGTCCAGCCTCTGCCGCCGGTGCAGCCTCTGCCGCCGGACGAGGAGCTCAACCGGCAGCTCGACCTTGCTGAGCAGACTCTTGCGAGCAGAGAGCATCGCTGGTTCGCCAGAGTCACCGTTTTGACGGCGCTGGCGTCGGGGCTGACGTTGCTTCTGCCGTGGACCTTCAGCCGACGCTTGGGCGAGTCGGTCTGGCAACTCGGCTACGAGGTCCAGCCGTCGCTTCTCCTCGCCTGGCTGGCCGGTTTGATCGCCTCGGCCGTAGCACTCACCCTGCGCCCAGGAGCAGCCGCACAGGCCGCCACCGCAATCACCGGAGTCATCGCCCTCATCTACGTCGCCGGCAGCTGGCAGGCCGCCACCCTGGACGCCTTCTCCGACGTCTGGCCCGGCCCGGGCCCGGCAATCGCCATCACCACCGGCCTCTGCTGGACCCTGGCCACCTCAGCCCAACTCATCGCCGACCGACCCCACCCCACCACCCCCACCGACGACGCCCTCCAAACCACCATCACCCACCTCCGCCAAACCCGCTGACGCGCAGGCCTGCGAGCCATACCCACTGGTTGCTGCGCGCCAGGCTGAGGCGCGGCCCGGCGAGCCCGCACCCCCACACCCGCTGATCGCCGCGCACCACGCTGACGCGCAGGCCTGCGAGCCCGCCCCCATACTTACTGATCGCCGCGCACCACGCTGAGGCGCGGGCCGGGGAGCCCGCACCTCCACACCCGCTGATTGCCGCGCACCACGCTGAGGCGCTCCAAAACGGCGGAAGGCCCCGCGGACGAGGTGTCCGCGGGGCCTTCGCTTGTTTGCTCTTGCTGTCAGGTGTCCTGGAGGCCGGACGAGCCGCCGGCGATTTCGGTCAGCTCCAGGTCGGGGCTGGGCGCCTTCTGGGTGCCGGTGAAGGTGAAGTACTCCCGCAGGCCGTCCTCGTTCACGGTGCCCTCGGGGGCCACGTCGACGAGCACGATCTGGCCGGGGCGCAGTTCCCCGAACAGGATCTTCTCGGCCAGCACGTCCTCCACGTCACGCTGCAACGCGCGACGCAGTGGGCGAGCACCCAGGACCGGGTCGAAGCCACGGTCGGCGACCAAGGCCTTCGCCGCCGGGGTGAGCTCGATGCCCATGTCCTTGTCCTTGAGCCGCTCCTCCACCTGCCCGACCATCAGGTCGACGATCTTGACGATCTCCTCCATGCCGTGCTGGTGGAAGACCACGATCTCGTCGACGCGGTTCAGGAACTCCGGCCGGAAGTGCTGCTTGAGCTCCTCGGTGACCTTGGCCTTCATCTTCTCGTACGAGCCGCCGGTGTCGCTCGCCTGGGAGAACCCGAGGCTGACGGCCTTGGCGATGTCCCTGGTCCCGAGGTTCGTGGTCATGATGATGACGGTGTTCTTGAAGTCGACCACGCGCCCCTGGGCGTCGGTCAGGCGACCTTCGTCCAGGATCTGCAACAGCGAGTTGAAGATGTCCGGGTGGGCCTTCTCCACCTCGTCGAACAGCACCACGCTGAACGGCTTGCGACGGACCTTCTCGGTCAGCTGGCCACCCTCTTCGTAGCCGACGTACCCAGGAGGCGAGCCGAACAGCCGCGAGGCCGTGTGCTTCTCCGAGTACTCCGACATGTCGAGGCTGATCAGCGCGCTCTCGTCGCCGAACAGGAACTCGGTCAGCGCCTTCGACAGCTCGGTCTTACCGACACCGGACGGGCCGGCGAAGATGAACGAGCCGCTCGGCCGGCGCGGGTCCTTCAGACCCGCACGGGTCCGCCGGATCGACCGCGACAGCGCCTTCACGGCGTCGGTCTGGCCGATGTAGCGCTTGGCCAGCTCCTTCTCCATGTCCAGCAGCCGCGAGGACTCCTCCTCGGTCAGCTTGAAGACGGGGATGCCGGTCGCGGTGCTCAGCACCTCGGCGATCAGCTCCTCGTCGACCTCGGCGACGACGTCCATGTCGCCGGCCTTCCACTGCTTCTCCCGCTCGGCCTTCGCGTTGATCAGCTTCTTCTCGTCGTCGCGCAGAGAAGCCGCTCGCTCGAAGTCCTGGGCGTCGATCGCCGACTCCTTCTCCCGGCGGACGTTCGCGATCTTCTCGTCGAACTCCCGCAGGTCCGGCGGAGCCGTCATCCGGCGGATCCGCAACCGGGCGCCGGCCTCGTCGATCAGGTCGATCGCCTTGTCGGGCAGGAACCGGTCGGAGATGTAGCGGTCGGCCAGCTGCGCGGCGTTGACCAGGGCGGCATCGGTGATGGTCACCCGGTGGTGCGCCTCGTAGCGGTCGCGCAGGCCCTTGAGGATCTCGATCGTGTGCGCGATCGAGGGCTCGGCGACCTGGATCGGCTGGAACCGGCGCTCCAGTGCGGCGTCCTTCTCGACGTACTTGCGGTACTCGTCGAGGGTGGTGGCGCCGATGGTCTGCAGCTCACCGCGAGCCAGCATCGGCTTCAGGATGCTCGCCGCGTCGATCGCGCCCTCGGCCGCGCCGGCCCCGACGAGGGTGTGGATCTCGTCGATGAACAGCACGATGTCGCCGCGGGTGCGGATCTCCTTGAGCACCTTCTTGAGCCGCTCCTCGAAGTCACCGCGGTAGCGCGAACCGGCCACCAGGGCACCCAGGTCGAGGGAGTAGATCTGCTTGTCCTTGAGGGTCTCCGGCACGTCGCCGCGGACGATCTGCTGGGCCAGACCCTCCACGATCGCGGTCTTGCCGACACCGGGCTCACCGATCAGGACAGGGTTGTTCTTGGTCCGCCGGGACAGCACCTGCATGACCCGCTCGATCTCCATCTCGCGCCCGATCACCGGGTCGAGTTTCGATTCGCGGGCCGACTGGGTGTAGTTCCGGCCGAACTGGTCGAGCACCAAGGAGCTGCTGGGAGCACCCTCCGCAGGAGCTCCTGCGGACTGCGTCTCCTTGCCCTGGTATCCGCTCAGCAGCTGGATGACCTGCTGCCGGACCTTGTTCAGGTCCGCACCGAGCTTGACCAGGACCTGCGCGGCGACGCCCTCACCCTCGCGGATGAGGCCGAGCAGGATGTGCTCGGTGCCGATGTAGTTGTGGCCCAGTTGCAGGGCCTCACGCAGGGAGAGCTCCAGAACCTTCTTGGCGCGCGGGGTGAACGGGATGTGCCCACTCGGAGCCTGCTGTCCCTGGCCGATGATCTCCTCGACCTGCGAACGGACAGCCTCCAGCGAGATACCCAGGCTCTCGAGAGCCTTGGCGGCGACACCTTCACCCTCGTGAATCAGGCCGAGCAGGATGTGCTCGGTGCCGATGTAGTTGTGGCTCAGCATCCTGGCTTCTTCTTGGGCCAGGACGACGACCCGACGGGCTCGGTCCGTAAATCGTTCAAACATCGCCAAAGCACTCCTTGCCTCAGAGGAGTCGGACGTGCCGTGTGTCCAACCCCCGTACATGCATGCTAGTCCCCGGCACCGACAGGCTCGCTCTCAGCGAACACGCCACCACCTCCGGTACGGCCGTGGAGTGGGGATCACAAGGGAACAACCTCCGGGACCGCCGTGGTGTTCCCGGCGCGCCCGGTGTTCGCCACCAGCGAATTCGTCACCTTCGTTGTCCGGTCAGGCACCGATTCCGTACCCGGTCCCGAACTGTGTCCACACTGTGAAACGGCCGGAATGCGGACGGTCCCGATGCCAATCGCTGGCACCGGGACCGGTAGCCCGTGGTACGGGGACGTGAGTGAGGGGAATTACTTCGCGTCGTTGTACGCCGCCCGCACTTCGGCCGAGATCCGGCCGCGCTCGCTCACCTCGTAGCCATTTTCCTTGGCCCAGGCGCGGATATCTGCGGAGTCGGTCGCGGACCGGCCCCGTCCCCGCGTGCGCCCGGCGCTGCCCCGGCGGCCGGCCACCCGGCGACCGGCGCCGACGTATCCGGCGAGGGCGTCGCGCAACTTGGCGGCGTTCTTCTTCGACAGGTCGATCTCGTACGTCGAGCCGTCCAGACCGAATGTCACGGTCTCGTCGGCCTTACCGCCGTCGAGATCGTCCTCGAGAACCACCTGAACCCTTTGCGCCATCGCTGACAGTCCTTTCCGCGCCCGTCAACGGGCACAATCCCCCTGCCGATTACTTGCACCCTGATTTGTACCGCACAAACCGGTTCGCTGTCATTCAACAGGCGGAATGGGAGGTAAAGATGTGACTAAACCCTCCAAACCGATCGACGCAGCGCATCCGTCGTGACGATGGGTATTCACGCCACTTCGCCTACGGTCTGCGAAGAAATCGGACCCGGGGAATGGATTTGGCCGATGGTTGTGCTATGCAACAGTTCCCCGGGGCCGAAACTTCTCACTCCGGCCGGAGCAGCGGGAACAGAATCGTCTCCCGGATACCGGCGCCGGTGAACAACATCACCAACCGGTCCAGACCCATTCCCAGTCCGCCGGCCGGCGGCATGCCGAACTCCATCGCGCGAAGGAAATCCTCGTCCAGGTCCATCGCCTCGGGATCGCCGGCCGCGGCCAGCAACGACTGTGCCACCAGGCGTTCCCGCTGGATCACCGGGTCGTTCAATTCCGAGTACGCCGGGGCCAGCTCGACCCCGTTGATGATCAGGTCGAATGCCTCGACCAGGCCCTCGACCCGGCGATGCGGCTTGGCCAACGGCCGGACCGCGGCCGGATAGTCGGTCACGAAGGTCGGCTGGATCAAGGTGTGCTCGACCAGCTTCTCGTACAGTTCCAGCGCGATCTCGCCGGCATTCCAGCCCGGTTGCAACTCGACCTGGTGCTGCTCGGCCAGCTTCTTCAGCACGGCCGCGTCGGTGCTCACGTCGACGGCTTCACCGACCGCGTCCGAGATCAGCTCGAATACCGTCGCCTCGCGCCACGGCGCGGTCAGGTCGATCTCCGAACCGTCACGTGCGGTCACCACCGTGCGACCGAGCGCTTCACCGGCATTCAGGATCAGATCGCGCAGCAATGTCTTCATGGTGTTGTAGTCGCCGTAGGCCTGATATGCCTCGATCATCGAGAATTCCGCGGCATGGGTGGAGTCCAGGCCTTCGTTGCGGAACGTCCGGCCGATCTCGTAGACCCGGTCGACGCCGCCGATCATGGCCCGCTTGAGATCGAGCTCGAGCGCGATCCGGAGCAGCATGTCCTGGTCGAAAGCGTTCAGGTGGGTCCGGAACGGCCGGGCCGCCGCCCCGCCGTTGGTCAGCTGCAGGACCGGCGTCTCCACCTCGACGAAGCCCTGCGCGTCGAAGGTGGACCGCAGCGACTTCAGCACGGTCGCCTTGGTCCGGACCATGTCGCGGGCCTCCGGGCGGACGATCAGGTCGACGTATCGCAGCCGGACGCGTGACTCCTCGCTCAGCGGGGTGTGCTCGTTCGGCAGCGGCCGGAGCGTCTTGGCCGCCATCTGCCAGGCCGTCGCCTGCACGGACAGCTCGCCGCGGCGGCTGGTGATGACCTCGCCCTGGACGGCCAGCAGGTCGCCGATGTCGACCAGCGCCTTGAACCGGGCGAGCTCCTCCTCGCCGAGGTCGGCCAGCGACAGCATCACCTGCAGCTCGGTGCCGTCGCCCTCGCGGAGCCGGACGAAGCAGAGCTTGCCGGTGTTGCGCAGGAAGATCACCCGGCCGGCCACCGCGACCTGCTCGCCGGTCCTGGTGTCGGGCGCCAGCTCCTGGGCGTCGTACCGCTCGCGGAGCTCCTTCAGCAGGTGCGTCCGCTCGACCGAGATCGGGTAGGGCTGCACCCCCTCGGCCAGCAGCCGGTCACGCTTCTCCCGGCGGACCCGCATCTGCTCGGGCAGGTCGTCCTGCCCGCTGTTGGGGTTCACCGGGGTCTCGCGTGCGTCAGTCATGCCCAAAGGCTAGTGACTGAGCGCCTCCGCAGCCGAATCCTTTGTCCACAGCCTGCTCCGCAGTACCAGTACTGCGGCCGCCACGGCAGCGACCGCTGCCAACGCACCGGCCGTCACGAAAGTCGGCCGCGTTCCCAGCACAGCTCCCGCGGCGCCGCCGAGGAGGAGCGCCAGCAGACTGCAAGCACGAGCGGTCCCGCTGAGGGCGGCGATGACCCGGCCGCGGCGCTCTTCCGCGGTCCTGGTCACGAGGAGCGTGCTGACGGCAGCGTTGAGCGTTCCGCTGGCGAGGCCGATGGCGACCGCTCCGATCAACAGCACGACGACGTTTCCGGCCAGTCCCATCAGGACGCAGGAGATCCCGATGCCGGCCATCCCCAGCAGGACGGCGCGCGAGCGGTCCAGGTGGCCCTTCAACCGACCGGTGAGCCAGGCACCCGCGATCGCTCCGGCCCCCTGAGCGGCCAGCACCACGCCGTACCCGGTCGGGCCGAGGCCGAGGTCGTCGGTGATCAGGAACACCTCGACGATGTTGACCGCCTCGCCGACCAGGATGAAGACCCACAGCGACGGCACCAGGATCCGCAGCAGGTCGTCCGCGAAGATGCTCCGCAGTCCGGCGGTCATCGAGCCACGCTCGCGCACGACGCCCGGCTCCGGACGTCGCCGGGTCCGGACCAGCCCGGCGATCAGTGCGAGTCCGGTGAAGGTCGAGGCGTTCACCAGCAACGCACCCCTGGGAGACCAGCCCACCAGTACGCCGCCCAGCCCCGAGCCGGCCAGCGTCGCGACACCGATCAGAGCCTGGCTCGCGCCGGTCGAGCGGCCGACCAGTTCCTCGCCCACGATCCGCGGGATCAAGGCTCCCCAGGCCGGTCCCTCCACCGCCTGGCCGAGTTGCAGAACGCAGACCAGCGCCAAGGTCGCCACCAGGCCGTTGCAGAAGGCGAGGCCGACGGCGACGGCTGCCTGGAGGAGCGACGCCCACACCAGCACTGTGCGGGAGTCGTAGCCGTCCACGATCCGGCCCGCGAACGGGATCATCGCGACCGTCGGTACGGCGAAGGCCAGCAGCAGCGCGGTGATCGCGGCAGGGCCGCCGTGGTCGGAGATCCGCAGCATCAGGGCGACCAGAGCGATCGAGTCACCGGCGTACGAGACCGCGCGGGCGGGCAGGACGAGCCGGATGTCGCGGTACGACCAGATCGAGACGTGAAGTGGTTGCTTCATAGTTATGAAGTTAATGCTTCATATTTTGATCCGTCAAGTGACCCGCTACGCTGTCGCCGTGGCCCGGAAGAACAAGCGCGCGGTGAAGAAGCGCGTGGTACTGACCGACCCGCGGGCGATCCGCGCCCTGGCGCACCCGGCCCGGCAGCGGATCATCGACGAGCTGTACGGCGGCAAGGTGCTCACCGCGACCGAGTGCGCCGAGCTCGCCGGCCTGACCCCGTCGGCGACCAGCTACCACCTGCGGGCCCTGTCGCGCTGGGGCATCATCGAGCGCGCCGACACCTCCGCCGACGGCCGCGAGCGGCCCTGGCGGGCGCCGGCGCAGAGCCTGGTGATCTCGTCGCAGTCCGCCGGTTCGGGCCGGCTGGCCAGCCAGGCGATGATGCGGACGAACGTGAACCGGCTGATCGAGCAGTTCGAGGAGCTGTCCGGCGACGACCCGTGGGACGAGCTGAGCATGATGTCCCGCAGCCGCCTGTGGCTCACCAAGGCCGAGGCCGAGAAGCTCGGCAACGAGCTGACCGAGGTGATCGACCGCTACCGCCGGACTCGCACGGCGACCAGCCATCCGGCCGGTACCCGCCAGGTGAGCACCCTGCTGGCCGTCGTACCGGTCGGGAAGCCGCCGGAAGAAACCTGACCGTTAGGACACAATCGCCCGCGCGGGCGTACCGTCGAGACAAGAGGTACTCCGCCGTGTAGGTGATCGCATGCAGTCCTGGCTCCTGTGGTTGACGATTGCCGCCGTCCTCGGCATCACCGAGTTGATGACGGCCACTCTCGACCTGCTGCTGCTCGCTCTCGCGGCCCTGGCCGCTGCCGGGGTGGCCGCGATCGGACTGGGCACCGGCCTGCAGTTGCTGGCGTTCGCCGTCGCGGCCGGCGCGATGATCACCCTGGTACGGCCGGTCGCGCGCCGACACCTCACCTCGCATCCCCAGTTACGCACCGGGGTGGCCGCGCTGATCGGCCGGGAGGCCGTCGTACTGAGTGCCGTCGGCCGTGAGCCGGGGCGGGTCCGGATCGGCGGCGAGGAGTGGTCCGCCCGGTCGTACGACCCCGATCTGCTGATCCCGGCCGGGACCACCGTCGACGTCTTCGCAATCGAGGGCGCGACCGCCCTTGTCCATCCCCGGGAGGATCCATGGCCGAACTGATCGTCGGACTGGTCGTCGCTCTGCTGGCCGTCGTGCTCGTACTGCGAACGGTGCGGATCGTGCCGCAGGCCAGAGCCAGCAACGTGGAGCGCCTGGGCCGGTACCTGCGCACCCTCGAGCCGGGCCTGAACGTCGTCATCCCGTTCATCGACCGGCCCCGGGCCCTGATCGACCTGCGCGAGCAGGTGGTCTCGTTCGAGCCGCGCTCGGTGATCACCGAGGACAACCTGGTGGTGGACATCGACACGGTGCTGTACTTCCAGGTCACGGATCCGCGCGCCGCGGCGTACGAGATCTTCAACTACATCCAGGCGATCGAGCAGCTCACCGTGACCACGCTGCGGAACGTGATCGGCAGCATGGACCTGGAGAAGACGCTGACCTCGCGGGAGCACATCAACTCGACGCTGCGCGGTGTCCTGGACGAGGCGTCCGGCAAGTGGGGCATCCGGGTCAACCGGGTCGAGTTGAAGGCGATCGATCCGCCGGCGTCGATCAAGGAGTCGATGGAGAAGCAGATGCGGGCGGACCGGGAGAAGCGGGCCACGATCCTCACCGCCGAGGGGCAGCGGCAGGCGCGGATCCTGACCGCGGAAGGTGACCGGCAGGCCGCGATCCTGCGCGCCGAGGGGCAGGCGAAGGCGATCGACACGGTCTTCGACGCGATCCATCGCAACGATCCGGACCCGAAACTGCTGGCCTACCAGTACCTGCAGATGCTGCCCGAACTGGCGAAGGGACCCGGCAACACCTTCTGGGTGATTCCGTCCGAGGTCACCTCGGCGCTACAGAACGTGACGAAGGCTTTCAACGGGACCACCCCGGAAATTCCCCCGGATTAACGCAAGTGTGAAGTAACTGGTTGCCTCCGGATGCCAGGATGTAGGCATGGGGGCAACTATGCACGCGCTGGCCATCGCGATCCCGACCGGTGGGATCGCGATCGTCGCGTATCTGGTGGTCGGACTCGTCATCGGCGTCGAGAGCATGGGAGTGCCGCTGCCGGGTGAGACCACGCTGGTCGCGGCCGCCCTGCTGGCGTCCCAGGGCAACCTGAACATCTACTTCGTGATCGGCGCGGCTGCGACCGGTGCGATCATCGGCGACTCGATCGGCTACTTCATCGGGCGCAAGGCGGGCCGGAGCCTGTTCGAGCGGCTCGGCCGGCGGTTCCACCACTTCTCCGAGGACCGGATCGCGAAGGCGGAGAAGTACTTCCACCGCTACGGCGTCTGGACCGTGTTCTTCGGCCGGTTCGTGGCGCTGCTGCGGATCTTCGCCGGCCCGATGGCCGGCATGCTGCGGATGTCCTACCCGCGCTTCCTCGCGGCCAACGCGGCCGGCGGGATCGCCTGGTCGACCACGATCGGCGTGGTGGCGTACAAGGTCGGCGACAACGCGGACAAGATCTTCGGCCAGGTGTCGGTCTGGGCGCTGGTCGCGATCGGCGTGGTGGCCGTGGCGGCGTACGTCGTCCTCAAGCTCCGGCGGCGCCGGGTCGAGGCGCCCAGCGGGCCGATGCTCGTCGACGCCGTACCGGTTCCTGCCCAGGTGCAGCCGGGCGAGGCGGAGACCTCAGCGGACGCGTAGCACCATGCTGCCGGTGGCGGTTCCGTAGACCGGCGTCCCCAGGTACTGCGTGCTCGGCACCAGGAACCGATAAGCGAAGATGCCCGGCCGGGTGGCCCTGAACGCGAGAGCGGCCCGGCCGTTCTTGATCGGGGTCTGCTTGATGCTGACCCACACCTTGCCGTTCCAGAACTGGAAGATGGCCTGCTGGTTCATGTTCGGGCGGACGGCCAGGACGGCGGTGACGACGTCGTTGCGGTTATGGACGTTGCCGCCGTAGTACAACGCGCTGGCGATCTGGATCTTGCTCCGCGACAGGGACGCCTTGCTGCTCGAGGCCGTCGACAGATACCCGACCCGGCTCGTCAGCGGCACGTAGGCCCGGTAGTTCCGCGTTCCGGGGGCGTTCACCCGGACCTCGAAGTACCCGCCCAGTTGCGTCACGGCACGGCCGACCTGGACCCACGGGCCGCCCGCCCTGTTCTGGCCCAGCATCACCACCGGCAGACCGGCGGAGGTGGTCTGCCGGGCAGCGCAGCGAGTTTCGGCGCAGCTGATCTCCTGCTGGACCGTCCGGCCGCGAAGCGGCATGGAGAGGCCGAACGTCCACAGGGTCGGCACCGCGATCGACGTGGAACTCGTCCGGCCCAGAATCTCGCCGCCGGTCAGCGAGGTCCATTCGTTCGTCGCGCGGAGCTGGAAGTAGTACGGGGGCCGCAGGTTCTTCACCACCTGCCGGGTTGTGGTCGTCCCTGGACCGACCACGCGGAACGGCTGCCCCGCCGTACCGACGACCGGGACATAGAGCTGGCTACCGTGCGGGACGTCGAGTGGGTCGCCCGGGGAGAAGTCCTGCTCCGGCGGGGGGACCTTCCAGGTGACCACCACGTCGTTGCCGGTCGGCGTGGCCACCGCGTCGGTCGGGCGCAGCGGGCCGTCGGTGTCGAACATCGGCGACAGCGCCGCCTTGCTGGTCACCCCGCCGATCGACGTACCGATCTCGACCGCGACCTTGTAGTTGCCGTCCGGCGGGAAGGCCGAGGCCGGGATCGCCCAGGTGTTCGGCTCGGTCGCCGCCAGGTATTTCACGTACGACGGGCTGCTGCTCACCACGCCCTGGATGGTGATCCGGTTCGGCGCGTCCGAGTCCTTCCAGCTGACCTGAACCGCCTGATGGGTGTTGTCCGCCCAGCCGATCGTCACCCCGGTCGGCAAGGGGTCGGACGAGCAGGCGGTCAACGTCGACGCGCCGAGGAGAAGTGCGAACGCGACAGCCAACACCCTGCGCATCACGTCTCACCTACCCTTACAGCTGGACCGCGTAGACCATACATAGTGCTGACAAGCCGCTGTCAGCCAGTAGGGTCGAATCGTGATACTCGGGCCGTCCGCCTGCCGAAGCCGTCTGGCCGCGGCGGACCGCGCGTTCCTCGCCACCACCGGCGAGGACCTGCGCCCGCACATCGTCCCGATCACCTTCGCGCTGGCCGGCGACGTCCTGATCTTCGCCGTCGATCACAAGCCGAAGTCCACCCGCTCGCTGCGCCGCCTGGCGAACGTCACCTTCAACCCGCAGGTAGCAGTTCTCTGCGACCACTACACCCGGGACTGGACCCACCTGTGGTGGGTTCGAGCCGACGGCCACGCAACCATCAGCGACACGGGCCCTCTGGACGCGCTGGCTGCCAAGTACCCGCAGTACGCCGAATCACCCCCAGCCGGCCCCTTCGTCACAGTCACCATCGACAACTGGACCGGCTGGTCCTACAGCTAGGGAAGAACCTTCACTGTGAAGTTCGGGCTGTACGCCGCTGCGACGGGCAGGCCGTTGTAGGTCTGCGCAGGCACGTAGAACCGGTAGGTGAAGGTGCCGGCGGTCGCTGCGCTCAGGTGGCCCGTTCCGCGTCCGGATGTGAACGGCACGTTGGCGACGGCAACCCAGGTTGTGCCGTTCCAGCGCTGCAGGGAAGCGGTGCCGCTGGAAGCAGGGTTCACGGTCAGGACGGCGTTCACCGGCGTGCTGCTGCGGTAGACCGTCGACGCGCCGAGCAACACCGTCGCCTTCAGTTGGGTCGTGGTCTTCACGATCCCGCTGTAGCCGCCGAACCAGCCGGTCTTGGCGATCGGGTCCTGGGAGTTGCTGACCGCGATCCTGTAGTCGCGGGTGCCCCGGCTCGGCACGGTGAACTGGTAGGTGTGACCAGTGAAGGCGTACCCGCCGACGCCGTACCACGCGCTCGTCGCCGAGTTCCGCGCCTGCAGTGTGATCGTCGCGGAGTCGGGGCCCGTGTAGGTCCCCTTGATCACCGTGTCCGTACCGGCGATCACCCAGGTCGGGATCGACGTGGTGAAGCCGATCGGCTGGGCGTTGACCGGGTCGCTCGAGATGTAGGTCCACTCGTTCACTGCCCGCACGGTGAGCGAGTACGGCGGCTTGGGGCCGGTCACGGTCGCCGTGGTGTTCGTCGTCGGCTGCCCGACCAGCACCGGCGCCGCAGTCCCGACCCGGTACGCCGGCTGGTAGGTCACCGGCAGGTTCACATCCAGCGGGTCGCCCGGAGTCGTGTCGTTGTGAACCGGCGTGCCCGCCTTCCAGGTCACCTGCAGCGTGCTGCTTCCGGACGGCTGATTGGACTCGATGATCGGCTGACCGGCATCGATCGTGTCGAACGGCACCGACAGCGCGACCGGACTGGTCTCCCCCGCCGCGTCGCCGACCGACACTCCGACTTGACGCCCGCCTGCCAGATCGCATCCTTCGGCAGGTCGATCGCATTCGGCGCATCCGCGGCCACGTACTTCAGCGCACTGTGCCCGGTCGAGTCCGGCTTCCGCACGAACACCTGATTCGGCCGCGCCGAATCCTCGTCCCAGGTCACATGCACGAACTGAAAGCTGTCGTCCTTCCAGCCGATCCGCACATTCGTCGGCGCCGGGTCAGTCGGCTCCGCGGCAACAGCCGGAACGACAAGCCCGGCCGGCAACAACCCAGCGAGCACAGCAACGACAGGCAGCTTTTTCACAAGGGTTCCTAAGGGAGGACGGTGATGACGAAGTTGGGGCTGTACGCGGCGGCGACGAGGTTGCCGCCGTACAGGTTGTTGGGGACGTAGTAGCGGTAGGTGGTGCTGCCCAGACTGGCTTTGCTGATGGCGTTCACGCCCCAGCCGAAGCGGACGTTGACGTTCGCCACGAACACCCAGGCCTTGCCGTTCCAGCGCTGCATGGCTGCGTAGCCTTCGACCGCGGGGTTCACATAGACGTGCATCTGCGGTGCTTCCCCGTAAGAGCGGTGGTACGTCCGGGAACCGTCAGTGGTGACCTTCTGCTGGACCGTGGTGGTCTTGGCAGCGCTGTAGCCGCCGAACCAGGCCGCGGAAGCGTCGCTGTCGGCCCGGTTCGCGATCGCGACGCGGTACTGCCGTGTCCCTTGGCTGGGAACGGCGAATCGGTACTTGTTGCCGGTGAAATCGGTGCTGACGACGGCGTACCACGCGCTCGTGGCCGAGTTCCGCGCTTGCACCGTCACCTTGGCGGCCGACGGACCGTTGTAAGTGCCGCTGATCACGGTGCTGGTGCCCGCGATCGCCCAACTCGGAATCGACACAGTGAAGGCAGTGGTCTGAACGCGGCCCCGCTTACTGTCCGCAGGTCGCGCCCACTCGTTCTCCGACCATACGTAGAAGTCATAGGGCGGCTTGGGGCCGGCGAAGGTGACGGTTTCCGCAGTGATCGGTTTGCCGATCGCAACCGGCGCCGCGGTACCGACCTGGTACACCGGGTTGTAGTACGCCGTATCGTCGCGGTCCAGCGGATCTCCGGGATTGGGATCCCTGACCGGCCAGCCGTACCAGGTGGCCGTCACGGTGTTCGTTCCGGTCGGCCAAACCGCTCCCATCCTGGGTGTTCCGGGGTAGCGGATGTCGAAACCGGGCGAGGCCGCGACCGGGCTGGTCTCGCCGGCCTCGGTGCCGGCTGCCACGCCGATCTCGAGCACCTCTGTCATCGTCGAGCCCTGGCGTACTGCGGACTTCGGTACGTCGAAGGCGTTCGGGGCATCGGCCGGGACGTGCCAGGTGGATCGTTCGGTCGGGTCGCCGACCTTGCGGACCACGATCCTGTTCGGCCGGGCGGCGTCCTCGGTCCAGGTGACGTGGATGAACTGGAAGGTGTCGTCCTTCCAGGCGATCTTGACGTCGGTGGGCGCGGGGTCGGCGGCCGTCGCGGTGGGAGCGGTCAGGCCGATCGTCACCAGGGCGGCTGCGAGTACTGCGGCGATGTGCTTCACGTGCTTCCTAGCGGACGGTGGCGAGGACGAAGTTCGGGCTGTAGGCGGCGGCGACCAACCTGCCGTCCTTGGTGACGTTCGGCGAGTAGATCCGGTACGCCGAATAGCCGGCCGTCTTGCCGGTGACCTTCGCCCAGCCGACGTTGTTCGTCAGGGTGATGTTCTGCACGAACACCCACGTCTTCCCGTTCCACCGCTGCAACGCGACCTGCGCCTTCGGCAGGAACACGTTCAACTGCACATGCACGTTCGACGTCTGACCCACCTTGACCGTCGGTGTCGTGAACAACGCATAGACCCGCTGATACGCCACCGTCTTCACCGGGGCCGTGTACCCACCGACGAAGACGGTCCAGTTGGTGCTGTTGGTGATCGAGTTGGCCATGGCGATGCGGTATTCACGCGTCCTGGCGGGGAAGGTGAAGACGAAGTTGCCCTCGTTCGTGGCGACGTCGGACGTCACCACGTACCACGGGGAAGCCGGCGAGTTTCGCGCCTGCAGGATGACCCGCGGTTGGTACCAGCCGAGTAGCCGGCCGTAGCTTCCGGTCACCCGCATATCGGAGCCGTATTGCCAGCGGGCGGCCGCCTGCACCGTCACCCGAGGACGATCGACGACAACCTCGTTGTCCCAGGCGTCCAACCCCCAACGGCTGTGGCCGGCCAGCCAGAAGGTGTAGTTCGAGGCCGGGTGCGGAACGAACACCTCCATGGCCGGTCCGGCCGCACCCAGCGCATAGGTCCCCTGGCTCGACCGGTACGTCGGCTGGTAGATCGTCCCGTCGTCGTCCAGCGGATCCCCAGGGGTTGTGTCCTGGAGAGGCGATGGTTGCGCTTTGACCGTGAGCCCGGTCGGAGCCAGGCTCACTCCATCGATCTTGGTGCTCGGATAGCTGGAATCAAAGACCGCTGACGGGCTTTCCGGGCTCGTCAAGCCGTCTCTGGTGCCTGCGGCAACCATGACTTGCAGATGCTCGCGATGTCTGAACAGGCCCGCAGGCAGGTCGATCGAATCCGGGCCGTCAGCGGTCGTGTAGGCGGCGATGACGTTCGAGGCCTTGTCCAGGTCGCGGACGGCGATCTTGTTCGGTCGTGCCGCGGCTTCCGCCCAGGTCACGTGAACCTGCGCAGACCCGTCGGCCGCCCAGCTGATTTGCACGTTGGTGGGCGCGGGGTCGGGCAGGTCGGCGGCGAAGGCTCCGGTGGGCAGCGTCGCCGCCAACACCGTGGCGGCGACGACCAGCGTGGGCCACTTTCTCATCTCGAGGGGCCTTTCAAGGGGCGGGAGGGGATCAGCGGATGGTGGTGATGACGAACTGCTTGGTGTATGCCGCTGCGACGGGGAGGCCGTTGTAGGTGTTGGCGGGGATGTAGTAGCGGTAGGCGACCCGGCCGAGGGCGGTGCCTCTGAGACGGCCCTCGGCGTGACCGTTCTTGAACGGGAGGCTGCCGGCGCCGACCCAGGTCTTGCCGTTCCACCGCTGGAATGCGGCCGTGCCGTTCACGGGCGGATAGAGGTTGAGGTAGATGATCGTCGACTGGCCGAGGACGACATGGCCGTCGTACTCCAGCGGCGATGCGTAGCCGAACTGCTGCACCGTCAGCGTGCCGGGGGCGCTGTAAGCGCCGAAGTACGCGGTGTCCGCGGTCGCGTAGTTCGGGACAGCCAACCGGTACTGGCGGGTGCCGAAGAACGGCTCCAACTGGAACTCGATGTCGCCGGTGGTCTCGGTGCTGCCGACGACGTACCAGGCGCTGGTCGAGCTGTTCCGGGCCTGGAGAATCGCCGGCCGAAGGTACGGCGTCGGTGTCGCGGTCCCCTTGATGGTGGCGCCGTAGTGGGCGATCATCCAGGTCGGAATGGTGGCTTTGACCCCGCCGGGACGGACGGCGACCTGCGCACCGGCGGCTGCCGTCGACCATTCGTTGGTCGCCACGACATAGAAGCCGATGCGTTCGGCGGGTGCGGTGAAACTCAGCTGCTTGGCCTCCGTGGCCTGGCCGAGATCCACCGTGCTGTTGCTGTCGGGCGCGTAGTAGCGCGGCTGGAAGCGGACCGCGCCCGGCTGGTCCAGCGGGTCGCCGGGGGTCTCGTCAGCGGCGGCGAGGGCTCCGCCGGACCATTTCACAAGCATTCCGTTGGTGCCCGACATTGTGAACGACTCCAGCTTTGCCGGGGTCGGGCCCAAGGTGTCGAAGGCGGGAGAAACAGCCATCGGGCTGGTCTCGGCTTCCCGCGTGCCGACGGCAACGCCGATCTCCTTGGTGGCGAGCCTCATGTCGGTGCCGGCATCCGCGAGCTGCCTGGGGAGGAGCACAGCCGCGATGTCGGCTTCGTTCGGTGCGTCAGCCGCGAGGTACCTCAGCAGGTAGCGCTTGCTGCTCCCGGCTGCCCGGTAGTACAGCACGTTCGGCTGGGGTGTCGCTTCGTCCCAGGTGACGTGGACGTCCTTGAGCGTGCTGTCCTTCCACGCGATCTTGACGTTGGTGGGTGCGGGCTCCTCGGCTGCTGCGGCGGGAGCGGCAAGGCCGGCTGCGAGCAGGACGGCAGGCAGAACGGCGGCGATGCGCTTCAAAGGAGTCCCCCAGGATGACTGCGGGCCCGTGTTCCCCCACCGGCCTCGGCTTCGGCATTCTGCAGGAATTCGGGGCTGGGGACAACAAAGTTGCAGGTTGCTGCAATGCGGCGCACTGTGGAAACCCAGTGAAGGGGGCATCATGGCGTTCATCAGCACAGCCGGGGCAGACGACGGCTTTCTCGAGGAGAACCGGGCCGCGGCCGGGCACATCCCGAACTTCGTCAGGACTTTCGCGGCCAGGCCGGCGGTCTTCGACGCCTGGAAGCAACTCAACGGCGCGATCAAGGCGTCGATGGACCTGCGCCGTTACGAGCTGGCGACGCTGGCCGCCGCGACCACGCTGAAATCCAGCTACTGTAGCCTCGCGCACGGCCAGGTGCTGGCCGAGAACTTCTTCACCGACGAAGAAGTCGCGGCCCTGGTCACCGAGCCACCCCAGGACCCGGTTGACCGTGCCGTGATGGCCTTCGCCCGCAAGGTCGCCCTCGAGGCCGACCAGATCACCCAAGCCGATGTCGACGAACTCCGCACCCTCGGCCTCTCCGACGCCGACGTCCTCGACGTAGCCCTCGCAGCGGCCGCCCGCTGCTTCTTCTCCAAGACCCTGGACGCCACCGGCACCACCCCCGACCCGGCGTACCAAGCCCTCCTCCCACCCACGCTCCTCACCGCCCTCACCGTCGGCCGGGAGATCTGACCTACTCCGGCTTGTTCTTGGCGGAGCCGTCTATGCGGAACGGGGTGGTGATGCCTTCGTACATGAGGTGGGTGACCAGGCCCTGGGCGGCATGGGGCAGGTTGTGGCAGTGATCCATCCAGATGCCTGGATTGTCCGCGAGGAAGGCGATCTCGTAGGTTTCGCCGTCCTCGACGTTGAGGGAGTCGACTCGCCAGGGGCTGCCGGTGGCGGCGACACCGTTGCGGGAGAGGACGACGACGTGGTGGCCATGCAGGTGCATCGGATGCACCTGACCGCTGGTGTTGCGCACAGTCATCCGCACGACGTCTCCCTGCGCGACCACGAACATCGGCACGTCGGGGTACTGGTGTCCGTTGATCGTCCACCACAATCCGGGCTTGCCGTTGTAGAGCCCGAGCCGACGCCCGATCCGGTACTCGAAGCGCCGATTCGCGTGCGCGGGATCGAACCCGATCGGCGCCGGTTTCCCGTACGACAGCAGGTCGACCCGATCGGCCGGAGCCGACCGCGAAGCAGGCGCGGCGCCACCATGTGGCCCGACGACGAGGGTGGTCGGACCGCCACCGAGTCCTATGCGTACCGCAGTACCGTCGGACGGCACGGTCAGCAAGAGATCCACTCGTCCCCCCGCGGTCACCAGCACCGACTTGCCGGTGACGAGTGATGGCTGGTTCACGTCCGTGCCGTCCACCGCGACCACCTGGTACGGCGCGCCGTCGACCCACGACGCCATCGGCCCGTTGTCGGTGTTGATCAATCGCACCCGCACCACGGAACCAGGAGCCACCTCCGTACGACGTTCGCCGTACCCGCCGTTGACCGTCCGGATCTTGTCGTAGGTGTGCACGGCCGCCAGCACGTCTCGACCCGACTTCGCCGAGGTCACCACGAGCGGACCCCACAACCCGTTCCGCACCTGCTCATGCGACTGCTGGTGCGAGTGATACCAGTACGTCCCCGCATCCCGTACGACGAAGCGGTACACGAAACTCCTGCCAGGCATCACCGCGTCCTGCGTGACGCCGGCGACCCCGTCCTCGGCCGCCGGCACGTCGACCCCGTGCCAGTGCAGGGTCATCCCGTCCCGCACCGACTCGTTGACCAGTGTCACCTCGACCAGATCGCCTTGCCTGGCACGGATCTCGGGCCCGGGCGAGGTGTGGTTCAGGGTGTATCCCTCCACCGAGCCACGGCCCGCGATCTCGAACCGCTCCTTGCGCGCGACCAGCCGAACGACGACATCAGGTCGTCGCTCGGCCGGACCGGTCAGCGTGCTCAGCTCGCGCCCGTGCTCGGCATGCTCGGCAGCCATCCGCGGCCCACCGCCGAAGTCGGCGTACCCCATCGCCATCGGTGACAGGTTGTCCGGCACCAGGCTGCGCTGCCAGAACCATGCGATCGGCGCGAGCACGACCACCGTGGCGGCGATCGCGATCAGCTTGCGTCGCTGCACTAAGGCGTGACCCCCGCCCCCGGCGCCATCGTTGCCTCAGGCACCTTCATCTGTACCGCGGCCCGCCGGCCGGCGTACGCGGCGGTCCCGAGCACCGCGAACGCGTTCAGTCCGTGCAGCGCCCCGACCGCCGGCACGCCGAAGGACACGAAGGCCAGCGCGATCTGCAGCACCACCAGTCCGAGGACGATCGCCGCCCACTTCACGCCACCGGCGAGATGGGCGAAGAACGACACGATCAGCAACAGCAGCGCGAGAATCGGGATCACCATCATCCCGGTCTGGCCGTGCAGGGTGTGCCCGATGTTGCCGTCGTAGTTCTTGTCGATCACCAGTCCGTCGTCCATGTCCTTGATCGCCGTGAACCACGCCAGCGCGATGAACATCGCCTGCAGGACCACTCCGGCCGCGATCAGCATGGCCAGCACCCGATATGTCGCTTTCATGATCCTCCCCCGGACCCGCGACCCGCCCCCTGCGACCGCGGTCCCACCCGCAGTCCCGAACCTCTCGGCCCAGGGGTCGCTCACCTCATCGTGAACCTGCCGCACCCCCCGCACAAGATGCAGCCGCGTATCCGTCAGCTAACGCAACGTAATCGTCATCAGTTGCCGCCGGCAAAGGTGGCGGTCAGTTGTTGCGGGTGTGGGCGTGGTGGAGGCCGAGCAGCGGGAGGAACGGCTCGTGCCGGGTGATCGTCTGCGACTCCGGGACGATCAGCGACGAAAGGGCGCCGGTGGCAACGACCGTGACGGACGACAGGCCCTGCTCGGCCAGGATCCGGGTGACCAGACCATCCACCAGGGCCGCGAAGCCGAAGATCGCGCCCGATTGAAGGGCTTCCACCGTGTTCTTGGCGACCACCGAGCGCGGCCGGGTCAGTTCCACCCGGCGAAGCTGGGCGGCCGCGGCGCCAAGGGCGTCGACCGACGTCTCGATTCCCGGAGCAATCGCACCACCGACAAACGCACCGGCCGCGTTCACGACGTCGACCGTCGTCGCAGTACCGAAGTCCACGATCACGCAGGGGGCGCCGTACAGATGGACCGCCGCCAGCGCGTTGGCGATCCGGTCGGTGCCGACCTCACGCGGGTTGTCGACGAGCACGGGAAGCCCGGTCTTCACCCCAGGCTCGACGACGACGCTGGGCAAGTCGGGGTAGTACCGGGAGACCAGCTCGCGCAGTTCGTGCAGCACACTCGGGACCGCGGAGCACACGGCCACCCCGGTCACCGCTGACTCGCCGGCCAGGAGACCACCGAGGAGAACAGCCCACTCGTCCGCGGTACGGCGTGCGTCGGTGCCGACCCACCAGTGCCGCTTGACCGTTCCTTCGAACACCAGGCCGACGAGCGTCCTGGTGTTCTCCACGGCCACGGCGAGCAGCATCAGGAAGCCTGCAGGTCCATCGCGATGTCGAGGACCGGTGCCGAGTGGGTGAGCGCTCCGACCGCGAGGTAGTCCACGCCGGTCTCGGCGACCGCGCGCGCGTCGTCCAGGGTCAGCCCGCCGGACGCCTCGAGCCGGGCGCGCCCGTCGACCTTCTCCACGGCTTCCCGCAGCAGCGGCACGGCCATGTTGTCGAGCAGGATCAGCTCCGCGCCCGCCTCGACCGCGATCAGCGCGTCGTCGATCGTGTCGACCTCGACCTCGATCGAGATCTCCGGATAGGCCTTGCGGACCAGCCGGAACGCCTCCGCGACCCCGCCGGCGGCGATCACGTGGTTGTCCTTGATCAGCGCCGCGTCCGACAGCGCCATCCGGTGGTTCTTGCCGCCACCACAGCGCACGGCGTACTTCTCCAGGCTGCGCAGCAACGGCATCGTCTTGCGGGTGTCGCGGATGACCGCGCCGGTGCCCTCGACCGCGTCGACCCAGCGCCGGGTCAGCGTGGCGACACCGGACAGGTGACAGAGCAGGTTGAGCGTCGTCCGCTCGGCGGTCAGCAGTTGCCGGGTCTTGCCGCGCACCGTCATCAGGACGTCGCCGGCCTTGACCGTCGCCCCGTCCACGACGGAGTGCTCGATCTCGACCTCTTCCTTGCCCGCGACCAGCCGGATCACCAGCTCGGCGACCTCCAGCCCGGCCACGACGCCGTCCTCGCGCGCCACGAGTTCCGCGACCGAGACCTGATCGGCCTCGACGGTCGACGTGGTGGTGACGTCGACGCCGCCGGCCAGATCCTCCTCGATGGTGGCCCGGACGAGGTCCTCGACCCATTGCCTGTCGAGCGTGTCATCCATACGACTACTTCCCCTCCTGTTGCAGTGGCACGAACGTCGCGCCAGGCCGGCTCGAGTCGCCCTCGGCGGCCAGTGTCAGGTCCAGATTGCCCGACCAGTTCTCGTCGTCGCGATCCGGGTGGTCCTCACGCCAGTGCGAGCCGCGGCTCTCCTCGCGCGCGGTGGCCGCGGCGATCAGGGCGGACGCGACCGTGACGAGGTTGGTCGCCTCCCAACCCGGCGTACCGGGCTCGCCCGCCGGTTGCTCGATCAGCTTCCCCAGCATCGCCCCGGAGTCGGCCAGCCCGCTCGCGCTCCGGATCACCCCGGCGCCGACCGTCATCACCCGCTGCATCTCCGGTACGACGTCCGCGTCCACCAGCCCGGGCACGCGCCGGTCGATCGCCGGCTCGCGGAGTTCGGGCAGCTCGGCGGCCAGCGAGTTGGTGATCCGGCGGGCGAAGACCAGTCCTTCGAGCAGAGAGTTCGAAGCGAGCCGGTTCGCGCCGTGGACGCCCGTGCAGGCGACCTCGCCACAGGCGTACAGCCCAGGCACTGAGGTCTGGCCTTGCAGGTCGGTCCAGACGCCACCCGACGAGTAATGACAAGCAGGCGCGACGGGGATCAGCTCGCGCACCGGGTCGATACCGTGCGACCGGCAGGACGCCAGGATGGTCGGGAACCGCACCCGCCACTTCTCGTCGCCGAAGTGCCGGGCGTCCAGGAACACGTGATCCTTGCCGGAGGCAAGCATCTGACGCATGATCGCCTTCGCCACGATGTCGCGTGGCGCGAGGTCCGCGAGCTCGTGCCGGCCTTGCATGAAGCGCTTGCCCTCGTGGTCGACCAGGAACGCGCCCTCACCGCGGACGGCCTCGGACACCAACGGCTGTTGGCCTTTCGCACTCTTGCCCAACCACAGCACGGTCGGATGGAACTGCACGAACTCCAGATCGCGCACCTTCGCGCCGGCCCGCAAGGCCAACGCCATCCCGTCGCCGGTCGAGACACTCGGGTTCGTCGTGGCGGCGTACAACTGGCCGAGCCCACCCGAAGCCAGGATCACCGCGCGGCTGCGGATCGCCCCGACGCCGTCGAGTTGCCCCTCGCCCATCACGTGCACGGTGACGCCCGCGACCGCGCCGTCCTCGGCGGTCAACAGGTCGAGCACCAAGGCGTGCTCCATCAGCCGGATGTCCGGCGCCCGCTTCACGGCGGCGACCAGCGCCCGCTCGATCTCGGCGCCGGTAGCGTCGCCACCTGCGTGCGCGATCCGATTGCGGTGGTGACCACCTTCGCGAGTCAGCGACAGATCACCGGCCGCGTCACTGTCGAACCGCGCCCCCAACTCGATCAGATCCCGTACGGCGTCCGGCCCTTCGGTGACAAGAGCCCGTACCGCGACCGGATCGCTCAGGCCGGCGCCCGCAACCAAGGTGTCCTGCAGGTGTTGCTCCGGCGAGTCACCCGGCCCGAGCGCCGCTGCGATTCCGCCTTGTGCCCACTGCGTCGAGCCGGAGGCGATCACGTCTTTCGTCACCACCAGCACGGTGCCGAGTTCGCGAGCCTCGAGCGCGGCGGTCAGCCCCGCGATCCCCGAGCCGATCACCACCACGTCGACGGTGTCGGTCCAACCGGGCTCGGGCGCAGCCAGCCGTTGCGGCACAGCAGGAGCAGTCATCCCGCGACGGTATCAATCGATTTCACCGGAGCGTGATGGAAATGTTGTCAATGAGACGGGTGCTGCCCACCCGGGCGGCGATCAGCATCCGGGCCTCGCCGGGGCCGATCACCGGACCGAGATCGGGTGCTCGCAGAGCGAGATAGTCGATCTTCACCGACGGAACCGCCTCAAGTTCGGCATGGGCGGCGGACATCACCGCGTCGGGGCCGTTCATCCCGGCCTTCGCGCCGGCGGTCAGGGCTCGATAGAGCACGAGCGCTTCGTCACGCTCGGTCTCCGACAGGTAGCGATTGCGTGAGGACAGTGCGAGCCCGTCGGGTTCGCGCACGGTCTGCACCGGGACGATGTCGACGTCCATGTCCAGGTCGCACACCATCTCCCGGATCAGCGTCAGCTGCTGGTAGTCCTTCTCGCCGAACAGCGCCAGGTCCGGCGCGGTCAGGTGCAGCATCTTCGACACCACGGTCAGTACGCCGGCGAAGTGGCCCGGGCGGACCATCCCCTCCAACTCGTCGGCCAGCGGGCCGGGATGCACAGTGATCGACGGCTCGTTCGGGTACAGCTCGTCGCGGGACGGGTTGAAGACCAGGTCGACGCCCTCGTTCTTGGCGATCGCGAGATCGCTGGCCAGTGTCCGCGGGTACCGGTCGAAGTCCTCGGTCGGCCCGAACTGCAAGGGATTCACGAAGATCGTCAGGACCACGCTGCCGTCCGGCCCGACCCGCTCCCGGGCCTCGGCGAGCAACGCGGCATGCCCCTCGTGCAGGGCACCCATCGTCATCACCACGGCCCGTGGCCGGATCGCCGCGGCCGCCCGCAACTCCGCCTTCGTCTGGGTGAGTCTCATCGCGGTGCCTCCCCTGTCCGATCCCGCTCCAGCACCTGAACGATTCTGGCGGCCGTCTCCGCGTCCACCCGGCCGTCGCCTGCCGCCATTTCCACCGTCGCCCGCGCCAGTTCGGCGTAGGTGCTCGCCGGGCGACCACGCAGTACCGCCAGATGTGCCTGGACGGTCTCGACGTCGCCCCGCACGATCGGCCCGGTGAGCGCATCATGACCGGACCGCAGCGTGTTGTCGAGAGTTGCGGTCAGCAGTGGCCGAAGTGTGGCCGACGGGTCCACCACGCCGGCTTCACGCAGTACGTCGAGGGCCTGGCTGACCAGTGTGACCAGGTGGTTCGCACCGTGGACCAAGCCCGCGTGGTAGAGCGCACGCTGCTCCTCTGCGATCCACTGCACCTCGGCGCCGAGGTCCTTCACCAGGCGCTCGACCAGAGCTCGCTCCGGTGCCGTCGCGGTGAACACGACGCCTGCCAGGCTCACGGGGGCGTCGGTGAACGTCATCGGGGGGTGCAGCGCGACCGGAGTCGCGGCGATCCCCCGTAGTACGGCGGTGCCGTGGGCGCCGGACAGGTGCACGGCGTACTGGCTCTTGGTGAACGGCAGGCTGGTTGCTACCTCACCGATCACATCGTCCGGTACGGCGAGCACGACCACGTCGGCGCCGGCCACCACCTCGGCGGGCTCCAGGACTGGGACGTGCGGAAGGAGTCGCGCGGCGCGTTCTCGTGACGCGCGCGAGCGAGCGCTGACTCCGGTGACGGGATATCCGGCGGACGCCAAGGCTGCTCCCAAGGCGCCACCGGCCCGGCCGAAGCCGATGATGCCGATGCGTTCCATGTCCACTCTCTACGTTCCAGTCCCTTGGTGGGTAC
Organism: Kribbella voronezhensis; assembly: GCF_004365175.1. Taxonomy (NCBI): domain Bacteria; kingdom Bacillati; phylum Actinomycetota; class Actinomycetes; order Propionibacteriales; family Kribbellaceae; genus Kribbella; species Kribbella voronezhensis. Next base: position 4,383,796 of record NZ_SOCE01000001.1, on the reverse strand, counting down.
CAGACGGTTCGTGCGGTCGGCTCCACCCTACGGCCCGGTCCTTCGCAGTGGCACTACGTCCTTCGTCACAACTGGTGGGAGCATGTGGCCGTGAGCGAACGAAACCCCTGGGCCGCGCGCACCGGGCTGACCGCGATCCTGATCGCCGTCCCGGAACTCGCCGAATTCACCGATCGCTGGCGTTCGGTGTCCTATTCGCCTGCGCGACCGACGATGGCGCTGAACGAGCTGATCCCGCCGCACGTCACCGTGCTGGTGCCCTGGCTCGCCGAGCCCCAGCCCGACAAGGTCCGGCGGCTCGAGGAGGTGCTGGCACCGATCCAGCCGTTCGACCTCAGCTTCTCCACCGCAGGGCAGTTCGAGAACGGTACGACGTGGCTGCGGCCGGAGCCGTTCGACCAGATCCGCGCCCTGATGCAGACGGTGATCGACGCCTTCCCCGAATGCCCGCCGTACGGCGGTGAGCACCCGGATCCGCACCCGCACCTGACCATCTCGTCGTCCGCCCAGGGCGGCGACCAGGTGCTCGCCGAGGCCGAGGCCGCGCTGGCCGCCGAGGAACTCCCGACGATCCGCCTCGACGACCTGACCATCTGGCGCGAGGGCGACGACGGCATCTGGCAGCTCACCGGCTCGGTCCCGCTCGGCGGCATCGGGCTCGAGTGAGGTTCCGCGAGGCGTGGGAAGCCGCGCTGTACGGCCCAGACGGGTTCTACCGGCGCGAACGACCCGCCCAACACTTCCGTACGTCGGTGCACGCGTCGGCCTTGTTCGGCCAGGCGCTGGCCCGGTTGGCCTCGGCTGTCGGGGCGTCGCAGGTCGTCGACATCGGGGCGGGATCGGGTGAACTCGGCAAGGTGCTGCGCGAGTGCGACCTCGAAGTCCTGGACGTGGAGCTGGACGACGAACTGCCTTCGACGCTGACCGGTCTGGTGATCGCCAACGAGTGGCTCGACAACGTCCCCTGCGAGCTGGCCGAGCTGGACGACCAGGGCACGCCCCGGTACCTGCTGGCCGACCTGAGTCTCGGCGAGGTTGTCGAGGGCAACGACCTGGCCTGGCTGTCGACCTGGTGGCCGCTGGCCGAACCGGGTGACCGGGCCGAGATCGGGCTGGCCCGCGACGAGGTGTGGTCGGACGTTGTCGGTCGGCTCGATCACGGCCTGGCCATCGCGATCGACTACGGGCACGCTCGAGGCGGGCGTCCGCCGTACGGGACTCTGACCGGTTTCCGCAATGGTCGCGAGTGCTCGCCCGTCGCTGACGGCTCCTGCGATCTCACCGCTCACGTCGCCTTGGATTCACTGGCTGCGGTAGCCGGTGGCACCGTCACCAGTCAGCGAGATGCCCTGCTGGCCCTCGGGGTTGCTGCTGCGCGCCCCAGCCAGGAGCTGGCCCGGAGCGAGCCGCTGCGCTACCTGGCCGAGCTGTCGTCCGCCGGTGAGGCCGCGGAGCTACTGGACTCGTCAGGGCTCGGTGCGTTCGGCTGGGTGTGGACCGGCGCGGGCGACGACGTCGTACGACGCGCTTCGCGTGCCCTGTCGGCCTGAGCCTCTACCAGCTGGGCAGCCTCACCCAGCTCGCGGTGGAGCGCCACTGCGTCGGTCGGACCTTGCGGAGTGTCCACATGGACGTTGGCGAGCCCCAGGCGGCGCTGGAGGGGTCCCTGCTGCAGGCGCACGGACTGAGTCTTGTGGTGCAGCACGATCGACGTACGGCGGCTCACCCAGCCCCGGGTAGTCACCAGTACCTGACCGTCGACGCCGTACGAGAGATAGCGCCAGCCGATCGGCCGCAGCCACTTCACTCGCTCCGGCGCTCTGTGCATCTCGATCGCTGCCAGCTCTGTGCCCGGCAGGACCCTTCTGAGCACAGCCGCTACCTCACCGCGCTGACCGACGGGCAGTAGCTGCGCACCCTCATGCTCTTCCTCGCCGTCCGCCTTGGAGCCCGCCACTCCGGCGATGTCCAGGTCGACCCGCGACCAGCCGATCAGGCGCCAGATCAACGGCTCGGTGATCAGCAGGCCCTGCACGCGGCCCGGCGGGACCGTCTGCCGCTGCACGTCGAAGAGGCCGCGCTTGGTTCGCAGTCCGTCGTGCGTCTCCGACAAGGTGAAGCCGTGGTTGCCGACGACCTGCTTCCAGATCGGCTGCACGACACCGAGCAACAGCGGCAGACCGGCGAACAGGCCGACGTGGAACTCGAACACCATCGTCGTCACGATCAGCCAGATCAACGCCGCCGCACTGGCCAGCACCGTCGACGACAGCAATGTTGCACCGAGCAACCTTCCGGTCGGCACCACCAGCAGCGGCGGCGCCTCTTCGTGATGGAGTTCCTGCTGCGCCGCGGCGACCTCGCCCTTTGCCCGGAGCAACAAAGTACCGCGGAGCTTGGTGGCGTCGGCCTCGGAGAAGTAGCTCAGCTTGCCGTCGTTCTTGCCGCCGCCCGCGACGTCCATCCGCAGCTCGGCCATCCCGAACAACCGGGCCACGAACGGCTGCGCGACATCGATCGTCTGGATCCGGTCGAACCGGATGATCCTGGTCCGCCGGAACAGGAACCCGCTGTCCACCCGGATCGCATCGTCGGTCAGCTGCCACTTGGTGAACCACCACGACAACGCACCGAGCAGGATCCCACCGACCAGGACGGCGAGCAGGCCGATCCCGGCGATCTTCAGGTTGCTGCGCAGGCTCTCGTTGTTCGCCATCGCGACGGCGGCGACGACGAAGTACCCCCAGCCCTTCACGAACGGCGTCAGCGGGTGCAGCCGGTCACCCGTCTTCTCGATCACAGGCTGCGGTGTCTGTGGTGCCTGCGGTGCGTCCGGCTGCTGCGGGGCGTGCGGCGGCTGTGATGCCTGCGGCGGGGCGGTCGGCTCGGTCACAGGCCCCACGCCTGCGCCTGGCCGAGCGCGGACAACCGGTCCCGCAGCCTCGCGGCCTCGTCGGGATGCAGCCCGGGGATCTTCGCGTCCGTGGCCGGCGTCGCGGTGTGCAACTCGACCGTGGCCATCCCGAACGCGCGCTCCAACGGTCCCGCCGCGACGTCGACGAACTGCATTCGTCCGTACGGCACCACCACCAGCTCGCGGAACATCACCCCGTGGCTGACCAGCAGCTCGTCCTCGCGCTCGGCGTACTTCCAGGAGCGCTGGTTCCGGCCGATCAGCACCCAGGCCCAGCCGAAGACGGCAGCGGCGAGGACCACCGCGAGTACGCCGTACAGCCAGCCCACGGTGAGCCCGAGGACCACCAGCCCGGCGATCGCCAGCAGCCCGAGCACGATCCCGACGTTGAGCCGGCGCAGCGCCGCGAGGTTCTTGGAGACCGGCGTCCAGCTGACATCCGAAGGTGCGAAGAGGTCGTTCACGACCCAAGCCTGTCACGATAGGGGTCATGAGCGTGGAACGAGTGGTGGGTCTCGGGGCGGGCGCGGCCGGACTGGACCCGGTTTACGAGCGCGGCGGCACAGGTACTGCGTCGGAGCTGCCGACCACCGACATGGTGCTCAACATCGGGCCGCAGCACCCCGCCACCCACGGCGTACTGCGGCTGCGGCTCACCCTCGACGGCGAGCGGATCCTGCACTGCGAGCCGATCGTCGGCTACATGCACCGCGGCGCCGAGAAGCTCTTCGAGGTCCGCGACTACCGGCAGATCCTCGTGCTGGCGAACCGGCACGACTGGCTGTCCGCGTTCTCCAACGAGCTCGGCGTCGTGCTGGCCGTCGAGCGGATGATGGGCCTCGAAGTACCGGTCCGGGCCGTCTGGTTGCGCACGCTGCTCGCCGAACTCAACCGGATCCTCAACCACCTGATGTTCCTCGGCTCCTACCCGCTCGAACTCGGCGCGATCACGCCGGTCTTCTACGCCTTCCGCGAGCGCGAGACGATCCAGGCGGTGATGGAGGAACTGTCCGGCGGCCGGATGCACTACATGTTCAACCGGGTCGGCGGGCTGAAGGAGGACATCCCGCTCGGCTGGCTCGAACGCGCCGGGGCCGCGTCGGCCGCGGTACGGCGTCGTCTCCCCGACATCGAGAACCTCATCCTCGGCAACGAGATCTTCCGCGCCCGGACGGTCGGCATCGGTCGCCTCTCACCCGAGCTGATCGCGGCGTACGGCGTCTCCGGCCCGATCGCCCGGGCCTCCGGAGTCGACGCGGACCTCCGCCGCGACGAGCCGTACCTGGCGTACGAGGAGCTCGCCCAGGACGGCGTACTGCGTGTCGTCACCCGCACCGAAGGCGACTGCTTCGCCCGCTTCGCAGTCCTCCTCGACCAGGTGAAGGTCTCTCTCGACCTCGTCGACGCCTGCCTCGACCGCCTCCGCACGATGCCGGCCGGCCCGGTCAGCACCCGCCTCCCCAAGATCCTCAAGGTCCCCGAGGGCCAGACCTACTGCTGGACCGAGAACCCGCTGGGCATCAACGGCTACTACCTCGTCTCCCGAGGCGACAAAACCCCCTGGCGCCTCAAACTCCGCTCCGCCAGCTTCAACAACATCTCGGTCCTCCCCGAAATGCTCCCCAACACCATCGTCGCCGACATGATCGCCATCCTCGGCAGCATGTTCTTCGTCGTAGGCGACATCGACAAGTAGCGGCCTGCTTCGTTGCCTGGAAACAAGTTTGCAAATAGCGATTGGAAGTTTCCAGCTAGCGACCTCGGCGCGGTTGTCCACAGGGCCGCCGACGCCGCTGGGCGATTTCGGTCAGGGTTGGCTGGATGGACTGGTGGTGGCGCCGGCACCTCGACGACGAGGGCCTCGACGCATTGATCGACGCGCAGAACAGGATCGTGTCGAGGGTTCAGCTGCTGGCGGCCGGACGGACCGAGAGCGAGCTCCGGCGACGACTTCGACGCAGGAGCTGGCAAGTCGTCCACCCCGGCGTCTACGCCACGCACAACGGGCCGATCGGGTACGAGGAGCACCTGCTCGCCGCCCTCCTGTACGCCGGCCCTGAGGCAGCCTGGAGCCACTACACGCCAGCGGAGCAACTCGGTCTCATCAAACCGGATGGCGACCGGCCGGTGCACCTGACGATCCCGCTCCACCGCCGGGTCCGCAAGCGGCCGAATCTCAAGATTCACCGAGTCGACCGGTGGAGCAGCCGGCTCGCATCAGCGACTCCGCTCCGAAGCGCACCGGCTCACGCCGTACTCGAGGTGGTCGGCCTGACCGGCTCGCTGGACGACGCGGCGGCGGTTGTCGCAGAGGCCTGCCAGAGCGGCCGCGTCGATCCGGCCGAGATCCTGCGGACGCTCGGCGACCATCGCAGGCACCGGCACGGCCGCCAGCTCAGAGCGATCTTGAGAGATGTCGCCGCTGGTTCGCATTCCCTGCTCGAGCTCCGATATCTCCGCGATGTCGAGCGCTCGCACCGACTGCCGGCCGGGATCCGCCAGCGACAGGTGGATGGTGAGTTCACCGATATCGCCTACCCGGACTTCGGCCTGGTCGTCGAGCTCGACGGGCGGTTCCATCTCACGCCGGCGAAGCGGTGGAAGGATCTCGATCGCGACAATCGAGCCACTTTGCGAGCCGAGGCGACGCTGCGCTACGGCTGGCTCGACATCACCAGTCGACCGTGCGAGGCCGCAGTACAGGTCGTGCAGGTACTACGCCGCAAAGTGCCCCGCCTGGCCGCGAGGACCTGCGGACCCAGTTGCCCGCTGTCGACCCATTAGCTGGAAACTTCCAGTCGCTATTTGCAAGCTTGTTTCCAGCCAACGCCGTTGCCATGGCCGGCCGGCGCGCTCAGGAGGCGGCGAGGCCTCGGAGTTTTAGGTCTACGACGGTGGGGGCGTCGGCGTGGGAGTGTTTGTCGCCGGCGGCTACGACGGTGGCTACCTCTTCGTCGATCTTGTCTAGGCGTTCGTCGATGCGGTCGAGGCGGCGTTGCATCAGGTCGACGAACTCGGCGTTCTCGACGACGCGGGCGCTGGTGATGCGGGAGTACTCCTGGGCGACCTGGGCGCGGTCGTCGGAGTGGGCCAGGCGCTCGACCAGGAGCTGGTGGCGGATCAGGACCGAGGCGCCGATGGCGACCAGGACGGCGCCGACCGCGGCTGCTCGCAGGACCCAGTCGTTGCGCGAGAACAAGGCGATGGCGACGCCCACGCAGACGATCACCAGCAGAGCGTTGGCGATCGTGAGAACGGTGGTCCTGGTACGACGGCGGCTACCCCTTGACCCCATGGACGGACATGTTAGGGGGTGTCTTCGGGGTCATCGGGGATACGACACGCCCGTTCGAGGAGCAATCCGGCCGTGACGACCAGCACTGAGATCACCGCCGCGATACCGGCTGTGATCACCCGGGTCCGGGGACCCGAGGAACTCACCGCGTCCAGGAAGGATAACGCGAACCCTGCGTAAACGCCGGTGCACAACGCGCCGACAAATGCGCTCGCTTTGCCGATCAGCAGGAGGAAGACGGCACGCGACGGTTCCATCCGTTCGCGGCGTACCTGGATCCGCTGGTGGGTGTTGCGGGCGGCCGCGAACAGCAGCGACGCGAGGAACGTCCAGGCGACCAGCGTGAGCCACGACACGGTCGGTACGACGCCGCCGCGGGACTCGATCGCCTTGACCATGGTGACGCCGATCGCCGCCCCGAGGACGGCGATCGCGACCAGCAGCCGGCGAGACGTCGGCCGGACCGAACCCTCGGGCGGCGGCTCCTTGCCGGCTCCGGGTGCTCGCTCCGGGCCGGGTCCGCCGGACACCACTACTGCGCCTCGATGGTGAGGTCGTCGAGGCGCTTGACCCCGTCGGTCCCCACCTTGGCGAGCAGGTCGGCCACCGGGCCTACCCCGGGCAGGACCGCGTCGGACTCGATGTCCAGCCACGGCGCCAGCACGAACGCGCGCTCGTGCGCCCGCGGGTGCGGCACGGTCAGCTCGTCGGTGGAGATCTCCTTCTTGCCGTACGTGATCAGGTCCACGTCCAGCGTCCGCGGCGCGCCCTTGACGCTGCGCTCCCGGCCGAACGCCTGCTCGACGGCGTGCGCGCGGTCCAGCAGCGTCTCGACGGCCAGCGTGGTGTCGGCGAGCAGGACGATGTTCAGGTACGGGCCGGACTCGTCCGGGCCGCCGATCGGCTCGGTCTCGTAGACCGGCGAGACGTCGACGACCACGACGTCCGGGGTGTCCCGCAGGGCGTCGACGGCGCCCTGCAGGTTCGCCTCACGGTCACCGAGGTTGCTGCCGAGCGACAGGATCACCTGGCGGATCGGCTTCAGGCCACCGCTGAGGGTGTCCGCGTCGATGACGTGGGGACTAGGGGTCTCAGTCACGAGGAATCTCCGGCTCTGCGCTGCACGGTCAGGACAACGTCGTCGAACGGCACCTTGATCGGCGCCGAGGGTTTGTGGATGGTCACCGCGGCTGCTGTCACCCGCCGGTCGGCGAGGCACAGATCCGCGATCCGTTGGGCCAGTGTCTCAATCAGGTCGACGGGGTCGTTCTCGATGGCCGCGTGCACCCGTTCGGCGACGACTCCGTAGTTGACCGTGTCGGCCAGGTCGTCCGACGCGGCCGCGGGCCGGGTGTCCAGCTCGAGCCGGACGTCGACGACGAACTCCTGCCCGTCGGCCCGCTCGTGGTCGAACACCCCGTGCCGGCCGAAGCCACGGATGCCGCGGATCTCGATCACGTCAGGAGGCAGCACGGGACCGCTCATTCCGCCTCCTCAAGTCGACCCCCAGACGACAGTACCGGGGAGGCGTGGTGGATCCACAACCGCCAGCCCGAAGTTGTTTTCCGGAAGACGTTCGTCGCGAGCGCCTTTCCCCCCGCGAAACCCTCCTCCGGGGCCCCTTCGCCGGACGACAGGACATTCTCCGTACACGTGACGTAAGCCACGTCTTCATCGACTCTTACCTGTACGTCGGTCAGGAAGAACTGGATGTACGGCGTGTTGGCGAAGATCATCGCCCACGCTCGCATCATCTCGCTGTAGCCGTAGATCGCCGCGTTTCCCGGGTGGATGCAGACCGGATCCGGCTCGGGCAGCCAGACGGCCGCCATCAGATCGAGGTCGCCGGCCTCGAACGCGTTGTAGAACGCCGTGTTGGCGTTCAGCACCACGCTCTCCACGCCCGCGCCCTGTCCTCGACCCGCTGACTGCTCCTGCGTCATACCCCTCCCCACCTGCGGGCCACCCGGACCGCATCCGCGCTCGGCGCCACCGCGTGCGCCCTGACACACCACGCGCCCGCCGCGGCGGCGAGGGCGGAGACGGCCGCACTGGCGTCGTCTCGCCGGACGGCCGATCTCGGCTCACCCGTCTCCTCGTCGGCGAGCAGCCTACCGAGGAACGCCTTGCGCGACGCACCGATCAACAGCGGCAGGCCCAGTACGCCGAACTCCCGCAGCCGGCGCAGCACCTCCCAGTTGTGGTCCGCGTTCTTCGCAAAACCCAGGCCCGGGTCCAGCGCCACCCGGCCCAGGTCGATCCCGGCCGCGCGGATCGCTTCTACCCGCTCCCCGAGCTCGGCAATCACCTCAGCCACCACATCGCCGTACGACGCCCGGTTCTGCATGTCCACGGAGTGCCCGCGCCAGTGCATGCACACGTACGGCGTACGTCGCTCGGCCACCAGTGCGAGCATGTCCGGGTCGGCCTGGCCGCCGGACACGTCGTTCACCATCACGGCGCCGGCGTCCAGGGCCAGCGCGGCCACGTCGGCGCGCATCGTGTCGATCGAGATCAGCGCGCCTTCGGCCGCCAGCGTCTCGATCACGGGCAGCACCCGGCGGATCTCTTCGGCAGGCTCGGGCCGGACCGCGCCCGGCCGGGTGGACTCGCCGCCGACGTCGAGCAGGTCGGCGCCTTCGGCGAGCAGTTCGCGGCCGTGCTTGATCGCGGCACCCGGCTCGAACCACTCACCGCCGTCGGAGAAGGAATCCGGGGTCACGTTGACGACACCCATCACCAGACAGCGGTCCGGTGTGGGCAGTCCTTCGACATGGCCCGAGAGATGACTCGGTGGGGCAGTTCGCACCCGACCACCGTAGTGGCCAGACCCGCACTGCCCCACCTAGGTACCAGGCCCCCATCAACTCCTGGCTCCCGCCAGGGGTCGCTAACCCAGTACCAATGAGGCGCCGCTAGCGGACAGCGCCTCACCGATCGGTTGGCTGTACGACTCGTTCTGCTGACCGTATTTCGCCAGGCACTGGCCGCTGATCAGGGCGGCCCCGCTGGTGATTCCCTGCGCGTAGTCGCCGGACATGTTGGCACCACCGGAGTCGCCGGCCTCGACGCACGCGGTGTGCTGGAACAGGCCCTTGACGACCCTGTTGTTCCCGTAGTTGACGGTGACGTCGCGGGCCACGATGCGCCCACAGGTCCACTTGGTGCTCTTGCCGGACTTGCACACCATCGACCCGACGGTCGGACTCGCAGTACCCCGTACTACGACGTCCTCGCTGCCCCAGCGCTCGACCCGGCCCTGTGGGTCCCAGCCCTCGATCACGCTGACCGTGCCGAAGTCGTTGCCGGGGAAGCTCGAGGTCCTCGTGTTGCCGAGGACGTAGCCGTTGCGGGACCACGACGGCTTGCCGCTCGTGCAGTGCCCAGCGGTGAGGAAGATGTGCTGACCGTCGCCGGTCGTCGCGTTGAAGCCGAGCGAGCAGGTGTAACCGGTGTTCTTGTCGACCTGGAGGCCGCCCAGCAGCCCGAACTCGCCGTCGGTGAGGGTCGGCCTGCCCTGGGACCTGCGAACGGTCACCATGGCGCCGTTCTCCTCGGCCGCGCGCAGGAACCGCTGGGTGACCAGGTCACGGGCCCCGGCGGGCACGGTGACGACGACCGTCCCGGTGACCGGGTCGACGTACCAGGACTTGACCTGGCCCGCGCTGGAGCCGGTCGCCACGTGGTCCAGCTCGCCCTGCACGCCGCGCAACTGGTCGGCGGTGTAGCGGACCAGCTTGGGGATCGCACCGGCCGCGCGGACCGCGGCGGCGGTCGCTGCGTCCGAGACCGCGACCACCAGCTCACCGGAGGCGTCGAAATAGCTGCCGACCACCCGGGAGCCGAGCTTCGACTCCACCGTCTCGGCCTGGAGCAACTGCTGCTCCTGCACGAGCTCCTGATGCGGCAGCCTGACTGTTGCTGGATTCTGTCCCCGCCCCACCGCCGCGGTCTTGCCGACCTGGGGGTCCGCTTGCGCGCCGTTCGCCGCGATCAATCCGGCCGCCGTCAGAACGACGATCCCGGTGAGTGCGGCGCCGACCCGAAAACGCCCTGACATACATCCTCCTCACGCTGGCGCCCTGCACCCATGTCAAAGCGCCACTACGGACCGTAGGCGTTCGGACACGGATTGTCCATGGGCAACAGCTCTGAATGTTCAACGAGGAGGCCGTGCCCGGGCTACGGTCAGCCGACGATCAGGCTCATCGCCTCGGCGCGCGTCACGGGGTTGCGGAGCTGGCCGCGGACGGCCGAGGTGATCGTCTTCGCGCCCGGCTTGCGGACGCCGCGCATCGTCATACAGAGGTGTTCGCACTCGATCACCACGATCACGCCGCGCGGCTTGAGGATGTCCACCAGGGACTCCGCGACCTGCGTGGTCAGCCGCTCCTGGACCTGCGGGCGTTTGGCGAACACGTCGACGAGCCGGGCCAGTTTGGACAGCCCGGTGATCCGCCCGTCCGCCCCCGGGATGTAGCCGACGTGGGCCACGCCGGTGAACGGGACCAGGTGATGTTCGCAGATCGACCAGACCTCGATGTCCTTCACCAGGATCAGCTCGTCGTGGCCGAGGTCGAAGGTCGTGGTCAGCACGTCCTCGGCCTGCTGACCGAGGCCGGCCGCGATCTCGGCGTACGAACGGGCCACCCGGGCCGGCGTCTCCTGCAGGCCCTCGCGGTCGGGGTCCTCGCCGATGGCGATCAGCAGTTCGCGGACCGCGCGTTCGGCACGTGCATGGTCGAATTTCGGCGAAGTCACCACCTCAACATAGGCGATGCCCCGGGATCAACCATCGATCCCGGGGCATCGTCCAGCTGGTGGAGCCAGGTCACTCGGCCGGTGGGGTCGGCCCGCCGCCGTAGTTGGGGCCGTGCGCCGCCTCGTCGGGGCCGACCGATCCACCGGGGATCACGTCGGACAGCGAACCGTTCTGCTCACCGCGCGACGGCAGCGGCATCACCGGCGGCTGCTCGGACGGCACCCGGGTCGACGATCCGGTCCACGCCGGGCGCAGCTCACGCTTCTGGATCGGCGCGAAGATCCGGGCGATCTCGCCCTTGTCCAGCGTCTCCTTCTCCAGCAGCTCCTCGACCAGGTGGTCCAGGACGGCGCGGTTCTCGGCCAGGATGTCGAAGGCCTCCTGGTGTGCGTTCAGGATCAGCTTGCCGACCTCTTCGTCGACCGCCGCGGCGATCTCCTCGGAGTAGTTGCGCTGGCTGCCCAGATCCCTGCCCAGGAACGGCTCCCCGGAGTCCTGGCCGAACTTGATCGCGCCCAGCCGCTCGGTCATGCCGTACTGCGTGACCATCGCGCGGGCCAGTGCGGTCGCCTTCTCGATGTCGTTGCTGGCGCCGGTGGTCGGGTCGTGGAAGACCATCTCCTCGGCGGCGCGGCCACCGAGCATGTAGGCCAGCTTGTCGAGCATCTCCGACCGGGTGGTCGAGTACTTGTCCTCGTCCGGCAGCACCATCGTGTACCCCAGCGCGCGGCCGCGCGGCAGGATCGTCACCTTGTGCACCGGGTCGGAGTGCGGCAGCGCGGCGGCGACCAGGGCGTGTCCGCCCTCGTGGTAGGCCGTCAGCACCTTCTCCTTGTCCGACATCAAGCGGGTCCGGCGCTGCGGTCCGGCGATCACGCGGTCGATCGCCTCGTCGAGCGCGTTCTTGTCGATCTGCTGCTTGTTCAGCCGGGCCGTCAGCAGCGCGGCCTCGTTGAGCACGTTGGCCAGGTCGGCACCGGTGAAGCCCGGCGTACGGCGGGCTACCGCGCGCAGGTCGGCGTTCTCGGCCATCGGCTTGCCGCGGGCGTGCACCTTCAGGATCTTCTCGCGGCCCGGCAGGTCCGGCGCGTCGACGGCGATCTGGCGGTCGAAGCGGCCCGGGCGCAGCAGCGCCGGGTCGAGCACGTCCGGACGGTTGGTGGCCGCGATCAGGATGACGCCGCCGCGGACGTCGAAGCCGTCCATCTCGACCAGCAACTGGTTCAGCGTCTGCTCGCGCTCGTCGTGGCCACCGCCGAGGCCCGCGCCCCGGTGCCGGCCGACGGCGTCGATCTCGTCGATGAACACGATCGCCGGCGCGTTGGTCTTGGCGGTCTCGAACAGGTCGCGGACCCGGGAGGCACCGACACCGACGAACATCTCGACGAAGTCCGAACCGGAGATCGAGTAGAACGGCACGCCCGCCTCGCCGGCGACGGCGCGGGCGAGCAGCGTCTTACCGGTACCGGGCTGGCCGTAGAGCAGCACACCCTTGGGGATCTTGGCGCCGACGGCCTGGAACTTGCCCGGCTCCTGCAGGAACTCCTTGATCTCGCCGAGTTCCTCGATCGCCTCGTCGCACCCGGCGACGTCCGCGAACGTCGTCTTCGGGGTGTCCTTGGTGATCAGCTTGGCCTTCGACTTGGCGAAGCTCATCACCCGCGAGCCGCCGCCCTGCATCGAGTTCATCAAGAAGATGAAGACGACGGCGATCAGCAGGAACGGGATCAGCGTCGAGAACACCTGGCCGATGAAGCTCGGCTTCGGGTTCTCCACGTCGTACTTCTCGATCTTGTTGTTCTGGAACAGGTTCTGCAGGTCGGTGCCCAGGGTGTTGGCCTGACCGTCGACCCAGTGCGCCCGCACCTTGGTGCCGTCGGTCTTCTCGATCCGGATCTCCTGATCCGGGTCGATCAGCGTCGCCGACTTGATCGACTTCTCGCCGGCCGGGGCGTCGGTGGCCTGCTTGATCAGCTGCACCACCTGGCCGGTGGGCTCGGTCTTGTACCCGGTCGAGCCGGTCAGGAGCTGCCCGATCACCAGCACGCCCAAGAACGCGAGGATGATCCAGAACAGGGGTCCGCGGAAGATGCGCTTGACGTCCATGATCAGGGCAGGTGCCCCGTCCCTCCTAGCTCAGCAGGCCCGGGATAACGGGCTTGTGACGGCAATACCAGTCCAAGTGTCTCGTGTCGGGCAAGCGTGCCCACCACGAGGGTCACCGAACGACGGTACGACCCTGTCTACAGCCTGTCACCAAGTCCTGATAAGTGCCCGGCGTTCGACGCAGGGCCGGACCTCAGGAGTAGACGTGCGGCGCGAGGGTGGCGACGCACCGCAGGTTGCGGTACTTCTCGGCGTAGTCCAGCCCGTAGCCGACGACGAACTCGTCCGGCAGCTCGAGGCCGACGTACTTCACCGGGACCGACATCTTCGCGGCGTCCGGCTTGCGGAACGCCGTACAGATCTCCAGCGAGGCGGGCTTGCGGGACTGCAGGTTGCTGACCAGCCAGGTCAGCGTCAGCCCGGTGTCGATGATGTCCTCGACGATCAGGACGTGCCGGTTGGTGATGTCGGTGTCCAGGTCCTTCTGGATCCGGACCACCCCGGACGACTTCGTTCCCGAGCCGTAAGAGGAGATCGCCATCCAGTCCATCTCGATGTGCCGGCTGAAGGACCGGGCGAGATCGGCCATCACCATCACCGCGCCGCGCAGGACGCCGATGATCAGCAGGTCCTTGCCCTCGTAGTCCTGCTCGATCCGGCCGGCCAGTTCCTTCAGCTTCGCCTGGATCTGCTCCTCGGTGAAATGAATCTGGGCCAGGTCTTTCTCGATGTCCGACGCGTCCACGCGATCAGGGTGTCACACCCGGCGCCAAGACGATGAATCCGGCCCGCCGGACCGCCCGGATCCCTTGCGGCAGGTCGATCCAGCGCTGTCCGCGCCAATCCGTCACCAGTGCGTCGACGGCCGCGACGTGGCCCGCGGTGAGGTCGTTGGCGCGGCAACCGGCTTCCAGCGCCGCCTGCCGCAGCGCCCTGGTCCGGAGCGCTGCCGGCTCACCTTCGAGGAGGCCAACATCACACCGCACCTCGCCGTCAGTACGCCGTACCGCGGTCTCCGCCAGCTCCGCGGCCAGTACGTCGAGCGCGTCCGCGTCCGCCCGCAGCAAGCCCGCCGTACGGGCCAGTGCCTCGGTCACGCCCGGCCCCAGCGCCTCTTCGAGCACTGGGAGCACCTCGTGCCGTACTCGCACTCTCTTGTACTTCGGGTCGTCGTTGTGCGGGTCGTGCCACGGCCTGAGCCCTGATGCCACGCAGGCAGCCGCGGTAGTCGACCGAGACAGCTCCAGGAACGGCCTGCGCAGGATCCCTGCCACCGGCGCCATCCCTGCCAGCGACCGGGCACCGGAGCCACGAGCGAGGCCCAGCAGGACCGTCTCTGCCTGGTCGTTCCGAGTGTGAGCGAGCAGTACGACGTCGGCGCCCACCTCCTCGGCCGCGTCGCGCAGAGCGTCGTACCGCGCAGTCCGGGCGGCTCCCTCGGGCCCGCCCTCGTCACCGACCTCGACAGCTCGTACATGCACGGGATCGAGTCCCAGCGCCTTGCACTGCTCGGCCGCCGTCGCAGCGATGTCTTCGGAGTCGGCCTGGAGTCCGTGATCAACGATGACCGCTCCTGCGCTCAGTCCCAGCTTCGGAGCCTCGAACGCAGCCGCTGCCGCCAGTGCGAGCGAGTCGGCGCCACCGGAGCAGGCGACCAGCACTGTGGTGTCCCGCGGGAGGTCGGCGAGCGCAGTACGGACCGCCTCCCGGACCCGGGCTACCGACGGATGCAGCTTGCCGCGGTACTCACCCGTTGACTCTGCTGACCCAGGCATCCGGGTTGGCGATCTCGTTCTTGGTCGGCAGCGTGTTCGGGCCGGTCCAGACGCGGTTGAAGCCCTCCATGCCGACCTGGTCGACCACACGCCGTACGAAGGCAGCGCCGTCCTGGTACTGGCGCAGCTTGGCGTCGAGGCCGAGCAGCCGCTTGAGCAACTGGTCGAGCGGGTTGCCGCCGGTGCGGCGGGAGGTGAACTTGGCCCGGATGGTGTCCACGGTCGGGATCACACTCGGCCCGACCCCGTCCATCACGAAGTCCGCGTGGCCCTCCAGCAGCGACATGACAGCGGTCAGCCGGTCCAGTACGGCGCGCTGCTCCGGCGACTGCATGAGGTCGACGAGACTCAGCTCGGCCTCGCCCTTCACCGAGCGCCCGAGCCGCTGCACAGCCTCGCGGAACATCGCCGCGTACGCCGATGCGTCCAACTCGGCCTGGTCCAGGAACAACGCGATCTCGGACCGCAGGTGATCCCGCAGCCACGGCACCGCGGTGAACTGGACGCGGTGCGTCTCCTCGTGCAGGCAGACCCACAGCCGGAAGTCCCGCGGTACTACGCCCAGCTCGGACTCGACGTGCATCACGTTCGGCGCGACCAGCAACAGCCGCCCGGTCAGGTCCGGCCGCGACGGGTCGGGCTCGGCCGGGTAGAACGGGTCGAACTGCCCGAGCACCCGGGAGGAGAGGAACGCCAGCAGCGCGCCTGCCTCGATCGCGGTCACTCGGGGCCCGACGGTGGACGACAGACTGCCGCTGCGCTCCTGCTTCTCGCGCAGCTTGTCGGTCAGCGGTCGCAGTACGGTCCGGAAACCGTCAGCGTTGGCCTGCACCCAGCCGGGCCGGTCCACGATCACCACCGGCGCGGTGGCCGACGTGGCCTGCAGGCCGGTGAAGTCGCGCACGTGCTGCTCGGAGTCCGTGGCGAACTGCCGCAGCTCGCCCACCACTTGGTCCGCTTCGGCCCGGCTGACCGCCGGACCAGGCCGGAGCAGCTTCCGAGCCACCACGGTCGCCAACTGCCAATCGACCATGTCAGTCGAGGTATCGCCTTCCGCCGTACTCATGTTTCGACCCTAGTGGCACGGTCCAACACGCGCCTGTCGGGAGCCGGAAGATCACCCCGTGTCGCAGCGCTGCTCAGGCGCAGCCGCAGTTCGCCAGGGTGGCGGAGATCCGGTCGAGCGCGGCGCGGGCGTCGAGCGCTTTGTCGGGCGGCGCGCTGTCGGTGGCGACGGCGAACACCAGCAGCGTCCCAGTGCGATCCCGGACCAGTCCTGCGAGCGAGTGCACCCCTGTGAGCGTCCCCGTCTTGGCACGCACGAGCCCTGTGCCCGCCGCCGACCCCGGACCAGCGAACCGGTCCTCGAGGCTGCCTGTGAACCCGGCGATCGGCAGCCCGCTCACGAGATGCCGTAGCTCGGGCTTGGCCACCGCAACCCGTACTGCGCCTGCCAGTGCCTCGAGAGGCACCTGGTTCGTCCGCGACAGCCCACTGCCGTCGTAGATCGTCGCCTTGGTCACGTTGATTCCCAGCCCGGCCAGCGTCGCCCGCAGACCCTTCACGCCGCCCGTGTAGGAGCCACCGTTCTGCGTCGCGATGCCCACCTGCCGCAGCAGGACCTCGGCACCGTCGTTGTCGCTGTGCAGATTGATGTACTCGACGATGTCACCGAGCGATGCCGACTGGACCTCAGCGAGCGCGTCAGCCGTCGTCGGTGCCGCCACCGGCTTGACGCTGCCGGTCACCTTGATCCCTGCGGTCCGGAGCAGCCCAGCGAAGGCCGTCGCTGCCGCGAGCGCCGGTGAAGGAGCCCGCTTGGCCATACCGGGCGACAGCCGCCCCTCGTTGACCCACAGCGCCGACGTACGGGCGGCGATCCCCTCGGTGAGGTAGTTCGGTTCCCACTTGGCGTTCGCGGCCGGCCCGGTGAACAGGCCGGCGTCGTAGCCAAGGGTGACGCTGGCGACGCCCTGGGAGCGCAGCGACCGCGCAGTACCGGCGGCCAGCTCCTGCAGCGAGGCCCGCCTCGGGAAGTCGTCCGACGCCCCCGGCCGCACCGCCAGTAGCGGGTCGCCGCCGCCGATCAGGATCACAGAGCCGCTCGCGGCGCTGACAGTCTTCGTGGTGAACCGGTGATCCGCCCCGAGCGTCGACAGAGCCGACAAGGTGGTCAGCAGCTTCATCGTGGACGCCGGCACGAAGGGCCTGGTCGCACCGATCGACGTGAGCGTCTTCGCCCGCGAGGCGTCGTACACGTAGACCCCGTGATGCTTGCCCAGGGACGGGTCAGCCAGCGCAGCGGCGAGCGCCTTCTGTACCCCGGTGGCCGTGGGTGCGACGCCCTCTGTCTTCGCCGGGGGCAGTACCAGTGGGGCAGCCGTAGTACTGCTGTCGCTCTGCGACCGGCCAGGCACTGCCTGCGCTCCTGCCGCTCCGCTGAGGGCGATCGGCAGGGTCAGCGCCACGGCAAGCGTGACGAAGACCGCACGAGGAGGACGGGCCACCGGGCTGCTCCTGTCATTTGGTCGGTCCGAACCGTGACAGTATCTGCCGTATGGAGTTCGACGTCTTCATCGAGATCCCCAAGGGCACCCGCAACAAGTACGAGCTGGACCACAAGACGAACCGGCTGCGGCTCGACCGCACCCTGTTCACGGCCACTCAGTACCCGTCCGACTACGGGTTCATCGAGGACACCCTGGGCCAGGACGGCGATCCGCTGGACGCGCTGGTCCTGCTCACCGAGCCGACCTTCCCCGGCTGCCTGATCAAGGCCCGGGCGATCGGCATGTTCCGGATGACCGACGAGAAGGGCCCGGACGACAAGGTCCTCTGCGTCCCCGCCGGCGACCCGCGCCAGGAGCACCTGCGCGACATCCACCACGTGCCCGAGTTCGACCGGCTCGAGATCCAGCACTTCTTCGAGGTCTACAAGGACCTCGAGCCCGGCAAGTCCGTCGAAGGCGCCACCTGGGTAGGCCGAGCCGACGCCGAAGCCGAGATCCGCGCCTCCTTCGAGCGCCTGAAGACCGAACCCCACTAGCCGGTACCACGGAGGAGCCCCCACCGCGGTTCCTCCGTCACCGCTCGACCCACCCACCCCCCGGTCGCCGCTCCTCCGTCGCGGCTCGAACCGCAGGATGAGCCGCGTCGGTCTCGGTCGGGCAACCAGCACGGGCGGCACCCGCATCGCCGCTCCTCTGTCGCGGTTCGAACGACGAAGTCAGCCGAGTCGACATCCCTCCCCGGCGCACTACGCAGGTGCACCCGTCATGCCCAGGCAACCAGCACACCGCCCGCCTCGCGGTTCCTCCGTCACCTGCTCGACCGACCATCCCAAAGCGCCGCTCCTCCATCGCTGGTCGACCGGCGTGATCGGACCGCGCCGACCTCGGTCGGGTACCTGCGAGCTCGCACCACCCCCACCTCACCAACCACCTAGCATTGACCGCTATGGAGCTCCGGCAGATGCGGTACTACGTGGCCGTCGCCGAGGAGCTTCATTTCGGGCGGGCCGCAGCGCACCTGCACATCTCGACGCCGACGCTCAGTCAGCAGATCAAGCAGGTCGAGCGCGAGATCGGCACACCCCTGCTCATCCGGCACAGCCGCGGCGTCGAGCTCACCGTCGCCGGCAAGGTCTTCCTCGACCACGCCACCTGCACCATCGCCGCGGCCGAACGAGCCCTGACCGAAACCCGCCGCACAGCAGGTCTCGGTGAGCCACAACTTCGCCTCGGTCTCCTCAACGGCGTCCCCGGCTGGCTGCCCGCCGCCCTCGAAAACCTAGCCTCACAACGAAGTCCCGGCTGCAAAATCACCCCCGTCGCCGGCACCACCGCCGAGCAGCTCGCCATGCTCGCATCCGGCGACGTCGACCTCGCCCTGATCAGAACCCCAGCAACGTTGCCCACCGCAACAACCGTGAAGCACCTCGCCGAAGAGGAGCTAGGAGTGTTGCTGACGGCAACACATCCACTGGCCGCCGGCACCGAGATCACTCTCGCCCAACTGCGCGCCCACGAGCTGATCTGGATCAACCGCGCGGCCGCACCGGACTTCTACGACGACGCCATCCATCGCCTCGGTGGACTCCGGATCAGCCCGACCACGATGAGCCATTCGCAACTCCGCTCAGCCCTGCTCGTCCGCCGCGACGCGATCACGCTGGGCTCCCGCCGGGCCGCGGACGACGACGTGCTCTGGCGACCAATCGAGGGCAGCCCCCTGCACGCCCGGTACGCCGCGGCGTGGCGCACCGACAGCCGCAATCCTGTCCTGCACGCGCTACTCGTTAGCCCCGGCCTCACGCCGGTTAGGAAACGCGTCGTGGATCTCTGAACCAGCCACTGGTTGGCTCGGAACCATGAGAAAAGAACGCGTCGTCATCGTCGGCGGCAGCTCCGGCATGGGTCTGGCGCTGGCCACCGAACTAGTTGCTCAAGGCACCGAAGTCACCATCGCGGGCCGCTCCGCGGACCGGCTCGAAGCCGTGGATCTCCCGGTCCGCAAGGTCGTCACGGACGTCGGCGACGAACAAGACGTCGAACGTCTCTTCAAGACCACCGGTCCGGTCGACCACATCGTGACCACCGCCGCCGACATCTCCGGCAGCTACCAGCCGATCAGGGAGTACGACGTGGCGGCCGCGCGGTCGGCCATCGAGTCCAAGTTGATCGGCCCGCTGCTGCTCGCCAAGCACGGCGCGCCGGTGATCGAGCCAGGCGGGTCTATCGTCTTCACGTCCGGCATCGCGGCGTACCGGCCGGGTCCGCGCGGCTCGATGGTCGCCGCGCTGAACGGCGGGCTCGGCTCGATGGCCGCCGCGCTGGCGGTCGAGCTGGCCCCGATCCGGGTCAACGTCGTGTCCCCCGGCTGGGTCGACACCCCGATCTGGCAGGGCGTCGCGGGAGACGCCAAGGACGAGACCCTGGCGGCGATGGCCGCCCGCCTGCCGGTGGGGCGGATCGGGCGGACCAACGACATCGCGGAGGCGATCATCGCCCTGTTGCGCAATGGATTCATCACTGGCACCGTTCTGCACGCCGACGGCGGACACCGGCTCGTCTAGTCATGGTGGTGGTCTGGACCGGGCCCGGCCCGCACGCAAGGAGGCCGGGCCTGTGTCAGGGTCGTCCGAAGAAGTCCGGGGTCTCCCAGTAGTAGACGTTCTCGAGTTTGACCGGCTTGCCGGTCCGCGGCGCGTGCACCATCCGGCCGCCGCCGAGGTACATCGCGACGTGGAAGATCGTGCTCGGGTCGTTGTGGTCCTCGGCCCAGAAGATCAGGTCGCCGGGCCGCAACTCGTCCGCGCTGATGTGCTTGATCTGCTCGTACTGCGCGACGCTGTAGTGCGGCAGCTGGACTCCGGCCTTCTCCCAGGCACCCATCGTCAGCCCGGAGCAGTCCCACCGGTTCGGCCCGGTCGCGCCCCACAGGTACATGTCGCCCAGCTGGGACAGCGCGAAGGCGATCGCCCTCGCGGCGGAACCCCGGCCGGCCGAACTCCCGCCGCCGTCGTTCCCGCCGCCGCTGTCGCCGCCGCCGTGGCCAGGCCGGTGCTTCGGCGGCTTCGTCTTCTTGCCGTGGTTCTCGCGCTTCTCCCGCTCCTCGCGGGCCTTCTCCTCGGCCGCCTCGCGGGCCCGCTCGGCAGCCTCCCGGGCGGCGATCCGCTTCCGCAGCTCCTCGGCCTTCTTGGCGGCCAGCGCGGCCGCCCGCTGCCTGGCGAGCTCCTCCAGCCCACGCTGCCGCTGCTCCGCCACCTGGTACGACGTGTTGCGCAGCGTCGCCAGCTGGCTGATCTGGGTCTTGCGCTCGGCGCCGATGGCGGCGACGGCGGCGGCCTGGTTCGCCTCGGCGGCCTCCGCTTCGGCCTTCGCTTTGGCGGCCGCGTCGGTGGCGGCCTTCACCTTGGTCACCGCCTGGTCGGCCTGCAGCTTGAACGCGTTCGTGACTACCTGGGTCGCGGTGAAGCGGAGGAACGCGCCCTGCATCGCGGTGGAGATCGAGTGCGCCGCGCCGGCCGAGTCGAGCAGCTGCTGCGGACCGTCGGCGGTGAACAGCGGCCCTAGCTTCGCCAGGTCGCCACCCCCTTGGTACGACGCGGCCGCGTACCGCCCGATCTCGCGGCGCTGGCCGGCCAGCGTCTGCTCCGCCTTCGCCGCCCTCGACGCGGCCGCGGCCGCGTCGGTCTTCGCCTGCTGCAACCGGTACATCGCGCCGTTGTAGTTCTCGTCGGCCTTGCCGGAAGCGATCCCGAGCTGCTCGAGCCGGTCGTTCGCGGCGGCCAGCTGCTGCTCGATCGCGGCGACCTGGGCGGCCTTGGCGGCGGCGGCCTTCTTGGCCGCGTCGACGGTGGACTGTGAAGGAATGACCGGCGGCTTGGGGTCAGCCTGCGCCGGGACCGAGATCAGGGCCATGGTGCCGATCAGCGAGACCGCGAGCACACCGGACATCAGAACTCTGCCGGTCTTCCCTGTGCTCGAGTCCCGACGATCGGACTCAGCCCCCGTGGGCGTCCGCATCGGGTACTTCCTTCCGCCAGTCACGAGTCCTTCCCCGAACTCGTGAACTTTTGGTCCTTCTGGACCACATACGTGACACTAGTTGCCTACAGCCCCATTGGGAACACCTTTCACACCAATAACTTTGTTTCACCTGCGTGTCGGCTTGACAAACTACAAGCTTGTAATTCCCACGCCCGCTCTCAGGCGCCCGGTTTCGGGCCTCCGGCAACCACCGGACACAGCAGATCGGCGCCACCCGGCCGAAGCCAGGTGACGCCGATCGGGACCCTGCGGTCCGGCTAGCGGCTGAAGGTGTAGCTCGCTGTCACCGGAAGGTGGTCGGAGGCGAGGGTGACGGGAACCTCGGCCGAAGTCGGGCGAAGATCGGCGGTGTGCAGGAGGAAGTCGATCCGGGCCGTGGGGTGGTCGGACTCGATCGTGTACCCCGGGCCGACGCCGACCTCGCTCCAGGTGTCGCGCCAGACCGCGGTCAGGGTCTTGATCTCCGGCGCCTCGGGCTTCGCGTTGAGGTCGCCGACCAGGATCGTCGACTGCCGAGATCCGCCGAGCAACTCGACCACCTTGTGCGCCTGCTCCAGCCGTTCGGCGTTGTTGTTCGAGGTCAGGTGCGTGTTGGCGAACCGCAGGTTCTTCCCCCGGACCTTGATCGTCGCGACCGCCAGGCCGCGCTGCTCCCCGGTCGGGTAGAGCGGCAGCAGGGTGTTGGTGAAGTTCTTGATCGGGTACCGCGACAACATCGCCGTACCGTACTGCCGCCGGGGCTCGCCCGGATTCAGCGGCGGCAGGTCGAGGTTCGCCGCGTACGCGAAGTGCATCTTCAGCCGCTCGGCGAGCCAGGCAGCCTGGTCGACCCAGTTGCTGCGCTCACTCCAGTGCTTGTCGACCTCCTGCAGCCCGATCACGTCCGCGCCGGACTGCTCGATCACCCGCGCGATCCGCTCGAGGTCGACGACGCCGTCGATACCGGCGCCGTGATGAATGTTGTAGGTCAGTACCTGCAGTTGACGAACCGGTGCGGCCGTCGCAACGGCCGGCGTGAGCAGGAACAGACAGACGAGGGCACTCATGAAACGTTTCCGCATGCCCTCATCCTGTCCGCACCCAGGCGACACCCGCACGACGTACGGGTGTCGCCGCCCCGACGAACAACCTCAGCGCGCCTGACAAGCTCAGCCCACGCGCACGGGCAGGCTCAGCGCTTCAGCACCAGTTTGCCGACCGCGCCCTTGGCGCCCGACGCCCAGCAACCCGCGTGGAACCCGTGCCCGGCGCACTCGACGCTGTCGAAGCTGCCGTCGTAGAACTGCGTCCAGCTCCGCCCACCATCGAGGCTGACGTCGCTACCCGACGGCCCGACCGCGACCACGGTCGCCGGTGACCACGGCACGAAGGCCGAGCCGCTGCGGTACCCCTTCGGCGCCTTGTCCGCGGGAACCAGCTTCCAGCTGCGACCACCGTCGTACGTGACCGACGCGGCCTTGACCGCCTCGGTCGGCTTCAGGAAGTCGCCACCGACGGCCACCCCGAAGAGCGGCCCGCGGAACGCCAGGCTGAAGATGCCGGCCGCCTCACCACTGGCCATCGGCGAGTCCGTCGCCTTCCAGTGCAGGCCGTTGTCGTTCGTCCGGAACACCCGCGGCCGATCGCCACCACCGGTCGCGAACCACGCGGTCCGCCCCGGCCCGGCGACCAGGCAGGTGCCACTCGCCGCGAACGCGAACTCGCCCGGCAGCGCCGCCGGCATCCCGGCGTTCGGCAGCACCTTCCAGGACTTGCCGCCGTCCGAGGTCGACGCGATCCGGAACTTGCCGTCCACCGGGTCACTCAGCGCGAGCCCGTGCGAGCCGTGGAAGTCGAGGCAGTCGTAGAACGCGGCCGGCTCGGTGTTGCGGAACGTCTCGGTCCAGGTCCTGCCACCGTCGGTGGTCCGGTAGATCCGCGAGTCCTCACCGTTGCCGATCGTCATGGCCACGGCACGGTCGCGGCCGAACGCCTCGATGTCGCGGAACTGCAGCGCCTCGAGACCGGGCGGGCTCACGTTCTCCCAGCTCTTCCCGCCGTTCGTCGTCCTGAGCACCTGTCCGGCGCTGCCCGCGACCCACGCGACGTCCGCACTCACTGCCGCGAGCCCACGGAACTGCGACTCACTCCCCGTCGGCGTCAGTTCCCACTCGTACGACGGTCCGTGCCGCCCGCCGCTCGACGTACCGGCCGCTTGCGCGGGCACCATCTGGGACATCGCCAACAGGACTCCCGCCGCCAGGGCGGCCAAGCGCAGGGTTCTCATGCCCGGCAAACTAACCCACACCCCCGACATCCGACAGCCACTCCCACCAACAACTACGGCCGGTGAACCCCGATCGCCCCGGGGATCACCGGCCGTAGATCAGTCAGGCAGCAGTGAGCCGGAAGGACTGGGCTGTACTGCCGTTGCAGGTGAGTTGAACGAGTTGGGTGGAGTCGGCGGTCGAAGCACCCGGTACTGCGAGGCACTTGGTGCTGAGGCGGCTGGTGAAGTGGAAGTAGCCGCTTCCTTCCGAGACCGCTTGCCACTGCTGGTTGCTGCCGTTGCTGTAGGTCCACAGTTGCAGCCCGGTGTTGTCAGCTGTGGACACTCCGGTCACGTCGATCACCTTGGTGGCGTCGTTGCGGTTGTTGATCCGGACGAACCCGTCGGAGGTCGGCTGGAACTGGATCTGCTGCGCGGCCGTCGAGTTGCACGAGTACTGCTGGATCACGGTGCCGTTCGCCGTACCGGCCGCGCGCGCGTCGACGCACTTGCTGTTCGCCTTGTTCGCAACCGAGTACCACGCGGTCGGCGACGGCTGGTCGACCGGCGGCACCGTCGTACCGGCACCACCGAGCCACTTGAGCGCGTCCATCATGAACTGGTTCTGCGCCGGGCTGTCGAAGGTCGAGGAGAGCCGGGTGTTGGTCTGGTAGTTCATCGCGTTGTGGCCGAAGTTGGCGTAGATCATCTTGTAGTTCTTGTTGGTCCAGATGATCGGGTAGTAGCCGGAGGTCCAGATGTTGCCCTGCTGGTTGCCGACCGGGAAGCTCGACGGGTCGATCGAGGCCAGCACCTGGATGTTCGGGTTCTGCCGCAGGTCGTTCTGCCAGCTGTACCACTCACTGACCGACGAGCGGAACGTCGCGCCCGTGTTCACCAGCGACGGGTGCGAACGGTTCTCGGTCTTCAGCGTGACCGCGGACGGTCCCCAGGTGTTCGACTGGAACCGGCCGGTGCCCAGCAGCGTGTTGTTGAACCACGGCCAGCCGCCGCTCGCGTCGTTGTACGCCGACACGTGGAAGCCGAAGAACGCGCCACCGTTGTTCAGGTAGTTCTGGAATCCGGTTCGCTGCGCATCGCTGTGCGGCGAGTCGTCCAGGAACATCACGACCTGGTACTGCAAAGCGCTCAGGTTGTTCAGCTGGTCCCAGTTGTTGGTGGCGGTGTAGTTGAAGCCGTTCTCGGCCCCGAACTGGGGGAACCGCTGGTTCGCCTCCTTCTCGAAGTCGATGTGCGCGGCGTCGTACGTGCCGCTGTAGAACGCGAGCACGTTGAAGGTGGCCGCGACCTGCTGGGTCCGGGCTTCGCGGGCGTACGCACTCGCGGAGGTCAGGCACAGACAGACGACCAGCAGACTCAACAGCTTGGCGAGGAACCTCTTGGGATCGGAAAGCATGGGGGCGGTCCTTCCGGGATGGCGGCAGGCAGAAGTCTCCGAGCGGGCAGGGCGGATCCCCTCGGTGACTCAGGCGTTACGCAGGGTGGATTCAGGGCTTAAATTAACTGATGGCCAAACCCACGTAAAGACTTCAGCAAGCCTTTTCCGAAAAGACTTTCAGTTTTCCGTGGGGAGCAGTCGCTGGCTCCCGATCACCGACAGCAGTTCGAGCCGTTCAGCGCTCACACTCCCCGGCGCCGCGGTGAAAACCAGCAGCGTCTGCTGCTGTTCCAGGTCGTCCAGCAGCTGGCAGTGCAGTTCCAGCTCCCCGACCTCCGGGTGCCGGAACCGCTTGACCCCCACATGCCGGATCCCGACCTCGTGTGCCTCCCAGAGCCGGCGGAACTCCTCACTCCCGTCGAGCAACGCGCGAACGATCGTGCCCGCCCGGGACTTCTCGCCGTCGGTGGCGTAGACGGACCGCAGCCCCGACACCAGGACCCTGCTGTGATTGGCGCGGATGGCGTCGTCGGCGTACAGGTCCCGTTCGCCTTCGCGCAGGAACCAGCGGTAGATGTTGCTGCGCTCGAGTCCTTCGAAGCTCGTCAGCTCGCCCTCGAACGCGACGTCCATCGGCGTCTGCAGCAAGGTCTCGCCGAGCCGGTTCATCACCTGGGCGGGGGTGTCGACCAGCCGGTCCAGGATGCGCAGCAGGCCGGGATTCACGTGGTCGCCACCGGTACTGCGGGGCGGAATCCCGTGCCCGGCCAGGACGTAGAGGTGATCCCGCTCGTCCAGCGTCAGGCGCAGCGCGCGGGCGATCGCCGCGAGCATCTCCGTCGACGGTTGCGGACCACGACCACCCTCGAGCCGGCTGTAGTAGTCGGTCGACATCGACGCCAGCGACGCCACTTCCTCGCGCCGCAGTCCCGGAGTACGGCGGCGACGCCCGCGGGGCAGGCCGATGTCCTCGGGCTGCAGGGCCTCCCGCCGCTTGCGCAGGAAGTCGGCCAGCTCCAGATACTCCATACCTTCATTGTTCAGCAGCGCCGGGCGTTAACCACTGCTTGCCGAGCAGTGGCTGAACCGAACCTGGTTGCCCGCCGCGATCGGCCGGACAGTGGAGACATGAAAACGACAGGCAACACGATCTTCCTGGCCGGCGGCACCTCGGGCCTCGGCCTCGGACTGGCCCAGCGCTTCCTGGACCTCGGCAACAAGGTGATCATCAGCGGCCGCCGCAAGGAACTGCTGGACCAGCTGGCCGCCGAACACCCCGGACTCGAGACGATCGCCCTCGACGTCGCGGACCCGGACTCGATCACCGACACCGTCGAGCGAGTGATCGCCACCCACCCCGACGTCAACGTGGTGATCACGATGGCCGGCATCATGCATCCGGAGAACCTGCGCGACGCGAACCATCTCAGCGTCAGCGAGGCCACGATCACGACGAACCTGCTCGGCACGATCCGGGTGATCAGCGCCTTCCTGCCACACCTGCTGAACAAGCCGGACGCGGCCGTCCTCACGGTCTCGTCGGGTCTCGCGTTCGTGCCGTTGGTGATCACGCCGACGTACAACGCGACGAAGGCCGCCATCCACAGCTACACGCAGAGCCTGCGGCTGCAGCTCGCGGACACCTCGGTCCAGGTGATCGAGCTGATCCCGCCGGCCGTCCAAACCGCTCTGATGGGGCAGGAGAACGACGAGCGGGCCCTACCGCTCGACACCTACCTGACCGACACCATCGACATCCTGCAGAACCAGCCCGACGTGACCGAGGTCGTCATCGACCGGGTCAAGTTCCTCCGCAACGCAGAGCCCGAAGGCCGGTACGCCGAGACCCTCGCGGCCCTCAACAGCCACTGACAAAGCGCCCCGCGCAGTACGGCGTGTCAGTCGGCGAGGGCCTGCTCGATGCGCTCGACCTTGGCGCTGAGCTGGCCGGTGAAACCGGGACGGATGTCGGCCTTCAACACCAGGCTGACCCGGGGCGAGACCGCGGCGACCGCCTCGACGGCTTGCTTCACCACCGCCATCACCTCGTCCCACTCCCCCTCGATGTTGGTGAACATCGCGTTGGTCTCGTTGGGCAGACCGGAGACGCGGACGACGCGGACCGCCTCGGCGACCGCCTCGCTCACGCCACCGGTCTCGTCCCCGGCCGCCGGGCTGATGCTGAATGCAACGATCATGCCCCCAGCTTGCCATCCCCCTCGAACCTCAGGACCGGATCCTGGGCCGCCACGCGGGCACGGCTCGGCAGTACTCCTCGTACTGCGGGCCGTACCGCTCGCGGAGTACCGGCTCTTCGTACCAACGCACGAAGGAAGCCATCACCGCCCAGGCGATCACTCCATAGACGAGCAGCCCCGCGTCGAGGAAGAGGAGCGCCTGGCCGAAGATGGCAGCGACGACGCCTACGTACATGGGATTGCGGACGAAGCGGTAGTCACCGCCGACCACCAACTGCTCGGTCGGAGCGATCGGCGCCGGCGTACCGCGGCCCTCCCGGACGAACCTAATGAACGCCCGCAGGACGATCACCACGCCCGCCACCACACAGACGCCGGCCGGCCAGAAGCGCGGTCGCGGCCAGCCGCTGATCCACCAGGGAATCAAGCCCGCGACCACAGCGGGTGCCGCGAAGAAGAACGCGGTGCTACCGAGGATTGCTTTGCGCATCGGAGACCTTCTCGATCACACGCTCCGCCAAGGAGCACAGAGTTTCGATCTCGGTCCGGCTCAGGTCGCCGAACCATTCGGCCACGGCGGCGAAGTCCGCGGCGTCCCGCTGCTTCCAGTAGCTCGCGTTGTGGTTTGTTGTCGAGAGCAACTTTCGCCGTTTGTCGGCGGGATCCGGCTCGACCTGCAG
Organism: Kribbella voronezhensis; assembly: GCF_004365175.1. Taxonomy (NCBI): domain Bacteria; kingdom Bacillati; phylum Actinomycetota; class Actinomycetes; order Propionibacteriales; family Kribbellaceae; genus Kribbella; species Kribbella voronezhensis. Next base: position 4,355,868 of record NZ_SOCE01000001.1, on the reverse strand, counting down.
AAGATCCTTGCGGACGAGGGCAGCGACGATCTGGGCGACGTTTTGGTGGGTGCTGCCCAATGCGGCCGCGGCTTCGGCCAGCGACGGTTTGCCGGCTGCGGCGACGACCGTGATCAACGCTGCCTGCTGAGTCGTCAACCCATCGGCCCGCAGCCGCTCGTCCATCGCGTTGCGAAGCCTCTGGGCGAGCGTGAGCACCGTCCGGAACGCCCGGACCGACGGGTCCAGCGACGAAGCGGGGCCGATGCCCAGCAACTCCTCGGTCTTGTGGGTGCGCGACATAGGCAATATATTACCTATATCGTCCGAGGGGAGGCAACCACCCGTGATCTGCCTACTGCCGCACTGCGCCTACCTGTCCGAGACGTCCCGGATGCTGGAGCTCCATCGCGCCCTCACCGAGCTCGGCGTTCCGGTCCACGTCGCCACCCACGGCGGTCCCCACGAGCGCCTGCTCACCCGGGCCGGCGTCGCGTACGACGTACTCGGGCCTGGTCTGTCGGCCGCCCGATCGGCCGCTTTCGTGGCCTCGGCGATGGGGCAGGGCGACCCGCGACAGAGCATGTACGACGACACCGAGATCCGTGCTTATGCCCAAGCGGAAGCTGAGTACTTCCGCAAGCACGGGATCACCGTCGCCGTCACCGGCTTCACCTTGACCACGCTGCTGTCCTCCCGGCTGGCCGGCGTACAACTCGTCACCGAGCACGCCGGAAGCTTCGTCCCGCCGGCCTTCGAGCGAAGGTTGCTGCCGGCACCGAGTTCGCCGGTCGATCCACGACTGAGGCGCGCACCGGACTGGCTCAGCCGGTTCTTCGTCAACCGCACGATGAACCGCACCACGGCGTACTGCGGCGGCTTCAACCGCGTCGCCGCGTCGCTCGGCGTCGAGCAGGTGCCGAGCCTCGCGGCCTTGCTGCTCGGCGATCTCTCGCTGGTGCCCGAGATCCCTGAAATACTTGGGATCTCGGCCGCCGAGCTGGCGTCATGGCGACCCGGTCGCGGCTACCGCCCGAGCTCACGGCTCGCCGCCGTCGGTCCTCTCTTCGCTCACCTCGATCTCCCTCTGCCGGGGCGGGTCCAGAAGTTCCTCGGCCGCCCGGGGCCAGTCGTCTACGTCGCTATGACATCGACGCCACCCAAGTTGGTGCGGGCCGCGGTCGAAGCGCTCGGCCGCCTCGACGTACGCATCCTGGTCGCCGGCACGATCCACGACCTGACCGATCTCGCCACCGACCGCATCATGGTCGAGGGCGTTCTCCCCAGCCACCTGGTGATGCCACAGGTCGATCTCGCGATCACCACCGGCGGCCAAGGCAGCACCCAAACCGCGACGGCCTCGGGCACCCCCCTCCTCGGCATCCCGCTCCACATCGAGCAGGACCTCAACATCGCCCTCCTCGAACGCCTCGACGCCGCCCGCCATGTGGCTCCCTCAGACCTCGACCGTCTCGCTCCCATCGCCACCGCGATGCTCGACAACCCCGCTCACCAGCGCGCCGCGGAGCGCCTCCAGAAGCTGTACGCCGCCGTCGACGGCCCATCACAGGCCGCCCAGCACATCGCTCACCTCACCGACCACCCGAGCTGATTCGGCTCCGGCAGAGCAGCCGCGAACGCTTCCACGTCCTGCTGCTGGCGCCGCAGCACCTTCCGCTGCCAGACCTTGATGAGAGCGTCCGGCTGACCGGAGATATTGGTGATCCGGTAGGTAACCAGGGTGCCGCCAGGATGCTCGGCGAAGCTGTAGTCACCGCGATACCAGTACTGCCCGTGCATCCCCACCGTGCGATGACCAGGATCCGCCTCGACCACGACCCCCGCCGGATTCGCCTGATCAACGCCAAGAACGACCGCAGCCCGCTCGGCGGTGAGGAACGGCACCACCCGCGCAAACGAGACATCGGCCACCGCCACGGCAGTTCCAAGAACACCCATGCGGCGGATGGTAACCCCGGCTGACCCCAGGCCGCCGATAGAATGAGAACAGAGCCTCCGAGCAGCCAGCCTGCCCTCGGAGGCTTTTTCTATGCTCACACTTCTTCTCTACAAAGCAGCGGTCCGCGATCTGCACGGCGATCAGATTCTGCCGCTGAGCAGCATCCGCGACCGGTACCCGGAGCTCTACCAGCGCGAGGCCGCGAAGTACGCCGACTATCCGCACGTCATGGACATCCCGGTCCATCCACTCGGCTGCCGCTGGTCCGACGTGCTCTTCTTCTCACCGGTCCATCCCACTGTCATCTTCGACGCGCTCGCGGAGTCGGGCCGGATCAAGTCCGGGCCGAGCTACTGGACTCTCGACGCCGATCTCCTCGATCCGGACAAGACCTGCATCCTGCTCAAACGCCACGACCCGCACCACCGCGCGCAGCCGGCCGAGGACTATCTGCCGTACACCGCCGACGCAGTCGCCGCTCTCGCCACTCCGCCTCCTGAGGCTCTCGCCCGTCTTCGGCGGCTCACTCCCACCGAGCCGCTGTTTCCCTGGCGCGACATCCCGCACGTCCTTCACCGCGGTCCGATCCCCGTCTCCTGGTTCCGGACGGCTACAGGTGATCCGGTTCACGGCGCGAAGGGTGGAGAAGCATAGCTTTCCTATGTATTGTTGTCTGACGTGATCGCTACTGATCTTTCGAAGCTCGGTGTCGACGTGGTGGTGGCCGCGGCGCGGTTGACGCGGTTGGCGAGTCGGGATGTGAGCTCGCTGCCGCACGCCGCGATGCGGCTGATGGGGCGGCTCGACGAGCTCGGGCCGACGCGGATCAGCGACCTGGCGAAGGCCGACCGCTGTTCCCAGCCGACCATGTCGAACCTGGTCCAGCGCCAGGAGGAGAACGGCTGGGTCCGGCGCGAGCCCGACCCGGCCGACTCCCGGGCCAGCCTGATCAGCCTCACCGACGCCGGTCGCGCCGAACTCGACCAAGCGCGGCACGAAGCCGGCGCGGCCGTCGCCGCCCGCCTCAGCCAACTCCCCGCCACCGACGTCGCCACCCTGCAGGCCGCGGTCACCGTCATGCGCTCGATCCTCACCCTCGAACCTCTGGAGGAGACGCCCCGGTGAGCAGTAACTCGTTTCTCAAGCAACCCAAGTCGGTCTGGGCCGTTGCGTTCGCCTGTGTGATCGCGTTCATGGGCATCGGCCTGGTCGACCCGATCCTCAAGCCGATCGCGGAGCAACTGCACGCCAGCCCGTCGCAGGTGTCGCTGCTGTTCACCAGCTACATGGCCGTCATCGGCGTCGCCATGCTGATCACCGGCGCGGTCTCCAGCCGGATCGGCGCCAAGCGCACGCTGTTGATCGGCCTGGCCATCATCGTCGTGTTCAGCGCATTGGCAGGTCTCTCCAACTCGATCGGCATGATCGTCGCCTTCCGGGCCGGCTGGGGTCTCGGCAACGCCCTCTTCATCGCGACCGCGCTGGCGACCATCGTCAACTCCGCCAGCGGCTCCGTCGCGCAGGCGATCATCCTGTACGAGGCGGCGCTCGGCGTCGGCATCGCGGCCGGGCCGCTGGTCGGCGGTGAGCTCGGGACGATCTCGTGGCGTGGCCCGTTCTTCGGCGTCGCCGTCCTGATGACGATCGCGCTCGCCGCGACCGCGTTCCTGCTGCCCACCTCGCCGCCGGCGCCACGGCGTACGTCGATCATCGAGCCGCTCAAGGCGCTCAAGCACCGTTCGCTGGCCACCGTCGCGGTCACGGCCCTGCTGTACAACTTCGGCTTCTTCACCCTGCTCGCGTTCACCCCGTTCCCGCTGGCGATGTCCGCGAGGCAGATCGGGCTGATCTTCTTCGGCTGGGGCATCGGCCTCGCCTTGACCTCTGTCTTCGCGGCTCCCCGGTTGCAGCGACGTTTCGGCACGATTCCCGTAGTACTGACCTCGCTACTGCTCTTCAGTGCGGACCTTGCCGTGATGGGGGTCTACGCGCATCACCGTCCGGTTCTCGCCGTCGGAGTGATCGTGGCGGGCCTGTTCCTCGGCGTGAACAACACCCTCATCACCGAGGCCGTGATGGCTGCCGCACCGGTCGAGCGCGGCACCGCCTCCGCGGCGTACAGCTTCGTCCGCTTCTCCGGTGGCGCGGTCGCCCCGTGGCTGGCCGGCAAGCTCGGTGAAGAGGTCAACATCCAGCTGCCGTTCTACGTGGGCGCTTTCGCCGTACTGCTCGCGGTCGGCGTGCTCGCCTCCGGCTGGAAGCCGCTGGCCCACCTCCGTACGCCGACCGCCCACTCCGAGGCGGAAGCCGAGGCGCTCACCACCGCCGACGCCTGAGAAGTGGTCTAACCGATCGCTGGGAGATCGATTTCCCAGCGATCGGACAGCCGGTAGGGTCAACCGGTATGACGAGAGCTGACTGGCCCGGGTCGCGGTCGTACACAGGCAACCAACTGCGCCGGATCGCCTTGCCGCTGGGCGGAATCGGCACCGGGACCGTGAGCCTCGGCGGGCGGGGCAACCTGCGCGACTGGGAGGTGGGGAACCGGCCGGCCAAGGGCTTCCGGCCGGAGACCGCGTTCTTCGCCGTCCGGACCTGCGACGAGGACGGGACCGTGGTCACCCGCGCGGCCGAAGGACCACTCGATCTGAGCGAGTACGAGGGAGCGCACGGCAGCGCCGCGCAGAACCACGGTCTCCCCCGCTTCCGGAGCGCCGCCTTCGCCACCAGCTATCCCTTCGGCCAGGTGATTCTGCACGATCCTGACGTCCCGGTCGGCGTTCAGGTGCAAGGATTCAATCCGCTCGTGCCGACCGACGTGGCGGCCAGTTCGTGGCCGATCGCGGTGCTGCGCCTCGAGGTCGTCAACCGGACCGACCGGCCGCTGACCGTCTCGGTGGCCGGCTGCCTGCAGAACTTCATCGGCCGCGACGGCACCAATGATGTTGCTGCTGGCAACTACAACACAGCTGTCGACGACGCCGGGCTGAGCGGCGTACTGCTGCGAACCAACGGTGTCGACGCCAGCGCCGAGAGCTGGGGATCGCTCGCGCTGGCGATCCTGGCCGGCCAGGACGTCAGCCGCCGTACGGGGTGGACCGATCGGACCTGGGGCGACAGCCTGCTCGACTTCTGGGACGACTTCAGTGCGGACGGGCAACTCGACGAGCGGGAGAGCACCTCCCCGACACCGATCGCCTCCGTCGCCGATACCAGGGTCGTCGCAGCGGGCGCGAGCGAGGGATTCACGTTCCTGCTCGGCTGGCACTTCCCGAACCGCCGTGCCTGGGAGAAACCCGATGTCGTCGGCAACCACTACACCACCCTGTACGCCGATGCGTGGGACGCCGTCGCCAAGTTCGCGCCGGAGTTGCCGGAGCTCGAACGGCGTACCCTCGCCTTCGTACGCGCCTTCGAAGGCAGCGATCTCCCCGCGGCGGTGAAGGAAGCCGCCCTCTTCAACCTGAGCACCCTGCGCTCGCAGACCGTCTTCCGGACACCGGACGGCCGGTTCTTCGGCTGGGAAGGATGCTCGGACCACGTCGGCAGCTGTTTCGGCAGTTGCACCCACGTCTGGAACTACGAGCAGGCCACGCCGTACCTGTTCGGCGAGATCGCCCGCTCACTGCGCGAAGTCGAGTTCGGCCACGCCACCGATGAGCAGGGCTTGATGAGCTTCCGCGTCGGACTGCCACTGGCCGAGGCCGCCCAGGACTGGCGGGTCGCCGCCGCCGACGGGCAACTCGGCTGCCTGGTGAAGCTCTACCGCGACTGGCGGCTCAGCGGTGACGACGCGATGCTCGCCGAGTTGTGGCCCGCGGCGAGGCGGGCGCTGGAGTTCTGCTGGATTCCCGGCGGCTGGGACGCGGACCGCGACGGCGTGATGGAAGGCTGTCAGCACAACACGATGGACGTCGAGTACTACGGGCCGAATCCGCAGATGCAGTCGTGGTACCTGGCCGCGTTGCGCGCCTGCGAGGAGCTGGCACGACACGCCGGCGAGGACGAACTCGCGACCGAGTGCCGCCGGCTCTTCGAGTACGGCAGCGCCTGGATGGACCAGAACCTCTTCAACGGCTCGTACTACCGGCACGAGATCCGCCCACCCGCCTCGGCCGACGACGTCGCCCCCGGCCTCCGCGAGCGGATGGGCGCGGCCGATCCGACGAAACCCGAACTCCAGTTGGGCGACGGCTGTCTGATCGACCAGCTGGTAGGCCAGGCCCTGGCCCACATCGCTCAACTCGGCCACCTCCACGACCCGTTGCTAGTAGCAACGGCCTTGCGCAGCATTCTGGCCCACAACGGCCGGACCGGCTTCCACGACCACTTCAACAACATGCGCAGCTACGTCCTCGGTGACGAGTCGGCCGTTCTGATGTGCAGCTATCCCCGCGGCAACCGGCCCGAGCGGCCGTTCCCGTACTTCGCCGAGGTGATGACCGGCTTCGAACACATCCTCGCCGTCGGCCTGATCTCCGAAGGCCTGGTCGACGAGGGACTCGAGGTGATCTCGAACATCAGAGCCCGGTACGACGGTGAGCGGCGCAACCCGTTCGACGAGGCCGAGTGCGGACACCACTACGCCCGCGCGATGGCGAGTTGGGGCGCGGTCGTGGCCCTCACCGGCTTCGACTACGACGGCCGCTCCGGTGTGATGCGCTTCGACCCGCGCTATCCGTCGACGAACCACTTCTGGTCCACGGGCAACGCCTTCGGCATCCTCACCGACACCGAACTCCAGGTCCGCGAAGGCACCCTCCACCTCACCGAGCTCCACCTCCCCGGCCGGCCGCCGATCTCGTTCAACCGGAGCAGTTATGGCGCGGGGGACACCATCGGGCTCTAGGGCCGAACCGCCAGGCCATTCAGTACCCATCTCCCGAGGCTTCTCTTCCGCAGCGCGGCGCCTGAGCCCCCGCGGTTCAGGCGAGTACTAATGGCATGGCGATTCGCCCATACCAAACGGTATGGTATGTTCAGCGGCATGGCGACGAAGGTGGACTGGTTGAACGCCGGGCTCCGGCTGCTTGCCGACGAGGGGGCGCCGGCGGTGACCATCGACCGGCTGACCACCGAGCTCGGCCTGAGCAAAGGCTCGTACTATCACCATTTCCACGGCGTCGGCGGGTTCCGGACGGCGCTGCTCGAGCACTTCGAGGCACTCTTCACGACCCGGCTGATCGACACCGTGGAAGAGGATCCGGAGGCGACCGCCGAGGTGAAACTGGTCCGGCTGATGGAGCTCGTCCTGGCCGGGCCGGAGGACTCCAAACTGGAGATCGCGGTCCGGGCCTGGGCGTTGCAGGACGGTGAGGCGCGGCAGGCGCAGGAGCGCGTGGATCGGACGCGCACGCAGTACCTGCAGAAGCTTTGCCGTGGTCTGGAGAGCAGCCTGATCGGTCCGGACCAGCTCGCCGAGTTGCTGTATCTGATCCTCATCGGCGCCGAGCAGGTGCTGCCGCCGCTCTCGTCCGACCGGCTCCGCGCGCTGTACGCCGACACCTTGCGACTGGCCACCGGCAAGTCGCTGCTTTAGGAGGCCCGCATGACCGTCCGTACCGATCTGCCCGAACTGGCCGATCTCCTACCCACCGCCGACGTCGTCGACCTGAAGACCGCGACCGGCACCGTGACCCTGCGCGAGTTCGTGGCCGGATCGCTCGGTCCTTCGCCGTGGTGGATCAAGGCGTTGTTCGCTGCCCGGTTCGTCCTCGCCAAGGCACTGAGACTGCAGACGGCCGGCGTCCCGTCGCGGCCACGGGTCCGGCCGGAGACAATCAGCTTCACGCCCGGAGATCGAGCAGCGTTCTTCGAAGTGGTGCGGGGCGAGGAGGACCACTACCTGCTCCTCAAGGTGACCGACAACCATCTGATCGGCTACCTCGCCTTCATCACCGACAACACCTCTCCCACGCGCGAGTTCAAGGTCGTCACGATCGTCCACTTCCTCCGCCCGGCCGGACGCTTCTACTACGCCGCGATCGAGCCGTTCCATCACCTCGTCCTGCACAGCATGATCCGCTCGGGCCTGAAGACCTACCGCTGATACGCGAGCTAGTCCCGACCGCCCAGCAGCGAGACCGGTTGGTGGCGGGTGACGGTCCAGGCTGTTGCCGCGGCGGTGCCGCCGACCACCAGGAGGGCGCCGCCGAGGATCAGGCCGAGTAGTCGCCAAGGGATTGCAAGGACGACGACGCCGTAGGTGTTCGCGGTACCGGCGGCGACTCCCGCAAGCGCTGCGGCTGCGACCAGGCAGCCGAGGAGGACACCGATCACCACCACGGTCAGGGATTCGACCAGAGCGACGGTGACGACCTGGGCGCGGGTGAGGCCCGCCATCCGCGTCAGGGCGAACTCGCGGCGGCGGTCCGCTGCGGCCATTACCACGGCGTTGACGACCGCGACGGCCGCGTAGACACCGGCCAGGCCCATCAGGACGGCGAAGATGCCGGTGTTTCCGCGTTGCTGGACCTCGCCGCGCGCTTCGGCCCACTCGGCGACCGTCCGCACCTCGCCGCCGGCTTCGAGCCGGCGCGCGACCGTCCGGATGTCATTGCCGGGAGCAACTTTCACCAGCGTTTCGGTCCGGCCTTCACCGGCCAGTGCGCGCGGTACGAAGAAGTTGTCGCCGACATCGAGGGTCTCCGGCATGATCGCGACCACCTTCAGCGGCAGGCGCCGGGTCCCGATCACCGCCGTCACGGTCGAGCCCAGCTTGTATCCCTCGGCACTCATCCCGGGACCGATCGCGATCGTCCGGCCGACCAGCCGGTCGAGCGATCCCTTGCGCGGTCGCAGGCGATGAGTGCGCTGGTACGCGGACCACTCGATGCCGACCGCCTCGGAGTACACGGTCTGTTTCCGCTTACCTGCTTGGCGAATCACCGTCACCGGTACGACGGTCTGCGGCGACGCGACCGTGATGTCCTGCGAGGCCGGCACCTCCGAACCCACGACGAGGTCGGCGGTGATCAGTTGCCGCTGCTCCTCGCCGACCGCCTTGGCGAGCGAGCCGAACGTGCCCCACAACCCCACCAGAAGTCCCACGAGCACGATCAACGGAGCAGCAGTAGCAGCACCTCGGCGTACGGCGTACAGGACGTTCTCGCGGGCCAGGTCCGCAACGAGACTGCCGCGAAGCACCAACGCTGGAAGGCGTCCCGCGAGGGGCACCGCGATCGGGCTCAGCTGGCTCAAGGCGACCGACCCGCTGATCATCACCACCAACGCGATCATCAAACCGGCCACCAGATCGCGCGCGGCCTGCGCGGCGATCACCAGTACCACGGTGCAGGCGGTGGCCGAAAGTCCCCAGAACCAACGCCATCCGGTCATCACCGGCATCCCCTCCGGCAGCTCGGTGAGCGCCTCGAGCGGTGCGATCCGCGAGGCCCGCCAAGCCGCCGCGAGGACGCCCGCCAACGCCGTACCGATCCCGACGATCGCAGCGGCCTCCATCGAGCCGGTGTCCCAGGGCGCTCGGAACCAAGAGGGCAGCATGCCGAGCCGGATCAGCAGCTCCGACTGAGCCCAGGTGCCGAGCAATCCGGCCGGGACACCTGCTGCAGTGCCCAGGACACCGAGGATCAGCGCTTCACCGAGCAACATCAGCCGGAGGCTGCCACGCTGAGCGCCGACTAGCCGCAGCAACGCAAGCTCGCGTCGTCGCTGCGCCACCGTGAACCCGAAGGTGGTGCTCACGACGAACACCGTCAGGAACACGGCCAGCATGACCGACATGCCGAGCAGCGTCGCGGCGCCGACGTACCCCTCGCGGATCCGCGCCTGGTCGAACTTCGACAACCCGGGCGGCAGCTCCGGCCGATCCGTCGCGGCCAGCACCTGCAACCCCGACTGCACCAGGCCGACGCCAAGAGCCACCGCCACCACGGCGCCCGCGAACAACTGCCAGCGATCCCGCACCGCGCCCAGCGACAACCTCAGCATGCCGCCAACCCAACCAGCGAACCATCGCCCGTTCGCTGGCCCGCACGCCCGATCGTGGGTATCGCCCGCGCTACCTCAGTACTGCGAGCAAAGCGTGGAAGTCGGCCCGGTCGAACTCCCGCGCGCCGATCAGAGCCTGCAGGAGAATCCCGTCGAGCGCGGCGACCAGCAGGCTCGCCTTGTGCGGGTCGCTGGTGAAGCTCCGGGCGATCTGCGTCAACGGCTCGAGCCAGGCAGCGGCCGCCTCGCGCAACGCAGGTCGCCGGGCAGCCAGGAGATAGAGCTCGTACTCCGCGAGCGTGCGTCCCCGTCGATAGACCAGGCAGTGCTCGATCAGCCGCGCGAGCTCGTCGGCCGGGCGGGCGCCGAGCTCGCTGACCCGCTCCTGCAACTCGGCGGCCAGGTCCTCCGCGGCCCAGGTCAGCGCGGCCACCAGCAATTCGTCGAGGCTCGCGAAGTGGTACGTCGTCGATGCCAGCGACACTCCCGCCTCGGCCGCGACGGCGCGATGGCTGACCCCGGCGACACCGTCTCGCTCGATCACCGCCAGGGTCGCGATCAGCAGCTCCGTACGCCGGGCGCGACCCCGCTCGCGTCGTCCGTCCGGGCGTCTGGTACTGCCTCTGACCTGCACAAACAGCAAACTATCAAGACAGACGTACTAATTGTTTTTCGCCTCCCGAATCGGCAGAACCGGCCGGGAACGCGACATAGGCTCGTCGCCGTGACGACTACTGCGATGCGCCGCGCACTCAAGCGCGCCGACGACGGGAAGACGCTGGATCCGGCCGAGGTCGAGGTGTTGCTGGCAGCGGGCGGCGATGACCTGACCGCCCTGATGGCGACGGCCGCACGAGTCCGGGACCAGGGTCTCGCCGACGCGGGCCGCACTGGGATCGTCACCTTCTCGAAGAAGGTGTTCATCCCGCTGACCAGGCTGTGTCGCGACCGGTGCCACTACTGCACCTTCGCCACCACGCCGGGCCGCATGCACTCGCCGTACCTGAGCCCGGACGAGGTGCTGGAGATCGCCCGGCAGGGCGCGGTCCTCGGGTGCAAGGAAGCGCTGTTCACGCTCGGCGACGCACCCGAGGACCGCTGGGACGCGGCGAAGACGTGGCTCGAGGAAGCCGGCTACGACAGCACGCTCGACTACGTGCGGGCGATGGCGATCCGCGTGCTGGAAGAGACCGGGCTGCTGCCGCACCTGAACCCGGGGGTGATGTCGTGGCAGGACCTGCAGCGGCTGAAGCCGGTCGCGCCGAGCATGGGCATGATGCTGGAGACCACCTCGCGCCGGCTGTTCGAGGAGAAGGGCCAGCCGCACTTCGGTTCGCCCGACAAGGACCCGGCGATCCGGCTGCGCGTGCTCGAGGACGCCGGCCGCTCGAACGTCCCCTTCACCACCGGCCTGCTGGTCGGGATCGGCGAGAGCCTCGAGGAGCGGGCCGACTCGATTTTCGCGCTGCGCAAGATCGCCCGTCAGTACGGCGGGATCCAGGAGGTCATCATCCAGGGGTTCCGGGTGAAGCCGGACACCGCGATGCGCAACGACGCGGACATTCCGCTGGACGAGTGGCTGGCCGCGATCGCGGTCACCCGGATCGTGCTCGGCCCGCGGATGCGCGTCCAGGCGCCGCCGAACCTGGTCGATCTGGCCGAATGCAAGCTGCTCCTCGACGCGGGCGTGGACGACTTCGGTGGGGTGTCGCCGCTGACCCCCGACCACGTGAACCCGGAGCGTCCGTGGCCCCAGCTCGACGACCTGACCAAGGTGACCGCGGCCGCCGGATTCACCTTGCGGGAAAGGCTGACCGCGCACCCGGAGTACCTGCGGGAGCCTTGGCTCGACCCGCGGCTGATCTCGCACGTCGAGGCGCTGGTCGATCCGGAGACCGGCCTGGCTGATGAAGCCGCCTTCCCGAAGGGCCTTCCCTGGCAGGAGCCCGACGGCGGCTGGGACAGTGTCGGGCGGACGGACCTGCATACCGCGATCGACACCGAGGGACGGCGTACGGAGACCCGCTCGGACTTCGACGCGGCGTACGGGGACTGGGACGTACTGCGTGAAGACGTCGCCGCTCGCCGCGCCGGGGAATCGAGCCCGGAGCGGATCGACGCGGATGTGAAGGCCGCGCTCTCCGCCGCGGCCGACGACCCGGCCGGCCTCTCCGATGCGCAGGCGCTGACGTTGATGACCGTCACCGGCCCGGCCTTGGACGAGCTCGCCCGCATCGCCGACGACCTGCGCAAGGAGGTGGTCGGCGACGACGTGACGTACGTGGTCAACCGGAACATCAACTTCACCAACGTCTGCTACACCGGCTGCCGGTTCTGCGCGTTCGCCCAGCGGCGGACGGACGCCGACGCCTACTCGCTGTCGATGGACGAGGTCGCCCAGCGCGCCGAGGAGGCGTGGGTGATCGGCGCGACCGAGGTCTGCATGCAGGGCGGTATCCACCCCGACCTGCCCGGTACGGCGTACGCGGACCTCGTGCGGGCCGTGAAGTCCAGGGTGCCGCAGATGCACGTCCACGCGTACTCACCGATGGAGATCGTCAACGGCTCGGTGCGCACCGGGCTGTCGATCGAGGAGTTCCTGATCTCGGTGAAGGAGGCCGGACTGGACAGCATCCCCGGTACGGCCGCGGAGATCCTCGACGACGACGTGCGCTGGATCCTCACCAAGGGAAAGTTGCCGACGGCAAGCTGGATCGAGGTGATCTCGACCGCGCACAAGGTGGGGCTGCCGTCGTCGTCGACGATGATGTACGGGCACGTGGACTCGCCGCATCACTGGGTCCAGCACCTGCGGACGATCGCGGCGGTCCAGGACGAGACCGGTGGGTTCACCGAGTTCGTCCTGCTGCCGTTCATCCACACCAACTCGCCGATCTACCTGGCCGGCGTGGCCCGCCCGGGCCCGACGTACGACGAGAACCGCGCGGTGCACGCGATGGCGCGGATCATGCTGCACGGCCGGATCGACAACATCCAGTGCTCCTGGGTGAAGCTCGGCGTCGACGGCTGCGTCGCCGTCCTCAACGGCGGCGTCAACGACATCGGCGGCACGTTGATGGAGGAGACCATCAGCCGGATGGCCGGCTCGAAACACGGCTCCCGCAAATCCATCGAAGAACTCACCGCCATGGCGACCGCAGCCAACCGACCCGCCCGCCAACGCACCACGACGTACGGCGAAGTCCCGGCCCGCCCGGTCACCGAACTCGAGCTCGCCTGACTGATGCCGGCTGCCGCCTCCCCCTCGGTGGTGGCAGCCGGTGCGATCAGCGGGCCGCGTCGAGGTCGACGGGGGCGGTGGGGCGGGTGCGGCGCTTGGTGGCGAGGCGGTGGGCGACGGTGATCAGGACGAAGCCGACGGCGTAGATGCCCGCGGTGACGGCTAGGTAGCCGAGGGGAAGCTTCTCCGCGTCGCGCGGGAAGGCCTCGCCGCTGCCGCCGATCCAGGAGCGAAGTAGGTAGAGGGTCTGGAATGTGAAGGAGTAGGCGTAGATCGCCACGTAGGCGAGGTAGGCCGAAGTGCGGTTCCGCAGGAAGTAGCCGAGCGGAAAGGCGAACAGGACGGTGATGATGGCAACCATGGGATTCCCCTCCTCGAAGTTCTGACACCGCCTACGCTCCCGCTCGGAACAGCGCGCCGACATCCGTGCCAGCGCCGCAGTCGGCCAAGTGCTGGCACTGATGCGCTGCCGAGCCGGCCGGGGTGATGATGTGACTGTGACCAGGCCACTGGGGTGGGTGACCGCCGCGTCAGTCGCGTACGTCGCGGGCCTAGTCGTTCGCGCGGCACTCGCCTACGGGCCGGCCTCGATCGGGTCCGGCGGCGACCTCCCGGTGACGATGGCGATCCTGCTGCCGTCGCTCCTGCTCGGCTGGCTGGTCGCGGTGCGAGCGCCGACGAGCCCGATCGGTCCCGCGCTGGCCTGGACCGGCGCGTTGCCGGCAGTCGTCTTCGCCGTCGAAGACTGGGGATCGAGCTACCACACCGCCCACGCGTGGCCTGGCGCGCGCACTGTCGAGGTCGTGGCGGCGGGGGTCTGGACCTGGCTGTTCCTGGGTTTCGCGATCCTGGTCCTGGTGTTCCCGGACGGTCTGCTCCCCGGCCGCAGGTGGCGCACGATCGCGATCGCCGTACCGGTCTGGCTGGCCCTGGTCAACTTCGTCATCGCCACCGACATCGACAACTACTCGGCCACTTCCGAGCCCGAGCGTGTCGTCGGCAGGCCGCCGTTCGTGCTGCCCGCCCCAGTGCGGGGCGGGCTCATCGTGGTGGCCATGGCCGGGCTGATCGGGATCCTGCTGGCAGTTGCCGTCAGCCTGGTCGTCAGATATCGCCGCGGCCGCGAGCTGGACCGGATCCGGCTGCGCTGGCTGATGTGCGCGGCGATCAGCGTGCCGGTGCTGTTGGCAACGAGTTGGCTGGCGATCGCCGCCGGGCTGCCGGGTGACGTCGCCTACCTGGGCTTCCTGGTCGCGATGCTGTTCCTGGTCCCGGCCGCGATCACCGTCGCGATCCTGCGGCACGACCTGCTGGACATCGACCGCTTCTTCGGTACGACGGTCAGCTGGCTGATCACCACGATCGTCTCGGCCGCGATCTTCGCCGCCGTGGTGGTTGCCGTTGACACCCTTTTCCCGCGGCAGCAACGGGCCGGCGTCACCAGCGCCGCCTTCGTCACGGCTCTCCTCCTGCTCCCCCTCTTCCACTGGCTGCACCGCGGCGTCGGCCGCCTGGTCGATCCCGACCGGACGACAGCCGTTGCCCAGATCAAGGACTTCGTCCGGCGGGTCCGCGACGGCCAGGCCGAGCCGGAGCAGGTCCAAAACGTACTCCGGAAAGCTCTCGGCGACCCCGAACTTCAGGTCATCCTGCAGCGCCCCGGCGAGGAGCTCGATCTGCCCGAAGGTGCGATCCCCTTGTCCACAGGCGATTCGGCCGTCGGCGCGCTGGTCCTCGGCACGACGTCAGCCCGCCGCGTCAGGCGCGCCCGCGAGGCGGCGGTCGAGGCCCGCTTGCCGATCGAGGTGAGCCGGCTACGACTGGAGCTGCAGGACGCACTGGCCGAAGTACGGGCCAGCCGGTCCCGATTGATGGCGGCGGTGACGGTCGAACGGCAACGACTGGAGCGGGACCTGCACGACGGCGCCCAACAGCAGTTGATTGCCGTCGGCATGCGACTCAGGTCGCTGCAGCATCGACTCGGCGCCACGCAGTACAAGGAAATCGATGAGCTGGTTGAGTCGCTCGAGCAGACCGTGGCAGAGCTGCGGCGGATCGCGCACGGAGTGAGGCCGAGCCGATTGGACGACGGGCTGGCGGTCGCGCTGCGCCGGCTGGTCCAGGACAGCTCCGTACCGGTCGACCTGGTGGTACCGGAAGTCCAGGTCGGGGAAGGCGTGGCGACGGCGGTGTACTTCACGGTGGGTGAGGCGATCGCCAACACGCTGAAGCATGCGCGCGCGACCCGGATCTCGATCGAGGTCGAGCAGCTCGGGCAACGGCTGCGAGTCGTCGTCCGCGACGACGGGATCGGCGGTGCCCGGGAAGGCTTCGGGTTGACCTCGCTGCGGGACCGGGTGGCCTCGGTCGGCGGCTCGTTGACGCTGGACAGCCCGCCCGGCGCGGGTACCTCGATCAGGGCGGAGATCCCGTGCGCGTCGTGATCGGCGAGGATTCCGCCTTGTTTCGTGAGGGTCTGAGCCGCCTGCTGGTGGACAACGGACACGAGGTCGTCCGTGCGGTCGCGGACGCCGACACACTCGTCGAAGCGGTGGCCGAGGTCGAGCCGGACCTGACCATCATCGACGTCCGGATGCCGCCGACGATGAGCGACGACGGCGCCCGGGCCGCCAAGACCCTGCGCGCCGAGAACCCGGCCCGGCCGATCCTGATGCTGTCCCAGCACGTGGAGACCAAGCACGTCGTGGAGCTCGTCGCCACCGGCGGCTTCGGCTACCTGCTGAAGGACCGGGTACTGCGGGTCGCCGACTTCCTCGACGCCATGCGCCGGGTCGCGGACGGGGGCTCGGCGCTGGACCCGGCGATCGTGGCGGCTCTCGTCACGCCGACCCGGATGAACGATCCGCTCACCGCCTTGTCGGCCCGGGAGCGCGAAGTACTGGCCCTGGTGGCGGAAGGACTGTCGAACAGCGCGATCGCGGACCGGCTCGTCCTGGCCGAACGCACGGTCGAGACCCACATGCGAAGCATCTTCCACAAGTTGCGGATCGACGACACCCCGGACAGCCACCGCCGCGTGCTCGCCGTCCTGGCCCACCTGACGGCCTGACCGGGCAGAAAGAAACGCCGGCCGTGTCGGGTGTCGGTCGCCACCTCACTGGCGACCGGCACCCCGGCGACACGGCCGGCGTCTTGCTTTGCCCCGAGAGGGCGGTCGGCCCCGAAGGAGGGAGGTACCGCGTCTCATTCCGGAACCGGCAGGGGAGGTACAGTCCGGTTCCGGACGGGAGGGCCGCGGGACTTCCTAGAGCCTGTGTCAGCGACCCGTCCGTCGCCGACAACTGAACGTTGTCACGGCCGCGGACACCCCCGCCACGCTCGGGATCAAACATTTGCATTGATCTTGAGTAAGGCGACGCTTTGTGTACAACCACTCACTACTGGTAGTGAAGTTGCCTGCCGCAACAACAATAAAGTCGTTCTCCAAGGCAACGGTTGAGCTCACAACCACAACCTGGCAAGGCGATCAGTACGGGTAGGTGTCGTCCCGGCGAGTCGGGTCCATGTCCCACAGCGAGAACTCCACGACCTTGTGCGACTCCTCGCCACCGGCGGGGCTCAGCCCGACGCCGTCGTAGTCCTTGGAGCCGAGCCCGTCCAGGTAGCCGAGCAGTTCGAAGGCCGACCGGGCGTCCTCGATGTCGTCGATGACCTCGTCGTTCTGCGCCTCGTCGGCGCGGCCGCGGACGTAGGCGATGAACGCCTCCGGATCGGTCACCACGAAGTCGTACCGCGCCTGGTAGCTGAGCCGGATCCCGTTCTCGGGGACCAGCGGTTCGTCCAGCTCGTCGAGGCCGGCGCCTTCGACCATCTCCCGGTAGTCGGCCGGGTCGTCGAAGTCGTCCGGGCCCAGCGGCAGGTCGTCGTCCAGCTCGTCGGGATCGTAGGAGTCGATGCCGAGGAAGATGTCGCCCCAGCCCCGCTCGTGCACGGCGTCGGCGAGCACCCGGGCCTGGACCCGGACGTTCTCGATCGCCGTGGTGGCCCGCAGGTCGTGCAGGTCCAGGGCGTCGGCTTGTTCCAGCAACACCCTCGCCAGTTCGCGGGCGGCCTCGGCGGCCGACGCGGGCTCAATCGGCTCACTCATGCTGTGACGGTACAACCATCGGCACATCCACCGCCGCGCCCGGTACTCCGAACGCGTCCACCAGGTCGCCGGCGTACGGCCTGACCTGGGCACAAAGCTCGTTCACCAGCGCCGTGATCGCCTTCGACCGCGGCCCCGACAACCGGCCGTGCTCGATGTACCAGGCGCGCTCCGCCTCGATCGTCGCCAGCGCGTGCAGGTCGTACAGTTCCTTCAGCCGCTCCCGCACCTCGCCCTCCGGAGCACGCTGTACTCCGGCCAGGAACGCCTCCAGAACGACCCGGTCGACGTGCGCCCGGCCGGCCGCGATCACGTGGTCCTGACACCGGTTGAACACCTCGAACGGCTCCATCCCGGAGTCGATCCCCGCCTTCAGCCGGCGAGCTACTCCAGCGAGCATGTGCTCCTCCCGGAACCGCAGCATGCCGCAGTGGTACGCGTCGTCGCGGAGCCCCGCGTCGGGATCGGCCGAGTCGCTCCGGTTCGGCACCACGTCGCGCAGCCGCTCGGCCAGCGTCCGCAGCGCGGTCTTCTCCACCGCGATCTCGACGGCCTGGGCGGCGATGAACCGGGCGGTCCCGAGCGGGTCGAGCTTGCCGAAGGACTCGCGGTAATTGGTCAGCAGACCTTTGGCGACCAGTTGCAGCAGGACGGTGTTGTCGCCCTCGAAGGTGGTGAACACGTCCGTGTCAGCCTTCAGTGCGGCCAGCCGGTTCTCGGCGAGGTAGCCGGCGCCACCGCAGGCCTCCCGGCACATCTGGATCGTCTCCGTCGCGTGCCAGGTGCCGAGCGCCTTCGTCCCGGCCGCCTGCGCCTCGAGCGCCCGGCGATCGTGTTCGTCGCCCTCACCAACCGCAACGCCTTCCTTCCTTCCCTCGCTTTCGTTCCTTCCCCCGCCGAACAGCCGGACGAACTCCTCGACCAGCTCGGCCTGAGCGAAGTGCAGCGCGTAGGTCCGGGCCAGCAACGGCAGCAACCGGCGCTGGTGCATCCGGTAGTCGAGGAGCAGCGCCTCGTTGGCACTCCCCGGCGCGCCGAACTGCCGCCGCTGGTCGGCGTACCGGACGGCGATCGTCAGCGCCACCTTGCTCGCGTTGATCGCGGCGCCGCCGACCGAGACGCGGCCCTGGACGAGGGTGCCGAGCATCGTGAAGAAGCGGCGGTCCGGGTTCTCGATCTCGCTGGTATAGGTGCCCTCAGCATCGACCTGGGCATACCGGTCGAGCAGCGCGGTACGGGGTACGCGGACGTGGTCGAAGACGATCCGGCCGTTGTCCACACCGTTCAGGCCGAGCTTCGGCCCGCAGTCGCTCAGGGTCACGCCAGGAAGCGGGTCGCCGTCGAGGGATCGGATCGGGACCAGCAGGCAGTGCACGCCATGGCTTTCGCCGCCGACGACGAGCTGGGCGAAGACCGCCGCCATCCGGCCGTGCCGGGCGGCGTTGCCGATGTAGTCCTTGCGCGCACCTTCGTGCGGCGTGTGGATGACGAACTCTTCCGTGGCCGGGTCGTACGTCGCGGTGGTGCCGAGCGCCTGGACGTTCGAGCCGTGCCCGGTCTCGGTCATCGCGAAGCAGCCGAGCAACTGGCCGTTGATCGCGTCGGCCAGGTACTCCTCGTGGTGCCGCGTGGTGCCCAGGTGCAGGATCGCGCCGGCGAACAGACCGAACTGGACACCCGCCTTCACCATCAGCGACAGGTCGCCGAAGGCCAGTGTCTCGAATCCGGCGATGAAGCCGCCGAGGTCGCCCTGACCGCCGTACTCCTTCGGGAACCCGCGGCCGGGATGCCCGTCCGCGGTGATCTGCTGGAGCATCGCGAGCACCTCGTCGCGGTACTCGTCGCGGGTCAGCCGCAGTCCCGCGTCCAGCAGACCGGCATGCTCGGCCAGCCCCTCCCGGACGACATCCCGCGCCGCCTTGTACGGCCCGTCCAGATAGTCCCGCAGCCCCGTCGCGCTCATGATCCAAACCTATGCCGGAGAAACCACCGCAGGCCATCCGCAGATACGGCGCTAAGATCACATTTGTGCCGAATTTGCGGATCAGTGAGGCGGCCGCGCTGCTCGGAGTCAGCGATGACACCGTCCGGCGCTGGATCGAGCAGGGCCGGTTGCCGGCCGTCCAGGACGGTGGCCGGATGGCGGTCGACGGGCGCGAGCTGGCGGCGTTCGCGCAGAAGCTGGCCGAGTCGCCGGACCCCGGCACGACGACCGCCGCCTCGGCGCGGAACCGGCTGCGCGGCATCGTCACGCGGGTGGTCAAGGACGGGGTGATGGCACAGGTGGAGTTGCAGGCCGGCCCGTTCCGCGTCGTCTCGCTGATGAGCCGCGAGGCCGCCGACGAGCTGGAGCTGGAGCCCGGTGTGATCGCCGTCGCGTCGATCAAGTCCACCCACGTCGTCGTCGAGATCCCGGAGTCCTGATGTTCCGCCGTACCGTCGCCGCCGCCCTGACCGCGGTCGCCGCACTCGCCGTCGCCGCGTGCGGCAGCGACGAAGTACCGGCTTCCTCGACCACAGGGCCCACCGGCACGATCACTGTCTTCGCGGCCGCTTCCCTCACCGGTGCCTTCACCCAGCTCGGCAAGGACTTCGAGGCCGCCCATCCCGGCGTCAAGGTCGTCTTCAACTTCGCGGGGAGCTCGGCACTCGCGCAGCAGATCAACGCCGGCGCTCCGGCCGACGTCTTCGCCTCCGCCGCACCGAAGAACCTGGACCAGGTGACCGACAAAGGCCCCGCCACCACGTTCGTGAAGAACAAGCTGGAGATCGCTGTCCCGAAGGGCAATCCCGGCAAGATCACCGGCCTGAAGGACTTCGCCGACAAGGACAAGAAGCTTGCCGTCTGCGCGGCTCAGGTGCCTTGTGGCTCGGCCGCCAAGAAAGTCTTCGACGCCGCCGGCGTCGCCGCCCAGCCCGACAGCCTGGAGCAGGACGTGAAGGCGGCCGTGACCAAGGTCAGCCTCGGCGAGGTCGACGCGGCGCTGGTCTACCAGACCGATGTCCTGGCCGCGCGGGGCAAGGTCGAGGGGATCGAGTTCCCGGAGGCGGACAAGGCGATCAACGACTACCCGATCGCGACGTTGACCAAGGCGAAGAACCCGGAAGGCGCGAAAGCGTTCGTCGACTACGTGTTGTCCGCCCAGGGCAAAGCCGTCCTCACCGCAGCCGGTTTCGACGCGCCATGAGTCGCCGCGGCAGCAGGAGGATCAGGGGGCGCGTGCCCTTGATCCTCCTGCTGCCTGCACTGCTCGGTCTCGCCTTCCTGCTCGTCCCTCTGACCGGCTTGCTCGCACAGGCGCCCTGGTCGACGCTGCCCTCGCGTCTGTTCAGTGCCGACGTCGGGCAGGCCCTCAAACTCTCCCTGCTCTGTGCCAGCGCCGCCACAGTGCTCTGTCTCCTTCTGGGCGTCCCTCTGGCCTGGCTACTCGCCAGAGCGGAGCTACCGGGTCGCGGACTCATCCGCGCGCTGGTGACCGTCCCGCTCGTATTGCCGCCGGTGGTGGGCGGTGTTGCACTGCTACTGGTCCTCGGGCGGCGCGGCTTGATCGGCGAACGCCTCGACCTCTGGTTCGGGTTCTCTTTGCCGTTCACCACGGCCGGCGTGATCGTCGCGGAGGCCTTCGTCGCGATGCCGTTCCTGGTGATCTCCGTGGAAGGCGCCCTGCGCGCGGCAGACCCGCGGTACGAGGAAGCGGCCGCCACTCTCGGCGCAGGACGCTGGCTGACGTTCCGCCGGGTCACGCTGCCGTCGATCGCGCCGGGTGTCGTGGCAGGCGCAGTACTGTGCTGGGCCCGGGCGCTCGGTGAATTCGGCGCCACGATCACCTTCGCGGGCAACCTGCCCGGCCGTACGACGACGATGCCGCTGGCCGTCTATCTCGCCCTGGAGACCGACCCCGACGTCGCGGTGGTGCTCAGCGTCGTACTGCTGGCCGTCTCCGTCGTCGTTCTCGCGTGTCTGCGCGAACGCTGGATCAGTGGTCTGCGATGACCCTGTACGCCGACCTGCAGGTCACCCGGTCCGCCTTCAGCCTCGACCTCGAACTCACCGTCGAGCCAGGCGAGGTGGTCGCGCTGCTCGGCCCGAACGGCGCGGGCAAGACCACCGCCCTCCGCGCCATCGCCGGGCTGCTACCGCTCACCGACGGCCGGATCCGCCTCGGGGACGAGGTCTGGGACGAGCCGCCGCGGGTGTTCCGCCCGGCCGACCGCCGCCCGATCGGCGTGGTGTTCCAGGACTATCTGCTGTTCGACCACCTCAGTGCCTTGG
The DNA here is from genome assembly GCF_004365175.1 of Kribbella voronezhensis. NCBI lineage: Bacteria > Bacillati > Actinomycetota > Actinomycetes > Propionibacteriales > Kribbellaceae > Kribbella > Kribbella voronezhensis. The sequence goes on along the minus strand of NZ_SOCE01000001.1, from coordinate 4,334,357 downwards.
AGAACGTCGCCTTCGGCCTCAGAGCTCGCGGTACGGACAAGCACTCCGCCCGCGCCGAGGCGACCCGCTGGCTCGACGCCGTCGGTCTCGGCGATCACCTGAAGAGTCGCCCGCGCTCCCTGTCCGGCGGCCAGGCGCAGCGGGTCGCGCTGGTCCGCGCGCTCGCCACCACACCCGAACTGCTCCTCCTGGACGAGCCCCTGGCAGCCCTGGACGCAAGTACGACATTGCATGTGCGCGCTGAGCTCGGCGAGCACCTCCGTCGGTACCAGGGCCGCACTCTCCTCGTCACCCACGACCCGCTGGACGCGATGGTGCTGGCCGACCGCCTCGTCATCGTCGAACACGGCCGTGTCGTCCAGGAAGGCGCTCCCACCGAGATCGCCCGTCGGCCGCGGACGGAGTACGTCGCCCAACTGGTCGGCCTCAACCTGTACCGCGGCACCGCCCAGGGCACTCTCGTCGCGCTCACCAGCGGCGGCTCCCTGACGATCGCCGCACCCACCTCCGGCAGCGTCCACGTGGCTTTCCCGCCGTCAGCGATCAGCCTGTACGCCGAGCAGCCGGCCGGCAGCCCCCGCAACACCTGGCCGGCGGTGGTCACCGGACTCGAACAGCACGCCCACACCGTTCGCGTCCGCCTCGATGCTTCTCCGGCCGGCCCGGCCACGCTCCTCGCCGACATCACCCCCGCGGCCGTCGCCGAACTCCGCCTCGCCCCGGGCCAACACCTGCACGCCACCCTCAAAGCCACCGAGATCCAGACCTACCCGAGTTGACCACGCACCGGCCGGTTGCCTGGCGCAACCAATGCGACGGCGGATACTGGGCGGGACCCGCTGGATCCTTGCGATGGGAGATGCCGTGGCAGAGCCGAGTACCGAGTGGCGTGAAGTGATCGGGGCGGACGAGCAGGAACGGCACGAGGCGCAGGCGGCGGAGTTCGTCGCGATGCAGGACCGGAAGTCGGAGAAGTACGGGACGGGACGGGCGCTGCACCGCAAGCAGGTCGCCGCGCTGCGGGCGACTCTGGACGTCCTGGCCGACCTGCCGGAGTACGCGCGACAGGGTCTGTTCAGGACCCCCGACCGGTACGACGCGTGGATCCGGCTGTCCAACGGCGGCTTCAACCGCGCGGCCGACAGCGTGCCCGACATCCGCGGCTTCTCGATCAAGGTGCTCGGCGTCTCCGGCCGGGCCGCGCTCGGCGGCGAGGCGGTATCGCAGGACTTCGCGCTGATCAACCACGAGCGATTCAGTTCCGCGACGAGCGAGGACTTCACCAAGGTTGTCACCACCGGCGGCAGCACACCGGGCAATCTCCTGCTCCGGCTGCTCAAGAACCCGGGCATGATCCCGCAACTCAAGACCGTCTCGGCCGCGCTCAAGTCGCCGTTCAGCGGATTCGCGACCCACGACTTCTTCAGCGCCGCCCCGATCGCCTTCGGCCCGTACGCCGTCCGCGTCCGACTGGCCGCCGCCTCGGACCAGGTGAACCCGTCGGCGAGCAACGATTGGGCGGCGGACATCTACGACCGGTTGATCGAGGGTCCAATGTCCTACGACCTGCAGGTGCAGTTCTTCACCGACGAGACGGCCACCCCGATCGAGGACGCTTCGGTCGACTGGACTGCGGCGCCCTATCTGACGGTGGCCCGGCTGACCGTGCCCCGGCAGAAGCCGGACGAGGCGCTCGCGACACAGGTCGAAGCGGCCCGGTTCGACCCCTGGAACGCGTTGATCGAGCACCGCCCGCTCGGCGAGGTGATGCGGGCCCGGAAGGGCGCGTACTACGCCAGCCAGCAGGCCCGGGCGGCCGAGTGATCGCTGTATACAGACCGTGCTCGACAGGTGACACGAAGTTACTGCCGCGAAGTTACGGCCTGTGATCGCACTGCCACGAATTGGCATCATGTAACACCGATTTCACCGCTCAAAGTGATGGAGACGTAACAAAGAGTGTTTACTTACTCACTCGTAGCGAGTGAGTTCTTCACGGCCTAGTCGTGACGTCATGCACTACGCCGACCCCTTCCGTGCTGCCCAAGATGTGCCGGGGCAACCACGAGAGAGGGGGACGAATCCGCATGGAAAGTTACGAGTTGTACTGCCTGGCCGACCGGCGGTTCTACGACACCCCGACCAAGCGTGGTGCCGAGCATCCGGACTTCGCGCTCTGCTCGCGTCCTGTCCCGGCCGGCTGGCAGCACGTGCCCGGCGACCTGTGGATGCACTACGCGCCGACCGGGCTGAAGCTGCCGGACCAGGGCTGGAAGATCCACGTCTCCGCCGGTCTCGCGGATGCCGAGCGAGCGCTGGCGACGGTCTGGGACTACTGCGTCCCCCGCGGTATCGCGTTCAAGTTCCTCCGCAACGAGCCCGTCCTGGTGATGGTCAACTCGAAGTCCGCCCCACGCGGTTCGAGCGGCAAGCTGGTGACGATCTACCCGACCGACGAGGCCCAGCTCGAGCTGGTGCTGAAGGAGCTCGACGACCTCCTGCACGGCGTGCGGGGTCCGTACATCCTGAGTGACCTGCGCTACGCCGAGGGTCCACTCTTCGTCCGGTACGGCGCGTTCGTCAGCCGCTATTGCCTGAACGACTCCGGCGAGAGGGTCCTGGCCCTCGTCGACGACCAAGGCCGGCTGGTGCCTGACCACCGCGGCCCGACCTTCTCGATGCCGCCGTGGGCAACCCTGCCGTCCTTCCTCGAGTCCCATCTCGAAGCCAGGAACGCGGTCACCACCAACGAGCTGGCGTACACGATCGAGAGCGTCATCCAGTTCTCCAACGGCGGCGGCGTCTACCTCGGGCACCACAACGAGACCGGCACGCGGGTGGTGCTCAAGGAGGGCCGCCCGCTGGCCGGTCTCGACATGGGCGGCCGGGACGCCGTGGCCCGGATCGGTCACGAGCGGGACATCCTGCGGCGCCTCGACGGACTCGACGTGGTGCCACAGCTGCACGACTACTTCCAGCTCGGCGAGCACCACTTCCTGGTCCAGGAGCACGTCGACTCGAACTCCCTGCAGCGCGAGCTGGTCCGCCGCTACCCACTGACCCACCCGGACGCGACCGAGGCCGAGCGCGCGGAGTACGCCGACTGGGCCGCCGCGATGGTCGCGCGGGTCGAGGCCGCCGTCCGCCAGCTGCACGAACGGGGCGTGGTCTTCTGCGACCTGCACCCCGACAACGTGCTCCTCGGTCTCGACGACCGGCTGGTCCTGATCGACTTCGAGGTCGCCACACTGGCCGAGGAGCAGGCCCGGTCGGCGCTCGCGCATCCCGGCTACGCTGCTCCGGCCGATCGGCAAGGCGTCGACGTCGACCTCTACGCGCTGGCCTGTATCACCCTCGGGCTCTACGCGCCGCAAGCGACGATGCTGCTGAATCTCCATCCCGGCAAGGCCTTCCAGCTCGCCGAGATGATCACCGAGACCTTTCCGGTGCCGAAGGCAACTATCGACGCCGCGGTCCGGACCGTCGTCGGCGCCGGCGTCAGCAGCGATCCGGAGATGGCCGGCCTCGCCATGCCCGGCAGGTCGGAGTGGGCCGAGGTTCGTTCGGCGCTGACGAAGGCAATCGTTGCCAGTGCGACGCCGGAGCGCGGCGACCGGCTGTTCCCGGGCGACATCGCGCAGTTCCAGCCGGGCGGCGGCACCAACCTCGCCACGGGAGCAGCGGGAGTCCTGTATGCCCTGGCGAAGACGGGCGCCGGCCGCTTCCCGCAGTACGACGAGTGGCTGCGCAAGCAGGCCATCGCCTCGGACAGCGGGCCCGGCCTGTACGACGGACTGCACGGCGTCGCGCACGTACTCGACGAACTCGGCTACCGGCAGGATGCTCTCGACGCGATCGACCGGACCCTCGCCGACGACTACGAGGCTCGCGAGCTCGGGCTGCACTCCGGCCTGGCCGGTATCGGCCTGAACCTGCTGCACTTCGCAGCGGAGCCTGCCCTGCAGGCCAAGGCGATCCGGGTCCTCGACCTGGTGGCGGATCGGCTGGGCGATGTCCACGACGTACCGGAACTCAGTGGCGGGCCGCATCCGCGGGCCGGGCTGATGTTCGGGTCGTCCGGTCCGGCGCTGTTGTTCCTCCAGGCGTTCGAGTGGTTCGGTGACACCGGACTGCTCGACCTGGCCGAGATCGCGCTACGGCAGGACCTCCGCCGCTGCCTGATGACGCCGGACGGCATGCTGCAGGTGAACCAGGGCTGGCGAACGCTGCCGTACCTCGAGGAGGGCTCGGCCGGCATCGCGCTCGTGCTGGAGCGCTATCTGCGGCACCGCCCGGACGAGGAACTGGCCGCCACGCTCGCGGACCTGCGCCGGGTCACCCACTGCTCGTACTACGTCCAGCCCGGGTTGTTCATGGGTCGCGCCGGCCTGCTGCTGACCGCGGCCGCGCTGGCCGAGCCTCAGGACACCCTCGACGACCTGGTGAACGGCCTCGGCTGGCATGCGATGCCGTTCGCCGGTGGCCTCACCTACCCCGGCAACCAGCTGCTCCGTCTCTCGATGGACCTGGCGACCGGATCGGCCGGCGTCCTGCTGGCTCTGGGAGCCGCGCTGCACGAGCAGCCGGTGTCCCTCCCGTTCCTCGGATCTCCCCAGTGGTCCGAGTCCCCATCCCTACTAGGCACATCGAAGGAGGTGTAAACACATGGCACTTCTCGACCTTCAGGGTCTGGAGACCCCCGGCTACGGCGGCGGCCACCACCACGGTGGTGGCTCCACGCTGACCGTTCTGGGCTGCGCTTCGCACACCCCGAGCAACCTGAGCCTTCTGCTCTGCCACTGATCGGCGCCGGCGCACCGGTTCTGAGTGGCCGGTGCAAGGGTTTCGAAGGCCCTGGGGTGAAGCAATTCCCCCAGGGCCGAACCCACTCCCCGCCGGAAGGAGAACCCGTGCACCCCCGACCCCACCACCCCAGCACCAGCCCGCACTCGTCACCCGGCGCGCCGTCCGGCCCCGCACCGCAACCGGGCGCCGACGTGCACTCGCGTGCTTCTGCGCCGCGGTTGCCGTTGGTTGAAGAGTTGCACGGGCATGCCGTGGCGGATCCTTATCGCTGGCTGGAGGATGCAGACAGTCCGGAAACCCTGCACTGGCAGCAGATCCAGGACGAGCTCTGGCTGCAGCACGCCGCGGGTCTGTCGAACCGCTTCCGGTTCCGGACCCGGATCAAGAACCTCTCCGCGGTCGGTTCAACGACCGCCCCGCTCTGGCGCGGCGACCGCTGCTTCGTACTCCGGCAAGAACCCGCCCAGGAGCACCCGGTCCTCTTCGTCGATGACGTCCCGCTGCTCGATCCACAGCAACTCGATCCCACCGGCTCCACGAATCTCGACAGCTGGCAGCCCTCTCCGGACGGCTCCCTCGTCGCCTACCAGCTCTCCAGCGGAGGCACCGAACAAGCAAGACTGTTCGTGCTCGACGTTGCCACAGGCAACCTTGTGGACGGTCCGATCGACGGTTGCCGCTACTCGCCCGTCGCCTGGCTCCCGGACGGAGAATCCTTCTACTACGTGCGATTCCGGCACGTCCTGCGACACCGGCTCGGCTCGGCCGACGATCTCCAGGTGCTGCCCGGCGAAGCGTCGTACGGGTTGGAACTCAGCGCGGACGGGCGCTGGCTGACGATCTCGGCGGTTCGCGGTTCCGGCAATGATCTCTGGCTGGCCGATCTGAGCAAGGACGAGCCGCCGGCCGTGATCCAGAAAGACGTCGACGCGATCACCTTGCTGTCGGTCGGCCCCGACGGCCGCCTGTACGTCGTCACCACCCGCGACGCGCCGACCGGCCGCATCTGCATCGGCGACCCGGAGGAACCGCTGGTCTGGCACGACTTCGTTCCGGCCGATCCCGAGGCGCCGCTGAGCAGTCTCGCCGTCCTCGACAAGGTCGTTCTCGTCGGCCGGACCAGACGAGCGCTCGGGGAGATCGTCGTCCACGACCTGGTGACCGGGCGACGGCTCGGCGAGGTCGAGCTACCCGGCGCGGGCTCGGTCGGTTCACTGACCAGCCGCCCCGAAGGCGGTTACGAGGCCTGGTTCAGCTACACCGACAGCGTCACCCCGGCGGCGATCTTCAAGTACGACGCCAGCACAGCGCGGACGACCCGGTGGTCCGATCCGCCGGGTGCGATCGGCGAACTGGACGCCGAGACGCAGGAACTGGAGTACCGCTCGGCCGACGGGACCGTCCTGCGGATGCTGGTCATCGCGAAGCCTGGCCGATCCGGTCCGCGGCCGGCAATCCTCTACGGGTACGGCGGTTTCGGGCAGTCGCTGACTCCGACGTACTCGGCGTTCGCCCTGGCCTGGGTCGAAGCCGGTGGTGTCTTCGTGACCGCCAACCTCCGCGGTGGCGGCGAGGGCGGCGAGGACTGGCATCGGGCGGGAACGTTGGGCGGGAAGCAGAAGGTCTTCGACGACTACATCGCCGCGGCCGAGTTCCTGATCGCCGAGGGATGGACGTCGACGGATCGGCTCGCGCTCTGCGGTGAGTCCAACGGCGGACTCCTGGTCGGCGCCGCGGTAACGCAGCGGCCGGAACTGTTCGCCGCGGCTGTGTGCTCGGCGCCGTTGCTGGACATGGTCCGCTACGAGTTGTCCGGACTCGGGGCGAACTGGGTGCCGGAATTCGGCTCGGCGTCTGATCCGGTCGCCTTCGAGCACCTGCTGAGCTACTCGCCGTACCACCGGGTGGTGCCGGGCGTGAAGTATCCGGCCGTGCTGTTCACGGTCTTCGGCGGCGACACCCGCGTCGACCCACTGCACGCCCGCAAGATGTGCGCGGCCCTTCAGTACGCAACCGACAGCGATCGCCCAATCGTCTTCCGCCTCGACCAAACCTCCGGCCACGGCCCCCGCCCAGCCAGCACGAGCATCGCCCTGGCCGCCGACATCCTCGCCTTCCTCTCCACCCACACCACCCCACCCACCACCTCCTCCGGCGACCATCCCACCCCCGCCCAACACGGCTCTCCGGGCGAGGTCGGTTCTTTTGGTTGGGCTGGGTTATGAGTGGCGAGCGGGCGTCGGAGTTTCGGGGTGTGGTGCGCCGCGGGCGGGGTTGGCTGCCGGTGCTTGGGGTGACCGCCTTGCTCGGTAGTGGCGTGGCGCTTGCGTTGCCGACGGTGCTTGGGCGGTCCGTCGACGCGATCGTCGCCCACCACGGGTACGGAAAGTGGTTCGCCCTGGCCGCCGGGCTGATCGCGATCGGGATCGGCTGCGCGCTCGTCGAGGTGTTCACCGGCACGGCTTGTGTCGTCAGCACGACGGCGTGGTTGCGGCATCGCCTGGTCAGCAACGTCGTCCGCAGCGGACCCGACGGAACCCGCGCGTTCGACACCGGCGATCTCGTCACCCGGGTGAGCGGTAACGCCGTCGACGCCGCCCAGGCCGGGCCGGCGATCGTCAACGCCGTCGCCGCGATCGTCCCGCCGGCGGGAAGCCTGGTGCTGCTGGCGCTGATCGACCCCTGGCTCGCGGCCGCCTTCTTCGGCGGCATCCTGCTGGTGATCGGCGTGCTCTGGGTGTTCGCCCGCCGGACCGCGGAGATCAGCCTCGCCTACCAAGAGACCCAGGGCCGGATCGCCGGTCTGCTGACCGAGGCTCTCACCGGCCTGCGCACGATCACGGCAGCCGGCACGAACGCCCGCGAAGAGCGCCGGATCCTTGCCCTCCTTCCCGAACTGCACAAACACGGCCTGCTCACCTGGCGCGTCCTCGCCCGCTCCGGTGCCCAGGCAGCGATCGTCGGACCCCTTGTCCTGGTGGCGGTTCTGGCCGTCGGCGGCCTACAGCTGGTGGCCGGACGAATCACTGCCGGGGAGCTGTTCGCCGCCGGCCAGTACGCCGTACTCGGTGCCGGCCTCGGCAGCCTGACCGGTGTGCTCGGCGAGCTGGCCCGGGCGCGGGCCGGAAGCCGCCGGGCCGGCGAAGTGCTCGCTGTCGAAACCGTTGCCCACGGCACCCTTCCGCTACCGGCCGGCCCCGGCAGGCTCACCTTCGACGGAGTGTCGGTGGTGGCCGGTGAGAAGGTGCTGCTGGCCGGCGTGAATCTCGAACTGCCCGGCGGAGCCACGGTCGCCGTGGTCGGGCCGAGCGGAGCCGGCAAGTCGGTGCTCGCCGCCCTCGCTGCCCGGCTGCGCGACCCGTCCGAGGGACAGGTCCTGCTGGACGGCGTACCACTGCAAGCGGTGAACCGGCAGATGCTACGCGCCGCGATCGGCTGCGCTTTCGAGCGTCCCCAGCTGGTCGGGACCACCGTGGGCGACGCGATTTCCCACCACGTGATCGGCCCGGTCCGGACTTTGGCCGCCGCCCGCGCCACCCATGCGCACGACTTCGTGAGCCGACTCCCCGACGGCTATCGCACACCGTTGCTCAAGGCACCGATGTCCGGTGGCGAACGGCAACGGCTGGGGCTGGCCCGGGCCTGGCCGGCGAGCCGCTTGCTGGTGCTCGACGACGCGACCTCCAGTCTCGACACCGCCACCGAGATGCAGATCAGCAAGACGCTGACCGAGGACCGGCACCGCCGGACCAGGCTGATCGTCACCCACCGGACCGCCACGGCCGCCCGCGCCGATTTGGTGATCTGGCTGGACAGCGGACTGGTACGCGCGGTCGGCTCGCACGCCGAGTTGTGGCAGGACGCCTGCTATCGCGAGGTGTTCGGATGAATCGCGAGCTGCGCTACGGCTTCGCCGCACTGCGGAAGCGCCCGGCCCTGAAGCTGGCCGCCTGGTCCGTCCCGGAGATCTTGCCGACGGCAATCTACGGCGTGGCTGTCGCTCACGCGACGGACAACTTCCTGGCCGGACACGCCTGGCGAGGTATCGCCTGGCTGGCCGGACTCGTCGCCACCGCCTGCCTCGGAGCCGCCGGCGCCCACCAGGTCTACGGCCGCCTCGGCGAACTGGTCGAGCCCCTCCGCGACGACCTCGTACGCCGGGTGGTGGCCGGCGCCTTGCAGACCGGCGACGACGCGTCGGTGGCACGGCTGAACCGCCAGGTGGAGATCGTCCGCGACACCTTCGCCGGCTTGGTCCTGGTGATCCGGAACTTCGGCGTCACGCTGTTCGGCGTACTGGCCGGGTTGTTGTCCTTGGCGCCGATGGTCGCGGTGTTCGTCGTACCGCCGTTCCTGGTGGGGTTCGTGGCTTCGCTCGCGGTGCTCGGGATCGCCGCGGACCGGGTCCGGGCGTCGCTCCGGGCCGACGAGGAGCTGGCGACGGCTGCCGGGATGGTGTTCAGCGGAGTTCGCGACATCACAGCGACCGGCTCGGAGGAGTTCGCGGAGCGGATCGTCGGCCGGCCGATCGACGAGCAGGCTGCCGCCGAGCGATCGCTGGCCAGAGTGGCCGCCCTGCGGACCCTGTGCTTCGCGCTCGGCGGTTGGGCGCCCTTGCTGATCCTCCTGGCGATGGGGCCTTGGCTCGTCGGTCATGGCGTCAGCACCGGCACGTTGCTCGGTGGCCTCACCTACGTGCTGATCAGCCTGCAACCTGCCTTGAACACCGTGATGGGAGCGCTGGGCGACAGTGGACTGCGCTACGTCATCACGCTCGGACGGATCCTCGACAGCACGGCGTACCAGCTCGCGCCCCGGCCCATGGCCGATTCCAAGGGCCATCAGCTCCGGCTGCGAGGACTGACCTTCGCCTACGGCCCGAACGCCGAACCGGTGCTGGCGGATCTGGACCTGACCGTGACCGAGGGCGAACACCTGGCCGTCGTCGGGCCCAGCGGAATCGGGAAGTCGACGCTGGCCGCTCTCGTCTGCGGGATGCTCACTCCGACCAGCGGCCGGCTCCTGCTCGGCGGCGTGCCGCCCAGCGAGCTGTCCACCGACCGGCTGGCGATGACGCGGGTGCTGATTCCGCAAGAGGCCTACGTCTTCACGGGCACGGTGCTGGAGAACCTGGTCTACCTGCTGCCGGACGCCTCGGACGCCGAAGTCCGGCAGGCCATCGATGCGGTCGGCGCGGCTGCCCTGATCGATCGGCTGGGCGGGCTGGAGGCACGGCTACGACCCGCCGACCTGTCGCCTGGCGAACGACAACTGATCGCGCTCACGCGGGCCTACCTGTCCCCCGCGCCGCTTGTCGTCCTGGACGAAGCGACCTGTTTCCTCGATCCCGACGCCGAGCGTCGAGCAGAAGAAGCGTTCGCGGCACGCGGCGGCACGGTGATCGTGATCGCGCACCGGATCAGCTCGGCCCTCCGGGCGCGACGGATCCTCGTCCTCGACGGCAACAAGGCCGCCGTCGGCACTCACCAGACCCTGCTGAGGACCTCGCCGCTCTACCGGGAGCTACTCGGTCACTGGCAGCCCGGAGTCCAGCTGCGACGCGATCAGATCCAGCCCGCGTCCTGAGCCTTCCGGATCGCCTCGATCCGGCTGCGGGCACCGGTCTTGGTGAGGATGCGGGACAGGTAGTTGCGCACCGTCCCCGTGCTCAGGCTGAGCGTGCGGGCGATCTCCTGGGCGGTAGCGCCGGTGGTGACCTGGCGGAGTACTTCGCACTCCCGATCGGTCAGCGGGTTGTCGCCCGCCTTCAGCGCTGCGACCGCGAGCCGGACGTCGACGACCGGCAGACCCTTGGCGACGTCCCGGATCGCCTGGACCAGCTGATCGGTGGTCGCGTCGGTCGCTATCAAGCCGATCCGGGGTGCCTGCTTGACCAGCGCCAGACTGGTCGCGGCGATCGCCTCGTGATCGATCAGCACCAGCACGCCGCGGCCGGTCAGTTTGAGGCACAGGCTCTCGATCCCGATCTTGCCGGGCAGCTGCGGATCCAGCAGCACCACGTGCGGCCGGCGCGTCACCGAGGGCAGAACGTCGTCCGAGCTGTCCAGCTCCGCCACGACCTCGAGATCGGACTCTCTTGCCAACACCGCGGCCAGTGCGCCTCGCACCAAAGTGCCGCGGTGCCCGAGGACTACTCGGATCACCGCTTCCCCCATCGTCTAGATCGCCTCAACCACGGACCGCCCCGAGGGCCGCTTCCGGATGCCGGGCAATAATCAGCTGCCGGGCGGCCAGGCCCGTGCTTCGATCAACGAGTGAACGCCGCAGATGACACGCGCGAATCTCGCCGCTGCCCCGGTTGCCAGGTCGTCCTGCCGGTGAGCAACTGGTCCGGCGGGCCATCGGGATACAACGCCTCGCCCGAATGCGCCGAGGTCGCCGGCGCCCTGCTGGGCTACGAGGTCGACCACCAGGCTGCCCTCGGCCACCTGCACCAACTCCGGATCGACGCGTACGGCGCCCAGCACGTCGGCCCGCAGACCCGCCCGATCACCACGGTCTTCGCCCTCAACGGCCTCTACATGTACTTCGAGCGCGGCTCCGGCAACCTCGACGTCCGCACGGCCCACGGCATCATGGCCAACTCGTACTCCGATTGGCCGGTCCTGACGCCACCCGACCAGGTAGGCACCCTCACCGCTCACGCGGTCCTCCAAGCCGCCCCCGAGGGGGTTCGGGCAGTCGAGCACCTACTGATCGAGTGGGCCCGGCAGGTCTGGGAGGCCTGGCCCGGCCAGGACCGGCAACTGGTCGGCGACCTGACCGTCCAGCTCGTGCCGGCGCGCCATTTCCACCGCTGATCAACAGCTCCGTTTGAAACGCCCCGCCCGGGGAACGGCGCGCTGGAAACCGTTCTGTTGTTGGGGTTTCGCCTTGTCAGGGCAAACAAGAAGTTTGTCCGGATTCCGCCACAGGTCTTGCGTTCTCACCGCCGGTCGCGCACGATATCTCGGGTCACGTCGTTACCGGGGCGTGATCATTCGGACGCTGTCTCGTGACCTGTCCGGATGCCGGTCCCCTGCACCCGGAAAGGGAGTGGTACCTCACCAGACTGCGGAGCCCGGTGCGGCCGCCCGAACGGAGTGCGGCCGGCGATCCGAGTCCCACGCACCCAGGTGACGTCCACCTTCACCTCGTCCACCAGCCCCTGCGCGGGCGGTGCACGAGGTTCTCAGGGGAAGTGCGCACGCGGCTGAATCGGCCGGGCAGGAAATTCACCATGCCCAGCTCACAAGGAGCAGAACGCTGATGTCCAAAGCTCGACATGCCCGACCCCGCCGAAGTTCCCGCCGGGTGGTTCGGACCCTCTCGATCGCCGGCCTCGGGGCCGGCATCACCGCCGCCGGCGCGGGCGCTGCCTTCGCGACCGACTACACGGTCAAGCCCGGCGACACGCTCTCCGAGATCGCCCAGGCCCATGGCGCCGACTGGCACCAGCTGGCCAGGCTGAACCATCTGAAGGACCCCGACCTGATCCTGATCGGGCAGACCCTCCAGCTCGACGGTGTGAAGAAGGCCGCCGTCACCGAGCGCCGGACGGTGAAGAAGACGCGGACGGTGCACAAACCCGAGCGCAAGGTCCGGGCCAGCCGGTCGGAGTCGAAGGCTCCATCCACCCGCGCGAGCGGCAAGGCGTCCCTGAGCGGCGCCTGGGCCAAGGTGGCCAACTGCGAGTCGAGCGGCAACCCCCGCGCGGTCAGCCCGGCCGGGTACTACGGCCTGTTCCAGTTCGACAAGCAGACCTGGCGCAGCGTCGGCGGTTCCGGCAACCCGATCAACGCCTCGGCGGCCGAGCAGCTCATGCGCGCGAAGAAGCTCTACGCGCAGCGCGGCGCGTCCCCGTGGCCGGTCTGCGGCCGTTACCTCCGCTAGCACCGGCACGTCCTTGCGGGCGGCGGGGTGCAGCCCCCTCAGTACGCACCTCGTCGCTCGCTAGCGGGACAGCACGAGCATCTTGTCGGCGTTCACCTGGAACTCGTAGGGCACCTGACGGATCTCCGCGGTCACGTCGGTGAGCTCACCGAGCAACTCAGGCAGGTAGTCGACCGGCTCGCCGGCTCCTTGCTGGACGAGCGGGAACACGCGCACCTCCGACCGGCTGACCCGGACGAGTTCGCGCAGCGCGGCGAGATGCCAGTCCCGGTCGTACTTGTCGGCCCAGGTGAACAGCAGGTGCGAGCAGAGCACCAGCTCGAAACGCCCATCGGAGAACGGCAGCTCCGGCAGGCTGCCCGGCACATAGCGCTCGGGCGCGACCGCCACGTCCTGCAGAAACCTGTCCGCGGCCTCGATCCGCAGCTCGTCCTTGCGAGCGGGCGTCCCGTACCAGGTCCAGACGAAGCTGTCCGCGTGCTCGTCGACGATCCCGGAGGTGGCCGGCAGACTTCGCCGTACGGTGTCCACGAGGTCCGGCGCGGGCAGTTCGTACGCCGGGTCGACGGCGACCGCGTCGACGCCGCGAGCCGCCGCCTCGGCCGTGAAGCTCGCCCCGCCCGCGCAACAGTCGAGCACGGAACCGGGCAGTTCGGTCAGGTCGAACATCGCCTCGTACTCGGCGTACGAGCGAGAGGTCACCAGCACAACGGCTACCTATCTGTCGAAGGTGGTCTTCGATCCCATCCGGCGGTCGAGCAGAGCCGCCCCGAACGCCAGCGCCAGGAACAGTAGCGCGACGAGCAGACAGTTCAGCAAGACCGTCCCGTATCCGTGCTCGGTCACGTTGACGAACGGATACGGGTAGAAGCCGGTGCCTTCGCCGCGAATCAACGTGAAAGCCAACCACAGCAACGGGTAGACGATCGACCAGCCCACCACCCGCCGATCGGTCTGCCGGCGAGGCCCGAAAATCAGCCAGCCCAGGACGCCGAGCAGTGGCGTGATCGTGTGGAGGACAAGGTTGGAGAACGCGGCGCCACCCGACAACGTGTCGGTGCCGGCCAGCACCAGGTGATAGACGATCCCGGTCACCGCGATGCACAGCACGCCGTTGAGGCGCAGCGTCCTGAACAACATCGACTGCCATCGCCCGGGATCGAGCGCGAGCAGCAGGCAGGTCCCGCCGAGCAGCAGGTTCGACTGGATCGTGAAGTACGCGAAGACGTTGAACACGCGATCCGGATTGTCCGGAAAGTACCCCTCGGTACTGCCCGCCGTGACGAACAACTGCACCACTATCCCGACGGCGACCACCAGCGCCGTGACCGCGAACCAGATCCGCCCCGCATCGGATTTCGTCATGTCCGAAATGTACGACGCGTTGCCGGGCCCGGCCCGGATCTCGGCGATCCGGAGTCCGGCGCCGTCAGACGCTCTGCTTCTCCCGGCCAGGGAAGGAGTAGCTGAAGGAGACGAAGGCGTCGATGACCAGCACGATCGTCCACGTCCAGGCCGGCCCGAGCAGGGCGTCGTACCCCTTGCCGGAGAGCAGGCCGAGGGCCAGCATCAGGCCGCAGCCGATCGCGTACGCCAGCAGGTGCCGGAACCAGCCCTGCCGCTCCCGTCGCGCGCGGTCCGGGCCTCCCTTCGGCCGCTTCGCCGGACGTGCGGCGCCGGCCAGCCAGTGCGCGGCCCACCTGTCCGCCCACTTGATGGTCTGATGCCCGAAGGCGACGCTCACCCCGATGAAGATCGCGGCCAGCGAGTGCGCGAACGAAGGCTCCCCGCCGCGACGCAGGTCGATGACGCCGGCGACCAGCATCACCACGTCGACCAGCGGTACGCCGGCCAGCAGGACCAACCCGGCCTTGGGCCACTTCAGCAGATAGCGCGTCACCATCCCGGCGACCAGCAGCACCCAGAATCCGATCTCGCAGCCGGCGATCACAGCAAGCAGCACGGCGTCCGACCCTCCCTTTATTTAGTACGACCGTGTTTCTACATCGACCATAACACGAGTGTGCTAAAAAGAACGGGTGCCGAAGATCGTCGACCATGACGCCCGCCGCGAGGAGATCGCCCAGGCGCTGTGGCGCGTGGTTCGGCGCGACGGCATCCGCGCCGCCTCCGTGCGCACGGTCGCGGCGGAGGCCGGTTGGTCGGCCGGCGCGGTCCGCTACTACTTCCCCGACCAGGAAGGCCTGCTGAACTTCGCGATGAATCTGGTCTCGCGCCGCGTGCGGGACCGGATCAGCGCGATCGAACCAACCGGCAGCGCCACCGCGATCGCGCTGCGGTATCTGGAAGAGGTCATCCCGCTCGACAGTGAACGGCAGGCCGAGTTCGACATCTGGCTGTCGTTCGTCGCCCAGGCGCAGACCGATTCCGGCGCCGACGGCCTGCGCAAGCACCTCGGCCCGATCCAGGAGGAACTGCGCGGATTGTGCCGCTCGCTGCTCGACGGTCTCGCTGCTGCCGGCGGCTTACGGAGTGGTCTCGACCTCGACCTCGAGGCCGAACGACTGCACGCGCTGATCGACGGGCTGTCCTTGCACACGTCGATGCAGCGCACCCGGACAACGCCCGCCCGCGTCCGCAAGATCCTCGCCGATCACCTGAACACCTTGCAGGACTGAGAAAAGCAAGCGATTGCGGCACCTACGGACGGTGTCCGACTGCAGACAAGAATGGACGAGGCCTGACCAAAACCTCGTCCTGCATGGCACGATCCCCTCATGGAAACCGAGGGGGTGATCGTCGTCAGCGGAATCACGGCGGCCGGCAAGTCCACGGTCTCCCAACTGCTGGCCGAGCGATTCTCCTACGGCGTCCATCTTCGCGGCGATGTGTTCCGCCGGATGATCGTCAGCGGCCAGGCGGCCCGCGACGCCGAGGACGGCGCCGAGGCCCAGAAACAGCTGAAGCTGAGATACCGGCTGGCCTGCCAGGCGGCCGACGGCTATGCCCAGGCCGGTTTCACCGTCGTCCTGCAGGACGTGGTGATCGGCGAACTGCTGCGCGAGTTCCTGGACGGCATCGAGACCCGGCCGCGCTACCTCGTCGTACTGACTCCGCGGCCCGAGGTGATCTCCAACCGGCTCGGTGGCGCACACGACCATTCGGTCGACGAACTCGACTACGAATTGCACGCGTTCTCGCCGAGGCGCGGGCTCTGGCTGGACAACTCCGACCTGTCCCCGCACGAAACGGTCGACGCGATCCTCGGCCGGCTCGACGAAGCACGCTTCGACTGAGCTACGACCAGCCCCTGTCGAGCAACGTTACCGCAGGGTAGTTTGGGCTGATGGCGACCTCTGTGCGCAGGACCTCGTGCAACTTGTGTGAAGCGATCTGCGGCGTGCTGGTCACGGTCGAGGACGGCCGGGTCACCGACATCCGCGGCGACGAGGCCGACCCGCTGTCGCGCGGGCACATCTGCCCGAAGGCGGTCGCGCTCAAGGACCTCCAGGAGGACCCGGACCGGCTGACCAAGCCGGTACGCCGTACTTCGGACGGCTGGGCCGAGCTCGGCTGGGACGAGGCGTACGAACTCATCGCGACCCGGCTCGGCGAGATCCAGCAGGCGCACGGACGCAACGCCGTCGGCGTGTACCTGGGCAATCCGAACGTACACAGCCTCGGCGCGATGACGCACATGCCGACCGTCGTCCGGCTCCTGCGGACCCGCCAGAGGTTCAGCGCGACGTCGGTCGACCAACTGCCGCACATGCTCGCCTCGCACCTGCTCTACGGGCACCAACTGATGGTTCCGGTGGCCGACATCGACCGTACGTCGTACCTGCTGATGCTCGGCGCCAACCCGCTCGCGTCGAACGGCAGCATGATGACCGCACCCGGGTTCGGCCGGCGACTCAAGGACCTTCGCAAACGCGGCGGCCGCGTCGTCGTGATCGACCCGCGGCGGACCGAGACGGCGGCGGTCGCCGACGAACACCATTTCGTCCGGCCCGGCACGGATGCGGCCTTCCTGCTCGCGCTCATCCATCAGGTGATCGCGGACGGCAACGCGAAGCCGGCGCCGTACGTCGATGGGCTGGACAGGGTCGCCGAGGCTGTCCAGGACTGGACGCCGGACGCGGCCGCGCGAATCACCGGGATCGACGCGGAGACCATCCGCCGGATAGCAAGCGAGTTCGCGGCCGCCGACAAGGCTGCTTGTTACGGGCGGCTCGGGGTCTCGGCGCAGCAGTTCGGTGCGGTCTGCCAGTGGGCGGTGCAGGTGCTCAACATCATCACCGGCAACCTCGACCGGCCGGGCGGCACGATGATCCCGCGGCCCGCCGTCGACACGCTGCGCGGGATCGGCCGAGGTCACATCGGCGCTTGGAAGAGCCGGGTCGGCGGGCGGCCCGAGTTCGGCGGCGAACTGCCTGCGGCCGCAATGGCCGAGGAGATCGTGACGCCGGGCGACGGCCAGATCCAGGCGATGGTGACGATCGCGGGCAACCCGGTGCTCTCGACTCCGAACGGGCGGGCCCTCGACGAGGCGCTGGACACGCTGTCGTTCATGGTCTCCGTCGATCCGTACATCAACGAGACCACCCGGCACGCCGACGTGATCCTGCCGCCGACGCCACCGCTCGAGCGGGACCACTACGACTTGGCGTTCCACCAACTCGCAGTACGGAACACTGCTCGGTGGAACGAAGCGGTGCTGCAGCGACCGGCCGATGCGCGGCACGACTGGGAGATCTTCCGGGACCTGGGGTTGGCCCTGTTACGCCGTACGCCGAGAAGCCGGCGGAAGCTTCTGACCTCCCTTCGTCTCCGATTGAATCCGCGCCGCGTGGTCGATCTGGGGCTTCGCGTCGGGCCGTACCGGTTGTCGGTGCGGAAACTGAAGAAGTCGGCGGGCGGTATCGATCTCGGTCCGCTGCAGCCGGCTCTGCCTCGAGCGCTCTACACGAAGAACAAGCGGATCGACCTTGCGCCGGGGCTGATCCTCGAGGGCCTGGATCAGGCTCGGGCGGTGTTGCTCGTCGAGGGCGAGGCCGACGATCTGCTGCTGATCGGGCGACGGCATCTGCGCAGCAACAACTCGTGGATGCACAACTCGGCGCGGCTGGTGAAGGGCAAACCGCGGCACCAGTTGCTGATGAATCCCGACGATCTCAGCAAGCGTGACCTCGAGGACGGTCAACTGGTCCAGGTCAGCTCGGCCGCCGGGTCGGTCGCGGTAGAAGTTGCCGCTAGCAACGACATGATGCCCGGCGTGGTCAGCCTCCCGCACGGCTTCGGCCACGGCCGCCCAGGCGCCCGACTCTCGGTCGCCAACGAGGTGCCGGGCGCCAGCGCCAACGACATCACCGACGCCACCCGCACGGACCCCTTGGCAGGCACCGCCGCCCTGAACGGCGTCCCGGTAACAGTCACCCCAGCCCCCTGACCCGCACCCCCTCGCCTCCCGGCGTGGCGGACCACTCCCACCCCCACCCCGACGCTCCCCAGCGCGGTGCATAGCGCTCACCCCACCCCGTAGCCCCGGCGTGGCGCATCGCACTCCCCCCACCCCATAGCCCCGACGTGGCGCATCGCACTCACCCCACCCCGCGCGCCGCCGGTTCGGCGGCGGCGGGGCGTCGTACCGGGTCAGCTGGGGCGTGGGGGTGGGCCGGAGCTTTGGCGGACTGTGAGGGTTGGGGTGGAGTAGAGGTGCGCCTGGTGTGGCGCGCCGTCGAGGAGGCCGAAGAGGCGGTGGGTGACTTCGGCGCCGTAGGCAACGATGTTGTGGCTCATCGCCGTCAGCGTGGGATGCGTCAGCCGGCACAACGCCGAGTCGTCCCAGGCGATCAGCGTGACATCGCCGGGTGATCTCATCCCGAGCCCGTTGATCGCCGACAGACCGGCCACGGCCATCAGGTCGTTGTCGTAGATCAGCGCGGTCGGCCGGTCGGCGGCCGCCATCAGCTGGCGGGTCGCGGCGGCACCTTCCTCACCGGAGAAGTCGGTGTGCACCACTTGCGCGTCGAGGCCGAGCTCCCGGGTGATCGCCGCGAACGCCTGGTCGCGGATCCAGACGTGCCCGTGTTCGGGCGGTCCGGCGACCCGCGCGATCGACTGGTGCCCGAGCCGGGCGACGTGCTCGACCGCGGCGTTCATCGCGGCGGTGCCGTCGGTCCAGACACACGTCATCCCGTCGGCCAGCGCCGGATGCCCGACCAGGACGGCGGGCAGATCCAGCTTGCGCAGCAACGGGATCCGTGGATCGTCGACGCGGAGATCCACCACGATCACGCCGTCCACCCGGCGTTCCGCGGCCCACTTCCGGTACGTCGCCATCTCGCCGGCCAGGTCCGGGACGACCTGCAGCGCGAGCGCGTACGACTTCTCGCTCAGCACGGACTCCACGCCACCGACGAAGCCCATGTAGAACGGTTCTTCACTGAGGGTCTTGGCCGTCCGGGCCACGACCAGTCCGAAGGTCTCCGACCGCGCGGCCGACAACTGCCGGGCAGCCCGGTTCGGCACCCATTCCAGCTCCGCGGCGACCTTCAGGACCCTTGCCCGGGTGGCCTCGGAGACCCCCGGCTGGTTGTTCAGCGCGTACGAGACCGCGCCTTTGGAGACGCCGGCCCGTCGGGCGATCTCCTTGATCGTGATTCGGGGCACGATGGCCTCCTTCGAACGGGCGGTCCGAACCGTGACGGGCGGTTCGGCAGGCACCCATTGTGCGGCCGCTGCCTACTGATCGTCTCTAGGTAAACGCTTGCCATCACTCTGCGTCATATCGGCGATCCACATCGCCCGGCCGCCACGCAGCGTGAGCAAACTGCGGCAAGCGCTTGCTCACGCGGAGTCGCTCCGGTTCGGACACTGGGATTGAGGGTGGTCGGGCGGGGGGATGCTGGGATAGGCTCAACGCGTTACTTAACCGGTTCGGCAAATGGTCGGAGGCCGCCAAGGGCAGCGGTCGGTGCTTCGGCGACGAGGAGAGAACAACATGGTCGCAGTGGACAACCTGTCCCTCCAGCTCTACACGGTCCGCTACAAGCTGGAAGAGGACTTCGACGCCACGCTGGCCCGGATCGCGGAGATCGGGTACCGGCAGGTCGAGCCCTTCGGCGTGGTCGGGATGGCCGACAAGCTGGCCGAGGCGCTGCCCAAGTACGGACTGTCGGCACCCACGACGCACGCAGGGCTGCTGAAGGAGGACTCGGGCCCGATCTTCGAGGCCGCGAAGCGGCTCGGCATCAGCACGGTGATCGACCCGTTCGTCGACCCGGCGCGCTGGCAGTCGGCCGACGACATCAAGGCGACGGCCGAGGGTCTGAACAAGGCGGCCGCCGAGGCCGCCGAGCACGGCATCACCGTCGGGTACCACAACCACCACTTCGAGCTGGAGTCGGTGATCGACGGCGTGCACGGCCTGGAGATCCTGGCCGAGAACCTGTCCGACGAGGTCATCCTCGAGGTCGACACGTACTGGGCCGCGGTCGGCGGGGCCGACGTACCGGCGCTGCTCGGACGGCTGGGTGACCGGGTCAAGGCGCTGCACATCAAGGACGGCGACGGCACCCTGAACAACAAGGCCCAGGTGGCGGTCGGCGCCGGCAGTATCGCGGTGACCGACATCCTCAAGGCGTCGCCGGGCACGCTGCGCGTGGTCGAGCTGGACGACTTCGAGGGCGAGATCTTCGACGCGGTGGCGGGTAGCTTCAGCTACCTGACCGGGGAGGACGTTGCATGAGCGCGGTCGGCGTAGGCGTGATCGGCGCCGGAGTGATCTCTGACGCCTATCTGAAGAGCATGCAGAGCTTTCCTGACCTGAACGTGCTGGCGATCGGGGACCTGCGGCCGGAAGCGGCCAAGGCGAAGGCCGAGGAGTTCGGGATCGAGACCCATGGTGGTCCCGAGGCCGTGCTCGGTCACCCGGACGTGGAGATCGTGGTCAACCTGACCATCCCGATCGCCCACGTCGAGGTGGCGCTGGCAGCTGTTGCCGCCGGCAAGCATGTGTGGAGCGAGAAGCCGTTCTCGCTCGACCAGGAGAGCGGACTGAAGCTGCTCGCGACCGCTCAGGACGCGGGACTCCGGCTCGGCTGCGCACCGGACACGTTCCTCGGCCCGGGCCTGCAGACGGCCCGGCGGATCATCGACAAGGGCGAGATCGGCGAGCCGCTGACCGCGCTCACGCTGATGCAGTCCCCCGGTCCGGAGTCCTGGCACCCGAACCCGGCGTTCCTGTTCCAGGAAGGGGCCGGCCCGCTGTTCGACATCGGCCCCTACTACCTGACCGCACTGGTGCAGAGCTTCGGCCCGGTCGCCGCCGTGGCGGGCCTGGGTTCCAAGTCGCGGGAGAAGCGCGTGATCGGCTCGGGTCCGCTGCAGGGCCAGGAGTTCGACGTCACCGTGCCGAGCCACGTGAGTGCGATCGCGCGGTTCGAGTCGGGGCAGTCGTCGCAGAGCATCTTCAGCTTCGACTCGCCGCTGCCGCGGACCGGCTTCGTCGAGATCACCGGGATGGACGCGACGCTCGCCCTGCCCGATCCGAACAACTTCGCCGGCGAGATCAAGATCCGCCGGCGCGGCAGTGAGGACTGGGAGACCATCGCCGACCCCAAGGCGACGGCCGAGCGCGGTACCGGCGTACTGGATCTGGCGCGGGCGATCCGGGAGGACCGGCCGCACCGGGCCACCGGGGCGCTGGCGTTCCACGTCGTCGACGTGATGGCCTCCATCACCGAGTCGATCGAGACCGGCGCCTTCGTCGATGTGACCAGCACCGTCGAGGTCCCTGCCGTCCTGCCGGACGACTGGGACGTGCACGCCGCCACCTTATGAGCGACGGCCTTCTGGGTCCCCGGCGAACCGTCGTGTTCGCCGGGGACTCCATCACGGACTGCGGCCGCCGGGCAGACCCGGCCGGCCTCGGCGACGGCTACGTCCGGAACCTGTACGACGACCTCGCGGCGAGCCGGCCGCGGATCGTCAACGTCGGCATCAGCGGCAACCGCGCGGTCGACCTGGTCGAGCGGTGGAAGCAAGATGTCCTGACCCACCAGCCGGACCTGGTGTCCGTGCTGGTCGGCATCAACGACACCTGGCGCCGCTACGACAAGGACGACCCGACCTCGACCGGGGACTTCGAGGCGTCGTACCGCGAACTGCTGGAACCGCTGACGGCCAAGCTGGTCCTGGTCGAGCCGTTCCTGGTGGCGGTGAAACCCGAGCAGCGCGGCTGGCGCGACGACCTGGATCCCAAGATCGAGGTGGTCAGGCGGCTCGCGGCGGAGTACGACGCTCTGCTGGTGCCGGCCGACGTGGAGTTCAACCGGCAGGCACTGACCGTCGGCGCGACCACGCTCGCCTACGACGGCGTCCACCCGACGGCCGCTGGGCACCGGCTGCTCGCCGACCTCTGGCGCCGTACCGTCAGCTGACCGTAAACCGCTTCAGCTCCTTCTTCCGAAAGCGATGCAAGCTGTGACTTCTACGCTCCGAACCGTTCCGTTGACCACCGACGGCGGTGCCGCCTGGACCGTGCGGGCGGTCGACGGACCGGTACCGGACCGGCACAGCGCGCTGCTCGCGGCGCCGGTGGCGGCGACCGTGCCGGGTGAGGTGCACACCGACCTGCTCGCGGCCGGGGTGATCCCGGACCCGTTCGACGGCGACAACGAAGCCCAGCTGGCCTGGATCGGGAAGACCGGCTGGAGCTACCGGACCGTGTTCGACTGGGAAGCCGACGAGCACGCGGTCCAGGAACTCGTCGCCGACGGTCTCGACACCGCCGCCCGGATCACTTTGAACGGCACCGAACTCGGCCGGACCTGCAACCAGCACCGGTCGTACCGGTTCCCGGTCACCGGCCTGCTCGTTGCCGAGCGCAACGAGCTGGTGATCGAGTTCGCGTCGCCGGTCGTGACGGCCAACCGGCTGCGCGACGAGTCCGGGATGTGGCCGCACACGAATCTCCATCCCTACAACGCGATCCGCAAGATGGCGAGCAACTTCGGCTGGGACTGGGGAATCGACGTGGCGACCGCCGGCATCTGGCGGCCGCTCCGGATCGAGTCGTGGAGCGGCGTACGGATCGACTCGGTCCGGCCGCTCGCCGGGCTGGACCGCGACCACGGCGTACTGGACACCAAGATCGCACTCGCATGGGCGGACGGAGCGAGCGACGACGCGACCGTGACTGTCGAGGTCGGCGGCACGATCACCGAGATGACGGTGCCCGCGGGAACGGCCGAGGTCGGCGTCACTTCGACGATCGACGCGGTGGACCGGTGGTGGCCGCGCGGGTACGGCGAGCAGCCGCTGTACGACGTACAGGTGTCGCTCGCGGCCGGGGCGGCTTCGGACGCGTGGAACGGGCGGGTCGGGTTCCGCACGGTCACGATGAACGTGGCGCCGGACGAGCACGGCGGGCCGTTCGTCCTGTCGGTCAACGGCAAGCCGGTCTACGTGCGCGGGGCGAACTGGATTCCGGACGATGCCTTCGTCACCAGGCTGAATCGTTCGACGTACGAGAAGAGCATCACCGACGCGGTCGACGCGAACATGAACCTGCTGCGCGTGTGGGGCGGCGGGATCTACGAGAGCGACGACTTCTACGACGTCTGCGACGAACTCGGCGTGCTGGTGTGGCAGGACTTCCTGTTCGCCTGCGCGGCGTACTCCGAGGACGAGCCGCTGTGGAGCGAGGTGGAAGCCGAGGCGCGACAGGCCGTCACCCGGTTGAGCCGGCACGCGAGCCTCGCCTTGTGGAACGGCAACAACGAGAACATCTGGGGGTACGTCGAGTGGGGCTGGCGCGCGCCGCTGGCCGGCCGGCCGTGGGGCGAGAAGTACTACTTCGACCTACTGCCGGGGATCGTGGCGGAACTCGACCCGCGGACGCCGTACTCGCCGGGTAGCCCGTTCTCGTACGACCGGTACATTCACCCGAACGACGAGCGCAACGGCACCATGCACATCTGGGACGTCTGGAACCAGGTGGACTACTCGACGTACCGGATGTACAAGCCCCGGTTCGTCTCCGAGTTCGGCTTCCAGGGACCACCGGCCTGGTCGACGCTCACCTCGGTCGTGCACGACGAGCCGCTCGACCCGTACGGCGAACAGATGCTGGTGCACCAGAAGGCCTTCGAGGGCAATCTCAAACTCGAGCGCGGCCTCGGCGACCACCTGCCCAAGTGGGACGGGATCGACGACTGGCACTGGACCACCCAGCTGAACCAGGCAAGAGCAGTTGCCTACGGCATCGAACACTTCCGCAGCCTGTTCCCGTTGAACACCGGCGCGATCGTCTGGCAGCTGAACGACAACTGGCCGGTCGTCTCCTGGGCCGCCGTCGACGGCCACGGCATCCGCAAACCGCTGTGGTTCGCCCTTCGCCACGCGTACGCCGACCGCCTGCTCACCGTGCAGCCGCGAGAAGACGGCCCGGTAGTTGCCGCGCACAACGACACGGACGTCGCCTGGAGCACCGAGGTCACGGTCACCCGCCGGAGCACCCTCGACGACACGATCCACGCCGGCGAAACCTTCGCCCTGGAGGTCCCGGCCCGCTCCAACACCCTCAACGCGCTCCCGGCATCGATCGCCACCCCCGCCGACCCGACCGCGGAGTACGTCGAAGTCCGCACGGCCGACGGCGCCACGGCGTACTGGTACTTCGTCGAGGACACCGCCCTGCGACTCCTCGCCGCGCCCTACACCACCGAGGTGACCGCAACCCCCGAGGGCTACGACGTCACCGTCAGGGCCACCGCTCTCACCAAGGACCTGGCCCTCTTCCCGGACCGCCTCGACGCAGCGGCCCGGGTCGACTCCTCCCTGATCACCCTCACCCCCGGCACCACCCACACCTTCCACGTCACCGGCACAACCAGCACCCCGCACAGTGTCACCAGCCCGCTCCTGCGCTCGGCGAACGACCTGATCGCACGCTGACACCAGAGCGTTTTACCCCGGCTATACATTGAGAATTTAGCCGGGGTAAATTACCCTGCATGGTGAAGGCGGCGAAGTATCGCGTACTGGCGGCAGCGCTGCGGCGGAACGGCTGTGTAGTGCGGCAGGGGAAAGGTGATCACGAGGTCTGGACCTGTGGTTGCGGTGAGAGTCACCGGGTTGTGCTCACCCAGACAACCACCATCTCACCAGGGCTGGTCCGCCAGACCATCCAGCGACTGCCGTGCTTGCCGAAAGGGTGGTTGAAGTGACGAAGACGTACGAGGTGACAGCTCGGCGGTGGGCTCAGGGGTGGGAATTGCATGTCGCCGGGGTCGGGGTGACGCAATGCCAGCCGCTGGCGGATGCCGACCGGATGGCGCGTGACTATCTCGCGACCGAGCTCGGTGGCGAGCCTGAGGACTACACCGTCGATGTCCGGCCCGATCTTGGCGGCATCGAGGTCGAAGCGGCCGCCGTACGTCAGCGGATGCTGGACGCCCAGGCCGCTGTCGACCGGGCTGCCGACGACATGCGCCAGGTGGTGCGGAAGCTCCGAGGAGACGGTCTCTCGGTCCGCGACACCGCGACGATCCTCGAGGTGTCGCCGGGCCGCGTATCGCAACTCGCCAACGATCATCCGAAGACGAGGAAGGCCGTTCCGCGGGTGAAGGTACCCCGCCAAGTCGCCTAGAAGATCAGTGAGAGGAGGAGGGTGAGGGCCAGGCCCATGACGGAGATGATGGTTTCCATCACGGACCAGGTTTTGATGGTTTCGCCGACGGTGAGGCCGAAGTACTCCTTGACCAGCCAGAAGCCGGCGTCGTTGACGTGGGAGAAGAACAGCGAGCCGGCGCCGATGGCCAGGACGACCAGGGCGACGTTGGTGTCGTTCAGGCCGGCCGCCAACGGCGCCACGATGCCGGCGGCCGTGACGGTTGCCACCGTCGCTGAGCCGGTGGCGAGGCGGATCAGGACCGCGACGATCCAGCCGAGCACCAACGCGGACAGGCTGGCGGCGACGGCGATCTTCGCGATCGCCGTACCGGTTCCGCCGTCGACGAGGACCTGCTTGAAGCCGCCGCCGGCGCCGACGATGAGCAGGACCCCGACGATCGGGAAGAGGCTCTCGCCGATCTTCTTGCTCAGCACCGAGACCGTGAAGCCGACCGCGGTACCGAAGGTGTACATCGCGAGCAGTACGGCGATCAGCAGCGCGACGACGGGGTCTCCGATGAACGCCAGGAACGGGTAGAGCGCCGCGTCCTTGCTCATCCAGACATCCGCGGCGGCCTTGAGCAGCATCAGCACCACCGGCGACAACACGGTGACGAGGGTCCACGCGAAGCTCGGGCTCCTCGTCGCCGTCGGGTCCTGCGCCGTACCGGCTTCCTCGGCGCCCGACACCTCCTCCAGGCCGTCAGCTGCTCCGGGACCCCGGACCGGCCCGTCCTGCACGCGGGACACTCCGGCCGAACCGCCACCCCCGACACCAACGCCACCGCTGCGAGTCCCGCTCGTCACCGCGAGGGCCGCGCCGGATGCACCGATCGGCACCCACTGCGCGGCAAAGCGCGCAAAAACCGGTCCAGCCACGGCCACCGACGGAATCGCGACCAGCAGACCGAGTGCCAGCGTGATCCCCACATTTCCCTGCAGGATGCCGATCGCCGCCAGCGGCCCCGGGTGCGGCGGCACGAACCCGTGCAACACCGACAGACCGGCAAGCGCCGGAATCCCCAGCAGCATCGCCCTGCCCCCGGACCGGCGGACGGCGAGCATCACGATCGGGATCAGCAGCACCAGCCCGATCTCGAAGAACATCGGGATCCCGATGATCCCGGCGATCAGCGCCATCTTCCAGGGCAGCGTGGCGGGCCGGCCGCGCAGCAGCGTGTCCACCACCTTGTCGGCGCCGCCGGAGTCCGCGAGCAGCTTGCCGAGCATCGCCCCGAGGGCGATCAGCACCCCGACGTACCCGAGGACACCGCCGACCCCGTTCTCGTACGACTTGGTCACCCCGCCGGCCGCGATCCCCGAGGCCAGCCCGACGAACAGCGCGCCGATCGTCAGCGCGAGGAACGCGTGCAACTTCAGCGCCACGATCAACGCGACGATCAGCGCGATCCCGATCACCGCGACGATCAGGACCCTGGTGTCGTGCCCGTTCCAGGGCGCGTTCACATCCCCGGCCATGGCCAGCTGAGCAAGCTTCATGGGACACCGCCTTTCCTACTTCTGGGGTGCCCCTCAAGCTAGGAGTTCAACCAGGATCGGATCGTTTCCTCGTCCGGGCGCGCCTCGGTGCCGATCGCGTGCGGGACGAAGCGGGCGTAGTAGTCGGTGATCGGCCCGTCGGATTCGCGCACCATCATCCCGGCGGCGACCCCGTCGACGACCCAGCTGCCGATCACGGCCCGGTTCCCCTCGTACGACGGCAGCGGGTGCCACTCCTGGTAGACCATCGTGTCCGTGTCGTACGGACCCGACTGGATGTGGTCGTCGGGGTCGGTGATCGTGTGGATCCGGATGTTGCTGCCCTCGCGACCGTGCAGCGGCTTGGCGACCCATTCGAGCAGGTCGCCGGGCGAGCCGAAGTACGCCGGCAGCAGGTTCGGGTGGTCCGGGTAGAGCTCCCAGAGCACCGGCAGGATCGCCTTGGTGGACAGCATCGTCTTCCAGATCGGCTCGATCCACTGCACGGGTTCGCGCTCGACGCCGGCCAGGATGTACTTGCCGAACTCGTCGTCGAGCATGTCCTCCCACGGGTACAACTTGAACGCGGTCCGGATCTTCCGCCCGCCCCAGTCCACGAAGGCGCGCTGCGTCGACTCCCAGCCCAGATCCTCGATCTCGTGCCCGTACGTCGCCAGCCCCGCCATCGCCGCGGTGTCGCGCAGGTAGGCGACCGTCATCGCCTCCTCGCCGGTCGTCTCCGCCGCCGAGTTGAAGAAGTGTGCCTCGTTGCCTGGGAAGGCTCCCGCGGTACGCCGTTCGCTCCACCACTTGACCAGGCGATCGTGCACCGAGTTCCACTGGTCGGCGTCGGGGAACACGTCCTCGAGCCAGTTCCACTGGATCACCGCGGACTCCAGCAGCCCGGTCGGGGTGTCGCCGTTGATCTCCAGCATCTTCGGCTCGACCCCGGACCAGGCCAGGTCGAACCGCGCGTACACCGACAGGTCCTGGCGTTTCAGCGACTGCTCCACCAGCGACAGCGTTCCGGACGCCAGGCCGAGTTGGGAGTCACTGAACCTGGTCACCATCACCGAGGCGGCGTGCTTGCACATCTCGTAGAGCTCCTCGGTGACGCGCTCGAGGTGCAGCACCTCGTCCATCGTCACCTCGTACCAGGCGCTCTCGTTCCAGTACGGGCGTTCGCTGCCGTCGGGCATGTCCGTCATCGGGAACACCAGGCCCTGCTCGACGACCTTGTCCTTCCAGCCGGGTCGCGGCCGGATCGAGTGCCGCCACATCAGCCGCCGGAGCCTCCCTTGCCCGCCTTGCCGAAGCCACCGCGGGTGATCTTGCCGATGTCGCCGCCCTTGGTGTCCAGCCCGCCGCGCTTGATCGTCGGCGAACCGCTGCCGCCCGGGCGTGAGCTGGGGATCGTGTAGGTCCCTTGGCCGGTGTTGTAGCGCCCGCCGATCGGCGGCACGAGCCCGCCACCACGGGTGGCCATGTAGAACCAGAAGAATCCCGCACCCGACCCGTGGTACTCGCGTTCGTCCTTGCAGTTGTCGTCCTCGGTGCGCTGCTGGGTCTGCGGGTCGACGCAGATCGCGGCGTAGTCGGGCTGGTCGTCGTCGCTGGAGCAGCCGGACAGCGAGGCCGCGACCAGGGCCGTCAGGCCGAGCGTGATCCCGGCACTCCGCATCCTTCGGCGTTCCGTCAAGAGCTTGCCTCCCCCTCAGCGGGCGGCTTCATCGAGTACATGATGATCGCGCCCACCACCATCGTCACACCGACCACAACCAGCGAACCCGTGGCCGCGTTGGCGACCGCGAGCACCAGGACGGTGACGAACCCGGCCGTCGCCAGCAGCGGAACGACCACTCGCTGCAGCACCCGGCCGCGGATCTCACCGCTGAAGTAGACCGGTACTGCGAGCGCGGTCGCCAGGTAGTACAGGGAGACGAGGATGGACACCGCACCGACCGAGTCGGCCAGCACCGCGTCCGAGGTGAGCACCAGCACCACATAGATCAGCAGGCTCACTCCGGCGAACACCCAGGTGGCGACGCTCGGTGTCTGGAAGCGCGCCGAGATCCGGGCGAACTGCCCGGGGAACGCGTCCCGGCGGGCCATCGACAGCATCGTCCGCGCGGTCGGCAGGATCGTGGTCTGCGTCGAGGCGAGTGCCGACGCCAGTACCGCGAGGAGCAGCAGCTTGCCGCCGGCCGTGCCGAGCAGGTCGCCGGCCAGCACCGAGAAGAAGTCGCCGTCCGAGACGTCCGCGAGCGCATCGGTTCCGGCGTACGCGATCGCCGACCAGGCGACGACGACGTACAGGACGACCAGGATCACGTTCGCAGCAAGGGCTGCGACGGCCGGCGTACGGCGGGGGTCGCGCGTCTCCTCGTTGACGCTGAAGGACGAGTCCCAGCCCCAGTAGAGGAACACCGCGATCAGCAGGCCGGTCGACCAGCTCACCTCGCTCGTGGTCGAGGCCGGCGGGATGGTGAAGGAGTCCGCCACCCAGAAGGCGTTGACGGCGAACCACAGCAGCGCGAGCAGTTCGACGCCGAGCAGCAGCAACTGGGTCCACGCGGCGATCCGGATGCCGCGGTACGCGAGGACGGCCATCCCGGCGATGAACACCGCACCGAGACCGGCCTGGGCGACCCGCGAGTCAGCGGCACCGTCGAGTCCGAACAACACGTACGTGTAGACGGAGGCGACCTGGGCCAGGTTCCCCATCACCAGGACGCAGGCCATCACGGTGGTCCAGCCGACCATCCGGCCGATCCCGCGGCCGAACGCCTTCTCGGTCCAGCGGAACGTCGTACCGCAGTCCGGCTGGGCCGCGTTCAGCTCCCGGAAGCACAGCGCCATCAGGATCACCGGGATCGCGCTGACGGCGAGCACCTGCGGAGTGGCCGCGCCGACCGTCCCGGCGAGCAGCCCGACGGAGACGGCCAGCGAGTACGCCGGCGCGGTCGACGACATCCCGATCGCGGTGGAGGCGCGCAGCCCGAGCGCGCCCTTGCGCAGACTCCGGCCCCGCGAGCGCGAGTCGGGGATCGTCGTCATGGTCCCCCAGACTGCCATGCCGGCTCGCCAACACCGACCAACCCGCCGAAACGGGCTGCCCGCAGGCTCGCCGGGTCAGGCGCTGCGGGGGTGTCAGCCGGCCATCAGCTGGGTGACGGTGACGAGGGTGTAGCCGCGGGCGCGGAGAGTGCGGACGATCTCGGGGATCGCCTCGTCCGTGAAGGGTGCGTTGTCGCCGCCGTGCATGTGCAGCACGACGATCGAGCCGTTCTGGACGTGCGAGAGGACTTGCTTGATGACCGGCTTCGGCGACTTCGCGAACCCGTCGGCGCCCGGCACGTCCAGGCCGACCGCGGTGACCCCGGCGGGGGCGAGTTCGTGCAGCGCGGTGCCGTCGTAGCAGCCGCCCGGGAACCGGAACCACCTCGTCGCGTGCGCATCTAGCTTGTCGAGGATCTCGATGGCCCGGCGTACGTCGGTGAGCATCTCGGCGGCCGGGACCGTGCCGAGTGTGTAGCAGTGCTTGGTGAAGCCGCGGTGGTCGTAGGTGTGCGTGCCGAGCTCGAACAGCGGATCCGCCGCCAGTTCGCGGGTGCGGTCCGGGTACTGCTCCATCCACATCCCGGTGAGGAACAGGGTCGCTGGGACCTTCATCGCCCGGAGCTCGTTGATCAAGGCCTCGTTGTAGTACGAGTGGACCTTGCCGCGCTGGAGACGGGTGCGCATCAGGGCGGTGAGATCGGCGTCGAAGGTGAGCGCGATCCGCCGCTTGTCCCGCGGCCCGTGCTGCACGACCGGCAGCAGGCTCACACCGTGCGACTCCCCCGGCCTGACACTGGGCGTACTAGGAGCAGTTGACGTTGGCCTAGCACCAGGCTTACTAGGTTGCGTTGGCGTAGTACTGGCCGGAAAGGTTCGGTCCGGTGTGGGTGTCGCGGTCGGTGAATCCCTGCAACCTGTCAGTACTACGCACGCCGTCGCGACGAGTGCCGCGATCCTGATCCCCCGATGGCCAGTCACGATCCCCCAGTATGCCCCGGGTCAGGCCCAGGACCGGTGCTCCCACTCGTCGCGCACCAGAGCCCAGATCTGCACGTCGTGGATCTCGCCGCGATAGGGGAAGGCCTGCCGCAGAGTGCCCTCGAGCGTCATCCCGAGCCGCTTGGCGACGGCGCCGCTGCGCGCGTTGTCCGGTACGCAGCGCCATTCCACCCGGTTCATCCCGCGGACGCCGATCGCCCAGTCGATCAGCTGTTGGGTGGCCCGGGTGACCAGCCCGCGACCCTCCGCCTCGGCCGACAGCCAGACCCCGATCTCACAGCTGCCCCAGGCCACCTCGAAGGTCCGGAACAGCAACCCGCCGACGAGTTCGCCGGCCAGCCAGATGCCGTAGATCCGGCCCTCGCCCGCCGCCTGGCGATCGGCGTACCGCTGCAGGAAGGACCTGGCCCCGTCCTCGTCGACGACCAGGTCGGCCCAGGAGATGTACGGCTCGATGTTCTTCCGGGCCTTGTCGACGTGCGCCAGGAACTCACCGGCCTGCCACGGCTCGAGCGGCCGGAGTTCGGCGTCGTCGGTGATCTTGAACGTGAACATGAGCGGCCTCCCGAAGTACATAACAAACGTTAGGTACGTACTATAGCCCGCAAGGAGGTGACGGCGGATGCCGGCGAAGACCGATCACGAGGCCAGGCGGCGCGACGTGTCGGCCGCGGTCTGGCGGGTGCTGGCCGAGGCAGGGTTCGGTGGACTCACCCTGCGCGCGGTGGCGGCCGAACTGGGCGCGACCACCGGACTGGTGACGCACTACTTCCCCTCCAAGCAGGCGCTGATCGTGCACGCCTTGGAGCTGGCGGAGACGCATACCCGGGCCCTCGTTCCGGAGTACGAAGGGCGAGGTCTGGAGGCGCTGCGGTCCGCCCTGGCCGCGGTCCTCCCGCTGACCCCCGAGGGCACGGAGATCAACCGGGTGTGGGTCAGTTCCTGGGACGCAGCCTTGGCGGACCCCGAACTCCACGCACTGGAGAAGGCCCGCTACAAACGCTGGCGGGCTCGACTCAAGCCGCTCGTCGTCGACGCGCAGGACGACGGCGACCTACCAGCAGGCGATCCGGACGACCTCGTGGCAGGGCTCGCCGCGTTCACCCACGGACTCGTAGTACAGGCGCTCTTCGACCCGCGAGCGTTCCCTCACAAGCGGCTCACAGCACTGCTCGACGCCCACCTCACAGCGCTGAGCCCGCAGGGTTGAGCTTCAGTCGAGGGCTACGGCGATGTACTTCACGTCGAGGTACTCGTCGATGCCGACGCTGCCGCCTTCTCGGCCCAGACCGGACTGCTTGACGCCGCCGAAGGGAGCCGCCGGGTTGGAGACGATGCCCTGGTTGAGGCCGACCATGCCGCTCTCGAGGGCTTCCGAGACCCGCAGGGCCCGGCTGAGGTCCTTGGTGAACAGGTACGACACCAGGCCGAACTCGGTGTCGTTCGCCATCCGGATCGCCTCGTCCTCGTCGTCGAACGCGGTCAGCGGCGCGACCGGCCCGAAGATCTCCTCCTTCTGCAGCCGCGCACTCGCCGGTACGCCGGCCAGTACCGTCGGCGGATAGAAGTACCCGTTGCCCTCAGCAACCGATCCGCCGAGCAGTACGTCGGCGCCCTGGGACACCGCGTCGTCGACCAGCTCGGCCACCTTGTCGCGCTGCTTCGCATCGATCAGCGGGCCGACGTCGACGCCGTCGCCGGTCCCGCGGCCGACCTTCAGCGCCTTCATCCGCTCGGTCAGCTTCGCGCCGAACGTGTCGATCACCGACGAGTGCACGTAGATCCGGTTCGCCGCCGTACAGGCCTCACCGCCGTTGCGCATCTTCGCCAGCATCGTGCCCTCGACCGCCTTGTCCAGATCCGCGTCCTCGAACACGATCAGCGGCGCGTTCCCGCCGAGCTCCATGCTGGTGCGCAGCACCTGGTCGGCGGACTGCTCGATCAGCTTCTTGCCGACCGGCGTCGATCCGGTGAAGGACAGCTTGCGGGCGCGCCCGTCCTTGATCAGCGGCTCCATCACCCCACCGGAATCGCTGGTGGTGACCACGTTCAGTACGCCGGCC
This sequence comes from Kribbella voronezhensis, assembly GCF_004365175.1. Lineage (NCBI taxonomy): Bacteria > Bacillati > Actinomycetota > Actinomycetes > Propionibacteriales > Kribbellaceae > Kribbella > Kribbella voronezhensis. The sequence continues at coordinate 4,301,418 of NZ_SOCE01000001.1, read as the reverse complement.
GGCAACCCGGCCTCGGTCATCAGCTCGGCCAGCTTCAGCATCGACAACGGCGTCTGCGCGGCCGGCTTGATCACCATCGTGCAGCCGGCCGCGACCGCCGGGCCGATCTTGCGGGCGCCCATCGCGGCCGGGAAGTTCCACGGGGTGATCAGCAGGCACGGGCCGACCGGCTGCCGCAGGACGACGAAGCGGCCCTTGCCGTTCGGGGCGATCTGGTAGCCGCCGTCGATCCGGACGGCCTCCTCGGAGAACCAGCGGAAGAACTCCGCGGCGTACGCGATCTCGCCCTTCGACTCGGCGACCGGCTTGCCCATCTCCAGCGTCATCAGCAGAGCCAGCTCGTCGGCGCGAGCCGTCATCAGCTCGAACGAGCGCCGCAGGATCTCGCCGCGATCGCGAGGCGGGGTCGCGGCCCACTCGGCCTGTGCGGCGACGGCGGCGTCCAGTGCCGCCAGTCCGTCGGCGACACCGGCGTCGGCCACCGAGCAGAGCGTCTCTCCGGTGGCCGGGTCCTCGACCGCCAGCGTCTTACCGCTCTCGGCGGCCTGCCACTTGCCCCCGATGAACAGGTCGGTGGGACACGCTTCGATGACTTCCTGCTCTCGCGACATCTGCTCTGCCTCTCCACGGCTGCTACTAGTCGGCCGTACCCACAGTAGGCCGCCGCAAAGCAGGAATCAGGCAGTGGCGACGAAGTGCGGTGTGGAGCGCGGAACGGTTCGTACTGTGCGGGACAGCCCTGCTGCAGTGGTCCGCAGAATGGCGGAGCGGACCAGCCCGTCGTAGGCCAGTGGAACCAGCATGATCTCGTCCGCGCCGGTACTGGCCGCCAGCGACGCCAGCTCCGAGGCAACCGTCGCGCGGGACCCGATGATGTGGCCGGGATCGTCCAGCAGCCGCTCTGCCCGGTGCCGCTCCCGAGTGGTCAGCGGAGACCTCAGAATCTCCAGCAGCTCGGCCGGAGTAGCCCTGGACGACGCCGCGTTGAGCCGGAGCTTCACCCGGACGTACTCCGCGAGCCGGATCACCGCCTCCTCGTCCGTGTCGGCCGCGACGATCCCGACCGTGACTGCGAGGTACGGCTTGCCCGTGGGCCCTGTCGCCTCGAAGAACTCCCGGTACGCCGCTGCTGCCGCGAGCGTGGTCTGTGAGGTCGTGTGGTGAGCCAGGAAGACGGGCAGCCCCCGTACTGCGGCCACCTGCGCCTCATGTGGCGTGCCGGCCAGCACGAACACCGGTGGCGGCAACCCAGCAAGCGCGAGCCGGACATCTCCCACCGGAGCACGCCCGGGGAGACCGTCGCGCAGGAAGCCGCAGAGCTCGTCCAGCCGCTGCGGGAACGCGTCCCAGCCGACGTCGGTCCGGCCAAGCGCTGCAGCGGTGGTCGGCGCGGCCGCCACCGGAGCCTTGCCGACTCCCAGGTCGATCCTGCCCGGGTACGCCGCTGCGAGTGCCGCGAACTCCTCGGCGATCACGAGCGGCTGGTGGTTCGCCAGCATCACCGCACCCGAGCCCAGCCGGATGCGATCGGTACGGGCGGCCAGTACCGCGGCGAGCACTGCGGGCGCCGCGCTGCCGATACCGCGCACACCGTGCTGCTCCGCAAGCCAGAAGCGCCGGTAGCCAAGGTCGTCCGCCGCTTGGGCGACCTCGGCTGTCTCCCGCAACGCAGCCGCGGCAGACTGCCCGGCCATCTGCGGCACCACGTCGAGGACCGAGTGGGCAGAGACCGGGAGACCGGGTGTGACAGGGCTGAACACCTAGCCACCGTCGCAGCTGATCAGCCGGCGCACATGGGTGATCCGCCCCCATGTTCCGCCCCGCCCGCACGTAGGTGAACGGTGCGCCCCCGAGGCCCGAATTTGGGTGCCCGGAGGTCTTGCCCGGCCCGTGCGCCCTCAGGCATCGTTCACGGCGTTCGGTCACATCCATCCCTAGAAACGCAACCGAAGGAGGCCAACGTCGAGAACGCAGAGCAGCGGGGGCCGTCCGACGGTTGCCCGTAGTACCGGAGTTCCTGGTCCGGCCTGACCTTCCACCAGAGGTTCGATCGGCCAGGCGCTGCTGCCGCGGGGTGGTCAACCCCCAGTCGCCATCCCGCGGTGCGGCAGCACTACCCACTCGGCCTCGCCGCCGGCCGACGAATATGGGGGCTCCGTACCCATGGCAGCACCCAGTACCCGATGGCACCCTGAGCCCGTGCTCAACTCCGCGACCACGCCGACACTCCGGGCCGGCCAGGCGAAGCCCTGGTGGACGGCCGGCGTGGGTCCGCACGAACCGGGCCGGCAGATGCCTGCCTGGGCGGCGTATGTGGAACGCAGTACGACCTCGACCTTCGAGCGCAGGCCGGTGGGAGACGACTGGCGGCAGGCGTTGCTCGGATGCCTCGCGCCGTTGCTCGAATCGGCCCGGCAGGACCTGGCCTCGGCCGGGCACACCGGGGTCGTGGCCGAGCAGTTCCTGCAACAACTCGGAGACCGGCTGGTCCGGTCGGCCGCTCGCACCCTGGTGCTGGAGCTGGCCCGCGCCCGGAGCCGCAACGAACTGGCCGGGCAGACACCGGCCGAGCGATTCCTGAACTTCACCCACCGGCTCGCGGGAGGGAGCGAGCTGGCGGAATTCCTGGCCGCATACCCGGTGCTGGCCCGGGTCCTGGGCGAGGCGTGCCGACAGGCTGTCGAGGGTCACCTCGAACTGCTGGCCCGCCTCGCCGAGGACCGCGAGCTGGTGGTCACCGAGTTGCTGGCCGGCACGGACCCCGGCGCCCTGACCAGCGTGCTGCCCGGTGGTGATCCGCACCGCGGTGGACGGTCGACGGCCACGCTGACCTTCGCGGACGGCCGGAAGGTGGTCTACAAGCCACGGCCGCTGGAGCTGCACCAGCACTTCAACGAGCTGGTCGGCTGGCTGAACGGCAGGACCGGCCTGGGCCTGCGAACCGTTCCGGTGCTGTGCCGGCCGGGGTACGGCTGGCTCGGGTTCATCGAGCACAAGCCCTGTACCGACCTGACCGAAGTACGCCGCTTCTACCACCGGCAAGGCGCGTTGCTGACCCTGCTGTACGTGCTGGACGGCACCGACATGCACTACGAGAACCTGATCGCCGCGGGCGACCAGCCGGTGTTCGTCGACGTGGAGACCCTCTTCCACCCGAGCCAGCAGGGCAACGGCGTACTGGGCCAGGACCCGGCTCACTCGGCACTGCGCAGCTCTGTCTACCGCACTGCTCTGCTGCCGCTGCTGTTCACCGGCGAGCACGGTGTGGCGGACATCTCGGGGCTCGGCGGCGACGTCGGCGAGGTGTCGCCGATCAGCAAGGTCGACTGGGCCGACGCCGGACTGGACACGATGCACCTCGTACGGCGTCCTGCCACCACCCGTGGTGGCCGCAACCGGCCCCGGCTGCACGGCGTCGACATGGAGCCGCGGGACTACGAGATCGCTCTCCTGACAGGGTTCCGGGCGGCGTATGAGGCGATCGCCTGGCACCGCAACGAACTACTCGGGCCGGACGGCCTCCTGGCCCGCTGCGCGGCCGACGAGATCAGGTACGTCGCCCGTCCTACCCAGACCTACGTGACCTTGCTGGACGAGGCGACCCATCCGGACGCGCTCCGCGATGCCGATGGCCGCAGCCAGCTGCTCGACCTGCTCTGGGACGCGGATCCGGCCCTGCACCGGCTGGTGCCGTACGAGCTGGCCGACCTGTGGGCAGGCGACGTCCCGCTCTTCACAGCCCGGCCGGACAGCACCGATGTCTGGGCCGCCGACGGCAGCCGGGTGCCAGACCTCCTTGCCCACAAGGGACTCGACGTGGTCGAGGCCAAGATCGCGGCGATGAGCGAGATCGACCAGCACCGCCAGCAGTGGCTCATCTCGGCCTGCCTGGCCACCCGCCCCGAACCGGTCGTGCACACCACTACGGCGAGCAGGCCGGCCGTCGGCGCGGCGGAAGCCGATCCCGAGCGACTGCTCGCGGCCGCCACCGACATCGCCGACGAGATCATGGCCCAGGTCCTCGGCAGCAACGGCGAGGCGAACTGGCTGAGCCTCGAACTGCTCGACGACCACCACTGGGCCGTGATGCCGATGGGCGCGGGTCTGTCGAACGGCTTCACCGGTACGGCGCTCTTCCTGGCCCAGATCGGCGCACTCACCGGCGCGGAGAAGTACACCGACCTGGCCAGGGACGCGATCCGCCCGATCCCCTTGCTGCTGGACTCCCTCGCGGCCGCGCCGGAGGCCGCACAGATCGTCGGCCCCGGATTGCACGGCCTCGGGGGAATCAGCTACGGCCTCAACCGGCTCAGCTCGCTGCTGGACGAATCCGACGTCACCAAGTGGCTCGCGTCCTCACTCGAACTCAGCGAACAGCTCACCCCCGAACCGGACCAGTTCCCCGGCTACGTCGAGGGTGCGGCCGGCGGGCTGGCCGCGATGCTGGCGATCCACGGCCAACCGGCAGCCACCCGACTGGCCGCCCGGTACGCCGACGAACTGGTCGCCGCGGTGGCCCGCCGGGCGCAGGCACCCGACCACGGGTTCGCCCGCGGGTACGAGGGAATCGCCTGGGCACTCGGGCAGTACGCAGTACAGGACAGCCGGTACGCCGACGCGGCGCGGGCTGCCATCGACCTGACTTCCATCGACCTCGATCAGCGCGACCACGCCGATGCCGGCTGGTGCGCGGGCGGAGCCGGCACCACCCTCGCCCGGCTGTCCGCTGGTGTGACCACGGACCTCGACACCTATCTGAGGTCCGCCGAAGAACGTCCGGTGCTCGCCGACATGAGTCTGTGTCACGGCGAGCTCGGCGCGGTCGAGCCGTTGTTGTGGCTCACCGATCGCGAGCACCCGGCCACAGAGGCGGTCCGGCGCCGCCGGGCCGGGCTGGTGCTCGCCGCAATACAGCAGTACGGACCGCACTGCGGTACGCCGCGCGCCGTCTCCTCACCAGGCCTGCTGACAGGTCTGGCCGGGATCGGCTACGGCTTGCTCCGGCTCGGTTTCGGCGGACAGGTTCCGTCCGTGCTGCTGCTAGAACCCACCACCGGTCTCCGGCGCCCATCACAGCGTCCGGTCCGGACAGAACACCATTCGACAGGGGAAACAGCATGACCGCCCAGCACAACCAGCCCGAAGACCAGGTCGCCGCCCAGCCGGTCGACGAGCAGCCGGACCCGATCGGCCCGATCACCCTCCCGAAGCGCGGCCGGATCGGCGCGCGGGCCCTTGCGCTGGTCGGCACCGCCAGCGCACTGGCCGTCGGCATCGTCGAGGTCACCGAGAACTGCGGCACCTTCACCTCGATCAGCGCACCGCACTGATCCCTGCCGCACCCGAGAAACACAGCGATGCCTGACGTCGGCCCGGCTGGAACAAGCGCTTGAGCCAGCCGGGCCGGTCGAAGGCGACCGGCCGAACCCACTGCGATCCAACCGGAGCGTAGCTAGAGTTTGGAACCATGCAGACCCATGCGCCCAGAGTGGTCGGCAGAGACGGGGAGATCGATCAGCTCGATCACCTGCTCGCCGAGGCTCGCGCCGGACGTGGGGGTGCGGTCTTCCTGCTCGGCGAGCCAGGCATCGGCAAGAGCCGGCTGGCCGCCGTCGGCACCACGCTGGCCCTCGATCACGGCATGGCGACGCTCCGCGGCCGGGTCGGCGCGATCGGCACGATGGTCGCCTTCCGCCCGTTCACCGAGGCCTTGCTGTCCCTGATCCGCCGCGGCGAGATGCCCGACCCCGAACGGCTCGGGCTCTATCGCCGGGTGCTCGGACGCCTCGTTCCCGACTGGGACGACGGCGACGTACCGGAGAGCGGAATCTCCGCCGTCGTCCTCGGCGAGGCGATCCTGCGGTTGCTCCAGCTGGTCGGCCGGGACCGGGGCTGCCTGCTGGTGCTCGAGGACCTGCACGGCTCGGATCCGGAGACACTGGCGGTGATCGAGTACCTGCTCGACAATCTCCAGGACCAGCCGATCGCCGTCGTCGCGACGCTCCGGCCGGACCGGACCCCGGCGGCCGAGCTCGCTCAGCTCGCGGCTCAACGCGGTACGGCGGCTCTCGTCGAACTGCACCCGCTCGACCGGCAGAACGTCCGCGAGCTCACGGCCGGTTGCCTCGAGGTCGCACCGGCCGGCGTGCCTGACCGGCTGGTCGAGCGACTCTGGGCCGACAGTGCCGGAATCCCTTTCATCGTGGAGGAACTGCTGCAGGAGGCCAGCCGGTCCGGACAGTTGCTCTCGGCAATCGATGGCACCGTGCAGGTGGTCGACGACTTCCGGATGACGGTGCCGGCCGCGGTGGTCCGCAGCATCGGCAGCCGGACCGATCAGCTCGGACCGCAGTCGCGGGAGATCCTGGTCCTGGCCGCGGTGATCGGCCACCGCTTTCCGCTCAGCGTGGTCCGGCACGCCAGCGGCGTCGACGAACGGCAGCTCCTGGCGACCCTGCGGGCCGGCCTGGCCGCCCAGCTGGTCGGGCCGGACGAGCCGGTCCCGGACTGGTACGCCTTCCGGCATCCGCTGACGGCCGAGGCCTTGCTGGCCGGCCTGAATCCGACCGAGCGAGCTGGTCTGGCCAGCCGCTGCGCGGACGCGATCGAAGAACTGCACCCCGGTCTGCCGGGCGAGTGGGCGCCGATGGTGGCCGAGCTGGCCCAGGCCGGCGGTGACGTCGCCCGCGCCGGCCGGCTGTTCGCCGTCACCGGCCGGCGGTCGTTCGCCGAGGGCTCGATGGCGTCCGCGGTGAACCTGCTGGACCGTGCCAACACCCTGCTCGCCGGGGATCCCGACGTCGTTCACCGCGCCGACGTCCTCGGGGCGTTGCTGCTGGCGGTCGGCGAGACGGGGCAGTTCGGCCACCCCGCAGCCACCGCGGAGGCGATCGAGGAGCTGGCCAATCGCGGACTGGACAGCCGCAAGGTGGCGGCGCTGCACGTCCGGCTCGCCGGCGTCGAACACATCGCCGGCCGCTGGTCGTCGGCGTCCACCCATGTGGCCGTCGCGCGGTCCCTGCTCGGACCGGACGCGGCCGACGCCGACCTGGCGCCGCTGGACGCGATGGCGGCGGCCCTCGAACTGGCCAAGACGAGCCCGGGACGACTGAAGTCTGCTGCCGACCTGGCCACCCGGGCGGCCGAGGCGGCCGAACGGGCCGACCTGCCGGAGGTCGCCGTCGACGCCTGGCAACTGCTCGGCATCCTGTCGCGGGAACACGATCTCGATCAGTCGATCGGCTACTTCCGGCGGGCCCGGCAGGTGGCCGCCGAGCACAACCTGGCCGTCCAGCAGAACCTTTCGCACATCTTCCAGGCGGGCACGATGTGCCTGGCCGACGGTGACGTGACCGAGCTGGAACACGCCCGCCAGCAGGCGCTGCGGATCGGCGCGATCCCCAGCGCGTACGAGGTCGACGGAGCCCTCGGCCAACAGGCGATCCTGCGTTCGGAGTACGAGAAGGCCGCCGAGATGATCGAGGCCTGCCTGGCGGTCACCCAGCGACTCAAGCTCACCCGCGGCGCGCCGTACGTGCTGGTCACCAAGGCTGTACTGGCCGGCCACCAGGGCAAACGCGCTGAGATGGAGGCCACCCTCGCCGAGCTCGCGACCTGGGGTGAGCGGGCCTCGCACGAGCTGCCGCTGTCGTACGGGCTGGCCCGGACGTTCTGTGCGCTGCTCGAGGAGAACCGCGAGCTGGCCGAGTCGGACATGGCCCAGGCACTCGCGTACGACGCGCAGAACCCCACTACGTTTCACATGGCCGGAAAGAACGGACTGGGGTTGCTGCTGGGCGTTCTCGCCGGGCGCAACGGCTGGCCGCACTTCGAGGCGGTCTCGGCGACCGCGGGCAGCAAGATGCGCTGGAACCGGCAGTTCGTCCAATGGGGACACGCGGTGCTGCTCGGCCGCGACGGACGGCCGGAGGAGGCCAACGCGATGGCGGCCGAGGCGCTGGAGACGTCTTCGCTCTATCCGATGGCCCGCCACCTCGGCCTGCGCATGGTGGCCGAGCCGGCCCATGCCGACGGTTGGGGCGAGCCGGTCGCGTGGTTGCGGCAGGCCGAGGACTACTTCCACACCGCCAACGTGCAGCCAGTGGCCAGCGCCTGCCGGAGCTTGTTGCGGCAACTGGGCGCGACGGTCTCGCAACGGCGTACGGGCACCGATCAGGTGCCGGCGAATCTGCGCCAGCTCGGCGTCACCACCCGGGAGTACGAGGTCTGCCGGTTGCTGGTCGACCGGATCGGCAACAAGTCGATCGCGTCGAGGCTGCACATCTCGCCGCGCACGGTCGAGAAGCATGTCGCCAGCCTGATGACCAAGACGCAGCAGCCCGACCGCGAGGCGCTGAGCAGTTTTGCCCGTACTGTCCTGCAAGACTGAGCCCTTCCGGAACGAACCACTCGCGCCCGGAGTGTGCTCATTTATGAACGCTCGCTTTGTATATAGGATGGGCGAGTGGCAGGCAAGGGGTCGGACATGGGCAAGGGAACGGTCGGCGGCGGCGGTACGACGATGCTGCGCCGGATCAACGTCGCGGCCGTGCTGGATGCGGTCCGCCGCTCGGCACCGGCCCCGCTGCGGGTCGCCGAACTGGTGGAACGGACGGGTCTGGCCAGACCGACCGTCGCCCAGGCGGTCGACGAGCTGCTGGACAACGGCTGGCTGCAGCAACACGGGCCGGATTCCGCGGACCGCTCCCTCGGCCGCCCGGCCATCCGGGTGTCCCTGCGTGGCCGCGCCGCACCCGTGCTCGGGCTGGATGTCGGTCCGCACCGGGTCACCGTAGGCGTCTCCGACCTGGCCGGCCGCAAGCTGTCGCTCGTACGCCGGTCCGGACCGGGCTGGAGCGCTCAGGAACTGCTCGGTGTGATCAGCGAGGTGATCACCGAAGCACTCGCCGAGGCCGAGGTTCCGGCCGAGGACATCGCAGCCGCGGTCGCCGCGAGCCCGGGCATCGTGGACGAGCACACCGGTCGCGTCCAGCTGGTGCCGAGCGTGCCCGGCTGGTCCGCGGTCGACCTGACCAAGCACGTTCGCAGCCTGCTCGACTGCCCGGTCATGCTGGACAACGACGCCAACCTGGCCGCACTGGCCATCGCCGCGGCCCGCGGTGGCACGGGGACCTTGCTGGCGGTCCAGTGGGGTGAGCGGCTCGGCGCCGGCATCGTGATCGACGGCCGGCTGCATCGCGGTACGGGCGCAGCGGGTGAGATCGGCTTCATCGCCACCGCGCCGGACGACGTGATCAACCCCGAGGACAGCCGCGGTCCGCTGGAACGCGCGGTCGGCTCCGAGGCGATCGCCGAGCTCGGGCGGCAGGCAGCGCTGGCCAACCCCGACTCACGGCTGGCAGAGCTCGGCCGCGACCAGCTCGACACGGCCGACGTGTTCGCCGCGGCCGCTGAGCGGGACCCGGTCGCGCAGGCAGTCGTGCAGCAGGTCGCTCGCGACTTCGCGAGGGCCCTGGCGCCCGCAGTGCTGGTTCTCGACCCGACGGCCGTGGTGATCGGTGGCGGCGTGGCGCGAGCGGGTGCCGTGCTGCTCGACGCGATCTCCGACCAGCTCCGGCTGCTGACGCTCAACCACCCGAAGCTGGAGCTGTCGGCGCTTGCTGAGGACGCAGTGGTCACCGGCGCGATGCGGATGGCGCTGGACGAGGTCTGGCAGCGCAAACTTCCTACTCCTGCTTTGACGACGCCTGCTTAGTCGCTGAGCTGCGCCTTCCTCTTCTTTCCTTCCCTTTCTTTCCCTGCCTTGGTCCTGGCGAACTAGTCGCTGAGCGCCTTGGCGATGGCGTCCGGGCGGTCCAGGTGGACCAGATGAGCTGAGTCGCTGAGCACTTCGATCCCGGTGGTGTTGAGCTTGGCGGCGAGTTCGCGCTGACCGGCCAGCCAGCTCTTCGCGGTGAACCGGGAGCTGCCACCGGTGGCGACCAGGAAGACGGTCGGCGGAAGGTCCGGCGGCGGGTCCTTCAGCAGCTCGGCCACCTCGGCGGCCAGCGTCCAACTGCTGGCCAGATCGTCCCAGAACAGCAACCACGAGTCCGCCGCGCCGTACCGCGCCCTGGCGGTTGCCTTGGACAACAAATCGCGGTTGGTCGCGCTGCCGACCCGGACCAGCAGCCGACGCAGGGTGGGTCCGATCAGTCGCGGCAAGCCGGTGCGGCCGACGAAGGTGAGGAAGGACCGGATCATCCGGTCGGCGCGGGTGCCTGGATAGAGCCAGCTCCAGCCGGTCTCCGAGGTGAGGCTGGTGTCGATCAGGACCAGGCGCTCGACCTCGCCGGGGTGCACGAGCGCCCAGCGCAGTACGGCGAGGCCGCCGATCGAGTGGCCGGCCAGGCAGACCGGCGTACCGGCGGTCGTTGCCGCTCGCAACTCGTCCAGGGGCGCGGCGACCGGGATCTGCCAGGGGTCGACGACCCGGACGTCGCGCCCAGGCAACAGTTCGAGGACCCGGTCGAACTCCTCGGGAGTCTCGGCCAGGCCGGGCAGCACGATCCAGGATGCGCTCATCGGATGAAAGCTTGCCTCAGACCTGGTAACAGTGTCGCCATGAAAAAGCACACCAGCAGCACGGAGACCCGCTGCAGGAGGCCGGGCGGGTGCAGATCGTTGCCGGTCAGCACCTCGAGACCGACCTCGATCCCGAGCCAGACCTGGGTCACCGCCACACCTGCCGCCAGTACCGCGACCGCCTTCGCGAGCAGGCCACCCCAGCCCAGGCGACGCAGTACCAGAACGGCGAAGATGCCCATGGCAATGCTGCCGAGGTCGGCCAGCGTCGAGGTGGCCTCGTGCAGGAACAGCGCGAAACCGACCTGACCACTCGACTCGGCTTCGCGGCAGGCCTGGCTCAGTGAAGGCGCACAGTCCATCGGGAGGAGCGCATCGGACGTCGTGCCGATACCGAACACCGCCGCGCCGACCAGGAGGCCGCCCACATCCCGATGCATCTTTGCCGCCGGCCGGCCGAGGACCGCGGCCAGGACGAGCAAGACGCCGGAGCCGAGGTCCATCGCGCGTGCGTACGGGCTCGTCGGTTGGTCCCTCGCGCCGAGTTCGCTGAGAAACGAGTAGTGCAGATTCAGCGGAAATCCGGCTGCCGCTTCCAGCAACAGGCTGCAGTACAGCACCGCGGCCGCGATCATCACATCGCGCATCAGCCGGTACTGGAACCGGTCGGGGACGGCCAACATGTCGGTCAGAGTTGCACACCTGGGCAAGGCCGGGGCCTGGTAGGTGGGATGATCAGTCAGGTGTCATCGGAACAGGTGATCCCCAAGTGGCAGCAACGGGCCGCGGTGTGGGTCGGTCGCGCCGTCTTGTTCGCCGCGGTCTGCTCGTTCATCGCGGTCCCGGTGCATCTGTTCGCGCCGGACGTCGTCGCGGACGTCGAGGACGTCATCGAGTTCTTCGGCATCCCGGCCGGCCACACCTTCCTGTCGGCCGTCTATCTGGCGGTCGTCGGCAGTGCGCTGCGGCGCGGCAAACGGGCGGCGCTGCTCTGGGTGCTGTTCGTCTTCGAGGGTCTGTGGCTGCTCGGCCGGATCGCCGCGGTGGGCTTCCTCAGCGTGCTGATCGCCAACCCGAACGACCCGGACCTGAAGACGCCGGAGTTCGAGAAGCTCGGGGTCGGCGACCTCGAATGGAGCGTCGCCAGCCTGGTCGTCACGCTGGGCATGATCTGGCTGCTCTGGCGGATCCGCGGCGCGTTCCCGGCCCGGCTGGCGCCTGGAACGCGACGGCTCGCCGTCGGCGTACTGATCACCGGTCTGCTGATCTCGATCGCGGTCAGCATCACGCTCACCCAGGTGTTCCCGCACACGCTGCACGGGCAGAAACAGAAGGTCGGCTGGGCCATCTTCGCGGCCCTCGGGCAGAGCCGGACGACGATGGGCGGCGACCGCTCGGGCCACAACTGGGTCGGCCTGACGGTCGGTTTCCTGTCCGCGTTGTCGTTGGTGATCGCCTTCGCGATCTTCCTGCGGTCGGTACGCCGCGTCCGCTACCTGAGCCAGGCCGAGGAGCTCGAGGTTCGCCGGCTCCTGCTCCAGTACGGCGAACGCGACTCACTCGGCTACTTCGCCACCCGCCGCGACAAGGCCGTCATCTTCTCCCCCGACAACAACGCGGCGATCGCCTATCGGGTGGTCAACGGGGTCAGCCTGGCCAGCGGAGACCCGCTGGGTGATCCGGTCGCCTGGCCCGCCGCCATCCAGCGCTGGCTCGCCGAGGCCCGGGTGTACGGCTGGTCCCCTGCCGTCCTGTCCGCGAGCGAGGAGGCCGCGCACGCCTATGTCGACGCGGGCCTGCGGGCGCTGGCAATGGGTGACGAGGCAATCATCGACGTCGCCGACTTCAGCCTCGAAGGCCGGACGATGCGACCGGTCCGGCAGGCGGTCACGCGAGCCCAGCGAGCCGGGTACCACGCGGAGGTGCGCCGCCACGGCGACCTGTCCCCCGATGCCCTGCAGGAGTACGTGCGGTTGGCCGAGAAGTGGCGCGGAGCGCAGACCGAGCGTGGGTTCTCGATGGCCCTCGGACGGCTCGGCGACCCGGCCGACGCGCGCTGCGTGATGGTGATCGCGCGCGACTCCGAAGGCGCGGTACGAGGGCTGTTGTCCTTCGTTCCGTGGGGTGTGCGAGGCGTCTCACTCGACCTCATGCGCCGCGATCCCGAGTCGGTGAACGGGCTGATGGAGTTCATGGTCACCGCGCTCGTCGACGCCTGCAGCGATCTCGGCGTCCACCACATCTCGCTGAACTTCGCCATGTTCCGGGAGATCTTCAGCGACGCCGAGCGCGTCGGCGCCGGTCCCGTACTGCGGCTCACCAACGCGCTGCTGACCGCTGCTTCGAGGTTCTGGCAGTTGGAGAGCCTCTACCAGTCGAACGAGAAATACCTGCCGCGCTGGTCTCCCAGGCTGATCTGCTACTCCCGCGGCGCCTCGCTCGCGCAGGTACTGCTCGCCGCCGGCACGGCCGAAGGCTTCCTGCCGGCGCCTCGGCCGTGGACCCGCGTCGACACCGTCGAGACGGCCGAACGGCACGCGATCAGAGCGGCCGACGGCGGCCGGTTCAACGCGGCTGTGCGGGAGCAGGAGCACGAACTCCTGCGTCCGGTCCTGCCGGACCGGCGACTGACCGAGCAGGAACGGATCCGCCGGACCAAACTCGCCGAACTCGTTGCCGCCGGCATCGAGCCGTACCCCGTCTCGGTGCCCCGGACCGAGACCCTGGAACGGATCCGCGAGGTGAACGACCACCTCCCGGCCGATCACCACACCGGTCACCAGGTCTCGGTCACCGGCCGGGTGACCCGGATGCGCAACCACGGCGGACTCGCATTCGCCCAACTGCAGGACGGCTTGGCCGAGCTGCAGGTGATGCTGACAGTCGAGGCGTGCGGCCCCGAGGCGTTGCGACTGTGGCGCCGGCTGGTCGACATCGGCGACCACGTCAGTGTCACCGGCGAAGTGGTGACCAGCCGCCGGGGTGAGTTGTCGATCGAGGCCACCGGTTGGGTGATGGCCGCCAAGTGCCTGCATCCCTTGCCGGACAAGCGAAAGGGCTTCACCGACCCCGAGGCGCGGGTCCGCCAGCGCCACCTCGACCTGGTGATGAACCCGGACTCGCTGCGGATGATGCGACACCGCAGTACGGCGGTCCGGGCTCTGCGCAACGGATTCGAGACGCGTGGCTTCATCGAGGTCGAGACGCCGATGCTCCAGGCCGTACACGGTGGCGCGAACGCGCGGCCGTTCATCACCCACATCAACGCCTACGACACCGAGCTGTTCCTGCGGATCGCGCCCGAGCTGTTCCTCAAGCGCCTGAGCGTCGGCGGGATGGGCAAGATCTTCGAGCTGAACCGGAACTTCCGCAACGAGGGTGCCGACGCGACCCACAACCCGGAGTTCACCTCCGTCGAGGCCTACCAGCCGTACGCCGACTACCACACCATGCGCGAGCTCACCCGGGAACTGCTGATCGAGACGGCCACCGCGGTCTTCGGCAAGCCGGTGGTCAAACGGCCCGACGGCGAACTCGACATCTCCGGCGACTGGCCGGTGATCTCCGTGCACGACGCGGTCAGCCGGGCGACCGGCGTACAGATCGACTCCGGCACGTCGTGCGAACGGCTGCGGGAGCTCTGCGGCGAGTTGGGCGTCCACGTCGCGTTCGACCTGTCGCCGGGCGAACTGGTGCTCGAGCTGTACGACGAACTGGTCGAGCCGGCCACGACGATGCCGACGTTCTACACCGACTTCCCGCTGGAGACATCGCCGCTGACCCGGACCCACCGGTCCGACCCGCGGCTGGCCGAGCGCTGGGACCTGGTCGCCTTCGGCGCGGAGATCGGTACGGCGTACTCCGAGCTGGTCGACCCGGTCGAGCAACGACGCCGGCTGACCGAGCAGTCGCTCAAGGCCGCCGCCGGCGATCCGGAGGCGATGTCGCTGGACGAGGACTTCCTCAGCGCGCTCGAGTACGCGATGCCGCCGACCGGTGGGCTCGGCATCGGCGTCGACCGGGTGATGATGATGCTCACCGGCCAGAACATCCGGGCCACCTTGGCCTTCCCCTTCGTCCGGCCGGCCCCGCGGCTCTGACCGGCCCGGAACCAGCTTCCTGCTCGCCGCGTCTGCACCCTGTGGACAGTCGGGTCGCCGTTGTCGGTGGGCCCACTTAAGCTTTGTTCTCAAGGGGACGACAAGATCTGGGGGGCAGTGTGAAGAAGCTTTTGTGCGTCACGATCGGGCTTGCCGTGGTCGGTCTGGCGACCGGGTGCGGGACCTCGTCGAAGGACGACGCCGGCTCGACGACGCAGTCGAGTTCGGCGCCGGTGACGACGAGCAGCGACCCGGTGGAGACGCCCACGCCGGTCGTCACGACGCCTGTCGGCCCGCTGACCGCGGCGCAGTACCAGACGAGTCTGACCGAGCTGGATGCCCGGCTCGCGCCGGCGATCAAGGCTCTCAGCACGGCCAACAACGGCGACAACCTCGCCGATGCGATGACCGGGCTGTCGCAGTTGCTGGAGACCGAGAAGTCCGCTCTCGAGGACGTGAAGCCGCCGGCTGCCGCAGCCGCTGCGCACAAGGCCTTGCAGGCGCGTCTGCAGGTGGCCAGCGACAACCTGTCCGGGAGCGAGAACGACGACGCGGTGTCCAACGCCAAGTGCGGTGGTGTCGTCTACACGTCGCAGAGCCTCCAGCGGAAGCTGACCACCGACCTGGCCAGCGCCGTCGCACTGCTGAAGAAGGCCGGCATCCGCTTCGGCAGCACCCTGCCGAACCTGGGCCCCGAGCCGGCCGACCAGCGCCCGTCGAACGGTGACATCATCGTGCGCTCCGGCGCCCGCGGTTCCGGCCGGCTCCAGGTCGAGAACGGGACCGACAAGGACGTCGCGATCTCCGTCGTCACCGACGGCCAGCCGCCGAGCAAGCCGCACGTGATGATGTTCGTGCAGGCGAAGAAGACGGCGACGATCAGCCGGATCGGCGGGAAGTACCACATCTACTACAAGACCGGAAAAGACTGGAACGCCAAGCGCCGCCAGTTCAGCTCCGACTGCAGCTTCTCCAAGTTCGACCAGGGCTTCGGCAAGAACGAAGGCTGGAAGATCGGCCTCAAACCCAGCCTCCTGGGCAACGCCTCCACCAGCGACGTCGACGCCTTCTGACACTCCCCACGCGGCGCAGCTACCCGCCGCGGACCGGCTGTTGCTCAGGTGATGGTTTGGAGGCCCAGGACTGAGAGGAGGCGGAGTTTCTCGGCGGAGTCCGTGGTGGGGGCGGCTGTGTAGACGACGAGGCGGAGGTCGCTGCCGGGGGCGGTGAGGACGTCGCAGTCGAGGGTGAGGGCGCCGACATCGGGGTGGTTGACGGTTTTGCGTTCGGAGCCGTGGAAGGCCATCGGGCGGTCGTCCCAGAGGGTGGCGAAGAGGTCACTGGCCTCGCGGAGGTCCTTGATCAGCGAGCGCAGGTCCGCGTCCTTGGGGTAGCGGGCGGTGGCTGCGCGGAGATCGGTGACCATCGCCGCGCGGAAGTGCTCGGCCTGCTCGGGAGTCTGGACCACGCGACTGAAGCCGCCCGGAACCTCAGCGGCCGACGGAGCGAAATGCCGCCAGATGACGTTGCGCTCGCGACCGCGTAGGCCGGACGGGTCGCCCATCAGCGCCGCCCACAAGGAGTTCCAGCTCACCATGTTCCAGGCCGCGTCGCAGACACTGAGCGGTGCGCCCTCGAGTTGGTCGACCAGGCGCTGCACACCTGGCGGGATGTACGTCGAGATGTAGCCGGCCGACGGTTCGACCTGACCCGCCAGCGCGAAGAGATGGTTGCGCTCGGCATCGGAAAGCCGGAGCGCACGGGCCAGCGCGGTGAGCACCTGGACGGACGGCGTGGACGACCGTCCTTGCTCCAGCCGGATCACGTAGTCGACCGAGAGCCCGGCCAGCTGAGCGAGCTCCTCGCGCCGCAACCCGGGCGCACGCCGTACGCCGCCTGTCGTCAGGCCGGCTTCCGCCGGAGCCACCCGGTCACGCCACGCATGCAAGGTCTTCCCGAGTTCTCCCACCGGTCCAGTATCCGCGAACCCGCACACAACAGCCTGGTACTGCGGTTCCCTAGGCAAACCCGTGCACTACCTGTTCTCCGCCGCCCCGAGCAGAGTCGAAGCATGACAACAACCTTGATCACCGGGGCCAACAAGAGCCTCGGCTTCGAAACCGCCCGTCAGCTCATCGCCGCCGGCCACACCGTGTACGTCGGCGCCCGCGACCCGGAGCGCGGCCGGCAAGCGGCTGACCGCCTCGGCGGTCGCTTCGTCCAGCTCGACGTCACCGACGACGACTCGGTCCGCGCGGCGGCGCAGACGATCCAGGACGAGGCCGGCCACCTGGACGTCCTCGTCAACAACGCCGGCATCCCGGGCAGCAGGGACGACGACACCGCGACCTTCCAGAAGGTCTTCGACACCAACGTCTTCGGCGTGGTCCGGATGCTCAGAACCTTCCTGCCCCTGCTCGAGAAGAGCGACAACCCGGTGGTCGTCAACGTGAGCAGCGGTCTCGGCTCACTGACGGTGGCCGCCGACCCCGAAGGCAACAAGGACGCCGCCCCCGTCTGGGTGCCGACCTTCGCCTACTCGTCGTCCAAGGCGGCGCTGAACATGCTCACGATCCAGTACGCCCGCCAGTACCCCGGGATGCGGATCAACGTCGTCGACCCCGGCTACACCGCCACCGATTTCAACGGCCACAACGGCTACCAGACGATCGAAGAGGGCGCCGAGATCATCATCCGGCTGGCCCGCATCGACCAGGACGGCCCGACCGCGCAGTACCTCAGCCTCACGGGCACCATGCCCTGGTAGCGCCTCGCCCGATGCCGACGCGGGCCCGCCGCCGCTGTGCGAAGCTGCTGCGATGACAGTCCTGCTGCTGCACGGCCTCGGAGCGACCGGCCGGGTCTGGGACGGCTTCCGCTCCCTGAACGACGGCTCGCTCGCGCCCGACCTGCCCGGCCACGGAACGGCGGCCCGCCTGCCGGAGTACACGTTCTCCTCCATGGCCGCCGCCGTGGCCGAGGAGCTCCAAGGAAGCAGCGACCTCACCGTCGTCGGCCACTCGCTGGGCGGCGTCATCGCGCTGGAACTCGCGAGCGGTCGGTACGGCGTCCAGGTCGCCACCGTGATCGCTCTGGGCGTCAAGGTGGTCTGGTCGGACGACGAACTCGCCAGGGCCGGCGCGTTGGCGCAACGTCCGATCACGTGGTTCGACACTCGCGACGAGGCGGCTGCTCGCTACCTGAAAGTCTCCGGACTGCAAGGCCTGGTTGATCCGTCCGACGACTCCGTCGACCACGGCCTGCAGCACGAAGGCGGTCGCTGGCGGCTGGCGTTGGACCCGAAAGCCTTCGGTGTCGGCGCTCCGGACATGCCTGAACTACTACGGGCCGGCCAGGCTTCCGTAGTACTGGCTCGCGGTGAGCTGGATCCGATGAACACCGACGCCCAGCTCACCGCTCTGCACGACAAGGTGATCACCCTGCCGGGCCTCGGCCACAACGCTCATGTCGAGGACCCGGCGGCGCTCAGCATTCGATGACGTTGACGGCGAGGCCGCCGCGGGAGGTCTCCTTGTACTTGATCTTCATGTCCGCGCCGGTCTCGCGCATCGTCTTGATCACCTTGTCCAGGGTGACGACGTGGACACCGTCGCCGTGCATCGCCATCCGGGCCGCGTTGATCGCCTTCACCGAGGCCATCGCATTCCGTTCGATACAAGGGATCTGGACCAGGCCGCCGACCGGGTCGCAGGTCAGGCCGAGGTTGTGTTCCATCGCGATCTCGGCCGCGTTCTCCACCTGCTCGGGACTGCCGCCGAGTACTTCGCACAGCCCGGCCGCCGCCATCGAGCAGGCCGACCCGACCTCGCCCTGACAGCCCACCTCGGCGCCCGAGATCGACGCATTCTCCTTGTAGAGAACGCCGATCGCGGCCGCCGTCAGCAAGAACCGGACCACGCCGTCGTCCGTTGCCCCAGGCACGAATCGCCGGTAGTAGTGCAGTACGGCGGGAATGATGCCCGCGGCACCGTTCGTCGGCGCGGTCACGATCCGTCCGCCCGACGCGTTCTGCTCGTTCACCGCCAGCGCGAAGAGATTGACCCAGTCCATCACCTTCAGCGGATCGACCGACCACGGATCGCGACTCAGCTTCTGGTGCAGCGAATGCGCCCGACGTGGCACCTTCAAACCGCCCGGCAGCACGCCCTCGGTCTCGCAGCCCTCCTGCACGCAGTCCTGCATCACTTGCCAGATGTGCAACAGCCCGGCGCGGATCTCGGGCTCGGTCCGCCAGGCCAGTTCGTTCGCGAGCATCACCTCGCTGATCGGCAACTGCGACTCGCGGCAGCGGTCCAGCAGTTCGGCGCCGGTCAGGAACGGGTACTTCAGCGGGGTCCGGTCGAGCACGATCCGGTCGCCCGCGGCCGCGTTCTCGTCGACCACGAAGCCGCCGCCGACCGAGTAGTAGGTGCGCTCCCGCAGTACGGCGCCGTCGGCGGCCCGGGCCACGAAGGTCATCCCGTTCGGGTGGTACGGCAGCGCCTTGCGCCGGTGCATCACCAACTGCGTATCGGGGTCGAAGGCGATCTCCTGCTCACCCGCGAGCCGGATCCGGCGGGCGGCAAGAATCGCCTTGACCCGATCGTCGACGGACCGGGTGTCGACCGTTTCGGGGTCTTCACCTTCTAGTCCGAGCAGGACCGCCTTGTTGCTGCCGTGCCCGTGCCCGGTCGCGCCGAGTGAGCCGAACAACTGGGACTCGACGGCCGTCGTACGGGTGAGCAGGCCGTCGGCGGCGAGGCCGAGGGCGAACGTACGGGCGGCTCGCATCGGTCCCACCGTGTGGGAACTCGACGGGCCGATCCCGACGCTGAACAGATCGAAGACGCTGATCGCCATGTGGAGGATTCCTTCCGGTCGTCGTTGACCGTTTGGTTTGCCTCCCCGCTCTGTCAGACCTGACGTCTTCCAGAGGTGCCTCGCCCGTGCGGTGAAGGTGCCTGAGAGATTCTTGGGGAGAGTTGCTCCTACGGCGCCCGGGTCGAGCCCGGGTCTCTCCCGCACGGGTTCATGCGGCTGCTGTGCGGTTGTAGTCGGACGCCGTGACCGTACGGCGAGCCGACGGCAGCAGTCAATCCGGCGAAGGAGACTGTTCCCCCGAGCGATGGATCCGCGACGCCTCCCGGCAACGGACCCTGGCCCTATGACAACGACGGCCCGTACGCCGGACGCCTCGCGGCAGCCGACCGAACCGGGCACAGGCGCTCGGACCGGGCCCAGGTGGATGCCCTGGGCACCGCGGCTCGCTCTGATCTGGGCCCTCACCTACGGCGCAGTACGAGTGTGGTTCGCCATCGGGCACGCACCTGACTGGATCCTCCCGAGCGACCTACTGATCCCCGCCTGGGCATCAGTCGCCGCCTGCCTCGCCAGCGCCGGTCTGGTGCTCGCTGTCACTCGCTGGCCACGCTCCCGCGCACTGATCGTCACCACTTGGGCCGCAGCCGCCGGATGGGTCGCAGTCTGCGCCCTAGCCCTTCTGGACCTCGTCGGCGCGGCACTGCCGGGGCTCGGGCTGCCGTTCGACCTCCCGGCACTACTCAGCAGAGCAGGCGGCCTGACCGGCGCAGCACTCCTCGCCGCGACTGCCCTGGCTCGCCGGCGCCAACTGGACCCCACCTGCCTGTACTGCGTGGGCAAGCGCTCCACGCTCCCAACTGCCTGGGCAACCGCGGGCGCCTGGCTCGCCGTGGCCGGCTGCCTCGGTCGCCTGGCCGCGCAGGCCGCAGTGGGGTTCGACGTCATCCCGTACGACGCCGGCCCGTCGGTACTGCTGTTCGAGGGCGGATTCCTGCTCGCGGGCGTCGCCCTGCCGCTACTCCTCGTCTACCGGCTCGGCCGTGTGTTCCCCCGCTGGATGCTGTTGCTGCCAGGCGCAGCGCTGGGCGCCGGCATCACGGCGTACTTCGGTGTCGGGCTGATCCAGATGATCACGGAGGCGCTCCAGGGCGAGCGCGTGTTCGACGGCATCGACTTGCCGGCGGCCTTCTTCTGGGTAGCCGTGCCCTGCTACCTGGTCTGGGGCCTCGGGCTGACGACAGCGACGTACGGGTACTACGCGCGCACCCGCAAGCCGTGCGAACGCTGCGGTTGAGTTCAGCGGGTCAGGCGGTCGGTGCGCTCGGCCCAGAGTTCGAAGAACCAGGTGAACAGGGGCGGAATGCTGGCGGCCAGGGCGAGCAAGGTGGTCGGCCAGGTCCAGCCCAGCGGCTTGCGCACGACGGCGACCGTGATCACGTAGGCGATGAAGATCGTGCCGTGGATCGGCCCGAAGATCTGCACCCCGAGCTCGTTGTCGGACAGCACGTACTTGAACAGCATGCCGATCAGCAGCCCGGTCCAGGACACCGCCTCGGCGATCGCCACGGCACGGAACCAGGTCGCGTGCTTGGGCCGGACGGGTGCGTCGAGAGTCGTCTCAGTCATCAGGTCAGTGACCCTAACAAGTCCCCCCAACCATTCAGGGGATCGGTCCGGGGTCACCCCCGATGCGCCACGGAAGACGTTTGCCGAGGATCGAGAGCATCCCCGACCAAAGGATCCGAAGTGCTCCTCAAACCCAGCAGGACCATCGCGTGCGCTGCGATCCTCGGCGTCGCCTCGACCGGCGCCGTCGTCGTACCGGCCACCGCCGAACCACCACCAGCCGTCGTCAGAGCCCTGCAGTGGAAGGACTGCCTCCCCGAGCCTGGCGACACCGAGGAAGACAAGGAGCTCATCAGAGGCTCACAATGCGCCACCCTGCAGGTGCCGGTCGACTGGAACGACCCAGCGGGACCGACCTTCGCCCTGGCGGTAGCACGCCGTACTGCGAAGAAGGCGCGCGTGGGCTCGCTGATCTTCGGGCCGGGCGGCCCTGGTGACTCCGGCGTCGACCGGATCAGAACCGGGATGAGCCGCTTCAGTGCCGACCTGCAGAACCGGTTCGACATCGTCAGCTTCGACCCGCGCGGAATCGCCCGCAGCAATCCGGTGAAGTGCTCGGCCGCTCTCCTCGCGCAGCGGCCGTCGCCGATCATCGGCAGCCAGGTCGAGTTCGACCAGACGATCGCCTACAACCGCAAGCTGGCCGAGGACTGCAGAGCGAACACCGGACCGGTCTACGACCACATCGACACCTTGCAGACGGTTCAGGACCTCAACGCGATCCGCATCGCTCTCGGGGAATCGCAGCTGACCTTCCACGGCAGCTCGTACGGGACACTTCTGGGCGCACAGTACGCCGAGCGGTACCCGAAGAATGTCCGGGCCATGGTGCTGGAAAGCGTCTTCGACCACGGGACGGCAACGACCCGCCAGTTCCTCGACGCGGAGGCCGGCACCGCGCAGGATTCCTTCGACGAATTCGTGAAATGGTGCGCCTCGGCAACCACTTGCGCCTTGCACGGCCGGGACGTGCACGCCCTCTGGGCGGATCTGCTCACCAGGGCGGGCCGTGGCGAGGTGCCGGACCCGCAGCGCCCGCAGTACCCGACGACTCCGTTCTTCTTGTCCTATGCCGTCTTCCGGCTGCTCTACGCACCCCAGTGGGTCAGGCTGGGCGATGTTCTGCAGCAGCTCGACGCGAGCACGCCGCCGACCGGGCAACCTCCGGTCCCGTCCGGCCTGCAGGCGAACACGTTCGCGCCGTTCTGCCGCGACTTCAGCCTTCCGGTCCGCGACTACCGTGAATTCGCCGGCTACCTGAAGCGGCTGGCCCGGAACACGCCTGACTTCAAATATCCGGGTCAGCTGCTCGCCGTCACGTCGTGTCTCGGTCTTCGCCCGGTGCCGAATCCCCAGCGGAACCTGGCCGTACGACACCTGACGACCCCGATCCTGCTGTCCAACGCCATCCACGACCCGGCCACGGGCTACAACTGGGCGACGGACGTGGCGCGCCAACTGGGCCGCAACGGCGTACTGCTGACGTACCAGGGCTGGGGGCACGGTAGCTACAACAAGAGCCCGTGCGTGCAGGCCACCATCGACAAGTACCTGGTGTCATTGCAGGTCCCTCCCCGCGGAACCAGTTGCCCGGCGGTGCAGCCCACCGGCTGACTCAGACGTGGACCAGGTGAGCTTCCTGGACCCTGGTGAGCTGGCGACCGGAGATCGCCTCGCCCGACAGCAACTGCAACTGGGCGCAGGCGATCTCGAGCGCGCGGGACTGGGTCGGGCAGCCGTCGACGAACCAGAACGGGTCGTCGGGCTGCAAGTCGTCCGCATCGTCGATGTCGGCGTACCAGTGATGGCCCCCGGCGCATGCGCAGCGCACGACCCGCACTCGCAGGTTCATCGAAATCCCCCCGAACCGGGGAAACGCCCTGGGTCCCCCCCGGGTCCCAGTCGGGGTCAGCCCGGCCGGCGCGTGGTCGCGGCCCCCCACTGCCACGCGCCGGGCCGAGTTTGACCCTCCCCCGCTCGCTACATCGGTCCCGGCCTGCCGAGTGTTACAGCACGTGACCAACTTTTTCTCAGTGCCCTTTTCGTGACCCTCAGTAGTGCTCAA
Source organism: Kribbella voronezhensis (assembly GCF_004365175.1). Lineage (NCBI taxonomy): Bacteria > Bacillati > Actinomycetota > Actinomycetes > Propionibacteriales > Kribbellaceae > Kribbella > Kribbella voronezhensis. The sequence goes on along the minus strand of NZ_SOCE01000001.1, from coordinate 4,278,282 downwards.
CCGGGCAGGTTGGCCTTGACCCATTGCTCCAGTCCGTCGGCGGTGATCGGGAGGTCGGCGGTGAGGATTTCCGTGCGATCGGCGTGGACCACGACGTTGTCCTCGATCCGGATGCCGATGCCGCGCAGCTCCGGCGGAACCGTCTCGTCGTTCGGGTGGAAGTAGAGGCCGGGCTCGACCGCCAGCGCCATCCCGACCTCCAGGTCCGCGGCGAAGTAGGTCTCCGGCCGGGCCGCGTCGCAGTCGTGGACGTCGAGACCGATGTAGTGCCCGAGCCCGCACACGACGTACCGGCGGTGCTGCTGACCGTCGGGCCCGAGTGCTTCGTCCAGCGAGACGTCGATCAGCCCCCAGTCACGCAACCCCTCGACGAGCACGCGCATCGCCTCGTACTGGAAGGCCCGATACGGCGCACCCGGGCGAACCGCGTCGAGAGCGGCGAGCTGCGCCTGGTGGACCAGGTCGTACACCTGCCGCTGCGCACTCGTGTACTCGCCGGTGACCGGGAAGGTCCGGGTGACGTCGGCCGTATAGAGCGTCCGCGTCTCCACCCCCGCGTCGAGCAGGATCACGTCACCCTCGCGAACCGCGCCGTCGTTGCGCACCCAGTGCAGCACCGGCGCATGGTTGCCCGCAGCAACGATCGACGCATAGCCGACGCCGTTCCCGGCGCTCCGGGCGCGTCGGTCGAAGGTCCCCTCCAGCCACCGCTCCCCGCCCCCGCGCACCGCTTCGGGAAGCTCCCGGGCGACGTCGGCGAACGCCTGCACACTCGCGGCGACCGCCTCGCGGAGTTGGTCGATCTCCCAGTCGTCCTTGATCCGGCGCAACTCGGCCAGCGTCTGCCGCAGCGTGTTCCCGTCGTACGGCGAGGTGCGCACGAGCCCGTCGAGCACCGGGTCCACGCCGTACGTGGCGAGCATGAACGGTACGGCGCCGCGCACGGCCGAGGAGAGCTCCTCCAGCGGGCGGCAGGCGATCCCGAGCGCGTCGGACCAGTCCTTCAATCCCGGCACCGGGCCGATCCACAGCTCCCCGTCGCGCGCGTTCGCGAAGAAGTCGACCTCGTCCTGGCCGGCCGTCTCGCGCAGGTACAGCGTGGAGTCGCCGTCGGCGGAGATCACCAGCACCGCGCCCTCGGCCTGGCAACCGGTCAGCCAGACGAAGTCGCTGTCCGCGCGGAACCGGTAGTCGGTGTCGTTCGACCGGACCGGGGAGTGCCCAGCGGCGATCGCGATCCGGCGACCGGGCAGCGCGGCGGCGAGTTGCCGGCGGTGCTCCGCCGCCGCCTCGGCCAGACCGTCGGGCAGCACCACCGACCGATCCACCGGTCCCCAGTTCCGGCCGATCGACTCGCGGAAACCCTTCGCGTCGATCGGACGGTACGACTTGCGCTGTTCCTCGGTCCGGTCTTCAGTCATGCTTTGCTCCCCCTGGAAGCTAGAACTCTCGATAGGCGCTGTCCGGCACGTCGGTCACGAACATGTGCCCGGGGGCATGGGTGATCGCGAACGGGGGCCGTGAATCCATCAACGCAGCTTGGGGTGTCACTCCGCAACCCCAAAAGACCGGCACATCACCCGGCTCGGCGTAAACCGGTTCACCGAAGTCCGGCCGCGCCAGATCGGCGATGCCCAGGTCGGCCGGTGAACCGATGTGGACGGGCGCTCCATGAACCCGCGGCATCCGTGCTGTCACCTGTACGGCGGTCGCCACCAGCCCGGCCGGAATCGGCCGCATCGACACCACCAGCGGGCCGCGCAACCGGCCGGCGGGACGGCACTCGGTCAAGGTCCGGTACATCGCCACATTGCGCCCCTGCTCCAGGTTGCGCACCGGAACTCCCGCGTCCAGCAGCGCCTGTTCGAAGCTGAAACTGCAGCCGATCAGGAAGCTCACCAGGTCGTCGCGCCACAGGTCGACGACGTCAGCCGGTTCGTCGACCAGCTCGCCGTCCCGCCACACGCGGTAGCGCGGCAGATCGGTTCGGAGGTCGGCCCCGGGCGCCAGCGCAGTACGGAACGAGCCGGTGTCGGTGACGTCCAGCAGCGGCACCGGCACCGGGTTGCGTTGCCCGAAGAGCAACATGTCGTAGGCCCACTCGCGGGGCAGCACGACCAGATTCGCCTGGGTGAATCCCGGCGCATGCCCGGTCGTCGGAGCGACCAGACCACCTCGGTACGCCGTACGCGCGTCGGCCGGGGTCAGCACGGCGCACCTACCCGCGCAGTACTAGCGCGCCTTGAAGGCGGCGAGCAGGCCCTTCTCCGAGTCGACCAAGTAGCGGTGCAGGTCGTCCGCAGCCTGCTCGTAGTCGCGGGCTTCGAGCAGCTCGAGGATGGCCTGGTTGCGGGCGATGTACGGCTCGTGGAGCTCGCGCGGGGTCGCCATGACGTGGAAGAGCAGCCGCAGCTCGGCCAGCAGCCGGCTGGTGATGGCGTCCAGGCGAGGACTGTCGGCGAGGCCGATGAGGTGGCGGTGGAAACCCATGTTCGCCGTCCCGACGGCGGGCCAGGTGCCCGCCAGCGCGGCGGCCTTGGCGCTCTCGACATCCGCGTGCAGAGGCTCGAGCCTGCTTGCCGGCAGCGCTGAGTCGCGGTCGGCCAGTCCGCGCACCACGTCCACCTCGAGCACCCTGCGGAGCCGGAAGAGGTCGACCACGTCGCGCTCGTCCAGCTCGGGCACGAAGACGCCGCGGTGCAGCTTGTAGACCAGCAGCCCTTCGTGGGTGAGCAGCCGGAAGGCTTCGCGCAGAGTGTTCCGGCTGACCTGGAGGACCTCGGTGAGCTCGATCTCGGAGAGCTGAGCGCCGGGCCGGAGCGCGCCCTCGGTGATGCTGCGCCGCAGTACGTCGGCGGCTCGCTCGGCGGAACTGCTGCGGTCCAGCCGGGCCATGTCGGCAGCGACGCCACGCAGCCAGGCCTGCCGGTCTTCGTCGTCGGTGCGCTGCGGGGTGGACACCTTCGCATCATCGCTCACTCCCGGGCTCCAGAGGAAACTTTGGTGGAACAAGAGTCTTGCAGGATTGTTGAACAATCTCTACTCTCAATGTCACCGACGGGGATCGATCACCTACTGACCGCAGTACAGGAGCACCGCCCGACAGCTTTCTGAGACCCAGGAGCCCGCCATGCCGAACAAGCAGCTACCGCCCGCCGCCGGCAAGAAGACGCCGGACACCGCGATGAAGACGAGCACCCGGTCGACCCTGGTCGGCGCGATGTTCCTGATGGCGACCTCGGCCATCGGTCCCGGTTTCATCACCCAGACCACCACCTTCACGGTCTCGCTCGGCGCGGCGTTCGCGTTCGCCATCGCGGCCTCGATCCTGGTCGACATCGCCCTGCAGCTGAACGTCTGGCGGGTGATCGGCGTCTCCGGCCGGCGGGCCCAGGAGCTCGGCAACCTGGTCGTGCCCGGGCTCGGCTGGGTGATGGCCGCGCTGTTGTTCGTCGGCGGGCTCGTCTTCAACATCGGCAACGTCTCCGGCACCGGCCTGGGCACCGACGCGATGCTGGGCCTGGATCCCCGGTGGGGCGGCGCCCTGTCCGCGGTGATTGCCATCGGCATCTTCTTGTCGAAGCGCGCCGGGCTGGCGATGGATCGCGTGGTGCTCGTGCTCGGTCTGGTGATGATCGCGCTGACGACGTACATGGCGATCACCTCCGGCCCACCGGTCGGTACGGCGCTGAAGAACGTGGTGCTGCCCGACCAGGTCCAGTTCCTGTCCATCACCACGCTGATCGGCGGCACGATCGGCGGCTACATCGTGTACGCCGGTGCGCACCGCCTGCTGGACTCGGGCCTGTCCGGGCCGCAGCACATCCGCGACATCAGCCGCGGCTCGATCACCGGCATCCTGATCACCGGACTGATGCGGATCGTGCTGTTCCTGGCGATCCTCGGCGTGGTCGCGGGCGGCGCGACGCTCGACCCGAAGAACCCGGCGGCCTCGGCGTTCCAGCACGCGGCCGGCGAGTTCGGGCTGCGCGCCTTCGGGGTGGTGCTGTGGGCGGCCGCCATCACCAGCGTGATCGGCGCGTCGTACACGACGGTCAGTTTCATCACCTCGCGGACCAAGACGACCGACCGCACGAGGACCATCCTGGTGGTCGCGTTCATCGCGGTGAGCACGGTGATCTTCCTGTCCGTCGGCACTGCACCGACGCAGTTGCTGGTGTTCGCCGGGGCCTTCAACGGGCTGCTGCTGCCGGTCGGGATCGGTGTGCTTCTCTGGGTGGCATGGCAGCGTCCGGATCTGCTGCGTGGGTACCACTACCCGCGCTGGCTACTGGCGATCGGTGGTGCGGCCTGGTTGCTGACCATCTACCTGGCCGTCCGCTCGGTCAAGCCGGTGTTCGAACTGTTCTCCTGAGGAGCTGACGATGGATCTCAACGCCGATCTGGGTGAGGGCTTCGGCTCCTGGACGATGGGCGACGACACGGCCCTGCTCGACGTCGTCACCAGCGCCAACATCGCCTGCGGCTTCCATGCCGGCGAGCCGTCGATCATGCGGGCGGTGACCGTCCGGGCGGTCGAGCGCGGGGTCGCGATCGGGGCCCACGTCGGGTACGACGACAAGCCCGGTTTCGGCCGGCGGTTCATCGACGTCGAACCCGCCGTCCTGCGCGACCAGGTCCTGTACCAACTCGGCGCGCTGGACGCGTTCGCCCGGATCGCGGGCGACCGGGTCCGGTACGTGAAACCGCACGGGGCGCTCTACAACACGATCGGCGAGCACGAGGAGCAGGCCGCGGCCGTGGTCGGTGCGATCGTCGACTTCGACCGGTCGCTGCCCGTCCTCGGCCTGGCGGGCTCGGCCTGGCTCCGCCTCGCGGCACAGGACGGTCTGACCACTGTCCACGAGGCCTTCGCGGATCGGGCCTACACCCCGGCCGGGACGCTGGTGTCGCGACGTGAGCCCGGCTCGGTCCTGCACGACGCCGAGGAGATCGCGGCCCGGTGTGCCGCGATGGCGGTCGGTGGGCCGATCCAGGACAGTGAAGGCGGCGCGCTGAAGCTCGACCCCGCCTCGATCTGCGTGCACGGCGACACCCCCGGCGCGGTCGAGATCGCCCGGCGGGTCCGGCTGACGCTGGAGGGAGCGGGTGTCACGCTGAGCCCGTTCGCCGCCTGATGCGACTGCTGCCGGCGGGCGACCACGCTCTGCTGGTCGAGCTCGCGAGCCTCGACGAGGTCCTCGGCTACTACACCGCGCTGGCCGAGGACCCACCTGAAGGCGTCGTCGACATCGTGCCCGCTGCCCGAACCGTCCTCGTCACGACGACCGGCGAGCTGGACGGACTGGCTCGCCGTCTCGGCGCGATCGAGCCCTTGGCCGGCAGTCGCGGTACGGGCGATCTGATCGAGATCCCCGTCGTCTACGACGGGGAGGATCTCCAGGACGTCGCCGAGCTGCTGGGGTGCTCGCAGCGCGAGGTGATCGAGCGGCACACCGCTGAGGAGTGGACCGTGGCGTTCTGCGGATTCTCTCCTGGCTTCGGTTATCTGACCGGAGCCGGCGACTGGGACGTGCCGCGCCGCAAGTCGCCGCGGACGAAGGTTCCGGCAGGAGCGGTCGCCCTGGCCGGCGAGTTCAGCGGGGTCTATCCCCGCGAGTCACCGGGCGGCTGGCAGTTGCTCGGCCGCACCGAGGTGAAGATCTTCGACCAGGACCGGCGGCTGGCCGCGTTGCTCCATCCCGGGCGCCGGGTCCGTTTCACCGACACCGGCCGCCGATGACCCTGACCGTGCTGGAAACGGGGCCGTTGGCAACGATCCAGGACCGGGGCCGGACCGGTCAGGCCGCCCTCGGCGTACCTCGATCAGGCGCCTGCGATCAACGGTCCTACGAGTTGGCGAACCGGCTCGTCGGCAACCGGCCGGGAGCCGCCGCGGTCGAGGTGACCTTCGGCGGGCTCGTACTGCTGGCCGGCGCCGACGTGGTCGTCGCAGTCACCGGAGCACCTTGCCCCGGCGTGCCGCTCAATGCACCGGCGACCCTGCGAGCCGGCCAGGTGCTCCGACTCGGTCCGCCCCGAAGCGGTCTGCGCACCTACATCGCAGTACGGGGTGGTGTCGATGTGCCGCCTGTCCTCGGCTCGCGCTCCACCGATCTGCTGTCCGGCCTTGGCCCCGCACCACTGCAGCCCGGCGACACACTCGCAGTCGGGGATGCTCACGATCCCATGCCTGGCGTCGATCTGGCGCCCGTTCCGGACCCGCCCGCCGGCGAAGTGGTCATCAGCGTCACCCCAGGCCCGCGCCGCGACTGGTTCACCGACGCGGCCTGGACGTCGTTCACCACCCAGCGGTACGGCGTCAGCAGCAACAGCAACCGCGTCGGCGTACGACTCGAAGGCACCCCGCTGGAACGCGCCCGGGACGGCGAACTCGCCAGCGAGGGCATGACCCTCGGCGCCATCCAGATCCCACCATCCGGTCTTCCGGTCGTCTTCCTCGCCGACCATCCGGTCACCGGCGGCTATCCCGTCATCGCCTACGTCGCCGCCGGTTCCCTGCCGTACTGCGCCCAACTCCGCCCCGGCCAGTCCGCCCGTTTCACCTGCTAGAGAACGAAACCGGTCGGGAACGGGTCGTCGGGATCGAGGAGATAGTTGGCGGTGCCCGTGATCCAGGCCCGGCCGGTGATCGTGGGTACGACGGCCGGCCGGTCGCCGACCGTCGTCTCCTCGACCAGGCGGCCGGTGAACCGGGTGCCGATGAAGGACTCGTTGACGAAGTCGGTGTTCAGGGCGAGTTCGCCCCGGGCATGGAGTTGCGCCATCCGCGCCGACGTCCCGGTGCCGCACGGAGAGCGGTCGAACCAGCCAGGGTGGATCGCCATGGCGTTCCGGGAGTGGGCACCGTCGAGGCCGGGTGCGGTGAACTGCACGTGCTTGCAGCCGTTGATGCCCGGGTCGAGCGGATGCACCGGCCGGTCGGTGGCGTTGATCGCGTCCATGATGTCGAGACCGGCCTGCAGGATCCGGTCCTTCTCGGCCCGGTCGAAGGCGATCCCCAACTGTTCCAGCGGCAGGATCGCGTAGAAGTTCCCGCCGTACGCCAGGTCGTAGGTGATCGTCCCGAGACCCGATACGTCCACCTTCGCATCCAGTACATGACTGTACGACGGAACGTTGCGCAGCGTCACGTGTTCGGCCCGGCCGTTGCTGACGGCAACCTCCACGACGACGAGGCCGGCCGGCGTGTCCAGCCGGACCACCGTGGTCGGCTCGGTCAGCTCGACCATGCCGGACTCGACCAGCACGGTGGCGACACCGATCGTGCCGTGCCCGCACATCGGCAGGCAGCCGGACACCTCGATATAGATGACACCCCAGTCGGCATCCGGACGCGACGGCGGCTGCAGGATCGCACCGCTCATCGCGGCGTGCCCGCGTGGTTCGTTCATCAGGAACAGCCGGAGGTGATCCAGGTGCTTCATGAAGTACTCGCGGCGCTCGGCCATCGTCGCGCCCGGGACCACGCCGACGCCACCCGTGACGACGCGGGTCGGCATCCCCTCGGTGTGCGAGTCGATCGCACTGATGGTCCGGATCGACCTCATCTCAGTGACTCCACTGCCTTCACCATGTCCTGCTCCAGTTGGGCGACGTGCTCCGGCACCAGCGGACCGCGCGGCGGGCGGCAGGGACCGCCGTACCGGCCGACGTAGTCCATGCCGTACTTGATCGCCTGCACGAACTCCACCCGCGAGTCCCACCGGAACGCCGCGACCAGTGGCTCGTACAGATCCTTCGCCTCTTGCAGTTTGCCCGCCACCGCGAGGTCGAACAACCGCGCCGACTCCTTCGGGAACACGTTCGGGAAGCCCGCGAACCAGCCGGTCGCGCCCATCAGCAACGCCTCGAGCGTGAGGTCGTCGGCACCCGCCACGATGGTCAGGTCCGGTGCGAGCTCCTTGATCTCCAGGATCCGCCGGACGTCGCCGGAGAACTCCTTGACCGCGACGACGTTCTCGATCTGCGCGATCTCGGCGAGCAGGTCCGGCGTCAGGTCGACCTTGGTGTCCAGCGGGTTGTTGTAGACCATCACCGGCAGCCCGGCCTTCGCGACCTCGGTGAAGTGGTGGATCACCTCGGAACGGTTCGCCCGGTACATGGTGGGCGGCAGGCACAGTACGCCGTCCGCCCCGTCCTCGGCCGCCTTCTCGGCCCACGAGCGGGCCTGGTGGGCGCCTACCCCGTGGACGCCCACCACCACGACACCATCGTTGCCGACGGCCTCGATCGCCGTCCTCGCCACCGCGCGGCGCTCGTCGTCGGTGAGGGACGAGTACTCGCCCAGTGACCCGTTCGGGCCGACGCCGCGACAGCCGTTCTCGATCAGCCAGCGGCAGTGTTCGGCGTACCGGTCGAGGTCGGGGCGCAGCCCGGCGGGCGCCGTGGCGTCCTCGGCGTACGGCAGGGCGGTGGCGACGATCACGCCGTCCAGCTTCTCGGTCACAGGTCCTCCTGGATAGCGGCTAGGTCTTGCAGTCGTACCGGTACGGCGACAGGCCGGCGATGGTCGGCCGGGATGCCGGTGAGCTCGGCGGCCGTCCGCGAACAGATCCGCCCTTGACAGAGGCCGAGTCCCACCCGGCTGGTGAGTTTGAGACTGCGCTGGCCGGTGACATCGCGATCGGTCACCGTGTCCGCGAGCCGGCCGCGGGTCACTTCCTCACAGCGGCAGACGACGGTCGAGCCGCCACTCCAGCTCTGCCAGCCGGGCTGGATCGGGTAGGCCTTGGCGAGCGCCGTCGCAAATCGCTTGCCTTTGGCAACTTGGCGGTCCGTGGCCGGGGTTGCTCCGTTGAGGTGAGCCGCGGCGGCAGCACCGGCGAGTCGGCCCTCGGCGGCGGCGAGATCCGCACCACCGACACCGGTCAGCTCACCGGCGGCAAAGATTCCTGGTCGCGAGGTCTGCTGATGTTCGTCCACCTCGACAGCTGGTCCACCGTCGGGACCACTCCCTAGTCGGCAGCGGGCGGAGACGGCGAGCTCGAGCTGAGCGGTGAAGCCGAACCCGAGGCACACGGCATCCACCTCGAGATCGCGTTCGCTGCCTGGGATCGGATGCCAGTCCTCGTCGAGCTTGGCTGTCGTCACCTGTTCCACCCGATCGTCGCCGTGAGCCGCGACCACAGTTCTTCCTTGCAGGAAAGGGATCCGATGCCGGGCGAGCATGCCGGCGTACGCGACAGCCTCGCGTGCCTTGCCGGTCAGGGCCAACGGATCGGTGAGCCAGCCGCGGGCCGACCGCATCAACCTGTTGGCCTCCAGTACTGCGACGACCTCGGCGCCGACACCGATCAGTGACTCCGCGACCGGGAAGAGGAACGGCCCGGTCCCGGCCAGCAGGACCTTCCGGCCGACAGCGATCCGCTGCCCCTTGGCCAGCGTCTGCGCCGCGCCCGCGCTGTAGACGCCGGGTAGATCCCATCCAGGGAACGGCAACACACGATCGTAGGCACCGGTCGCCAACACAACGGCCTTGGCGTCAACGGCCCTTGGCGTCCGGCCGATCGCATCCGCAGGTCCTGTCTGCACCCACAACCGATGGCCGTCCGGAGGCGACTCGATCGCCCACACGGACGTTTCCATCAGTACGTCGATCCGCGGGTGCCCGGCGATCCGATCGACCTGCTTCTTGAACGAGGACCAGCCATGCTGCAGCCGCTCAGGCTTCCCGGGACGGAACTCCGCCGGCAGTTGCCGATGGAACTGCCCGCCCAACTGCCGCCCACCATCCACCAGCAGAACCTGGGCCCCGCCGTCAGCCGCAGCCAACGCCGCCGCAATCCCGGCCGGCCCTCCCCCAACCACGACGACCTCCGCGTGGACGTTCTCCCCGACCGATGCTTCGGCCTTTCGAGTCTGCTCTGGAAGGACTGCGCCGGCTTGGCTGGTGATGGTGTCGCCGGGGGCGATCGTGCGTTGGCAGGCGCGGACGTCCGGGGTGCCGTTGACGACGACCAGGCAGTCGAAGCAGGCGCCGATGCCGCAGAACACGCCGCGCGGGCGACCCGCGGTACGGGTTGTCCGCCAGGATTCGCGACCAGCGGTCATCAGGACCGCTGCGACCGTCTGCCCGGGCAGGGCTTCGACCGGCGCGCCGTCGACCACCACCGAGATCGGCTCCTGCGGTCGCGGCTGAGCCGGATCGCCTTCGGACGACCGAAGATACGGGCTCATGGCGTCGGCTCCATCGCCTCGATCACGGCCGGCCGGTCCACCCGGAACGGAGCGGGATCGACGTGCGGCTCGAGCCCGAGGAAGAGCTCGGTGATCAGCCGCCCGGTCGACGCGGCGAGCCCGATCCCGGCGCCCTCGTGCCCGGTCGCGTGCCACAGACCCTGGATCCGCGGGTCCGCACCGATGACCGGCAGATGATCCGGCGCGTACGGCCGAAACCCGCCGTACGCCCGCATCACCGCGACCTCACCCAGGAACGGGAACAGGCCGACCGCCTTCCGCGCCAACTCGCGCAGCACCTTGACCCGCACGGAGTCGTCGAAGCCGATCCGCTCCCGGCTCGACCCGATCAGCACCGTCCCCGCACGAGTCGACTCGACCACCGTCGACGTCTGCAACTCCGCGTCCCCACTCCCGACGGCACCGACGTAGTCCGCGTCGTACACCTTGTGCTTGACGCACTCCGGCAACGGCGACGTCACCAGGATCATGCCGCGACGCGGGTGGATCTCGATGGCGGCGCCGGCCGCTGCACCGAACGACCCGGCCCAGGGACCACAAGCATTGAGTACTGCGCCGCAGGGGATCGTGCCCGCGTCGGTCTCCAACGCGATCACCCGGCCGCCCGCGTCACGTAGTACGGACTGTGCAGTGACTCCTGCCCGCACCTGCCCACCACGAGCCCGTACTCCGGCCAGCAGTGCTGTCGCCGCCAGGACGGGCTGGAGTTGGGCGTCCTCGGGGTAGTGCACGGCCGCCGTGATCGCTCGGGTGAGCAACGGTTCGAGCTCGAACGCGTCAGCCGGTGTGATCACCCGGGCGTCGACACCGGCCGCTTGCTGCTTCTGGGCGAACGCCGCGAGCGGGCCGGGATCGGTCGTCGCCACGACGAGGCCGCCCTTGTCCTCCCACTCGACGTCCGCCGTCCGCTCCGGCAGGCGAGCCAGTACGGCGGGCCACTCGCGGCGCGAGGCGATCGCGAGGGCGAGCTCGGGACCGGGCTCCTTGTCGGAGACGAGGACGTTGCCCTCACCGGCGGCCGTAGTACCCGATGCCGGCGCCCCGCGATCGACCACGATCACGCGCACGCCCGCGGCCGAGAGGGCCTCCGCGCAGGCGGCACCGATGATCCCCGCGCCGACGACCACCACGTCGGCACCGCTCGGCTGGGACATCGTCACCTCTCGTCGGCGTTCAATAGAATGAACGCTTCGAGCGTAGGCGCGCTGCCCACCTCCGGTCAATGGGGCGCGGGCCGGCGATCAGCTCGGCGGGTGGATGGTGGTGAGGGCCGGGGTGGTCAGGTCCGAGGGGTACTCGAGCAGCAGCACCGAGGCCACCGGCCCACCGAGCGCCTCGTACTCGTGCGGCCCGTCCGCCCGGAACGCCAGGTAGTCCCCCGGGCCGATCTCGTGCACCCGGCCGCGGGTGGCGAGCCTGAGCTGTCCGGACAGCACGACGTGATGTTCGGTTCCGGGATGGCCGGCCGAGTGCTGGACGACTCCCGGCCTGATCCGCTGGTCGTAGATCTCGAACAGGCTGCCGGGATGTTCGAGCCGCCGCAGCATCCTGAGGTCGACGGCGTCACCGCTGAGCACATCCAGCTCGGCCGAGCGGACGACGACCAGGTCCGAAGCCGGCGGCTCGTTCAGCAGCGACGAGACCGGGACGCCGAGAGCGTTCGACAGACTGAACACCGTTTCGATCGTCGGGTTGCCCGCGCCGGACTCCAGTTGCGACAGCGTGCCCTTGGCGATCCCCGACCGCCGGGCCAGTTCCGACAGCGAGATCCCCTGCTCGTCGCGCCGTGCGCGCAGATTGACGCCCAGCACCCGGCCCGCACCCTGACTTCCCACCCGGGGAGCATCCCATATCGCGGTCGCCGGCCCGTTTGACCGCGACGCCACCCGGGCACCGAGCCCGTTGATGGCTGAAGAATCCGAGGGAACCGTGCTGCTGGCCGGCGCGGCCAATCTGGCGATCGCGGTCGCCAAGTGCATCGCCGGGCTGCTCTCGGGGTCGACGGCCCTGCTGGCGGAGGCGGCGCATTCGGTCGCGGACACGCTGAACCAGGTGTTCTTGATGACGGCGCTCAAGCGCAGCCGCAAGCCGGCCGACGGCAAGCACCCGTTCGGGTACGGCCTGGAACGCTACTTCTGGTCGCTGCTCGCCGCTGTCGGCATCTTCGTCCTCGGCGCCGGGTTCTCGATCGCCGAGGGCATCCGCGCGATCCTGCATCCCGAGCCCGTCGCCGCGCTGCTGGTCGCGTACGCCGTACTCGCCGTCTCCTTCGTCTTCGAAGGAGTCTCCTGGCTGAAGGCGGTCCGGCAACTCCGGCGCGAGGCCGCCGAGCACGGCGACTCCACTCTCGAACACCTCCGCGACAGTGCCGAACCAGCGGTGAAGACGGTCGCCTTCGAGGACTCCGCAGCGCTGATCGGCCTGCTGCTCGCCGCTGTCGGCATCACACTCACCGCGGTGACCGGCAAGGAGTTCTTCGACGGTGCCGCCTCCGTTGCCATCGGCATCTTGCTGATCGGCGTCGCCTTCGTGCTCGGCCGGGACAACAAGGCGATGCTGATCGGCCAGGCCCTGCCGGCCGCCGTGGAGGAACAGATCCGCGCCGAGATCGCCGGCACCCCGGGGATCGACGCGGTCGTCGAACTCCTCAGCCTCCGGCTCGCCGCGGACCAGGTCCTGGTCGTCGTCCGGGTCGACCTCGACAACTCCGAAACCACCGGCGCCGCGGTGGAGAAGCTGGCCGAGCAGATCGACACCCAGGTCCGCCGGGAGTTCCCGGCCGTCCGCCATCTCTTCCTCGACCCGACGCCCGGCCCGTCCTGACGCTCGCAGGCCGTCCTGAGGCTCGCAGCCCGTCCTCAGGCGCGCGGGCCGCTCAGTCGTCGGGCCGGTTGGCGACGATCACGGCGATGGGCGGGATCACGGCGGCGACGCAACTCATCCCGATCGCGACCGGGATGGAGAACAGGCGCACCACGAACCAGCCGAGGCCGATCAGGGTCAGACAGGTCCCCATCAGCCAGAAGTACGCCTTTCGCCGGGTCGCTGGCTTCATCCGCGGTCTCCTTCCGCTACTTCGACCATACTCACGCTGAAGTTCTGCTGAAGGTTGCCGCCGTGGGGATCGGCACGTCACGCGCCCGGATGCGACGATGGGCGGATGGCGGCGAGGGTCCTGGTGGTCGAGGACGCGGAGGCGATCCGGACCGCTGTCGGGATCGCCCTGGAGCAAGCGGGCTGCCTGGTCCTCACCCGCCCGGACGGCGAGACGCTCGAGCGCGACCTCGCCTCCTTCCGCCCGGATCTCGTGCTGCTCGACGTGATGCTGCCCGGCCGCGACGGCTTCGAACTGCTGGAGGTCGTACGCCGTCTGTCGAGCGCGGGGATCGTCTTGCTGACCGCCCGGGACGCCGTGGAGGACAGGCTGCACGGGCTGCGGACCGGCGCCGACGACTACGTGGTGAAGCCCTTCGTCCTCGCCGAACTGATCGCCCGGGTGGAAGCCGTACTCCGCCGCATGGGCCGGCTGCGCAAAGTTCTGGAAGTCGACGACCTCCTGATCGACGTCGAAGCGAACTCGGTCACTCGCGGAGGTCAGCCGATCGACCTGACCGCGACCGAACTGAAGCTCCTCACCTTCCTCGCCGGTCGCCGGGACAAGGTGGTCGGCAAGGCGCAACTCCTGGCCGCGGTCTGGGGGTACGACGACTACGCGGCGAACCTGGTGGAGGTCCACATCAGCGCCCTCCGCCGCAAACTCGAAGCAACCGGCCCGCGCGTACTCCACACCGTCCGAGGCTCCGGCTACATCCTCCGAGCCGCAGCCCCCGGTGAGGACACATGAACCACCCACCCGGCCAAGACCCGTCCACCCCCACCCGACCCAGCCCCGCCGCCACCACACCCCAGGTCGGCGCACCACCCCAGGTTGGCGCACCACCCCAATCACCCGCCTCGACGCCAACCGCGGCTCCGTCCTCCTCACGCCTGCGGACCGAGTCCTTGCGACGGCGAGTGACAGTAACCGCGCTGGTCGTGCTGCTCGTCGTACTGCCGATCACCGGCCTGGCAGTGAAGGCGATCTTCGACGCCCAGGCCGAGCGCAACCTCAACACGCTGCTGAACGGCCGGGCCCAACTGGCCCAGCAGTTGGCCCGTCAGAACGTGCCGCCGGCGAACCTCGTCCGCCGGATCGACGCCGACGGCGTCCGGGTGACGCTCACTCTTCGCGGCGGTCAGCAATTCGGCGCCCCACCGGTCGAGCCCACCGGCCAGATCCGCGAGGTCCGCGCGACCTTGCAGGCCGGCCAGCGCACCCGCGGCGCCACCCTCATCCTCACCGCCGACACCTCACTGCTCGACGGCGCCAGCCGCACCCTGCGCCGGGTCCTGCTCATCTCCGGTGGCGCGGCCCTGCTCATCACCGCGCTGGGCCTCATCCTCGGCATGCGGTTCGCGCTGGCGCCGCTGGACGCGATGACCTCGCTTGCCCGCTCGATCGCGGCAGGGCGACGCGGTGGGCGCCTGCAGCCGACGCGCACCGACACCGAACTCGGCCGCACGGCCGCGGCCTTCGACGAGATGCTCGACTCCCTCGAAGGCGCCGAACGGACCGCGCGCGGTTCGGAACAACGCATGCGCCAATTCGTCGCCGACGCCGCCCACGAACTCCGTACGCCGATCGCCGGCCTCCAAACCGCGGCGGAAACCCTGCTCCAGTTGACTCCCGACACCCCGACACAACGCCGGGAGGAACTCGAACTCCTCCTGGTCCGCGAATCCCGCCGGGCCGGCACCCTCGTCGCGGACCTCCTCGAACTGGCCAGGATCGACGCGGGCCTTGAACTCCGCCCCCGCCCGGTCCACCTCCGCGCCCTTGCCAAGGCCCAGATCGACCGCCTCCGACTGGTTGCTCCGAGCCTCACGGTGCGCCTCGCCGGCCCGGACCTGTCGGTCTTCGCGGACCCCGACCGCCTCACCCAGATCCTCGCCAACCTCCTGGACAACGCCCGCAACGCCACCGCCGGCCGCGGCGAGGTGGACATCCTCATCAACTCCGCAGCCGAGCACCGAACCATCGAGATCGTTGTCCAGGACAACGGACCCGGCGTGCCACCGCCGGACAGAGAGCGGATCTTCCAACGTCTCGTCCACGGCGAGCGCAGCCAAGGCTCCGGCCTCGGTCTCCCGATCGCCCGCGGATTCGCCCGCGCCCACGGCGGTGAGCTCGTCTGCACCGATCGCCCCGACGGCCGGCCGGGTGCGTGCTTCCGCCTGAGGTTGCCAGCGGCAACCACGTCGCTCACACCTTGAGCAACCCGTCGACCTGGCCGTCGTACCCGTCGAGCACCTTGCCCGGATCGCAGCCGAGCACATCCCGCAGTACCGTCCCGTAGACGTCGCGGAAATCCGTCGTCGCCTTGAGATCGCCGTTCGACAGGTCGGTCAGGCTCGGCTGCTCCCCGAAGAAGCCGCCCTTCACCTTGTCGCCGATCACGAACAGCGGCCCTGCCGTGCCATGGTCGGTCCCGTCGCTCCCGTTCGCATGCACCCGCCGCCCGAACTCGGAGTACACCAGGACGACGACCTGCCGTCCCCGATCGCCCTTCCGCATCCGCTCGACGAACGGCGTCAGCGCCCCGTCCAACTCACCGAGCAATCGTTGCTGAGTGCCCCTTTCGTCGGCGTGCGTGTCGAAACCACCGAGCGACACGGAGTACGCCCGCGTCGGCACCCCGGCCTCGATCAGTCCGGCAACGAGGTCCAACTGCGCGCCCAGCTGCGACCCGCCACCGGCCGAGGTCCCCTTGGTCTTCTCGTCGTCCTCGTCGTCCTCGGTGTCGGCCTGGTCGTGCACAGCACCTCCGAGCACCCGGACCGCTTCCTGCAGGTCCTGCAGCGACTTCGCCGCCTGCGCCTGCCAATGCTCCTCACCGGCCAGAGGCTTGCCCAACGCCGCGAACGCAGTACCGAGCTTTCCGTCCGGGAGTTTGAGTCCGCGGACCGGTAGAGACGCTGCCGCCGTCGTGGCCCCTGCTAACAACGGCGGCAGCGTCGGCTCCACCGACACCGCCCGCAACGGATCCGAGCCGGTGGCGTCGAGCCATCGGCCCAGCCAGCCGGTCGGTACCGAGGTCTTCGGCGAGGCGGTCTGCCAGATCGCCATCGACCGGAAGTGACTGCGATCCGGATCGGGATAGCCGACCCCGCGCACGATCGCGAGCGACTTGTCGTCCCACAGGCCCTTCAGCCCCTTCAAACCAGGGTTGAGTCCCAGGCCGTCACCAAGATCCAGGACGTCGTTCGGCTGATACGCGAGATCCGGCCGAGCCTGCTGGTACGCCGGATCGCCGGCCGGGATCACTGTGTTCAAGCCGTCGTTCCCGCCGTACAGCGTCACCACGACGAGCACGGAATCCTCACTGTTCAAGGGATCCCGGACCGCAGCGGTCATCAGGTCGGACCAGCTCACCTGCGTCGCGCCGACCGCGAGCGCACCCGCAGCAGTCACTCCGCTCATCGTCAGGAACCGGCGCCGGGTCAGGTTGTCCATGATTCTCCTCAACCGCTCACTACGTACTCGGGCGCGCAGGCCGCGACGGCGACCATTTGCGCGGGTTCGGTCACACCGGCCAGGGCATCTCGGGTCCGCGTCGACCACTGATCGACCCCCAGCAAAGCCCGTACTCCGTCGACGCGCGCGCTGGACTTCTGCAGTTGCCCGAGCTCGGCATTCCTTGCCAGCAAGAGCGCAAGCTGCAAGCGGGTCACGCCGGCTGAGGTGGTCAGCCAGCTTCCCCCTGACGGCCAACCGCCGACGCTCGGCGGTCGCAGCGGGAGTTGCCCCATCCCCCGCAACCCCGCGAGCACTTTCATCCGGCTCTTGTCGTCGAGCTTGGCCGGCTGTACCCCGAGGGCCCGCATCAGCCCGACCACCCACTCGACCGGCTGCTTCACCAGAGTCGATCCGCTGTCCCTGAAAGCAGGCTCCGCGGTGATCGCCTTGAGGACGGCGCCGACATCCCGGCGTACCCCGTAGGCCGCCACGAGCCGGTCCATCGTCGCGGCCGGCGGCGGCGTCGCCGACACGAGCCGGAACCACAACCGCTCGATCACGAACGGCGCCGACTCCGGCTTCGCGAGCGCGAGGTCGACGAAACCCTTCGCATCGAAGTTGCCGGTCTTGCCCAGCATCGTCTTCGGCGCGGAGTCGTGCCGGGCCGGGACGAACCGGGCCTGCGTCGACGTACGCCGAATCGTCCAGCCGGTCAGTGCGCGAGCACCTTCGAAGACGTCGGTCTCGGCGTAGTGACCGATGCCGAGCGTGAACAGTTCGAGGAACTCGCGCGCCAGGTTCTCGTTCGGCGACCCTTCGCGGTTGTCGTTGCCGTCCAGCCACCGAATCATCGCCGCGTCGACCACCATCGCCCGCGCGAGTTCGGTGAAGCTGCCCCGAGCGAACTTCCGGAACGTCTGGTTCTGCGCGAGCATCAACTGCGGACTCCGCACCTTCTGCTCACTGGTCGCGAAGTGCCCGTGCCAGAACCAGGTCAACCGCTCGGTCGCAGCCCCCGCGGGCCCGCCAACGGCTCCCCCGCTCGCCACCATCCGGTCGAGCCACCACCCGGTAACCTTCGCCTCTTGCGCGACCCGGGCCTTGTTCGCCGCCTTCCTGGCTTCCTTGTCCCGCTTCTGCCCCTTGGCCGGCTTCTCGACCGGCGCCGGAGCCGTCAACGCCGGTGGCGGCGCACCTTCCCCGGCCACCCCGAGCAACCGCCGTACGGCGACGTCGTACCCGGCCTCCGCATCCCCCGGCCCGAGCCCGAACCCCAACCGATCATGCAACCGCCGCACGGCCGCGCGCTCACTGATCTCACCCATGTCCCCGATCTTGGCCAGCCCCTCACCCCCGGGACCACCTTCCGGCCTCGATCTTCAGCCAACCCACAGCCGGTCGCCGGAGCGTTCGTCAGCCGGCTTTTGCGGGGAGGGCGAGTTCTGAGAGCGCGGTGACGAGGGGGGAGAGTTCAGGGAGGTCGGCGGCTTTGGCCAGGGCGGTGGTCAGTACTGCGTCGTGGGTGGGCTGGGCCTGGTCGAGAAGGGCGCGGCCGGCCGGGGTGACTTCGGTGTAGATGCCGCGGCGGTCGGTGGGGCAGAGGTAGCGCTCGAGGAGTTTGCGGTCCTCGAGGCGGTTGACCAGGCGGGTCGTCGCGGACTGGCTGAGCACCACCGCGTTCGACAGCTGGTTCATCCGCAGGTGGTAGTCGTCCTGGCGGGCGAGCACGTCGAGCACGCTGTACTCACTCACCGACAAGCCGTGCTGCTTCTGCAGTGCCCGCTCCAGCTCGTCCTCGATCCGGGCATGCAGCGCCGCCAGCGTCCGCCATCCCTGGGCGCGCGCCTCGGCGGCGTCATCCGGTAGTCCCACAGCTCCTCCTCGGCCCGCGCTTGAACTTCACCGTTGCATGAGGCAGTATGACGCTTATGCAATAGCCCGCGTGTGCAACTATCGCGGACGCCGGTAACAGTCACAAGACTACGTTCGAGGAGAGCAGAAACCATGCCCGCCGCTTTGCTAGCGCTGGCCATCGGTGCCTTCGGGATCGGCACCACCGAATTCGTCATCATGGGTCTGCTGCCGGAGGTCGCCACCGACTTCGGCGTGAGCATCCCCTCGGCCGGACTGCTGATCTCCGGCTATGCGCTCGGTGTCGTCGTCGGTGCCCCACTGCTCACCGCGATCGGCTCGAAGATCTCCCGCAAGACCGTGCTGATCGCCTTGATGGGCCTGTTCGTCGTGGGCAACCTGATCTCCGCGGTCGCTCCCTCGTACGGCGTACTCATGGCCGGCCGGATCGTCGCGGCGCTGTCGCACGGCGCGTTCTTCGGGGTCGGCTCGGTGGTCGCCGCGTCGCTGGTCCCGAAGGCGAAGCAGGCCAGCGCGATCGCGCTGATGTTCACCGGGCTGACCGTGGCGAACGTGCTCGGCGTACCGGGTGGAACCGCGCTCGGTCAGCACTTCGGCTGGCGCTCCACCTTCTGGGCCGTCACCGCTCTCGGGGTGATCGGCCTGCTCGGCATCGTCGCGCTGGTTCCCAACCAGTCGGTGAGCGAAGGGCCGGGCCTGCGCAGCGAACTGGCCGTGTTCCGCAACCTCCAGGTGTGGCTCGCACTGGCGATGACCGCGTTCGGTTTCGCCGGCGTGTTCGCGTCCTTCACCTACATCGCGCCGATGATGACCGAGGTCGCCGGCTTCTCCTCGGGCACCGTGACCTGGCTGCTGGTGCTTTTCGGCGGCGGCCTGGTGGTCGGGAACCTCCTCGGCGGCAAGGCGGCGGACCGATCGCTGATGCCGAGCCTCTACGTGATCCTCGCGCTGCTGGCCGCAGTGCTGGCCGTCTTCGTCTTCACCGCCCACGCAAAGTTGCCGTCGGCAATCACCATCGCGTTGTTCGGTGCGGCTGGATTCGCCACCGTGGCGCCGCTGCAGAAGCGGGTGATGGACAAGGCGAAAGGTGCGCCGGCACTCGCCTCCGCCGCGAACATCGCCGCCTTCAACCTCGGCAACGCGGGCGGCGCCTACCTCGGCGGCCTCACCATCGAGCACGGCCTCGGCTACACCGCGCCCAACTGGGTAGGCGCCGCCTTGGCCGCCTCGGGCCTCGCCGTAGCCCTGGTGTCAGGCCTCCTCGACCGGCGCCATCGCCCAGCCGAGCAGCCGGGCGCAGTACTCACCACTGTCTGATTCGGCGTGACACAGCGCTGCGCCGTCACCGATGTGCCTCAAACAATCGCTTGCGCTACCCACCGTGTTCGGGTGACTCTTCTCCGCACATGGCTGCTCCGGCCCTTGCAGCCAGAGATGACACCTGGAGCGTGAGGCATGACCGGAAAGCTCAAGTTCGCCCGTACGGCGCTGGCCGTCACCGCGGTCGCCCTGGCATCAGCCGGCGCCGTCGGTACGGCCGAGGCGAGAACGGCGCCGCCGACCACCAACATCGTCGGTGGCTCGCTGGCCAGCACCGCGCAGGCGCCCTGGGCGATCGCGCTGAACAACAGCAACTCCCCGGTGCCCAGCGGTCAGTACTGCGGCGCCACGCTCGTCGCGGCGAACAAGCTCGTCACCGCGGCGCACTGCGTCGGGCAGCCGCGGAGCACCTACACCGCCATCCAGGGCCGGGACGACCTGAAGTCGACCGGCGGCCGGACCTCGAAGATCTCGAAGATCTGGAAGGACCCGCAGTACGGGCGGGTCGGCGGTCACGACGTCGCGGTCCTGACCCTCACCACGCCGTTCATCGGAGTCGCCACGCTGCCGCTGGAGACCAGCCGGGCCGCGGACGCCGTCGGCGCGCAGTCGACCGTCTACGGCTGGGGCGACACGGAGGGCACCGGGCCGGAAGACCGGTTCCAGAAGGTTCTCGTGCCGGTGCTCGGCGACGCGTACTGCGGTGACGTGTACGCGAGCGACGGTTACGTGGCCAACGGCGAGATCTGCGCCGGGTACAAGTCCGGCGGCAAGGACTCCTGCCAGGGCGACTCCGGCGGCCCGCTGGTCCTGAACGGCCGGCTCTTCGGCGTCGTCTCCTGGGGCATCGGCTGC
The DNA here is from genome assembly GCF_004365175.1 of Kribbella voronezhensis. Taxonomy (NCBI): domain Bacteria; kingdom Bacillati; phylum Actinomycetota; class Actinomycetes; order Propionibacteriales; family Kribbellaceae; genus Kribbella; species Kribbella voronezhensis. The sequence continues at coordinate 4,257,458 of NZ_SOCE01000001.1, read as the reverse complement.
GCGGACGCCGGCAACCCCGGTGTGTACGCCGAGGTCGCGTCGTACGCCTCCGCTCTCCAGGCCCAGATCAACAGCTGACTCGTCCCCTCGGATGGCCGGGCCCACGGGGACCGGCCATCCGGTGCATGGGGCTGAAACGTCGTGTTTCGCTCTGGGACGATGTTTCAGCTAGGGTCTCGGTCATGGCCCGGGAAGCGGATGCGAAGACCGTGCTCGGGTCGGTGTGGTTGCGCGCGGAGCCGGGCGAGACGCGGGCGCCGCTGAGCCGCGAGGACATCATTCAGGCGACGATCGAGATCCTCGACCGGGACGGCCTGGAGAAGTTGTCGATGCGTCGCCTCGCCACCGAGCTCGGTACGGCGGCGACGTCGGCGCTCTACTGGCGAGTGGCGAACAAGAACGACCTCCTCGAACTGGCCGTCGACACCGTCATCGGTGAAGCCTTGGTACCGGCCGACGACGGCGATTGGCGCGACCGACTCACGGTGCTCGCGCGAGCGGCGTACGACGTCCTCGGGCAGCACTCCTGGGCGCCACAGCTACTCGCGAGCCACGCGGGACTCGGACCGAACTACCAGGCGTACGCCGAACGCGTGCTCACGATTCTCACCGCGGCCGGGTTCAAGGGTGTGCACCTCGATGCGGCCGTCTCCGCGGTCTTCCACTACGTGGTCGGTGCCGCGGTCACCGACGCAGCGTGGACCGCGATCGTCCAGCGCAGCGGCATGAGTGAGCAGGAGTGGGCCGATGCCGCCGGCGACCAACTAGGTGTCGGCGCCGCGACCCTGGCCGCGTACCTCAACCGCGAAGACCTCGCCGGTCCGCAGGCGCGCTTCGAAGCCGGCCTCCGCGCCGTCCTCATCGGCCTCCGCCCCCGCCAACTCCGCTGATCCACCGAGGCCGGCGCTGAGCTCCGAGGCCGGCGCTGAGCTCCGTGGCCGGCGCTGAGCTCCGTGGTCGGCGAGAGCGGAGGTCAGAGGTCGGCGAAGGCTGAGGTGGGCGACTCGAAGGCGTCGGCGACGAAGCGGAGGAAGCCGGCCGCGACACCGCCGTCGCAGACCCGGTGGTCGAAGACGAGCGACAACTGGGTGAGCTTGCGGATCGCCAGTTCGCCGTCCACCACCCACGGCCGGTCGATGATCCGGCCGACACCGAGGATCGCGACCTGCGGATGGTTGATGATCGCCGCGCTGCCGTCGACGCCGAAGCTGCCGTAGTTGTTCAGCGTGAACGTCCCGCACGACAATTCCCGCGTCGACAACCGCCCGTCCCGTGCGGACGCCGTCAACCGCCGGATCTCCGCATCCAGCCCGCGAGCCGTCAACGCCTGCGCATCGGCAACAGCCGGTACGACGAGGCCGCGGTCGGTCTGAGCCGCCAGCCCGAGGTTGATCCCGTCGTACTGAACCAGTTCCTCCCGCTCGGTGTCGACGAACCCGTTCAGCTCCGGATACTTCTGCAGACCGGCCACCACGAACCGCGCCATCAGCGCCAGCAGCCCCGGCCCCGGATCAGTTGCCGTCCGCAACGACTCGCGCAGCTCCACGAGCGCGGTCGCATCAACATCCACCCAGGTCGTCGCCTCCGGAATCTCCGCCCGACTCCGGCTCAACGTCGCCGCAACCGCCTTCCGGAACCCACTCATCGGCGTACGCCGCAACTCCGCCAACCCGGTGCGGCTGTCCTGCCCGGCTGCCACCACATCCGCACCGCCCTGACCGGTCGCCTGCGGCACCATCGCACCACTCCGACGCTCCGGCTGCGGCGCAATCGCTCCAGCCACAATCGCTCCAGCCGCTTGCACCGACGCCGATGCCTCGCCGGCCGTCCCCGCCTGCGGCGCGGCGATCGCCGCCTCCACGTCCCGCCGGGTGATCACCCCACCAGCACCGGACCCGATCAGCGCTCGCAGGTCAACCCCCGCATCCCGCGCAAGACGCCGCACCAGCGGCGAAATCACCAACGGCACCCGCGCTCCCGCGGACCCATCGCCCACCCCGCCGGCGACGGATGCGACCGACCCGGCGGAGCCGGTGGAGTCGCTGGAGCCGGTGGAGTCGCTGGAGCCGCTGGAGCCGCTGGAGCCGGTGGAGCCGGTGGAGGCGGGCGAGCCGGTGGACGCGCCGGAGGCGGGCGAGCCGGTGGACGCGCCGGAGGCGGGCGAGCCGGTGGACGCGCCGGATGCGGGCGAGGGCGTGCTTCGCTCGCCGAGCGCGACGCCGTTCGACAAATGCTCTGGTGCGACCCCGTTCGGGGTGTGCTCGGGTGCGACGCCGTTCGGGGTGTGCTCGGGTGCGGCGGCGCTCTGCGCACCGCGCCGCTTGCGGCGTCTGCCGGTGGTGCCGCCTTCCGGTGTCCCGTAACCAATCAGGACATTGCCTGAGCCGGCCTTTTCTTCCTCGCGGTAGGTTTCCGCCGCGGGAGCGGCGATGCCGATGGTGATGAGCGGTTTGCCGACGTCGACGGTGGCACCGGCGTCGGCGTGGAGTTCGGCGACGACACCGGCGTACGGCGACGGCACCTCCACGATCGACTTGGCCGTCTCGACCTCGGCGACCGGTGCGTCGACCGCGACCACGTCGCCCACCGCGACGAGCCAGCGCACGACCTCGGCCTCGGTCAGCCCTTCACCGAGATCGGGCAGCAGAAAAGTCTGCGTGGTCACGAGTCCTCCCACTGCAGGTCGTCGACCGCGTCGAGGATCCGATCCACCCCAGGCAACTGGTGCCGCTCCAACTTCGGCGGCGGGTACGGGATGTCGAACCCGGTCACCCGCCGGATCGGCGCGGCCAGCGAGTGGAAGCACCGCTCCGTCACCCGAGCCACGATCTCCGAAGACACACTCGCGAACCCACTCGCCTCGGCAACCACAACCGCCCGCCCGGTACTACGAACCGCCGCGCACACCGTCTCGTCGTCGAACGGCACGATCGACCGCAGATCGACGACCTGGAGTTGCCGTCCGTCGGCGGCCGCAACCTCGGCTGCTTCGAGCGCGATCGGCACCGTCGGCCCGTAAGCGATCAGGGTCGCGTCGCGGCCTTCCCGGCGTACGACGGCAGTCCCGATGCCCGGCTGCTCGACCGAGAGATCGACCTCTTCCTTCGCCCAGTAGAGCTTCTTCGGCTCCATGAAGATGACGGGATCGGGGTGCTCGATCGCCTTGCGCAGCAGGGTGTATGCGTCGGCGACAGTGGCCGGTGCGACCACGGTCAACCCGGGGGTGTGCGCGTAGTAGCTCTCGGAGGAGTCGCAGTGGTGCTCCACGCCGCCGATGCCACCGGCGTACGGCATCCGGATCACCATCGGCAGCGTGACGCGGCCGCGGGTGCGGTTCCGCATCTTCGCGACATGCGAGACGACCTGCTCGAAGGCCGGATACCCGAACGCGTCGAACTGCATCTCCACGACCGGCCGCATCCCGTTCATCGCCAGCCCGACCGCCATCCCGACGATGCCGGACTCGGCCAACGGGGTGTCGAAGCAACGATCCTCGCCGAACTCGGCGGTCAGCCCGTCGGTGATCCGGAAGACCCCGCCGAGCGCACCGACGTCCTCGCCGAACATCAGCACGGTCTCGTCGGCCTTCATCGCATCGCGCAGCGCCTGATTGAGGGCCTGCGCCATCGTCAGTTTCACCAGCGTGGTGGCAGTCATCGTCATGCTTCTTCCCGGGCGAGTTCGTCCTGCAGGAAGGCGGCCTGCTCCTTCAGTTGCGGGGTCTTCTCGGCGTACAGGTGGTCGAAGAGTTCAGCCGGATCCGGCTGAACCTCCTCCATCAACCCGACCCGCAGTGCCTCCGCCGCTTCGTCAGCGGCAGCCACGACCTGTTTCTTCAGAGACTCGCCGAGCAGACCGCGCTCGACCAGGAACGCCTCGAGCCGCTTCAGCGGATCCCGCTCCAGCCACGGAGCGACCTCGGCATCGTTGCGGTAGCGGGTGGCGTCGTCCGCGTTCGTGTGCGCCTGTACGCGGTACGTGTGCGCCTCGATCAACTGCGGCCCCTCACCGGCCCGCGCCTTGTCGACCGCCTGTCCCAGTACCGCGAGCAGGCCGGCCAAGTCGTTGCCGTCGGCCCGTTCTCCCGGTACGCCGTACCCGATCCCCTTGTGCGCAAGGGAAGGCGCCACGGTCTGCCGGGCGAGCGGTACGGAGATCGCGTACTCGTTGTTCTGGATGAAGAACACCACCGGCGCCTTGAACACCGCGGCGAAGTTGAGCGCCTCGTGGAAGTCACCTTCGCTGGTGGCGCCGTCACCGCACAACGCCATCACGACGGTGTCCTCGCCCTTGAGCCGCGCCGCGTGGGCGACTCCGACCGCGTGGATCAACTGCGTCGCCAACGGGGTCGCCTGCGGGGCGACGTTGCGCTGGTACGGGTCGTAACCGGAGTGCCAGTCGCCGCGCAGCAGCGTCAGCGTCTCGATCGGATCGACCCCCCGGCTGATGATCGACACGGTGTCGCGGTACGTCGGGAACAGCCAGTCCTGGTCGCGCAGCACCATCGTGGCGGCCACCTGGCACGCCTCCTGCCCGTGCGAAGACGGGTAGACCGCGAGCCGGCCCTGCCGGACGAGCGCGCCCGCCTGGTCGTTGATCCGGCGCCCCTTCACCAACTGCGCGTAACCGTCGACCAGGGTCTGCTCCGAGGGCAGGCCGTACTGCGGATGGTCGTGCGGTACGCCGTGTTGGTCGATCAACTGGATCGGTTCGGCGGAGGGGAGCAGGCGCTCCTCGACGGTAGTCATAGACCCTCCTGCGCAGGAGACGGACGGATGGCTCATCGTCGTACTTCTGGCCAAACGGATCCATAGCTGGGAGAATCGCGAGACATTCGATCAGTTCAGACCGTTTCGAGGAGCATTTTGTCCGACCAGGCGTCGTCCACGTCCGCCGAAGCTGGACAGTTGGCCGCTCCCGCTGACCACCACTTCGTCGCCCCGGCGCTGGACGAGGTCGACCGGCAGCTGGTCGAGGCGCTCGGGCGGGACGGCCGGATGTCCATTCGCGCCCTCGCCGACCAGGTGCACATCTCCCGCGCGAACGCCTACGCCCGGGTCGAGCGGCTCACCCAGACGGGCGTGATCACCGGGTTCACGGCAACGGTCGACCCGCTCAAACTCGGGTTGGCGACCTCGGCGTACGTCACTCTCAGTCTCCGGCAGAGTTCCTGGCGCACCCTGCGGACCCAGCTCCAGGCGATCCCCGAGGTCAAGCACATGGCGCTGGTCGGCGGCGACTTCGACGCCATCCTGCTGGTCCGCGCGGCCGACAACGAGGGCCTGCGCCGCGTCGTCCTCGAGAAGCTCCAGGCCATCCCCGAAGTCCTCGCCACCCGCACCGCCCTGATCTTCGAAGACCTCAGCTCGCTCTAGCATGACCGGATGCGACGCTCTCGGATGCTGCTCCTGCTGGCGGTCGGCTGCGCCTCGCTGACCGGTTGCGGTCCGGGTCAGTCCGGGATGATCGGGCTGAGCGTGGACGACGCGGGCCGCACGATCGTCGTACTGCAGGACTGCAAGGGCGACATCGACAAGCTGAAGCTCGTCATGCTCGGCAGGCTCAAGACCGATCCCGAGACGGTGCTGGTCGAGTGGTCGAACCCCAAGTCGCCGAAGGGCGTCGTGCAGTTCCCGCTGGTCGAAGGTGCGGGGAAATGGAAGCCGCAGTCACCGGTCCCGGAATTCGACGTGACCCGGCACTACCAACTGCGGGGCAAGAAGGAGAACGACTGGTCGAATGCCATCGACATCACCTTCACCCCGACGGAGTTGAAGGATCTCCAGCCCGGCCAGGTCCTGCGCTGGAAGCGCGGGCTGGGTGAGGCCAACGAAATCGTGACGATGGACGAGTACACGCCGAAAGACTGCGGCTGAGAGCCGGTACTACGCGCCGCGGCGGCGGTGCCGGTCGGCGTACGAGCGGAGGGCGCGGAGGAAGTCGACCTCGCGGAAGGCCGGCCAGTACGCCTCGCAGAAGTACAGCTCGGAGTAGGCGCTCTGCCAGAGCAGGAAGTTCGACATCCGTTGTTCGCCGCTGGTGCGGATGATCAGATCGGGGTCCGGCTGGCCGACGGTGTAGAGGTGCTTGGTGATGTCGTCGGCGCTGAGCGTCTCGGCCAGGGTGTCGAGATCGTTGCCTGCTTCGGCCTCGGACTCCAGCAGCGACCGGACTGCCTCGACGACTTCCTGACGACCGCCGTACCCGATCGCCAGCGTGATGTGGTTGCCGGTGGCGCAGTCCTTGGTCGCCTCGACCGCGTTCTTGAGCGCGTACGCCGTACTGTCCGGCAGCAGGTCGAGCAGACCCGCGATGTGCACCTGCCAGCGACCGCCGGGCTGCGAGAGACGGCTCGCGACGATCTCCTCGGTGACTTCCATCAGGTAGGCGACCTCGGCGTCGCCGCGCTTGACCAGGTTCTCGGTGGAGCAGAGGAACACCGTCACGTGGTCGACGCCGGCGGTCTCACACCAGCCGAGCACCTTCTCGACGTGCAACGCGCCGTACCGGTGACCGACGCTCGGATTCGCGTGCCCCTTGCCGCGCGCCCACCGCCGGTTCCCGTCCATCACGATCCCGATGTGCCCCGGCAACGCCCGCCCCTTGAGCTTGCGCCGAACCCGCCGCGCGTACAGGGCATAAACGAGATCCTTGAAAGACATCCCCGCAACCTACTCAACCACTGCTACTCACCGCACCTCCCCGACCACGACTTAACCTGCCGCCGCAACTAGCCCGGTCTCGGTGAGGATCCGGCGAACCGTCTCGTCGAGTGTGCTGTCCGCTTCGATGACAACCTCTCCAGGCAGGCCCAGCGGATCGTGCCCGCCGTACCACTCCCGCATCGCGGCCGCATCGAACGCACTCGCCTTCGCCCGGGTGGCATGCCGCCGTACGGTCTCATCGAAGGGGACGTCGAGGTAGTACACGTACGCCGACCCGCCGTACCGGCCGACCAGGTCGCCGAGCATCTCGCCGTACCGAACCGTCGGCATGATCCCCTCGACGACGGTGTGGAACCCCCGACTCATCGCCAGCCCGGCCAACTGCGAGATCGCAGCGATGTTCGCCCCACCGGGTTCGTCCTTCTCCTGGAACACCGTCCGCCGGACATGATCCTGCTCGATCCACGCGACCCCACGCCCGTACGCCGCCCGGATCCCCTCCACCACCGAACTCTTCCCGGCCCCGGAGGGCCCCCGCACCACAATCAACCGCGCATCCATCCACGCAGGCTAATCGCGGCGGGTGTCTTCACGTGCTGAGGCGCTTGCGGGAGGTGCGTTGGCGGCGGAACCAGAGGAAGAGGGCGATGCAGGGGACGAGGAGGCCGCCGAGGCCCAGGGCGAAGAAGTCCCATTCCTTGTTGACGTGGTCGACGAGCCAGCCGAAGTTCTGGCCGAAGAAGCCGGTGACGAAGGTGAGGGGGAGGAAGACGGTGGCGAGGATCGTGAGTTGTTCGATGGTGGCGTTCTGTTGCACGCTCACCTTGGTCTGCTCGACCGAGATCACCGCCATGTTTGCCTCCAGCACCGTTGCCAGCAGATCTCGTTGCGCGGCGACCTCTTCGTTCACCAGCACCAGGTGGTCGTGGACGTCGCGGAAGTACGGCAGCAGGCCGGTGTTGCGCGCACCGCGTTCGAGATTGGCCAGTACTGCGAGCAGCGGGTGCACCGCGCGGTAGAAGTCGGTCACCTCGCGGCGGAGGAAGTAGATGCGCTCGGTCGGCGCCACCGATCCCGCGAACACGGTCCGCTCGACCTGCTCGATGTCGCGCTCCAACTCCGCGACCACCGGCCCATAGGTGTCGACCACCTGGTCGAGGATTGCCCAGAGCACCGAATTCGTACCGTTCTCGAGCAACTCGGACCGTTGCTCCAGCCGGGTCCGCGCACCGTGCAGTTCACTCGCGACACCTTGCCGGACGGTGATCACGAAGGCCGGCCCGACGAATACGCTCACCTCCCCGAAATCGACCTCCTCCCGCTCGTCGTCGTACCGGGCGGTGCGCAGGATGACGAGGCGGATGTCGCCCTCGTACGGTTCGACCTTCGGCCGCAGGTGGAACGTCTGCGCGTCCTCGACGGCGAGTTCGTGCAAGCCGAAGCACTTGCTGGCCTGGCTGAGCTCGGCCGCGGTCGGGTCGAACAGGCCGAGCCAGACGAATCCGCCTTCCCGGCAGCGTTGGGCGGCCTCCTCGATCGACATCGCCCCGACGTGCTGGCGACGCCCGTCCCGGTAGTACGCGCAGTCGATGATCATGGCCGACTCCTTTCGTCCCCCACCGATGGTCCGCCGGTACTACGTCTCGCGGTACCCCTGTGGGCGGTGAAATAGGGTTGATCGAGTGAAGCCGTGATGAATCGCAGAGGAGATCCGATGGCGCTGCCGACCGTGTTGATGCCTGGTCCGATGAACCGCTCCGTGCCGGCCGGGCTGGCGGGCCGTTTCGAGGTGATCCGGCTGTGGGAGGCGGACGACCCGGACGCCGTACTGGCCGAGCGGGCGAAGGACATCGTTGCCGTGGCCAACGCCGGTACGCCGATCGACGGCGCCTTCCTCGGTCGCCTGCCCGCGCTGCAACTCGTCGCGAGCTTCGGCGTCGGGTACGACCAGATCGACGCCAAGGCAGCCGCGGATCGTGGCGTCGTGGTGACCAACACTCCCGGCGTACTCGATGACGAGGTGGCCGATACGGCGCTCGGGCTGCTGCTGATGACTGTTCGCCAACTTCCGCAGGCCGAGCGGTACCTGCGGGCCGGGCATTGGCAGGAGCGGTCTTATCCGTTGACGCCGGCGACCCTGCACGGACGCACGATGGGGATCATCGGGCTCGGGCGGATCGGGGAGGCGATCGCTCACCGCGCTGAGGCATTCGGCGTTTCCGTTGCCTATCACAACCGTCATCCGAAAGACGTTGCCTATCGCTACTATCCGACGCTGCTCGAACTCGCTCGGGCGGTCGACATCCTCACCGTCGTCGTGCCGGGTGGTGACGAGACCAGGCACCTCGTGAACGCGGAGGTGCTGACGGCGCTCGGCCCGGACGGCATCTTGATCAACGTGGCCCGTGGATCCGTCGTCGACGAGGCGGCGCTGGTGGATGCCTTGCGCAACAAGACGATTCTCGGCGCGGGGCTGGACGTCTTCGAGCACGAACCCGAGGTCCACCCGGGTCTGCTCGAGGTGGACAACGCCGTACTGCTTCCGCACGTCGGCTCCGCCAGCGTCCCGACGCGCGACGCGATGGGCGGTCTCGTCGTGGCGAACCTGGTCAGCTGGTTCGACCACGGCGTACCGGTGACCCCTGTACCGGAATCGGCTGATCTGGTACGACGTGGTGATGGCTGATCAAGACGATGTACGCCGCATCGCGCTCGGGCTGCCCGAGGTGACGGAATCTGCCGACACCTTCGCGTTCTCGGTGCCGAACAAGGGGAAGGACAAGGCCTTCGCCTGGGTCTGGAACGAGCGCGTCGAGCCGAAGAAGCCGCGCGTCCCGAACCCGGAGGTGCTCGCGATCCGGGTCGCCGGTGCGGCGGCGAAAGAAGAACTCCTGGCCGCCGACCCGGCCAAGTTCTTCACCGAACCGCACTACAACGGCTACCCAGCCGTCCTCGTCCGCCTCGCGGCAGTCGACACGACCGAGCTAGCCGAACTCCTCACCGACGCCTGGCGCTGCCAAGCCCCCCGCGCTTTGATCACCCAGCTCGACGCCGACTGACCAAGCGGCACCACCGAGTCGGAGTCCCGGTGGCAGCACCGGCGTGGACCATCCCGGATCGGGACGCCAGTCGATCCAGGACGGATCGAACGGACCTCGGCCGCACCCGAGCTCACGTAGTACGCGAGCCGCTTCTTCTTCCAGATCAACCGGTACGTCGAGGATGCCCCGGGCAACCGCTTGGGCGTAGCCCTCCTGGTCCTTGAGTTGCGGATTGCCGGCCGGATCGACCAGGAGATCCAGCACGAGATCCATGGTCTGGAGACCGTACTGCGTTTCGTCGTACGGCAGCTCGAAGTTCACGTACCACCCGGCGAACTCCGGTCAGGGCCGGACCAGCCGAGGTTGATGCTCGACCAGGCGCCGCGGGTGCGAAACGTCAAGGTCGCGAGATCTGTCGGTGCTTCGACGGCTTTGTAAACAAGGGTTTCCATCGCGGCCAGCTTCCGCTCCGCGCGCGAAAGCCCTTCGCGTCCTGCGACTCCGCGGCTACTCGCGAAGACCCCGAGCGCGCCCGCCGGTGCGTACGTCACCCATCGGTTGGCGCTCTTCTCCACCACCACCTGCGGCACGGCGCTCCACAACCGCCCTCGCCACACCTCGACGACCGCGACTTGCTCCACGACGAGCTCAGCGGTCCCAGATTCGGTGGGTTTGCCAGGCATATTCCCAGGCCTGGATGTCCGGCGGCTCGATGCCGAGGCCGGTGAGGATGGCGCAGACCTGTTCGCGGTGGTGGTTGGCATGGTTCAGGGCCTGGGCGATGAAGATGCCGGCACGACACTCGCGCAGCCCGCTGTCGACGACGATCACGCGCTCGGTGTCGATCGGCTTGGCGAGGACGTCCTCCCAGAGCAGGCGCGCTTCCTCGATCCACAGCAGCAGCTTGTCGAAGTCCGCTTCCGGCTTGCTGCCGTCCGCCCACGTCAACTGGTCGCTGTCGGCGAGGCGACGCAGATAGCTTCCGTCGCAGGTGACGATGTGGTGCAAGGTTTCGGGAATCGTACCGAAGGTGCCGATGCCGGTCGCCTGCAGCTGTTCCGGGCTCAGGTTCTGGTCCCGGCAGAACTCGACCAGCTCTTTGCTCGCCCAGTTGTTGTGCCGCACCGCGTCGTACAGGACGTCGTTCACGCGCTTCTCTTTCCGCCGGCTTGCGCTCCCCCTCCGACGGTAGCCGCGGGACCGCTGCCCGGCGTACTCATTTATCCACTCCGCGAAGCGCGCGCCCGCTTGCCCGCACTCCAGTACTGCGCCTGCCGGTCGTCGGGCAGGCGCAGGAGCTCGCCAGGTCGATCAGCCTTGTGGTGCCGCGATGTTCACCATCCAGGAGACGCCGAACCGGTCGACGAACATGCCGAACTCATCGCCCCACATCTGCTTCTCCAGCGGCATCGTCACGGTGCCGCCTTCCGACAGCTTTTCGTAGTACCCGCGGAGGTCGTCGCCGTCGTCACCGCTGAGGCTCACCGACATCGTCGTACCGGGCTTGAAGTCCATCCCCTCGGGCGTGTCCGAGCCCATCAGCGCGAAGCCGTTCGGCGCCTCCAGTGAGGCGTGCATGATCTTGTCGGCATCCGGCGACCCTTCCGCGCCGAACTCGGCGAAGGTGTTCATCGTCAGCTCCCCACCGAACACGCTGCGGTAGAACTCGAACGCCTCCCGCGCAGTGCCGTTGTAGCTGATGTACGGATTCAGTCGTGACGCCATCAGATCGCTCCTTGCCCGAGTGGTTTCCCCTTGCTTCGCACACTAGACCCGCCCAGGGACAGTCCGCGAGGTTAGAGTCCGGCCATGATCTTTCGGCACCTGACCATCGACTGTGCGCAACCGTACGAACTGGCCACCTTCTGGAGCCAGGCCACCGGCTGGCCCCTGTCCGCCCAGGACTCCCCCGCCGACGACGAAGTACTCCTCGAGTCCCCGGACCCCCTCCCAGGCTTCCTTTTCATCCGCGTCCCCGAATCCAAGACGGTCAAGAACCGCCTGCACATCGACTGGGTCCCGACCGAACGCACCCGCGACGAAGAGGTCGACCGCCTCCTCGCCCTCGGCGCCACCCTCCACGAAGACCACCGCCAACCAGACGGCCGAGGCTGGACCACCCTCACCGACCCCGAAGGCAACGAGTTCTGCATAGAACGCAGCGAAAAAGAACGCACCACCAACTGACTCCCGGGTCAGCGGGGAGCGTCGGCCAGTTGTCGTTCTTCACCACCCGTGGCGCCAGCAAGCACCTGTACGTCATGCTCGAGCTATGTGGTGGTGGCGGCGGAAGCGCGACAAGGCGGAGGAGTCCTCGGTGCGGGGTAGTGAGGGCTCCAACTGGCGCGCGCCTCGGCCGCCCTCCGAAGTGAAGGATCTACGCGCCCGCCTGACCTCCGAAGGCCACAACCTCAAGCACTGACAGGTCTTGTCGGTGGGGTCTGGAAGTGTCCTCGCATGGGTGATGGTCGGCTGGTCGACGTCGGGGACGTCACGTTGTTCGTGCGTGAGCTCGGGCGGCGCGGCGAGCGGCCGACGTTGCTCGTGTTCCATGGCGGGCCGGATGTCGGCCACGGCTATCTGCTGCCGGGGTTCGAACCGCTGGCGCGCGATCACCACGTCGTGCTGTTCGACTTCCGTGGCTGCGGGCGGAGTACTCGCGGACTTCCGGACGACCTGCTGCAACCGGAGTACGTCGTGGCGGATGCGCGCCGGCTGATCGACGAGTTGGGGCTCGGTGAGGTCGATCTGCTGGGGTTCTCGACCGGCGGGCGGGCGGCGATGCAGTTCGTCGGCAAGCATCCGGCGCAGGTGCGACGACTCGTGCTCGCCTCAACCACGGCGTACACGGATTATCAGAAGCCCGACGTGAGTTCGGAGCGACAGCAGACCGATGTGTGGGATCTCGAGCTTGCGCCGGCGTACGCCGCATTCCGGGCGAGCCTGGGTATGGACGAGGGCGACTGGAGTTATGAGAGAGCGGTCAGTGGTGCCATGCACCCGTGGTGCCCTGTCGATGCTGAGTTCGTACTGCGGGACTTCGGCAAGGCGCTCCTGATTCTGCACGGCGAGCGGGACCTCGGATTTCCCGTGGAGGTGGCGCATCGGCTGCATGCCGCAGTACCGGGGAGCGAGCTGGCGATCATCCCCGAGGCCGGGCATATGTGTCATTTCGAGAAGCCTGAGCTCTGGGCCGGGCATATCCGGCGGTTTCTCGACGAGCCTCTCGCGCCGCCGGGTCGCGATGGGCATGCTGGAGCGATGGAGACTGTGTACGAGGCTGCGGGTGGGTGGGCGGGCATGGTTCGGCTGGCCGAGGCTTGGCATGCGCGGGTGATGGCCGACGAGGTGGTCAGTCACGCGTTCAGCCACGGCTTCCATCCCGAGCACACCGGCCGGTTGGCGGCGTACTGGGCTGAGGCCCTGGGCGGACCGACCACGTATTCCGAGTCGTACGGCGACGAGTCGTCCGTCGTACGGACTCACAGCGGCAACGGCCCGCACCACGAGATGGACCGCCGGGCGATCGCCTGCTTCGACCAAGCTCTCGACGACGTCGGTCTGAAAGACCCACTGCGGCAGGTGCTGCACGACTATTTCGCCTGGGCCACGACGACGAGCATGGCGCAGTACACGGGTTCGGCGGACAACGTACCCGACGGCCTCAGCATTCCCCGTTGGTCGTGGGACGGGCTGGAATCCCTTACAAACTGAAGGCGATCGAGCGCAGTACCAGTACGGCGACGAACACGACGGTGAAAGCGATGTCGAACGAAAGCCCGCCCGCGTTCACCGGCCGCAGCCTTCGCCGTACGGGTGCGAGCACCGGTTCCGTCCCCGCGTAGACCGCCGCCCGCGCGCGACCGACCCAGGGCGGCCCTTGGGTCAGCACCCGTCCCCAGTCGAGCACCATGCGGGCAAGCAGCAGCAGGATGAACAGCGACAACGCGTACCCGACCAGGGTTCCGACAAGACTCATGGTTCCTCCGCAGTGACCGTCTTACCGGTTCCAACGAACCTGCGCGTCCGGAAATGTCCTGCCGGCCGGCTTCTTAGCCGACTTTCAGGTCAACGCCCTCGTCCTACGCCTCGGCGATGGCCGCGATCGAAACGCGCAGTCCCTCCACGTCCACCGGCAGCGAAGCCCCTTGCCGAGCAGGCTGAACGGTCGGGAACCACACCATCCACTCCTCGTTCATCCCCGCGAAGTCCGCCGGGTCCCGCAGGATGAACGTCGCACTGACCACCTTGTCCAGCGAACTCCCTGCCGCCTCCAAGATCGCGGCGACGTTGCGCAGACACTGCCGCGTCTGTTCCTGAATCGTGTCCCCCGCCAGCAACCCGGTCGCAGGGTCGTACCCCGCCTGCCCCGACACGAACACCAGCCCCGCAGCCTTCACCGCCTGACTGTACGCCGCCGACTTCGGCGCCTCATCAGTCTCGACAACCACGCGCACCATCCCGCTCTCCCCTCGCCTCACACACCCGACCCAGCGCAGCCAGTCAACCTCCCCCTAGACCAGATAGCCAGGGTGCATGAGAGAGCACTACCGCCTGCCCGATGCCAGGCAGGCGTCGCTGCCGGCCGCGACATCGGCTCTGGCTCTCGAACATCCGGCGAAGTTAGCCTGGGCCCGTGGCGACCGGGCAACGCGTCGAGGTCGATGGACTCTCCAAGTCTTTCGGCGACGTCCGTGCGGTCGACGCGCTGTCGTTCACCGTCGAGCCGGGTGAGATCACCGCGTTCCTGGGCCCGAACGGTGCGGGCAAGACCACCACGCTGCGGATGCTCCTCGGGTTGATCGAGCCGACCGACGGTACGGCGACCATCGGCGGTACGCCGTACGCCGAGCTCCCCCGCCCTGCGACAGTCGTCGGTGCCGCGCTCGAGGCAAGCAGCTTCCACCCCGGCCGCAGCGGACGCGACCACCTGCGCGTGTACTGCGCCGTGAACGGCTTCGCCGACAGCCGCGCTGACGACGTACTGGCGTTGGTGGGTCTGACCGACGCCGCCCGCAGACCAGTACGCGGTTACTCGCTCGGCATGCGGCAGCGGCTGGGTCTGGCGACCGCTCTCCTCGGCGACCCGGGCGTGCTGGTGCTGGACGAGCCGGCCAACGGGCTGGATCCCGCTGGTATCGCCTGGCTGCGGGGATTCCTCAAGCAGCTCGCCGACGAGGGACGCACGATGCTGGTCTCCAGCCACGCCCTGTCGGAGGTCCAGCAGATCGCCGATCGGGTGGTGATCATCGACAACGGCCACCTGGTCCGGGCGGGCCGGCTGGACGAGCTCGCCACCGGTGGCCGGGTCCTCGTCGTCACTCCTGATGCAGAGCGCTTCGCCGAAGTACTGAAGTCGTCCGGAGCAGTCGTGAGCAGGGACTCGGCAGCGGACACCTTGGAGACCAGCGGTCTGAGCGCGCGGGAGGTCGGGCGACTCGCCTTCGAGCACCGGGTGGAGTTGCACGCCCTGGAGACCCGCCAGGACGGGCTCGAGCAGATCTTCTTCTCGCTGACCACCGCGGTGTCGCAACAACCATGACCGCGCTCCTGCGAGGTGAGTTCCGCAAGCTCACCACCACGAGGCTCTGGTTGTGGATGCTGATCCTCGGCCTGGCGATGGTCGGCGCCACCACGAGCGCCGCGATCGGTTTCGCCGAACCGGGTCCGGTCGGCCTCGAAACCGCCGCCGGGCAACGGACCGTGTTCGCCCAAGCCACCGCGACGCTGGTGGTGGTCGGGATCCTCGGCATCATCGCGGTCACCGGCGAATTCGTGCACCAGACCGCCACACCGACGTACCTCGCGACGCCCCGCCGCGGCCGAGTCGTCGTCGCCAAACTCCTCACGTACGCCGTGGTGGGAGTCGGGTACGCCGCGGTCTGCACCGGCGTGGTCCTCGTAGTCGCCCTCCCCTGGCTCGCCGCCAAGCACGTCGACCTCGTCCTCTCCGGCACCGACCTCGCCAGGACCCTCGGCGGCGTCGCCATCGAGGTAGCCCTGTACGCCGTACTCGGGGTCGCCGTCGGTTGCCTGATCCGCAACCAGATCGCCGCCATCGTCGGATTCGTGGTCTACATCTTCGTCATCGGCCCGATCCTGAGCGGTGTCCAGGCCACCTCCGAGCTAGCGCAGTACCTGCCCTACCAGGCCGGCAATGCGCTGGGCCGACTCACGTCGTCAGCCGACGCCGCAATGCTCGGCCAGACCTCGGGCGGACTGGCACTCCTGACCTGGTCCTTGATCTTCGCGGCGCTGGCCACCCGCACAACCCTGCGCCGCGACATCGCCTAGCACTCAGTTCAGACAGAACTCGTTGCCCTCGACAAGACCGGGTGCCACTCGCGCCGGAGCAGGCCGTACACCCATGAGTCCGACACTTCGCCGTTCACGATGCAGTCTTCCCGCAACGTGCCTTCGCGCACGAAGCCGAGCTTCTCCAGAACACGGGCGGATGCCGCGTTGCGCGTATCGGCCTCGGCCTGAACTCGATTCAGGTCCAATGTGTCGAAAGCCCACTGCAGCAAGGCGCGCGCGCCCTCTGTCGCGTAGCCGTGTCCCCAGGCCGCATCGCCGAGGCAGTAGCCAATTGACGCGCTGCGATACTCGGGGTTCCACCGAGTCAGACTGCACCAGCCGATGAACGTCCCGTCGGATGCGCGGTCCATTGCCAGCCGTACGCCGGTGCCTTCCTCGGCCATCTGCTCGGACGCCGCGATGAAGCGTCCGGCACGCGCACGATCGCTCCAAGGTGGCGAGTCCCAGTACCGCAGTACGTAAGCGCTGCTGTGCAATGCGAAGAGCGCGTCCGCGTCCGCGCTGGTCACGGGTCGCAATCTCAGGCGAGCGGTGTGCAGCGTGGGCGTAGCCAAGGACATGCTCCCCATCTTGCCTGCTCACAGGGCGCAGAGCGTCGCCCCTCGCGCTGTGCGGAGCACTGAACCAACGTGAAGCAGTCCCGCAGCACCACGACGCAATAGCGTCTGCTCGCGGCGGCGCAGGCTGAGGTCACAGCAGGCGGTCGACCAGCCCGTCGACGTACTCCGGGGTGAGCGGGCCCAAGCCGAACAAGACGCGGATGTACATCGGGGCCATCACGTGGTCCAGTACGCCGAGCGCATCAGGTGCTTGCTCGCCGCGGTCTTGCGCGCGGTCGAGCATCGACTGCAACTGCCTCCCGCGTTCGGCGAGGAGATCGTCAAGCGCCTGCAGGCCCTGCTGACCGTTGCTCGACAGGGCGACGGCCAGGCGTACCAAGGCCAGGCCGTCGGGTCCGGTGATCTCGCGCGCCACGTTGGCCGCGTATGCGTGCAGGTCGCCGGCCAGACTGCCGGTATCGGGCATCGGCGACCGCGCGTCGAGGCGGGCGAGCGCCACGTCGGTGAGCAAGGTTTCCAGGCTGCCCCACCGGCGGTAGATGCTGCTGTCGGCCACGCCCGCGCGGGCCGCGACCTCGCCGACGGTGAACTTCCCGTAGCCGCGCTCGCTGATCAGGTCGGTGACCGCCTGATGCACCGCCGCACGGACCCGGGCACCGCGCCCACCGGGTCGCCGGGCTCGCTGTCGCTCGTCCATGCTTTCACCTTAACGCAGTCGCCGCTTGCGTTTGCAGCGAAGCCTCCGTACAGTCTCCTAACGCAGTCGCCGACTGCTTTAACAGCGCCACCCCGCCTCGGCCGGGCAGAGGCGCAACTTCCGAGGAGAGGAATCGCATGGCTGCATCGCCTGCGACAGTAGGCAGTCGACCGAACCGGGCCGTGCTGCTCACGGTGACCTGCCTGGGCCAATTCATGGTGCTGCTCGACAACACGATCGTTGGAGCTGCGCTGCCCGACATGCAGCACCGGCTGCACATCCAGCTGACCGGTCTGCAATGGATCGTCGACGCGTACGTGCTGCTGGTCGCCATGCTGCTGCTGTCCGGCGGCGTCTTCGCCGACCGGTTCGGCCGCAAGCGGGTGTACCTGGCCGGCGCTGTGGTGTTCACCGCGGCATCAGTGCTGTGCAGCTTCGCGCCCTCGGCAGGATGGCTGATCGTCGGCCGGGTGCTGCAGGGCATCGGAGCCTCGGCACTGAGCCCTGCCTCGCTGGCCCTGCTCGCGGCCGCCTATCCCGTTCCTCAGGAACGCATCAAGGCGATCGGGCTGTGGGCCGGATTCAGCGGCCTCGGCCTGGTTGCCGGACCCGTTGCCGGTGGCGTGTTGACCGACGCGTTCGGCTGGCCCGCGATCTTCCTGGTCAATCTGCCCATCGGCGTGATCCTGCTGCTGATCGGCCTGCGGCACCTCGAAGAGTCCCGCAATCCGAACGCGCCCGCGATCGACCTCCCGGGGACGGCGCTGTCGGTCCTGGCAGTGGGGGCACTGACCTACGGGCTGATCGAGGGTGGTGCTCGCGGATGGACCTCGCCGATGATTCTGGGAAGCTTCGCCGCCGCGGCGATCCTCTTCGCCGGGTTCGTCGCCGTGGAAGCGCGTCGCTCCGCACCGATGCTGCCGCTGCGGCTGTTCCGGCAGCGACTGTTCACTGTGTCCAACACCGCGATGATCGTGGTGGGGTTCGCGCTGATGGGCTCGTCGTTCTTCTTTTCCCAGTTCTTCGTGTACGTCCAGGGCAGCTCGATCCTGCGCGCCGGTCTGCAGACCCTGCCTACCTCCGTTGCCATGGTGATCGTCAGTCCATTCGCGGGCCGGCTCGCAGCGCGGTACGGCTTCCGGATCGTGGTCACCATCGGCCTGGTCCTGGCGGGCATCGGGCTGCTGGCGCTGGGCATGGTGCACGCCGACACGGCCTACGGGAACGTGTGGTGGCGACTGGCAGTCGTCGGCATCGGCTTCGCGCTGACCATGTCGCCACTGACAGGCGCCGCCATCCAGGCGGTCAGCCCGCAGGAAGGCGGCCTCGCCTCCGGCATCAGCAGCACCACCCGCCAGATCGGCGCCGTCCTCGGCGTGGCGATACTCGGAGCCATCGTCCGTACCCGGCAATCCAACGGCGCCTCCTTCGAAACCGGCCTCAACACCGCCTTCCTCGTCGCCGGCGCCGTCACCCTGACCACCGCCGCATTCACCGCCCTCTGGCTGTCCCGATCCGACCCCGCGGAGACCTCAGCAACCCCAGCTGCGCTCACCACACCGAACGAGCTGCCCGCGAACAGCCACTAACCACGACCCAACCTCGACCGAGAGCCGCGCCGGATGATGACCCCGGTCAGGCCAGGGCCGTCAGGTGGGTGGGGTGGTGGGCGGCGACGTTGTGGGCGGCTTGGATGAAGGCGGCGACGGCTGCGGATCGGGAGGTTTCCGGCCAGGCGACCATGACCGCGCTGGGGCTGAGGCCGGTGACGGGGCGGTAGGCGATGTCCGGGCGCTGGTACCGCTCGGTGGTGGACAGTGACAGGAACGCCACCGCCTGGCCCAGCGCGACCACCTCCAGGAGTTGCTCGACGCTGGCCACGAGCGGCCCCTCAGGATGCGTGGCCGGCGCCAAGCCATCGCCTGCTCCGTCGGATCCTGTGTAGTAGGCGGTGGCGGAGGGGGCGGCCCCTTTCCAGCGTGGGATCGGTTCGCCCTCGAGGTCGGTCAGCCGCAGTCGGCGGCGTCTGGCCAAGCGGTGTGCAGTGGGGAGAACCGCCAGTCGCGGCTCGACCACGAGCGTCTCGGAATCCAGCCCTCGATCGTCGAACGGGCTGCGCAGCAGCGCTACATCGGCACGGCCGTCCCGTAGCATGGCGATCGGCTCTCCGCTGCCGCCGACGACGACTTCGGGCGGCGGCAGCTGCGCACCCGATCCCCGGTACGCCGCGAGGATCTCCCCCAGCAACCCGGCATCGCCTCCCGGCTTGACCGCCACGACGAGCTGGGGTGTCGGCTGACCGGCCCGTTGTGTACGCCGGGCCGCCGCGTGCACCGCGTCGACCGCGATCCGGGCCTGGTCGAGCAGCACCTGACCGGCGGTGGTCAGCCTCACCTGCCGGGTGGTGCGCTCCAGCAGGCGCACGCCGAGCCGCGACTCCATCTGAGCGATCGCCTTCGACAGCGGGGGTTGCGCCATCCCCAGGCGTTGCGCGGCCCGGCTGAAGTTCAGTTCCTCGGCGACCGCGACGAAGTACCTCAGCTCCCGCACTTCGAGCTCACTCATATCTGCGGAGTATAGATCCAGAGTCTTTCGGTCTTTCCCTGCCGCCTGTGGGTGAAGGGAGGCTGGGTGCCATGACGACTTTGCAGAAGACTGCTTTGATCACCGGCGCGAACAAGGGCATCGGCAAGGAGACCGCGCGCAGGCTCGCGGCCCTCGGCATCACCGTGCTGATCGGCGCCCGCGACGCCGATCGCGGCGAAGCGGCGGCCGAGGAACTCCGCGCGGGCGGCGCCGACGTACGGTTCGTACCGCTGGACGTCACCGACGAGAGCTCGGTCGAGGCCGCCGCCAAGCACATCGAGGCCACGTTCGGCCGCCTCGACATCCTCGTCAACAACGCCGCGATCGCCGCCGCACAGCAGAAGCCGAGTGAGACCCCCGCCGCCACCGTCCGGCAGGTCTACGAGACCAACGTGTTCGGCGTCATCGCGGTGACCCACGCGATGCTCCCCCTGCTACGCCGCTCCCCCGCCGCACGCATCGTCAACATGTCCAGCGAGCTCGGCTCTCTCACCCACCTGGCCGACCCGGACAGCCCATGGGCCTCCTACTCCTCGGTCCTCCTCCCTTACTGCACCTCGAAGACCGCGCTGAACGCGATCACCGTGCTCTACGCCGATGAACTGCGCGCCGAAGGGATCCTGGTCAACGCGGTGAGCCCTGGCTACTGCGCGACCGACCTCAACCGCCGCAGCGGGACCCGTACGGCGGAGGAGGGCGCGGCCGTCGCGGTCGATCTGGCGACCGTGGGCGAGGACGGCCCGACCGGCGCCTTCCTGACCGAGGACGGACCGATTCCCTGGTAGGACCAGGTTGCGCTCGGTGTTCTGTCGCCCTGGGCCGAAGAGCCTGTTGGCACTCGGGCCGGGCGCTACGGTAGGCGCGTGAGTGTTGATCCGGTAGCGCACAACCGCACGGCGTGGGACCTTCAGGTCGAGAGCGGCAACGAGTGGTCGCGCCCGGTCACTCCCGAGACCGTCGCGCGGGCACGCGCCGGTGACTGGTCCGTCGTACTCATCGGGTACCGGCCGGTCGACCGGGCGTGGTTCCCCGCCGACCTGTCCGATGTCGACCTGCTCTGCCTGGCGTCGGGCGGTGGGCAGCAAGGCCCGACGCTCGCCGCGGCCGGCGCGCGGGTCACGGTCTTCGACAACTCGCCGCGTCAGCTCGCCCAGGATCAGATGGTCGCCGAGCGCGAGGGTCTGGAGCTGCGCACGGTACTGGGCGACATGCGCGACCTGTCGGAGTTCGAAGACTCCTCGTTCGACCTCGTCTTCAACCCGGTCTCGAACCTGTTCGTGCCCGAGCTCGCACCCGTGTGGCGCGAGTGCTTCCGCGTACTGCGGCCAGGCGGCGCGCTGCTGTGCGGCTTCCTCAACCCTGACGTGTACCTGTTCGACAACGAGGCCCTGGACACCCGCGGCGAGCTGGTCGTCCGCCACCGCCTGCCCTACAGCGACCTGACGCACGTCCCGGCCGAGGAGCGCGAGCGACTGTGGGGAGCCGATGCGCCGCTGGAGTACAGCCACACAATGGCCGAGCAAATCGGCGGGCAACTCGCCGCCGGCTTCGTGATCACCGGCTTCGACGAGGCCCCACACCACGCCGACGCCACCGCAGGCTGGCTCCCCGGCTACTACGCCACCCGCGCCCTCAAACCCTGATAGCTATGGGCTCCCGCGATGTCCGCGTGACGCAGGGCGGGCGACGTGCGGTGGAGGTTTGCCGGCGAGAGTCGGCGACGTCCGCTGGGGTATGCCGGCGAGAGTCGTCGAAGACGGATCGCCGTACCGGATCGACGAACGCCTTTGCGGTCAGAGTCGTAGGGACTGGGTGCCCAGGATGATGGCGAGGTCGAGGCGGTCGGCGGCTTCGGTGCCGGGCTCGGCTGTGTAGATGGTGATGCGGAGGTCGTCCAGGGTGACGAGGAGGGTGTCGCAGTCCAGGGTGATCGGGCCGACCGCTGGGTGGTCGATGGTCTTGCGCCGGGCCGGGTCAGTCGGGGGCGGCGGTGCCTCGGTGTCCCAGAGTTCGGCGAAACGCGGGCTGCCGGACGTCAGGTCGGTGATCAGCTGCCGCAGAGCACGGTCGGCCGGGTAGCGCGAGGCGGTCAGGCGCAGGTCGGCTACGAGCCGGGCCTCATGCTCGGCTTGCTCCTGTGGGGTGTGCCTCACCCGTGAGGGCAGGCGAGTGACGTTGCGCCACACGGCGTTGCGGTCCAGGCCGCGCCAGGCGGTGGTGTCACCCATGAGCGCGTCGTACGGCGCGTTGGCGAGCACGAGCGTCCAGCTGGCGTCGTACACGATCACTGGGGTGTGCGAGAGCCGGTCGAGTAGCCGTTGCACGCTCGGCGTGACCCGGGACGGCACGATTTCCGGCCCGGGTGCGACGTGGCCGGCGAGCCGGTAGAGCAGATCGCGTTCGGTGTCGGCCAGGCGCAGTGCCCGGGCCAGTGACTCCACGACCTGCGCTGACGGCGCGGTCGCGCGTCCCTGCTCGAGGCGGGTCAGGTAGTCGGCCGAAATGCCGGCAAGCGCGGCCAGCTCCTCGCGGCGCAGCCCGGTCGCCCGGCGACGGCGGCCCACCGGTACGCCGACGGCCTCAGGTGCCACCCGGTCGCGCCAGCGGCGTACCGTCCGGCCGAACTCCCACGCTTCCACAGGCTCCAGTGTGCGCGAGCCCGCACGGCCTGTCCTGGCCCTGGTAGTCCTACGAAAACCGGACGAATGGTTGCCATCCCGCCGTTCTCGCAGGCTGCGGCTATGACCGAACCTGGAACTGTTCTCATCACCGGCCCGACCCGCAACCTCGGCCGGTACACCGCCCGGTCCATGGCGGGACGCCCGGCCGGGTACCGACCCGACCTGCTGTTGGTCGGCCGCGCCGGGCGCGATCTGACGGCGGTCGGCGAGGAGACCCGTGCCCTCGGAGCACGCGTCCACGAGATCGGCTGCGACCTCGCGAGCCTGGCCGACGTCCGTACTGCGGCTGCCACCGTGCGCGAGCTGCTCGCCGCGAGCGCCGCCCGGCCGCTGCGGGCGCTGGTCGCGAACGCCGGCACCATGTCGCCCGACACCCGACGCGCCTCGATGGACGGCTACGAAATGACGTTCGCCGTCAACTACCTCGCCCACGCCCAGCTCATCGGCGACCTGCTCGGCTCGTTCGCCGCTCCGGCACGGGTCGTGCTGCTCGGCTCGAACACCTACTACGCCAACTTCTGGCGCAAGCTGCTGAGCGTGCCCGAGGCCAAGTGGGCCGACCCCGTCGAACTCGCCCGCCCCGCCACCGGTGAGCAGCCCCCAGGCATGGCCGCCTCTGGCGTCGCCTACTCGAACGCCAAGCTGGCGATCCTGTACTACGCCCACGAGCTGCAGCGCCGAGCGGGCTCCGGCCTCAACGTGTCGGTGTTCGAACCGGGCTGGATGCCCGGCACCGCACTCGGCCGCGGCGCCCCGAAGGCACTCCAGACGATCAGCCGCGCCCTAGGCCACATTCCGGGCGTATCCACGCCGCAACGCTCAGGCCCACTACTGGCGGCGATGGCCCTGGACGACAAGTGGGCCCACCTGCGCGACGGCGCCTTCGTACTGAAGACCAAGCCGACCGAAGTACAGCCGATCGCCCACAACCCCACCCGCGAGCAACGCCTCTGGGAAGCAACCGCCGACCTGCTGGAACGCGCGGAGGCGGGAATGACAAAACCCCCAGCCGAGGAAACTGGCCTCTGACCTGGGGGTTCTTGTGGAGCCGCCTGTCGGAATCGAACCGACGACCTTCTCATTACGAGTCCGTTCCCCTGAGCCCCAACGCCGCGACGACCCGCGACCCTGAGCAGTTATCGTGCTCAGCGGCCGGGGGTCGTTGACGGCTGTTCAGGGCCGTTCGGGGGCACCTCGGGGGCACCGATCGCTGAGATTCAAGGTTGTTGGCAGGCCGTCCCTTATGGGCCGTCTCGTGCGCTAGCGGCTACGGTAGCCGTGTGCCTGAAGACGATCCGCCGGTGCTATCACCAGATCCAGCGGAAGTAGTAGTGACGATCACCAGGATCGTCGCTGCTCCGTGGCCGACCACCGATGGCGAACGGCGGGCCATGTTCTCCGAGATGGCCTTCCTTGAGCGCAGCCCGGCTGGCGAGTCGGAACGAACACCCGGAGTCTTCAGTACCTCTCTTGGCGATCAGGTTGATGGTTACTGGAGTACCTTCAACGGCGAGTTTCTCGGCCTCAACTTCTTCCTCTACCTCTCACCTGACCCGACGGACCCGAAGCCCAGAGCTGGCTATGACGCCTTGAGGCGTCTCTTGTCTGACGCCTTCGGGGCACCCCGCGAAGAGTGGGGTCCGGCACACATGCCAGCGAGCGCCTGGACCATCCGAGGTCTCTCGTTGTCCATGTACTGCCACGGCGGAGGAAACGGCGGTGTGCAAGTTGGCCTTGAACATGCCGAACGAACAGCCGCATACAGCGCAGCCCACGCCGCAGACCCGGGCCCTCGTCACTGATCGAGGAACCTGCGCAAGCCGATCTGTTGTTGCCCGTCCGGCGAGCGACTTGAGGCAGCCGCCCAACCGGCCAAAGACAGCGCAGCTGGTGCTGCGCATGCTTCGCCCCAACCGTCTTCCCGTCTGCCGTTCAGCCCACGCGTAGCGCGATCAGGAGACGCCGGAGGGGACAAGGTGGAGCGCCCCGCTGGACGAACGACCTTGTCCCCTCCGGTGGCTCCTGATAGGTCCTGACTGGGCTGAGCGGCAGACGGGAAGACGCACCCGACCCCGCTCCGCGATAGCCGGCCAAATCGGTCCCGTCATCCCGCCTGATGAGCGTCCAGCGGTACACCAAGGGCGGCCAGGTCCGGTACCGAGCACGGATCAAGTCGCATGGCCGGGAGGTCGCTACCCGCGTCTTCGATCGCAAGGCCGACGCCGTCGCCTGGGAGCAAGACCAGACCCGCAAGCTTCGCCTCGGCGAGTGGACCGACCCGAAGCGCGGTCGCGTTCCCCTTTCGGCAGTTGCAGAGGACTGGTTGGAATCGCGCAGTTCAGCCAAGCGCCGGACTCGTGAGGCCGACGAAGCCGACTGGCGTCTCCACATCGCACCGCGTTTCGGCAACTTCCCTCTCGTGTCGATCACAGCCGCTGAGGTGTCGAGCTGGGTCGGCTCGCAGATCGCTGCCGGTCGCCGTCCCTCCAGCGTCACTCGGTACCTGGCGACGCTGCGCTCGATCCTGAACTACGCCATCGCTGACGGCCGGATCACGGTCAACGTCGCTGCCCTGGCGAAGGCTCCCAGTGGCGGGCAGTCGAGGCGGGAGGGTGTGCACCTGACCGAGGCACAGCTCTACCAGCTCGCTGACGCCTGCAACGGCCGGTACGCCGAACTGGTGCTCGTACTTGGCCTGGGCGGTCTTCGGTGGGGTGAGATGGCTGGTCTCCAGGCTGGCGACAGGGTCTGGGTGCCGGGCAGAGGTCTCCGGCTTCAACGGGCTGTGCTGGCTAGCGGTGGGTCCGGCGAACTGTTCGTAGATACCTTGAAGAGCAAGCGCGCTCGGACCGTCCCCCTGGTCGACGAGCTGATCCCTCTGGTCGACCGCTGGGCAGGCGAGAAGGTGAACGACGCCTGGCTGTTCCACGCTCCTCAGGGTGGGCCGCTGAGCGAGGGCAACTGGAAGCGGTCGGTTCGTTGGTCGGCTGCGATCAAGGCGATTGGGGTTCCAACTCTCCGTGTCCACGATCTGCGCCACACAGCCGCGTCGGTCTGGCTTGGATCGGGAGCTGACCCCAAGGTCGTACAGCGGATCCTGGGGCACGCCTCGGCGGCCATGACTATGGACCTATACGGCCACCTGATCGACCAGAACCTCTGGGATGCCGCCCGGAAGATCGGGGGCACCACAGGGACACGGAGGGAACTTGAGGCCGGAATGACAAAACCCCCAGTCGAGGAAAGTGGCCTCTGACCTGGGGGTTTGGGTGGAGCCGCCTGTCGGAATCGAACCGACGACCTTCTCATTACGAGTGAGACGCTCTGCCGACTGAGCTAAGGCGGCGTGGCCCGGGGGCCGATGCAAGAGTGTAGCGGGAGGTTCGGGGGATTCCGAATCGGATAGCGGGAGGGCGACGGCCTGCGGGGTTGGTGACGGACGGTAGCGACAGGTGAGGGAGGCGTGCGCGGCCGGGAAGCGTTGATGGTTGGGCCTTCTGCTGCGGGTTCAGCTGTGCCAGAGTCCGTAG
Organism: Kribbella voronezhensis; assembly: GCF_004365175.1. Taxonomy (NCBI): domain Bacteria; kingdom Bacillati; phylum Actinomycetota; class Actinomycetes; order Propionibacteriales; family Kribbellaceae; genus Kribbella; species Kribbella voronezhensis. The sequence continues at coordinate 4,231,380 of NZ_SOCE01000001.1, read as the reverse complement.
ACAGCCGGTAATCGGACCGCGCTGAGGGGGCGTCACCATGAACAAGCTCGTCAAGGCTCTTGGAGCAGTTGTCACCGCGGTCGCACTGGGGGCGACGGCCCTCCAGGGCGCACCGGCGTCCGCGTCGCCGATTTCGCAGGACTATGTCGTCTCACCGAATCCCTCGGATCTGACGCCCCGGGTTCAGCAGGGCGCGGTCTACAAGATGCTGCAACTGGGCGGCATCATGTTCGCCGGCGGCGAGTTCAGCTCGGTGAAGCCGTACAACAACTCCGGCACCATCTCCCGGAGCCGGCTGTTCGGCTTCAACCCGATCAGCGGGGGTCTGACGGGGTTCCACGCCACCTTCAACGCCGCGGTCTGGGCGATGGCCACCGACGGCAGGTCGCTGTGGGTCGGCGGGTACTTCAACAACGTCAACGGTGTCGCCCGCACCGGCGTCGTCAAGCTGGACCCGTACACCGGCGCCGTCGACACCGCTTTCAACGCGCGGCTGACGGGTTCGGTCACGGACATGGCGCTGGTGAAGGGCCGCCTCATCCTCGGCGGCGCCTTCAGCAAGAAGCTGATCGCAGTCAATCCCGCCACCGGCGGTGACACCGGTTACATCAAGCTCGCCATCACCGGAGCGCCCGGCGGTACGAACGCCGGCCAGACCAAGGTGTTCCGCTTCGCGGTGAACCCGGCCGGTACCCGGCTGGCGATCGTCGGCACCTTCACCTCGGTCGGCGGCCAGCTCCGGCGGCAGGCAGCGTTGATCACCCTCGGCACGTACGGGGCCTGGACGAGCACCTGGTACTCGACGCTGTTCGACAAGCCCTGCTGGAGCGAGACGCCGACGTACACCCGCGATGTCGACTTCTCGTACGACGGCACGTTCTTCGTCATCGTCACCACCGGCGGCACGTCCCCCAACAACCGGGACCTGATCTGCGACGCCGCGACCCGCTGGAACACGAACGACTCCCGTACGACGTACCCGGTCTGGGTGAACTACACCGGCGGCGACACCTTGCTTTCGGTGCAGGTCACCCGCGCAGCCGTCTACGTGCAGGGGCACCAGCGCTGGATGAACAACCCGGGTGGCAACAACACCGCCGGCCCCGGCGCGGTCAGCCGGCCAGGCATCGCAGCACTCAACCCACACAGCGGCCTCGCCTACTCATGGAACCCCACCAAGGACCGCGGCATCGGCGGGTACGACCTGCTGCTCACCTCGACCGGTCTCTGGGTCGGCTCGGACACCACCCACATCGGCGGCGAGGTGCACGAGCGACTCGCCTTCCTGCCACTTCCCTGACCGCGGTGAATTTGTCGGGTGGCGCGCGGGAATAATTCGGCAGAGAAATGCATTGACTTGACCTGTGTTGTCGGGTGAAACTTATGCCCGCAAGGTCAACCACAACTGACAGGAGAAGGTCGTGTTCGGGAAGCGGAACGTAGGGCGGGAGTGGCGGATGCAGTACGCCGTCGCGCCGACGTGCCTGCGATCCCTGCCCAGTCACGCCTTGACCTCCCTGCGCGATGCGGAACTCAGCCCGACATCCGGCGGCCCACCTGTCTGATCTGATCGCAGATCACTGGAGCCGCCCGAGTCGGATACCGACCGAGGCGGCTCTTTCTTTTTCCCACCGTCTACACACCGTCGTCGGTGCGCAATGGTTGCCGGCCGGATTCCAAACCCGCGCCGAGAGGGTTCGATTCCCTCCACCGATGCTTTTGTCGACGCTTACGGGCGGCGAATTGCAGAATTGACAACTGGATATGCCATTGCAATTCCCCGGGGCCTCCACAGGTACCCGGGGACAGCGAGCTGTGGGCCAGCGGCCAGGCCACCTCATTTGGGATGAGGGGAACGGGAGTTCGAATCTCCCCAGCTCGACCAGGCGCCCGCAGCAAGCTCAGCTACCGGCCGAGCGGGCGCCCCAAGCGTGCCCTGCGCCGGAAATCCGCAACCCATCCGGCGCAGGGCGCAACGCAACGAACGCCCGTGGCTCAACCGGAGAGAGCGCCTGCCTACGAAGCAGGAGGTTGCAGGTTCAAGTCCTGCCGGGCGTGCTGTGGCCGCCCCGCGTGGCGTAGTACGCGGGCGGAGAGCGGAGAGCCGCACCGAGAGAGCCAGCCCGGCTACGAAGCGTCGGGCACACTGGATGAGAGGAGGAACCAGCATGAGCGGTGTCATAGTGCTCAACGCCTCATACGAGCCGCTGCACGTGGTGTCGATCCCGCACGCCATCCGGATGCTCGTCCGGGAAGTGGCGGTCGTCGAGGAGGCGCACGACGGCGCCAGCATCGGCCCGTTCCCCCTCCCCCGTGTGCTGCGACTGGTGCGCTACGTAGTGACCAAATGGCGCTACGCCACTGGGCGACTGCAGTACACGCGAGTCGGCGTACTGAAGCGCGACAAGTACCGCTGCGCCTACTGCGGCCGTGCTGGCGCCACCACGATGGATCACGTCGTACCACGGTCCCGTGGCGGGCGCGGCGAGTGGCTGAACGCAGTAGCGGCCCATGCCTCCTGCAACGAGAAGAAGGGCTCGCGCACGCCAGAGGAAGCCGGTATGCCGCTGTTGTGGCAGCCGTGGATTCCGACGCGTGCCGAGTTAGCACTCTGACCCGGCGCCCCCAGGTGTCGCGTCAGAGCGATGCCAGGTGGGCGACGGCGTCCCACCCTCGGTTCTGACCCGAGGTCTCGCAGGTTCGAGTCCTGCCCTGGCAGCTCTGTACCGCGGCACGCCAAGCCGCGACCCTGACAAAGGAGTGGGGAGATGAACGTTCAGTACCCGGTTCCGTTGAGCGGAGCCAAGAGCTCCACTCTGATGTGGGCTCAGGAGCACGAGGTGGGAGCACCGGCGCTCCAGCAGTTGCGGAACATCGCGGCGCTGCCGTGGGTGCACGGCGTACGGGTGATGCCGGACGTGCATCTCGGCAAGGGCGCGACGGTGGGTTCGGTGATCGCGATGTACCAGGCCGTCTCGCCGGCCGCTGTCGGGGTCGACATCGGCTGCGGGATGGAGGGCGTGCTGACGTCGCTGACCGCGTCGGATCTGCCGGACGACCTCAGCGGGATCCGGTCGCGGATCGAGGCCGCGGTACCGGTCGGGTTCCGGGCGCACGAGAACGCGGTCAGTGTCCGCAAGCTCGGGCTGGATCGCGGATGGGACCGGTTCTGGGGAGCGTTCTCGAGCCTGCACGACGGCGTACAGGACCGGGAGAAGAAGGCGCAGCAGCAGATGGGGTCGCTGGGTGGTGGCAACCACTTCATCGAGGTCTGCCTGGACGACGACGACCGGGTCTGGCTGATGCTGCACTCAGGTTCGCGCAACATCGGCAAGGAACTGGCCGAGCGGCACATGCGGATCGCGAAGGCGCTGCCGCACAACGCCGAGCTGCCCGATCGGGACCTGGCGGTGTTCTTGTCCGGTACGCCGGAGATGGACGCCTATCGGCGCGACCTCACCTGGGCACAGGAGTACGCCTCGCGGAACCGCGCGGTCATGCTCGCCCTGGTGATGCAGGCGGTGCGGGAGTCGTTCGAGCAGGAGATCACGTTCGAGCAGCCGATCTCCTGCCACCACAACTACGTGTCGGAGGAGACCATCGACGACCTCGACCTGCTCGTCACCCGCAAGGGCGCGATCCGGGCCGGCAAGGGCGACCTCGGGCTGATCCCGGGATCGATGGGCACTGGCTCGTACGTCGTCCGCGGGCTCGGCTCGGAGCAGTCGTTCTACTCGGCCTCGCACGGGGCAGGCCGGCGAATGAGCCGCAACGAGGCGAAGCGCCGCTACACGGTCGACGACCTGATCGCCCAGACCGCCGGCGTCGAATCCCGCAAGGACGCGGGTGTGCTCGACGAACTGCCCGCGGCGTACAAGGACATCGAGTCGGTCATCGCCGCCCAGTCCGACCTCGTCGAGGTAGTTGCCCACCTCAAACAGGTCATCTGCGTGAAGGGCTGACCCGCGCCCGCCGTGTTCAGGGGACACGGCGGTCGCGGTCCTGGTGAGGTCCGCCTGATGGCACAGGCAGCGGTTTGCTAAACCGTCGACCGGCCATCGACCGGTCCGCGAGTTCGAATCTCGCCCTCACCGCGTGACACCTGAACCATCCGAGGAACAAGAGAGGAGGACCGGCTGTGGCCGATCTCAGAAGTAAGCGGAGGAAGATTCCTGGCGGTAGGACCGGTGCTCCGGTTCAGCAAGGGCATGCCTTGCGGCGTGTGCATCTCGCCTGTGGGCATGTTCAGCGCGATCGGATCGCGCACGCGGGCGATCACGTGTGGTGTGAAGGGGACTGCTCCGACTGGGTCCGCGTGATCGAGGTCGAGGAGTGACGAACACCCCGGGTGCTGCAAAGCACCCGGGGTGGTGGCTCTCTGGTGACGGATGCACGCCTGGCCCTCCGAAGGCCGGGTCCCTGGTTCGACTCCAGGCAGGGAGACTCAGAGGAACAGTTTGTCGGGGTTGAGTAGTCCGGCGGGGTCGAAGACTGATTTGAGTTGGCGTTGGAGGGACAGTTCGATGGGGCCGAGTTCCTGGGCCAGCCATTGGCGTTTGAGTTTGCCGATGCCGTGTTCGCCGGTGATCGTGCCGCCGAGGGACAAGCCCAGCTGCATCACCGCGCCGAAAGCCTCCAGGGCGCGGGACTCAGCTGCTGGGTCGTCGCGGTCGAAGACGACGGTCGGATGCATGTTGCCGTCACCTACATGCCCAGGGCAATAAATCTGTACGTCGTACTTCGCGCCGATCTCACCCACTCCGTTCAGCAGCGCGACCAGCTTGCTTCGCGGTACGGCGATGTCGTCCACCAGCGTGACGCCGCGCAACTCCAGCGCGGGATTCACCAGCCGGCGCGCCTCCAGCAACAGCCGGGACTCCTCCGCGTCGGACGCCTCGGCGACCTCCACAGCCCCGAAAGCCGTGCAAATCCGGGCGATCTCGGCGACATCGGCTGCTGCTCGTGGACCACGATCGGACTGCGCGATCAGCAGCGACCCGACGTCGGCAGGCAGACCCATGTCCCGATAGTCCTGGATCGCCCGAGCCGTCAGCCCGTCGAGGAACTCCAGCAACGACGGCCGCAACCCAGAAGCCATCACCGCGGCAGCAGCGGCGATCCCGTCCTCGATCGACAGGAACGTGGCAGCAGCCGTCAACGCGGCCTCGGGCGCGGGACGCAACGCGAGAGTCGCCTCCGTGACCACCCCGAGGGTCCCCTCGGAGCCGACGATCAGCCGGGTCACGTCATACCCAGCCACACCTTTCACCGATCGGCGCCCGGTCCGGATCACCTCGCCAGAGGCAAGCACCACCTCGAGGGCCCTGACGAAGTCGCCCGTCACGCCGTACTTCACGCAGCACAGTCCACCCGCGTTCGTGGCGATGTTGCCACCGATCGTGGACATCTCCCACGACGACGGATCCGGCGGGTAGAACAACCCTTTCTCGAGCACCGCGGCCGACAAGGCCGAGTTCACCACTCCGGGCTGAACGACAGCGACCTGATCCTCGACCGAGACCTCCAGGATCCGATCCAGCCGCGAGGTCGACAGCAACAAACACCCGTCCAGCGCATTCGCAGCCCCCGACAACCCGGTTCGCGCGCCCTGCGTCACCACCGGTACCCCGTACTCCGAGCACGCCCGCAGCACCTCCTGCACCTCGGCCGTGGACGAGGGCCGGACGAGCACGAGCGGCACACCCGCAGTACAGAACGAAGCGTGGTCATTGCGATGGCTGTCCAGTACGTCGGGATCGGTGACGACCGCCTTGTCTCCCAGCGATGACGTCAACCGCGCGATCAGGCTCATTCCTCCTCCTGTTCCGCGAGCAACCGAAGGACCAACTCGGCCCGGCGGACGCGCTCCCGCCCGAGTGCCTCGGCGGTCGCGGCCAGGTGCGCCCCGGCCGGGTAGATGTTCGGCGCGTTCCGCAGTCCCATCTTCAGATACACCGGCGCCGCCACGCGCACCACATCCGGTACGTCGTAGAACCGCACGTGCCCGCCCTGATCGTCAGGAACCTCGATATACATGTCGATCGGCACAGTCGTCATCGCCCGGATCTCTGCCAGCACTCCGATCGGCAGGTCGGTCGACACGTTCAAGCTAGTCGCTCCGAGCCGCTCGTACAGCGCGGCAGTCGATGCGTTGGGCAACGGCATCAGCACCGATGTCTTCAGCACCAGGTCGGCCGGCAGCTCACCTTCCTTCTTGAGCAGGCCGAGCAGTTCGAGCACCCCGAGATCGCCGACCAGCAGGCTCCGGACACCCAGCTCGACCGCGCGGTACGCATCACAGAGCGACGCGGCAACCATGTCGTTGCCGCGAGCAACTCCGCCGACAGCAGCCGAGACCTTCGCCTGGCCGCCGATGTCCCAGGCGCCGCGCGGTCCGAGGAACAGGCAGACCTCCACACCATGGTCGACGCCGAGCGTGAGCATCTCGTCGATCTCGCTGTCGGTCAGCATCATCACGCCGCTGCCTTGCGAGACCCGGTGCACGGTCACCCCACGAGCGCCCGCCTCGTCCAGCACCGTCCGCATCACCGCCGGACCCTCACAGCTCGGAATCTCGATCTTGTACTGCGTACCGTCGCCGAAGCGCCCCGTCGAGGAGAACTCCGGCCCCGGTGTGGCCAGCCCACGGTCGCCCAGCAGTGCCCGCGCTTCGCGAAGGTTCATCCCAGCTCCTGCCAGCCGGTGAGGCAGCCGGACGGATCGGTCAGATGCCGCGCGGTGCCGGCGATCTCCAGATCGAACCGCTCCGCCGCCTCGGTCAGCAGCGCCGGCGTGACCATCAACTCGTTCGGCGACAAGGTGTCGCGAATCCGGGCCAGCCGCACCGAAGACCAGTCCCGCCGCCCGCTCATCGTGACAGCCGCGAGCACCGCGGCCTCATCGTCCTGGAGCACCATCGGCAGCCGCGACCGGCGCGCTCCACCGGCGCCGGAGGTCAACGCGTTCACATAACTGGTCCGCAGATCGATCTGCTCCAGCAGCCGGGCGGGGATCACATCCGCCAGGCCGAGCCCGGACGCGTTCCCGTGCGACGCCTCCGACAGCGAGTGCACGCTGATCGCCGCGATCGACGGCGAGTCGAACTCGGGGATCCCGTGCACCCAGCACCGCCCGAGCACATTCGTGTCCATCCCCGTGCCCGACTTGTCCTTCCCCATCTCGTCCACCACGAGCACGTCCAGCTCGTCGAACGGCAGCCGCCCCATCAAACTCCCGGCCCGCTGCAACAACGCCGTCTCCGCGGCGCCACCGATGCCATCGGCAACCACCAGCTCCACCGATGCCGTTCGCTCCAGCATGTTCTCCAGGATCGCCAACCCACCCAAGATCTTGCCCTGGGCAATCACCATGCGGGCGGCGGCCTCGATCGCGCCACCCAGCGAGGGAATTCCACCAGCATGCAGCGCGGCCGCACCGGCGTGATTACCCAACCCGATCGCCAGGATCTTCGCCAGACCACTCTCCACCGGACCATGGAAGTCGGTATGCGGCTTCACCCGGTTCACCAGCAGAACGCCGTCCGCCTTCGCCGCCACCGCGTCATGATGCACCGGCGTCCCGTCATCCAAGGTGCCGACGACAACGGTCTCCATGGTCGCCTCGATCGGACACCCCATCGACTCGGGCGTCACTCCGAGACCTGCTAGCATCTCTCGTTGCCCATCAGCCGTCGCGCCACCGTGCGAACCCATCGCCGGTACGACGAACGGCTCGGCACCGGCATCCCGAAGCCAGTCGACCGCTGCCCTGACCACGACGACCAGGTCGTGAATGCCCCGACTCCCAGCGGTGACGGCGATCCGCGCACCGGGTCGCACTGCCGAAGCCAACGGCGCCAGGGCCGCCTGCGCAGCGGCGTACGGGTCCTGCTCGGTCGGGACGTCCGGGAGCAGTCGCCTGATCGGCGTGACCTGCGGGATCACGCCGTCAGGACGAAGTCCCCGGATCGCCTCGAACGGTCCCCAGGAGGTGGACATCAGTGACTCTGCCGGGCCACGGCCGAGCCGCTGCGACCGACCAGGAAGTCGAGATCGCAACCCTCGTTGGCCTGCGTGACGTGGTTGACGTAGAGCTTCGCCCAGCCCCGGTCCGACGGCACCGTGGCGGGTTGCCAATCCGCACGTCGCTTGGCCAACTCCTCCTCGGACACATCGAGATGCAAGGTCCGGCCCGGCACGTCCAGCTCGATCCAGTCCCCGGTGCGGACCAGCGCGAGCGGTCCACCGACAGCCGCTTCCGGAGCGACATGCAGCACCACGGTTCCGTACGCCGTACCGCTCATCCTCGCGTCGGAGATCCGGACCATGTCGTCCACACCCTGCTCGGCGAGCTTGCGCGGGATCGTCATGTTGCCCACCTCGGGCATCCCCGGATAGCCGCGCGGTCCCGCGTTCTGCAGGACCAGCACGGTGTCCTCGTCGACCTCGAGATCCATGTCGTCGACAGCCAGGTCGTACTCCTCGATACTGCTGAACACCAGCGCCTTCCCGCGATGCTGCAACAACCGCTCGGAAGCCGCGGACTGCTTGACGACAGCACCGTCGGGAGCGAGATTCCCCTTCAGTACTGCGGTTCCCGCACCGCTGCCGAGCGGATTCCCGACGGCCCGGATCACGTCGGTGTCGACCGTCCGCTCCGCATTGGCGACGTTCTCGCCGATCGTGCGACCGGTCACCGTGATCGCGTCGGCCTTGAGCAACGGCAGAATCTCCCGCAGTACGGCGGGAAGTCCGCCGGCGTAGTAGAAGTCCTCCATCAGGTACTTGCCCGACGGCTGCAGATCGACCAGCCACGGTACGCCGCGGGCCCACTCATCCATGTCGTCCAGGGTGAGCTTCACGCCGACCCGGCCGGCGATCGCGAGCAGGTGGATCACCGCGTTGGTCGAGCCACCGATCGCCGCGTTCGCGCGGACCGCGTTGGCGAAGGCATCGCGAGTGAGGATGTCGCTCGGCTTGAGGTCCTCCTCGACCATTTGCACGATCCGCTGGCCGGCCTGCTGCGCGATCGCGTACCGGCGCGAATCGACCGCCGGGATCGCTGCCGAGCCGGTCAGTTGGAGACCGAGCGCCTCGGCCATACAGGCCATCGTCGAGGCCGTGCCCATCGTCATACAGTGGCCGTTGCTGCGCGACATCCCGGACTCGGCGGCCGCGTAGTCCTCCTGGGTCATCCGGCCCGCGTTGACGTCCTGGGTGAACCGCCACACCGCCGTACCGGAGCCGATGTCGCAGCCGCGGAACTTGCCGTTCAGCATCGGGCCGCCGGTCACCACCAGCGTCGGCAGGTCGACACTCGCGGCGCCCATGATCGACCCTGGCGTGGTCTTGTCGCAGCCGGTGAGCAGGACCGCACCGTCGATCGGGTTGCCCCGCAGGGATTCCTCGACATCCATGCTGAGCAGGTTGCGGAACAGCATCGCGGTCGGCCGGAGCATCGTCTCGCCGAGCGACATCACCGGGAACTCGAGCGGGAAACCGCCGGCCTGCCAGACGCCGCGCTTCACCGACTCGGCCAAGCGGCGCAGGTGCGCGTTACAAGGGGTCAGCTCGGACCAGGTGTTGCAGATCCCGATCACCGGGCGCCCGTCGAACACCTCGTCCGAGAAGCCCTGCGCCCGCATCCAGGACCGGTGGATGAACCCGTTGCGGTCCTTCTCGCCGAACCAGTGGTCGAAGCTGCGACGGCCGGTGTGCGCCGCGGACCGGTCGACCGGGATCGCCCTGCTGGGCGGCTCCGTCGTGGGCCGCCCGGTCTTCTCCGGCGTCGGCTCACCTTCGGGGTCGGCAGGCAACTCGGAGTGGCCGCCGTTCGAGCCGGCGAGCGGCTGGTCGTTGTCGGCGACCGGCGGCAGACCGCCCTCGCCATCAGTGGGTCGGTCGCTCATCGAGACACCTCTCCTGTCGTCACGGTTCCGTTCACTCGACGGCTGATCCCCGCGGGGTTGGCGTCACGCAGTACTGCGGGAAGCACCGTGTCGGGCGTGTCCTGGTAGGCCACGGGACGCTGGAAACGGCGCGCGGCCGTCACTCCGACGCTGGTGTGGATCGAGCCGACCGTCGACGGGAACGGACCACCATGGTGTTGTGCCCAGGAGACGGCCACGCCGGTCGGCCAGCCGTTCCACAGCACCCGGCCGGCCCTTGCCGTCAGCAACGGAAGGAGCTCACGGGCCAGCTCGGCGTCCGAGCCCTCTTCCGCGTGCAGGGTTGCGGTCAGGTTGCCCTCGAACGCCTCCACAGCCGCGCGCAGCTCGTCGGTCGACGAGTACTCGACGACGATCGAGACCGGGCCGAAACACTCCTCGAGGATCTCCTCGCGCCGCGCCAGCAGCTCCGTCGCCGTTGTTCCGAGCAACGTCGCGCCGCCGTCGCTCAAGACCCGGACGCCATCGACCTTGCGGAGCCGGTCGAGGCCGGACGAGAAGCCTTCCGCGATCCGGTCGTTCAGCATCTTCGCCTCGGCGACCGCACCGGTTGCCTCGATCAACTGGTCGTCCAGACCGTGTCCGGCCGGCAGGAAGATCAGTCCCGGCTTGGTGCAGAACTGGCCGACGCCGAGCGTGAAGGACCCGACGTACCCGCTGGCAATCTCGTTGCCTCGGGCATCGACGGCGGCCTGGGTGACGAAGACCGGGTTGAGGCTGCCGAGTTCGCCGTAGAAGGGGATCGGCTCGGGCCTGGTCACCGCGATCTCGTGCAACGCCTTGCCGGCCGGGACGGATCCGGTGAAGCCGGCGGCGGTGATCCGGGGATCCTTGAGCGCCGTGACACCGACGTCGTACCCCTGGATCAGGCCGAGTGTGCCGTCCGGGGCGCCCGCGGCGCGGAGAGCTTCGATCATCACCTCGGCGGTCCGGACCGACAGGTCGGGGTGGCCGGGGTGCGCCTTGACGATCACCGGACATCCGGCCGCCAGCGCCGACGCGGTGTCGCCGCCGCAGACGCTGAAGGCGAAGGGGAAGTTGCTCGCGGCAAACACCAGCACGGGGCCGAGCGGAACGAGGACGCGGCGGAGGTCCGGCCGGGGTACCGGCTTTGCCTGCGGGTCGGCGGTGTCGATGATGACCTCGAGCAGGGAGCCCTCTTCCAGGACGTCCGCGAACATCCGGAGCTGGCCACTGCTACGGGCGACCTCGCCGCGCAACCGCGGCTCGGGCAGGGACGACTCGCGCATCGCGATCGGGACCAGCTCGTCGGCGGCGGCGTCCAGCGCGTCGGCGGCGGCTCGGATCCACCCGGCCCGCACGGCCGGTTCCGAGGCGGCCAGCGGCTCCGCGGCGTCGGCGGCGTCGGTCAGGGCCTGCTCGAGTTCGGCAGGGGTGGTGTCCGGGGTCATCGGGTCTCCTCCAAAGTCTCGGCTGCCAGGAAGGCGAAAGGTTCCCGGCCGACTGCCACCGTATTCGTCAACGTGCCGATCTCGCTGATCGCGATCTCCACCACGTCGCCCTGCTGGAGGGCGAAGTCGAGTTCGGGCACGATCCCGGTGCCGGTCGCGAGGATCACGCCGTCGGGGAACTCGTTCGGTACGAACAGCACGTCGATCAGGTCCTGCAACTCGCGGACCAGGTTCTTGGTGGACGTCGTACCGGTGAACACCTCGGCGTCGCCGCGCCGGATCACCAGGTCGATGGTGAGGTCCTTCGGGTCGGCCACCTCCCAGACCGGCCGGATCCCGGTCGCCAGCGCACAGCCGCCCGCGAACACCTTCGCCTGCGGGATGTAGAGCGGGTTCTCGCCTTCGATCGACCGTGAGCTGACGTCGTTGCAGACCGTGAAGCCGACGATCTCGCCGCGGCTGTTGGCCACGATCGCGAGTTCGGGCTCCGGTACGTCGAGACCGGAGTCCTCGCGGATGCCGATCGGATCGCCGTCCGTGACGACCCGCCACGCGGGCGCCTTCGGGAACAGCTCGGGGCGCGGCGCGGAGTACACGCGGTCGTACACGGACTGCTCGGTGCTCTCCTCCATCCGGGCACCGCGAGATCGCTCGTACGTGACGCCCGCACACCACACCTCGCCGTACCCGTCGAGCGGCGGCAGCAGCCGTACGCCGGCCAGCGAGACCTCGTCGCCGAGCTTCGCCACGGCGGCGCGGAGCTCCTCGACCGGCAGCCGGAGGAGCTCCGCCATCCCCGTGACACCGCGAACCGGTGCGACCGTGTCACCGGTTCGGACCCCGGCCTGGGGCGGTTGGCCTGGGAGCTGGAAACGGACCAGGTGCATCAGGTTCTGCCTCTCACGATTTGGGGGTTGTCACATCGAGGTACCGAGCAGACCGCGGGTGATCTGGAAGCCGACGTTGCCCGAAGCAACTGCTTTCGGGACTTGGCGGCGGCTCGCCACCGCGGCGATCACGTCCAGGCCGGCTCGGGCTTGTTCGGCGGCGTCACCGAGAGCGACGGCATCCAGGTCGTCGCCGTACTTCGCGACCGTCGGCGGATCACTGCTGATCTCGACGACCGGCACGAACCGCTGCGCCGACAAGGTGCCGCCGGCAACGTGCGCCAGGATCTGCTGTACGCCGCCGGCGCCGAAGCCGGTCGCCGTCTCCATCCAGTCGGTGCCCGGCATTCGCATCACGTGCCAGCCCGGTGCGGTGAACCGCTGACCGTGCGCGATCGTCGGTTCCACTGTGGTTGCCGAGCCGAAGGCGGCCGATCGGAAGTTCTCGTCGGCGAGCAGCGCGCCTCGTGAGGAGAGCACGACCGAGCCGCCGGCGCCGACGATCTCGCGGCCGATCAAAGCCATCGCCTCGGCGGTTTCCGGGCTCAGGTCACCGCGGGCTTCGAGGCCTACCGTGAGCTCGCCGATGCTTCCTTCGACCTCGTCGGGTGCCGGGAGGTCGAAGCTGCCGAACCAGTCCTTGACTCTCGTCGTGACCGCGTCGAGGCCGCCGTCGGCCTGGATGCTCGCCCAGCCGAAACGGGCGGGATCGGCACCGGCCTCGACCAGGCGGGACCGGAAGTAGTCGTTGTGGGTCTTCTCGCAGCCGTGTTCGAGCAACAGCGCCATCCGGACGTTCGGGTGCAGGAGGTAGCCGAGCATCGTCCGCGCGAACGTCTCCTCGGAGGCGCCGCCGCTCGATCCACACCCCTCGGTGTGCGGCAATGCGACCATCCTGGTCACGGCGTCCCCGGCCCACCGTTCGGTTTCCGCCGTTTCCGCAAGTCTGAGCGCGATCTGCCCCGAACACAGGCTGGTCGGCAGAATCAACCCGACCTGCTCAGGCACACGTTTTCCGTCTGCCTCCAACAGCGTCACGCGCATGGGTTCTATTGCCTGCGGGGCGGAAAACGTTAGCGGTTTTGCCGGGAGGGGGGCGTCGCGGTCTTCGGCGGGGAGGTCGGCAAGTTTGCGCGACGTACGGCCGTCGGTGGTGATCGAGATGCCTTCGCGGGGTCCGCTCTGCCGCCAGTTGCGCCAGATCGACACCTGGCTGTGGCCGGCCCGCTCCCCCGCACTCGGCTCACCCGACGCCACCCGGACGGTCAGCTCGAACGTCTCCGCGGTCAACTCGTCCATCGGCGTACCGGTCAGGTAGCGGCCCGCGTCCACGTCCATCTCGGCGTGCAGCAACTCGTACCGGGTCGAGGTGGTGACGAACTTGATCGTCGGCACGAACGGAAAATTGGTGATCGAGCCGTTTCCGGTGGTGAAGAAGATCAGGTTGCAGCCGCTGGCGACCTGCCCGGCGACGGACTCCAGGTCGTTGCCCGGACTGTCCATGAAGACGAACCCGTGGCCGGGCATCGGTTCGGCGTAGTCGATGACATGGTCGAGCCGCACCTCACGATCGAGCTTGCGGGCGGCGCCGACGGACTTGAGCACGATGTTGTACAGACCGCGGTACACATTGCCGCCGGACGGATTCCCCTCCGCGGTGTGACCGTGCCAACCGACCCGCTCCTTGAACGACTGCACGGTCCGCAAGAACCTGCGAGCGGTCGAGAGATCACGGACGTTCTTGAGTACGTAGCCTTCCGCACCGATCAGTTCGTCGGTCTCAGCCAGTACTGCGACACCGCCGTGCCGGATCACCTCGCGCGCGACGGCTCCGGACAGCGGGTTCGCACTCACACCGGAGAACGCGTCCGATCCGCCGCACTGCAGGCCGATCCACAGATCCGCCAGCGGAACCTCCTGCCGTCGCTGCGCCGCCACGATCGGCAGCCAGGGCTTCACGAGCTCGGCCGCTTGAGTGAGGTCGTGCTCGAATCCGCCCTGCCGGGTGAAGTACGCGTGCGGCACCCGGATCGGCGGGTAGCCCTGCTCGGCCATGAAGTCCCGGATCGCCTGCCCCGACACGAGATCGTCCTCGGTGTCGACGATCAGCACCGCGCCGACATTCGGGTTCAGCGCGAACCCGGTCAGTGTCGCCAGCAGGATCTGCAGGTTGTTCGGCGTTCCCTCCTCGCCACCTTCGGTGTGCGCGACCGGCACCACCCCGTCAAACCCCTCGGCCCCGTCAAACCCCTCGGCCCCGGCGAACCGCTTGGCCCCGGCCAACCGCTCGGTCCCGTCAAACCCCTCGGCGCCGGCGAGCCCGTTGGCCCCCGCGAACCGCTTGGCGAGTTCGGTGACGAAGCCGCTGCTGCGGGAGCTCGTGGCGAGCAGCACTACGTGGTTGCGGGTGCCGGCCGGGCCTTGGTCGCGGGGGTAGCCGAGGAAGGTGCCCGGCTGCTCCACCGAGGTGACCTGCTGGCCGAAGTTGAGGGCGTTCTCGTCCAGCTCGTACGGATCCAGTGGCTCGTTGTCGGCCGACGGCTCACTCGGCAACCCTTCGACACCTCTTGCCGACACCGCGGCCAGGCTGGTCGGCGTACAGACGTAGTCGCCTATCGAGAGGTCGCGGCGGGCGCGGGCGAACGGGGTGTGCCAGGACAGCAACGCCTCACCGGCCGCGATCGGGCGGGCGACGATCCGGTGGCCTTCGAGGACCGTGTGCGGCAGCGTCACCGGAGTACCGGCGAAGTCGACGACGGTGCCTTGCTCCAGCCGGCGAGAACAGATCGCGACGTTGTCGCCGGGCTCGGGCAGCACACCGATCTCGTCGAATCTCACCATCGCGGGCGCCTCCCGGTAGCTGTCCGGTGCCGAATCGTGCATGATGCATGATTACAGTGCCACCCTGCCGAACAGAGCGGGCGGGGTCAAGGGCGCGACCAGTCCGTGGAGCGATCCTGGAGAATGCGATGACGGAGACCGTGGAGCCGCAGGATCGCCGGCTGCTCCGGCGCCAGATGCTCGCCGACGACGTGTACGAGGCGATCAAGACGATGCTGATGGACCACACCATCCGCCCCGGCGCGCGCATCTCGATCGACGGCCTGGCCCGCGACTTCCAGGTCTCGTCCACGCCGGTCCGCGAGGCGCTCGCCCGGCTGGAGTCCGAAGGGCTTGCCGACAAGGAACCGCTGAAGGGCTATCGGGCGACGCCGTTGCTCACGCTGGAGGAGTTCGACGACCTCTACCGGTTCCGGCAACTGCTGGAGCCATGGGCCGCGCGCCGGGCAGCCGAGCGCATCGACGACGCCGGCCGGACCCGGCTCCGCGCCGAACTCTCGACCGCGGTCGAGCCGACGGCGGTGGACTACGCCGGGTACAAGTCGCTCACCGCGCACGACAACCGCTTCCACACGTTGATCGCCAGCCTCTCCGGCAGCGACCAGGTCCGGCTCGCGTTCGAGCGAACCCACTGCCACCTGCACATCTTCCGCCTGCACTACGACCGCGACACCGGCCCCGAAGTCCTGGTCGAACACCGCCAGATCGTCGAAGCCATCACCACCGGCACCCCCACCGCCGCCGAAGCCGCCATGCGCCACCACCTGGAAAACTCCATGACCCACAGACTCCGAAAAATCTACGAATAGCCCGTCAAGTCGAAGCTGCCATCGGCGGATCGGTCAGGTAGTGATGGACCTTCTCGTGGTTGTCGGCGATGGAGTAAATAGCGTCAACCGTTAGGTGCGTGAAGGTGAGTGGCGGGTATTCGCGTCTCATCCGCTCGACGTGGGCCCAGTCGACCTCGTGCCAGCCGGGGATGTTGCGCTGGCGCGTCTCGACGCGGCGGCGATGCTCAGCTTCGTCCGTGCAACTGCACTCGATGACAAGCAGCCGAGCGCCGTACTGCTGGGCAACTTGGCTCCAGCGCTCGGCGATCTCGTCGTTGATCAGGCAGTCCAGTACTGCGGACTGACCGAGCATCAGCTGCCTGGTCATCAACGTGGCCAGCAGGTCGTAGTACATGGCGAGAAACGTCGGGCGCTCCAAGCCGGCCAGCACACCGTGCGGCTTGAGAGCACCCAACAGCCAGTCGCCCGCGAACGCCGGCGCTGCGAGATCACGCGCCACCTGCTCAGCCATCGTCGACTTCCCCGTCCCGGGAAGCCCCGTGAACACAACTACCTGAGGCTTCCCGTCGGCGGTCGTCGTCACGCTGCTAGCGGGTCGGGGTGATGATCAGGGCGTCGCCTACGGGGCGCTCGCCGGTGGCGTCGGAGGGCGAGTTGAGGACGTTGCCGTTGGCAACCATAGTGGTGGAGCCGCCGCCGTCGAGGTTGATGGCGTTGCGGAGGCCGAAGGACTTGGCGACGGCGGCCGTTTCGGCGATGCCCAGGCCGAGGCTGGCTTCCGAACGACCGTCGGCGGTGATGATGACGGTGCGACCGAACGCGTCCACGCCGGCGAAGGTGCGCGGGTTCCGCTTGTGGACCCAGCCGTAGTAGAAGCTCGGGTTGTCGGCGGGCGCCATGCCGTCGGCGGCCGGAGTCGCGTGCAGGTGACCGTTGCGGACCAGTTCGGGACCGCCGTTGACGATGGTCGTGTGCGGCGAGAGGCGTACGTCGTGACCGCGGGCGTCGGTCAGCGCGGCGCGGATCACCAGCCGCTGACCGAGCTTCGCAGCAGCCAGGAGCAGCGGCACCTGGTTGCCGGTGGCCTGAACCGTACGGCCACCCTCGGGGATCGCGCCGCCGCGTGTCGTCGTACGGATTGCTGTCACCATGCCATGCCGGTCGAGCACGACCTCTGCGCCGGGTCCGCTCGGGGTCGAGGCCGCGTACGCCGAGTCGAAGGCGATCAGTTCGTCCGGGTCCGTGCAGGTCACGTCGTGCAAGGGCTTCGAGGTGGGCAGGTCGTCGGCCGTGCCACCGCAGTTGCGGATCAGCCCCGGCACCCGGTCGAGCCCGTCGAGCGGAAGCGGCTGACCGATCCCGCGGACCTCGCCGTGCCAGCGGAAGCGCTCGACCGCCGTACCGCGGGCGTTGTCATGGATCACCAGCGCGGGACGACCCGCGGTCGGCTCGCTCACCAGGCGACCGTCGTACACACCGACGCCGGCCGGGTCGCCAGGCGCGCCCGCCTTCGGATCCAGGACGAAGAAGCCGGCGTTGGTCGCGGCTGTCGCGCCGGTCAGGGCGGCCAGCGTGCTCGTGGTCTCGCGCGCCTCGATGTCGATCCCGTACGACGCGTCGAGGCCACCGCGGAACTTCTTCGGGTCGATGGTGAGCACCTGGACGTGCCAGGGACCGGTGGATCCGCTGACGTCGTCCGGCTCACCGTCCCAGCCGGTGAAGATGCTGGACCCGCCGAGCCCGGCCGCGACGACCTTCGCCCGCAACACCTCGGCCTCGGCCTTGGTCGCGAACGATCCGAGCCGCACCCGGTAACCCAGCAGATTGCCGCCCGCGTCGGCAAGTCGAGGCGTCGGAACGTCCTCGACCCGTGGCTCCAGTCCGGCGGCCCGCAGTCGCGCGGCGGCCGCGTCTGCCGTCGCGCGGTCGGAGATCGCGGTGGCCGGGGCGTCCGGATCAGGCGAACTGGACGGGATCGCCACCTCGACGGTCCAGACAGACTTCGGATCCGCCTGACCGCGCACGATCGTCGTGAGGGTGACGCCCGACTGCAACACCCGGCTGTCCCTGGTCTCCGGCAGGCCGGCCGGACCGAGCGGCAGCCTCGCCTGAGCAACAGACGCCACCGCGATGGCCGGTGATCCGGCGGGCGGCTGAGCAGACGCAGTACCGGCAAGGGCCGAGCCGATGGCGAGCGACGTGGACAACGCGACGCCGGCCGCCAGTCGGCGGCGGGAGCGACGGACAGCTGGGCGGGAAGTCATAAGTCCTTCCTATGTCAGCCGCCAACCACCCGCAAGGCCCTCGCAGTGAACTGCCAACGACCTGATCAGGAACCGAAGAGCGGATCCAGCGCGGCGATCAGCTCGTCAGCCGTCGCCCGGCCGTCCCCCTCGAACTCCCCGACCTCGACTCCGATGACCTCGTGCTGCGCGGCGGCCTCGGCACAGGCGTGGAGATCTTCCAGGGACAGGCCACGAGCCACCTGGTAGTCGGTCTGGACCAGGCCGGGCTCGAGGACGTCGCAATCGAGATGGAAGTAGACCGGCCGCCCCGCGATCACCGACGCCAGCCGGTCGCCGAGATCCGGTCCGACCTCGACCAGCTCGACCCGCCCCGAGCGCACATGCTCCGCTTCGGACGGGTCCAGATCGCGGGACCCCACCAACACCGCGTGCCCGACACCGGCACCGAGGCCGGAGTCCCACCAACCCAGCGGTCCCGACAGCGCCATCCCGCCGAGGAAGCCGGTCGTGGTGTCACCGGGCACGTTGATGTCGCCGTGCGCATCGAGCCAAACGACGACCGCATCCGGTCGATGGCGGGCGACGACCGGCTGGGTCGCGAGGGCCACCGCGCACCGGGTGATGGCCGACACCGGTACCAGCCCGTCGGCCATCACCGCATCGATCCGGGCAGCCAGCTCGCCCAGTGGTCCACGGGCCCGCTCCAGCTCGATCTCCCACGACTGTGGATCGCTGGGCACCGGCGTACCGATCACTGTCGGCTCGGCACCCAGTCGTCGCGCCATCGCTTCGCCGACGATCCGGACCGCCGCCATGGCCCGGTCGTTGTGGTCACCAGCCGGACCGACGTACGTCGTGAGCCCTGTCGAAGTCATGCGCACAGGTTAGGCGGGGGCGTCGCCGTGGTCGGGAATCTCCAGCTGTACGCCGCCTTGCAGGGCGGACTGGTGGGCGACGATGCCGGGGAGGGTGTACCGGGCCGCGACCCAGGCGTTGACCGGCGGGAGGGTCTTGTCGGCGACCGCGCGGACGAAGTCGTCGGCGAGGAAGTGGTGCGAACCCTCGTGGCCGTTGTGCATACCGTCGTACTCCGCAGGCAGGCGGCTGCGGTCGTGCACGGGTGACAGGCCCGAGCGGAAGGCGTCGCGCAGGGCCGGGTCGACATTCGCGAGGTCGGCGTCGTCCAGCGAGCTGCTGGGCTTCGTCTCCATCAGCGCGCTGATGTCCTCGACGCCCTCCTTGGTCTGCCACACGGTCGTCGTGGCGAGCTGCTCGAAGCTGCCCTCGGTGCCGAAGACGCGTAGCCGGGACTCGCGCAGGTGCGACGGGTAGCCGACGCGGCGCATCTCGTTGGTCCGCATGATGCCGCCGTCGGCGAGCTTGAACAGCGCGGTCGCGTTGCTGAAGTCGTTGTCGAACTGGCTGATCTCCTTGTCGAACACTCCGTCGCCACGGTCGTCCTTCACCCCGATGCAGGACACGTGCGTGGCGTGCTGCCCCGTCACGGACAGAACGTTGCCGACGGCATGTGTCGGGTACAGCATGGGCGGGAACGACGCGGTCTTCTTCCAGTCCTCGCCACCGGAGTACTGGTACGCCGCGTAGAAGCCGAGATCCATGTCGTGGACGTAGTCGCCCTCGCAGTAGAAGACCCGGCCGAACTCACCCTTGGCGAGCTTGTCGCGGCAGTAGACCGAGGACGGGTAGTAGTAGCTCGTCTCGCCCATCATGTACGTCAGGCCGGTCTCCTTGACCAGCTCGATGATGCGGGCGATCTGGTCGGCCTCGATCGCCATCGGGACGGTCGAGTACACGTGCTTGCCGGCTTCCAGCGCGCGGATCGCCATCTCGCCGTGGAACCAGCGCTGCGTGAAGATCGCGACCGCGTCGACGTCGGACTCGAGCATCTCCTCGAACGACTGGTAGGTGACCGCGATGCCTTGCTGGGCTGCCATCTCGGCGGTCCGATCCGGCAGCACGTCGGTCAGCCTGACCGACGAGACGTCCGGGTGCGCGGTCCACAACCGCAGGAACGAAGGGGCGAATTGGCCGGCGCCGACCACACCGATGCTGATGCTCATACTCCAAGGCAATCACACATTTGTCGTCTATGTAAGAACAATTTTGCACATCAAGACGGGAGCTAGGTGTGGGTGGGAGCCAGTAGACGGTCGGGGTGGTCTGTGGTGATGCCGTCCACGCCTAGGGCGATGGCACGGGTGAGCGTGTCGGGGTCGGGGACGGGCCAGGCGGTGACGGTCAGGCCGTGGGCGTGCAGGGTGGCCACGCCTTCGGGGGTGAGGCCTTTGATACCGCAGAGGGCGGTGGTGGCCTGGGCGTCCTGGCAGAGGGTGATGACGTCGGGGATGGGTGGAGTGCGGCCGAGGATGAGACCCGTGTCGGCGGTGGGGCGCAGGCGGCGTACGGCGAGCAGGACCTCCGACTGCGACGAGGTGATCAGGGTGCGGGCGGCCAGGTCCGGGTCGGCTTCGAGCGACTCGACCAGGAGAGGAACCGCGGCAGGCGCCTTGATCTCCGCCTGGAAACGGATCGGTACCGCGGCGACCGTCTCGGCCCAGGTGGGAATCACCTCGCCGAGGCCCGCATCCAGCGCACGCAACTGAGCAAGGGTGAGCTCCTCGACCGAGCCGATGCCGTCGGTCGTGCGGTTGACGGTGGCGTCGTGGATCACCACCAGTTCGCCGTCCGCGCTGACCCGCAGATCGAGCTCGATCTCGTCGCAGCCGTCGGCGACCGCGCGACGGAAGGATCGCAGCGTGTTCTCCGGCTCGGTTCCGAGCGCGCCGCGATGGCCGGTGATGATCAAAGCACCTTCTCCTCGTACTGGCGCCGGACCTCGTCGCCGATCGCCTCGAGCCGCCGCGCGACCGCGCCGAACACCTTGCGCGGCGACGCGTTGTCGGCGTAGATCTGCTGCAGCCCCGTGTAGATGACCACATTGGAGTTCCGCCCGAAGAGCCGGATCGCGTCCTGCTTGCGGGCATTCGTCAGTTGCTCGATCGCGACCCCGTAGTTGGGCTCGTCGGCGATCAGCTTCTTCAGTGCCGGGTCCTCCCGCGCCGCGTTCACCACCGGCAGGTACCCGGTCTGCGTCGTCCACCAGGCCGAGTTCTCCGGCCGCGCCAGGAAGGCGAGAAACGCGGCGGCCGCCTGCTTGCGTTCAGGAGAAGCGTTTCGCAGCATCCCGATCCCGCCACCACCGGTAGCGATCCCGGCCGCCACCTCAGACGGCACGAACCCCGCGCCCACCTTGAACTTCGCCTTGCTCATCGCGCTCTTCAACCCACCGGTCGAGTCCTGCACCATCGCGACCAGCCCGTTCGCGAAGTCCGTCATCGCGCTGTTCGCCATGTAGGCAAAGCCGTCGTCGTGCACCATCCGCCGCTGCCACTCCCCGGCCGCGACCGCGCCGTCCTGGTCGATCGTCACGTCGAGCCCGTTCGAGTAGGCCCCACCGAACTGCCACACGTTCCCCTGGAACTGCCAGTCCCCGTCGACCTTCGCCAGCGCAAGACTCCGCAACGACCGTCCGCCCGCCTGAACGCGAGCCAACTCCGGCCCCCAGGACCGCAGCTCACTCCAGGTCCGCGGTGCCCGGTCCGGCAGTCCGGCCTTGGCAAAAGCATCCCGGTTGAAGTACAGAATCGGCGTCGAACGGGCGAACGGCACGCACCAACTCTGCCCCTTCACCACATACTCGCCGAACAGCTTCTGCTGATAGACAGCCGGCCCGAACCCGTCGGTGAAGTACCCGTTCAACGGCTCCAGCGCATCGTTGAGATAGAACCGCTCCCAGGTGACGTCCGACAGTACTGCGATGTCGGGCGCCTGCCGCGCGATCAACGAGGCAGCCACCTTCTGGGCGACGTCGTCGTAGCTGCCCTGGAACTGCGCCTCGACATAGACGTCCTGCTGCGACTCGTTGAACTTGGCAACGAGCTTGCCGATCGCCTTCCCGTTCGCCCCGCCGTACGACGACCAGAAGACGACCCGCGTCCGCCGGGCGTACTGCTTCGGTACTGCGCCCGCCGGCTGCTCGTACTCCGCATCGACCGACCGGTACCCACACCCGGCCAGGGACCCGGCGGCGGCCAGCCCCAAGAACGCGCGACGCCTCATCCTTTCAACGCTCCCTGAGTAATGCCCCCGACGATGTAGCGCTGCGCCACCAGGAAGATCAGCAGCATCGGCGCGAGAACCAGCAAGGTGCCGGCCATGATCGTGCCCCAGTTGGCCAGCCCTTCTTCGTCCTTCAGGATCAGCAGGCCGACCGGCAGCGTGCGCATGTCGGCGGTGTTCGTCACGATCAGCGGCCAGACGAAGTTGTTCCACTCCTCCACCGCCGTGATCACGACGACCGTGATCAGCATCGGCTGTGACATCGGCAGCACCACTCGCCAGAGCGTCCGCAGATGGCCGGCTCCGTCGACCGCGGCCGCATCCGTCACCTCCGACGGCAAGGTGAGGAAGTGCTGGCGCATCAGGAAGGTGGCGAACGCCGAACCGATCCCGGGCACGATCAACCCGGCGTACGTGTTGATCCAGCCGAGCGACGCCACGGTCAGGTAGTTCGGGAGCAACGTGACGTGTCCCGGCACCATCATTGCCCCGAGCACCAAAGTGAACAGCACCTTCTTGAACGGAAACCTCAAGTAGGCAAAGGCATACGCGGTCAGGACGGCGTTGGCCACCTTCGCCGCGGTGCCGACCAGCGTGATGATCGTGGAGTTGAGGAAGAACCGGTCGAAGGGAGCCGCCTTCCAGGCCAGCGAGAAGTTCTCCCAGGTCAGGTCGTGCGGCCACCAGGCCGGCGGCCACTGGTAGATGTCGGCCGGCTGCTTCAGCGCCGTACTGATCAACCAGTACAGCGGAGCCAGGAAGATCGCGGCGACCCCGACCAGTACGACGTACTGCAGCGGCCTCGTGCCCCAGCGGCTCATTTGTAGTGCACCCGCCTCTCCATCACCCGGGCCTGCACGGCGGTGACGATCAGCAGGATGACGAACATGATGATCGACAAGGTCGCCGCGCGGCCGGCGTTGAACGCCTGGAAGCCTTCGTTGTAGATCGACCAGCTCAGCGTGGTGGTGGCGTCGCCCGGACCACCGCCGGTCATCACCGCGATCACGTCGAAGGCCTGGAACGTGCCGATCACCGTGGTGATCAGCAGGAAGAACGTGATCGGCGCGAGCAGCGGCAACTTGATCCGCCGGAACCTGGTCCAGGTCCCCGCCCCGTCGATCGCCGCCGCCTCGTCGAGGTCCTTCGGCAACCCTTGCAGGCCGGCCAGGTAGATCAGTGCCGTGAAGCCGACGTTCTTCCACAGGTAGACGATCACCAGCCCGGGCAGCGCCCAGTCGGAGTTGTTCATCCAGTCCGGCGGCTCGGCGCCGAACGGCTCGATCAGCGCGCGCAGCAGTCCGTATCCGGGATCGAAGATGAACAGCCAGATCGTCGCGACGGCAGCACCGGAGAGGATGTGCGGCGCGAACGAGATCGTCCGGACCACGCCGCGTCCCTTCAGCGGCTGGTTGAACAGCAGAGCCAGCGCCAGCCCGATCACCAGGCTGCCGGCCACGATCAGGCCGGTGAACACGAGCGTGATCCACAGCGTCTTGTGGAAGGCGGGATCGGTGAGGATGTTGGCGTAGTTGGCCAGCCCGACGAAGGTCGGCCGGGCCGCGATCATGTTCCAGTCGGTCAGGCTGAGGAACGCGTTGTAGAGGATCGGCCAGTACGCGAACGCCGCGATCACCAGCAGGTTCGGTGCCACCAGCAACGCGAACAGCCGGTACTCCCGGCGGCGGCGCCGACGCTGCTCCTGGTTGCCGCTGGCAACTTGTCGTCGTTCGTCCGGATGAGTCCGGACCGGTAGGTCGAGAGCGGTCACGACAACCTCCTCACAGGCTGGGCCACGGTTCGAGCAGGTCGAGCAACGCGTCGGCGAGCGCGGGCGAAGCCGCCAGTACGCCGTCCGGCAGCGGGGTGCCTGGACCACCGACGGTCTGCGCCCCGGCCTCCCGCGCGACCAGCCCACCGGCCGCGACGTCCCATCGCTGGATCACGTGCTCGTAGTACGCGTCGACGGTGCCGTCGGCGACCGCGCACAGGTCCAGGGCGGCCGATCCACCGCGCCGCAGATCCCGGACGGCGGGCAGCACCCGCCGCAGATACTCCGCCTGCTCAGCTCTCCGCTCCGCCAGATACGAGAACCCGGTGCTCACCAGGGCGGCCGCCGGTCCGCGCGACTCCCGAACCTCCAGCCGTACGCCGTTCCGCGTGGCCCCGCCGTCGCGAACGGCCTGCCAGGTGAGGCCGGTCCTCGGTTGGTGCACGACCCCGACCAGCGCGCCAGCGTCGTCCTCCGCCGCGATGCTGACCGCCCAATCGGGACGGCCGTAGAGGTAATTCACCGTCCCGTCGAGCGGATCGATCACCCAGGTGATGCCGGAGACCGACGGCTTCGCGGCGCCCTCCTCACCCAGCAGCCCGTCCTCGGGCCGAGCCGCGGCCAGACCGTCGGTGATCAGCTTCTCGGACGCCCGATCGGCCGCGGTGACAGGATCGCTGGCCGAGCTCTTGGTCTCCACAGCGGGTCCGTCGATGCTGAAGGCTGTCTGCCTGGCCAGCAACTCGGCCCCCGCGGCCGTCGCGAGAGTCACGGCGAGAGCCAGGAGCTCATTGACATCCGCAGTACGCACGCCGTGAAATTATCACCATAGAGTGGTTTCGTATAGAGAATTCCTGTTATTTTCTCGCCGAAATCACATCAGTCGTCGTCATCGTCGCGCAACCGAACCCCGGTGACGCCTTCGAGTTCATCCAGAGCCAGCACCAGAGTCTGCAGCGGCGCCCGCCCGGTGAACCGCATCGCGGCCCGCACCTGCTGCTGGCCACCTTCTCGGTGCTCCTCCGTCCCCAGGACGGAGGCCTCGAAGCCCATCGAACTCGCGGTGTGCAGGATCTCCCGCAGGACGCCGGCGCCGTCGAGATACCGGACGGTGACGATCTTGCGGCGGTCCGGCGACGGCAGGCGCCGGGTCAAGCGACTGAAGGGGCCGACGGCAACGAGGTGGAGGGCGGTCGCCGCCACCGCGAGCACCGGCATCCCCGCGCCACAAGCCATCCCGATCGCGGCGGTCATCCAGATCGTCGCCGCGGTGGTCAGCCCGCGCACCACGTCGCGGCGCATGAAGATCACGCCCGCGCCGAGGAAGCCGACGCCGGACACGACCTGGGCCGCGATCCGGGACGGATCCAGATTCACCTCGGAGCCGAGCACGTTCGAGAAGCCGAAACCGGACACCAGCGTGAAGACCGCGGCGCCGGTGCCGACGAGCGTGTGGGTACGGACACCGGCGCTCTTCTGCCGGATCTGCCGCTCGACGCCGATCAGCATCGACAGCACGAACGCGATCAGCAGCAGGAGCAGTTCGACCCAGGTGTCGGAGGTCGCCAACTTCATGAAGTCACCAGTGCCCAGGCCGATTCATCAAGCCACCTTGCCGACGGGGTCACGGCCCGCGAGGTAGGCGGCCACCGCTTCGGCAGCGATCGATCCCGCGCGATGCGCGGTCTGCCGGGTGGCGCCGGCCAGATGCGGGGTCATCACGACATTAGGCGCCGTCAGCAACCGTGAGCCGGCCGGCAGCGGCTCCGTCGGGAACACGTCGAAGGCGGCCGCGCTCAGTTGCCCCGACTCGAGCGCGTCGACGGTCGCGTCGTAGTCGAGCAGCCCGCCACGAGCAGTGTTGACCAGTACGCCACCTCTCGGCATCAGCGCCAGTTGGTCTGCTCCGATCATGCCCCGAGTCTCCTCCGTCAGCCGAGCATGCAAGCTGACCACATCGGAGCGCCGCAGCAGCTCCTCGAGCCCGGTCAGCTCGATCCCTTCCGGCGCGGCGGTGATGAAGGGGTCATTCACCAACACCCGCGCACCGAAGGCGAGCATCACCCGGGCGACCCTGCGGCCGATGGCGCCGAAGCCGATCAACCCAACCGTCGCGCCGTCCAGCTCACCTCCGCACTCGTCGT